>NZ_AP017313.1:0-634389 GCF_002355435.1 Mucilaginibacter gotjawali
GGTCTTTTAACCATAGTTCTTTTACCTTAGGGTTATAGTTAAAATAAAGCTTATCGTTTACTACGGTCCAGGTCTCTGTTTGGGTTGGCGCTTTATGGCCGGTGCCATCCGAAGCACCGTAAGCGCAAAAACCGCCATATTGGGGTGCATATTTTTCCGGCGTTGCTTTAAACGCATCCAGATCTTCCTGGCTGGCAAAAAGCCAGTTGGCTCCCTTCCACTGGTAAGAAAGACTGTCGGTTCCTTTAACCGCTTTGGACTGTTTAAAGAAAGCTACGGCGTCATAACCTTTAATGGCTTTGCCTCCCGGCGCGAAAATCTCTGATTTTTGGGCTTTGGCCTGGACGATGCTGAATAGGGCAACGAATGCAATGATAATGGTACGTTTCATGTTGAATGAAGTTTATTGATTTATAAATTTGAATTAGGAATTACTGGATAATTTTTGCCCAATTGGCGTCGGCTTTGGCTTTTAAGTTGTTTTCGTCCTTATCCCAGCTCTTTTTGGTGTTGTTAAAAATGCGTTATAGAACAGGTACAGTTTGCCGTCGATCAGTTTAAAGGTTCCCGGGTCGATGTCGACTTTTTCCCCGGTCGCGCCCATCGCATAAGCACACCAGCCACCGAATTGGGGCTGATATTTTGCCGGGCTGCTTTTAAAAAGGTCACGGTCTTGAGTAGTCGCAAAACGGTAAGTAATTCCTTCAGTAGTCAGGGTGATATCTTTTTTACCCTCCTGGGCTTTCTTTCCGGTAAAATAGCTTACAGGATCATAGCCCTGGATTGCCAGGCCATTTTTATCGAGGTTGTAGTGCTTTTTGTGTAATTCAGTTGGATTTTGTGCTGATACGAAACCTGCAGTGAAGACGGATATCAAAATCAGCGTGAATGTTTTTTTCATGATTCTCTCGGTTAACTTTTATTACTTTTCCCTGTTTGTCGCAGGCGTCAGGAAAGCCTTACAAACAATTTTTCTTTTTTATAAATCACTGCAGGATTTGAAGGAAAGACACTCAGATGAAAGTTGCAATCAGACTTCGCTGGAAACCTAAGCCGGGATGTTCAATGCCCTATACGGTCAGGGCTGACCGGGAAATTAAGTTTTCGGGGTGAATTTTTATTGTTTTGTGGTTAAAGTCAGGAGGTGCTTCTTAATAATATCGTAATGCTCCCAGGGAATGTGGTGGTTTGCGCCCGGAATAAGAATCACTGTAACATGCTGATTAAAAGATAATTTCTGAGTGCCGTAAGCAACGTTTTTAACGGTTACCAGATTGTCCTGATCACCATGTATAAAGGTAACCGGCATAGTCATTTTGTAGTAGCAGGTGTCCATCTCAAAAAGGTCCTTCTTAAAATACCAGATCTCCGTATTACAAACCCTGAACGGCCCGGGCAGGAGGTATTGCAGCGGATTATGTACGAAAATAGCGCGCCATTTTTCCTTCGGCTCGTCATAGGGTGAGATCGACCCGGCTAACGACGTCACCGAAGCGTAGGCTTCCGGATGATCCTGAGCCAGCTTTACTACTATTGGTCCGCCAAGGCTATGGCCGATCAGATGCAATGGCTTGCCGTTGTATTCCTTTTGGACAATACCGTAAATTAACCTCGCCTGATCGGAAAGGTGATAGGCATGCCCGGCGTTGCTGTAACCAAAACCGGGTCGGTCAATGGCTATGATCCGGAAATGTTTCAGCAGATCGGTATCCATCAGGTATCTCCGGTAACCCTTCCAGCTGCCGGGTGATCCGTGAATAAAGAATAATGTGGGCAGGGTGTCGCTGCCCACCTTCACATAATGTAGGTTGACATGGTCAACAGACATATACATAAAATGCGGAAAAAGATCCTGACGGGAAAATTCAGACCTGGCCTTTTTATCCGGTATTCGCAGGTAACGGCAGGATGCGGAAACAACAAATATGACGCAGAGGAATAGGGATAAGTACCGTATTTTTATCATCCGAAAAGCAATTATTTTTCCGCTTAATATCCAGCACAGGACTCCCGATATTCGGTAGCCCTGCGCTTGGATACGTTAATCAATTATTTTACCGCCAGCAGGTCAACCTTTTCAATAATTGGCGGCAGGGCCAATAATTCAGGAGCTTTGGCCATTAAAGCCCTGGCGATCTCACCGCCTAAATGTGCCTCGCGGCCTTCCTCGGTTTCAAAGGTGTCAAAGACCCCAAAGGTAGACGGACCTAACTGCAGGGCGTACCAGCCCACGGTCGCGGGCTCCTGTTCTGCAAGCGGCAGTGCGCTTTTAATAAAGTCTGCAACTTCCTGTTCTTTTCCTGGCTTGGCTTCCAGCCTGGCCAGTAATGCTAGTTTTACCATAGTTGAATGTATATATTTATTTGAGTTAGAAATTCATATTCATGCGGCTATAATAGGCCGATGGTTACTCCGCCATTGACGGACAGAGGTTCTGCCGGGTAATGTAAGAGGCCGGATATTTGTAGTTATAGTCAGTCCTGTTTATAAAATATTTATAGCCGGTTAATTAATTAACCGGCTATTTTATTAGTTGTTTCAGCTATTCCTGAATTCGGGCTTTAGCTGGCTGCCCATGGCTTTACGTAGTTTCAAAACTTTAGGGAGGGATACCTGCTGGATATAAGGATTGTCGCCATGCAGCCGGAAATATCCCTGGTGATAATTCTCTGCCGGGTACAGTATTTTGAACGGCTGAACTTTGGTTACAATCGGATTAGAATAATGATGCGCCTTGTTTATCCTGGCAATTACCTGCTCCAGCACCTGCTTTTCCTCCGGGTTACGATAAAATGCGACTGATCGATAGTCTGGTCCTTCATCAGGTCCCTGCCGGTCCGGGGTTGTCGGGTCATGGGCATAAAAGAAGGCTTCCGCTAAGGTTGCATAGCTAATTACTTCCGGGTTATAATACACTTGCACAGTTTCCGCATGGCCGGTCGTTTTGGTGCAAACCTGTTCGTAGGAAGGGTTTTTCACTGTACCGCCGGCATAGCCAGCAACCACTTTATTAACGCCGTTGAGTTCGGACAGGCCTTCGGATAAGCTCCAAAAACATCCCCCTGCAAACGTGGCTACTTTTTCACCCTTTTTTGGCTCGGGGAGACGTGCAAATCCCTGTTCATCATTGCTGGTTTGCGCGTTCACATAAGTGGTAACAAGCAACAATCCTGCTATTATTATTTTTAATGCTTTCATCTTGTCTATGATATTTATTTGATTATTTGGCGGGAATAAATTTAAAGGCATAAGAATCCATGCAATAACGTTTCCCGGTTGGAGCCGGCCCGTCATCAAAGACATGACCCAAATGCAAACCGGTACTGGCTTCCACTACTTCCTCCCGGACTTCGCCATAGGAATAATCCTTTACAATTTTAATGGCCTTCGGGTCAAGCGGTTTAAAGAAACTCGGCCAACCTGTACCAGATTCAAATTTAGCATCAGAACTGAACAGCGGCTTGCCGGTTGCCGCGCTCACATATACGCCTTTCTGATGGTTGTTCCAATAGGGGTTTTTATATGGTGTTTCTGTACCCTTGTTAACCAGTATCTCATAGGCTTCAGGAGAAAGCACTTTCTTCCAGTAGCTGTTGGGCTTGGCAGCAGGGTATAATTTCGTATCTTCAGAACTGCCCGCTGAAGAGGGGCTTTGACTGCAGGCATTCAATGCCAGCAGCAAAAGAGGAATGATCATTAAATTTAGTTTTTTCATAACTTGTTAGTCGGTTAAAGCGTATCAGCCTTACAAAAGAATAAAGCTGTTAAGGTCAAAATCTTGTCATTAAATTTCTGATTAGCCAGAATGGAGGCTTGTTATTTACTTCCTGCCACAGCATTACCTCCTTCGGAGCCAAGAAACGCTACACTGCCGTTTACCGGTGGAGCATATAACAAGCCCGTATATTGATTCTGTCTTTGGATATAGGCTGCACGCCTGAACTGATAAACTGGCAGGTTTTTGGTTTTCTGGTGTACACGGGTAATTAGTTTATAAGCCGGTGGACAAGTTAAACAACCATCCGGTGTAAAAGATTTTATAACGACAAAACCTTTGGTGGCATTGGAAGGATGAATCCGGGCTGCGTCCTTTTTATTTTTTAAGACGAACGAAACCAAACCAAAGCCTATGATAGCCACCCAGGCTATCAGGGTAAATTTTACAGACGGTACCATTAATGTTTCGTTAGAGGTTTTTGGAGATTTGTCGCAGGCAGTATAAAATCCTTACAAAAAAATAAAAAAAAGATGTGTAAGGATTCCGTGAGCTTTTCGACCAACTACAAAAGCAAAATTACACCAACAAGTGCATGGTGGAACAACGGTATTTTATGGGAAATTTTTAAGTCAAAGATGCATATAGAAAAAGGCCAGATAACAGTTACCAGGGTACATACCTGCGACCCTGCACAATGGGTAAATAAATATGCCGACTATTTGTACGGCTACACACTATCCCGGATCAACGATGAGGAACTCGCCCGTGATCTGGTACAGGAAACATTTTTAGCTGCGTTGGAGAGGGTAGAAAAATTTGAAGGCAGGAGCTCGGAAAGTACATGGCTAACCGCGATCTTAAAAAATAAGATCATAGATGTCTACCGTAAAAAATCATCGGGACTCTTAAAAAGGCAGGAAGCCCGGACAGAAGCTCAGGATTTGGATGATTTTTTTGAAGCGGAAGATGGCCACTGGAAGGTACAGCATCAGCCGCAGGCGTTTGGGTTGGAAGCCTGCAACCCCCTTTTGGGTAAGGAATTTAGTCATATCCTTAAGCAATGTATGCAAAAGTTGCCTTCACTGTGGCTATCTGTTTTTACCATGAAGCATATGGATGAGGAGACGACAGAGACGATATGCTCAGAACTTAAAGTTACGTCTTCCAATTATTGGGTGATTATTCACAGGGCTAAGGTAAGCTTAAGGGCCTGCCTGCAAAAAAATTGGATTTAAATTAAAAGAAGATGGAAGAAAGTGAATGGAAAAAAATTGCCTACAACTGTAAGAAAGCGACGTTTCTGATTGAGAAAAAGCAGATAGGCAGTATAAGTATGCGTGAGAAAATGGAGTTGAAGATACATCTGGCAGGTTGCTCCGTGTGCCGGATTTTTGAGCAACAGAGTATAATCATCAATAAATTGGTGCATGACCTGTTTCATGAGCCGAAACCGGATGAGCTGATCAGACTTGACGACAATTTTAAAAGGGAACTACAGCATCGTATTGAGGAAAAGCTCGATAAACATTAAGACAGGTCCGCTATCTCACCGGGCGGCAAATAACGGATAACCGGATTGACGGACAGCACAGCCCGGAAATCAATTTTAAAACAATGACGAAAGTACAAATTGAACTATGCATTCCTGATTATAAGATCAGGTTGCGCTATCTATTCATCCTCCTGTGGCTCCCGCTGATCAATATTCCGCTGGTGAGCAATGGACAGGACACGGGCAGGAAAAAGGCGGATATTCATTTTATCGAAAGCTCATTATCGGCTGCCGTGCAGCAGGCGAAGGCGCAAAAGAAGATCATCTTCGTGGATGCATTTACGGTTTGGTGCATTCCCTGCAAACAGTTACGAAAGACCACATTCAAAAACCCGGAACTGGCGGCCTATTTTAATGATAATTTTATTAATGTCTCGCTTGACGCCGGGAAGGGTGAAGGAATTCCTTTCTCCACAAAATATAGCCTGGAGGAAATAAGCGAAAGCCTGGTAACGAGTATTCAGTCCGTGGTATACGTCAAAGCCGTTTCCGATAAAATAAAGTGTGCGCATGTTATATTTTAAGTATTAGTTTTTCGAAGATAGAGCTTTGTTGGGCAATAATGTCGCCGCGGAAAAAAGGTAACCGTCCACCGCCCGAGGAAGGTATCGCGCCATACTCAAATACAAGTCATTATTGTTTTGTCCGATGAGCGCTTCTTTGACGTGGAGCATATCCACTTTCTGAGTGTCGACCGCTAATAATACTTTGCCTTCCAGTCCAACCGTGGCCAGCAGGTTCAGAATATTGTAGGTCGGCTCGGCAAATAGCTCGGCCTCTAAATCCGTAGCCTCCTCCAGCTTCTTTTGCCTGCAGGCATAATCGGGGTTGCGGAGGAAAGCGTTAACATTAGGATATAGCGCAGCGGTTGCCTTGTTGGCAGCGATAACTTGTGGAACGTTGTTATAGATCATTGTTTAATATGGAAACTGGAGGTCGGCCTGGGCTTCGAGGGTAGAACGGACTTTGGTGCCTTTGGCTTTAAGGCAACCGGGGACTTCGGGTTTAAGATATTGCGTTCCGCCGGAGATGTCTGCATAGGTAGGTTTCATGATATTGAACATATCAGGGCTGCTGTTGTTGGGGCTACCATGATGGGGAACTTTGAGCCAGTAAATATCAGCAAGCGCGGTTTCATAATCAGGTATAGCTCTGAAAGATTCCAAGCTGGCGTCTCCGGTAAAGATGTATTTTTTTCCTTCGACTAAGATCTGCAGTATAATGCTGATTTGGTTAATGTAGGTTACCGTTTTACCTGTATTGCCCAACATTTCGCAAGGGTCCTTATCCACTGGGTTTGTTTTCTCAAGAATAAGCATAGCGGCGGCTTCTTCTTTGATTAAATCTTTAGCGGAATGCTTGATCTTCGGAACGCATTTATCGTAAAATGGTATGGTAGGCCCGAGTACTTTGATCTCATCTTCCCAACTTTGAAGTGTGCTACCCGCAAAAGGTTGAAATTTATTGATATGATGGATTTTCAGGTAATCGACCAGTTTGACCATTTGCGGGTAGCTTTCCAGTACCAGGTCTTCTACATCTTTCATGTCGGTAACTGCTGCATGCTCTTCCGCATTGAGAATATGGGCGGGATTATCCTTCATTCTTTTCCGGAGCTGTAAGACTTGTTCGGCAAGTTCCGCGGCGGGTTTAATGAGTTCATGTTCGTGTATCCAGAATTCACCGATCAATGTTTGATATTTCTCGGCGATATATTGCAGACCGCCGATATGATCGGCGTCGTAATGAGTGCAAATGACCAAATCTGGACCCTTTTTGTCCGTTTTTTTTAAGAGTTCATCGAGCAACTCGCCGATACGTTCACCGTCAGTGGGATGACCGCCGTCAATTAAGATAACGAGTTGCTCTGTTTTACTTTTGACCAGGTGCACGATAATCGCATCGGCATCCCCGACATTCAGCATATTGATTTGTATATCCATGATTTAAATTAAGAAGTAATAATTACTGCCCAAGTGGCAATGATACTTGCGGCTGTAGTGAGGCCGCCGTATTTTTTGTAGATATCGCCGGCCCGGTTTCCGGCTTCGCTGAGGTTGTTATCGGGATTGGGTATTTGCGGGTCGGATGCGTTGCGGATGGCATAGAACTTGACATCAGGGAAAGTTTCCAATGCCGCCGCAACCATGGCGTCGCCCATGTCGCAGGCACGGCCCAGACCTTGGAGGTGGTAGGCATCGGTACTGTCATCGAAAGCAAAAATATCCGTGGTGACGATCAGGGACCCATTGTCGGTCCACATTTTCGGCACCGCCCGGCCGCCGGTCACCCGGGTGGCATTGACCTGGGTGAGTGCGGGCGTGATTGCGGCCAAACAACCAAGCGGTAAGGCCGTTGTGGCATAGGCCTGGTCTTTGAAAGGCTCATGGGCATATTGTTTTGTACAATCGAAGCGGACCTTTGGCGCGATCACGACATCGCCCAACAGCACATCCGCACCGATAGCGCCGCCGGTACCTGTCGTAATAAAAACTTTTGGTTTAACTATAGCGCACAATTCAGCCATTAACTTTTTTACAGGGAAGGCCGGGCCATCATAGCAAAAATGCAAGCCAGACTTGAAAAGTAATACTTTTTTCGACCCGATCTTGCAGGGAAAATAAAGACCCATGGAATGATAATACCGCGACATATTTGCGCTATTATCGTTAAACGGCGCTTTAGCACCAGTCACCAGGGGAATATAATCAGCGACGTTGTGCCGGTATTCATACCAGGAGGAAACCGGGTAGCCCGGCGTGAACATCGCCGCCAGCGCCGCGGCTTCCGCGCTTGTCCAGGTCACCACGACGGCATCATAGCCCTGAAATTTTAACAGGTCATCGCTTTCGCCGGGAACCGGTATCAACGGCTCGGGCGTCGGTATCTTCCCCGCCGGCCAAGGGACATTACCCGGTAAAAGATTGGTGCTGGTTAAAGCAATATCGGTCAGCGCGAACGCTTCCAAATGCAAATGCGGCTGTTCGGGATCAAAGTCTATGATCGAGCGGCCAAGGTCTTTAGTCGAAGGCATGTTAGTCCAATTTAATTTTTCTCTATAGTCTGCTTACTGATCAGGTCGGTTAAAGTTCCAGTTGTCGGTACAAACTGGTAATCGCCGCTTAACAGTCCAACTTTCGGATCGAATTTGACTTTTTTGAGCCACCTGAAAAAAGCCAGGCAATTATCGTAAGACGTAAAATACATAATGCCGGAGTCGAGCGTCACCAGATCGGTCACCTTAAGCGCATTGGCACCATTGCCGATAAACCATTTTTTTACCGCCAGATCATCGCGGTTTTCCAGGGTCAGGTCAACAGCCGTGCTTTTTTGACTGATGGTATAATAGGCAATCTCATCATCACTTTCGGAGATCGTCTTCCTCCCGTCTTCGTTCATGACATGCCGGACGGTGATGTCATAATCGACGGTCATGGTCAGCGGGCCTTTTATCCCGGGTTCATAAACAGGGACTATTTTTACTTTGATTTTGTCCGGATCAGTGGGTTTGCCATCTGTCGTTAAGTTGGAAACGCTATAAGTGTAGGTATCAGATTTGTCGGTGATCTTGAATTTTATGTCCGACAAAATGTTGCCGGTGAGGTTGACGCCCGTGATGCTCTCTTCGTCGAAAGTAAGCACATCATCTTTGATATAGCCGGTCAGCGCAATATAACGGTTTTTCAAATTCACGGATTGGGTGGTGGAATTGCTGTAGGATGCACTCAGGCCTGCGCCGAAAGATGGGTCGAGCTCAGAACCTGTTGTTGTTGAGGGCAAACCGGTAACTACTGAGGAACCGTCCGGGCTCGTTACCGTAGTACTGGTGGTGCCGCCTGCAGTTCCTGTCGTGATTTTACCCGCTACGCCGTAATTAGCAGTTGCGCCCAAATTCAACGCTCCTGTTTGACTGATACTGCCTAAATCAACGGTTTGGTATTCTGTGGTAATTTTATCAAAAGTCAGCACTTTAACGTTGGTTACTTTGGGGTCCAGATGAACTCTGATCGACAATTTGGTGATCCGGTCGGCTTCGTAAGGTGTGTGGCTCAATACCGTAAACAACAACCGTTTAGTGAACGTCGTGTTGTCTATACTGGAAGGCCCTTTGTCCAGGCCGCTGATATCAGGAAATAAATTTGCCTGCAGCGCATCTGCATCTTTCGGTTTCAGCGCGGACAAAGCATTGATATAAGCCGCCTGCCCATGATCGGTCAGGTTATATTGGTTGACCACCACCGCCCCGGGCACATCTCTCGCTGCGGCGTAAATTTCAATATCATTAGTGACATCTGAATTATCATTAGCAACCGGTGGTAACAATTTTTCATACCGCTGCGTAAGTTTCGGGCTACAGCCGACTGTTACTAGCATTACAGCAAAGCAATATATTTTTCTTTTCATGGCTCAGGCGAGTTTAACCATGATCACCGCCGCCTGCCCGCCTAAAGGGTCAGTCAGTTTAGCGCATGGACATGCAACAATTTGGTCGTTCGGATTTTTATTGAAAAGCTGGCTGGTTCCCGGACTATAAGTACAGGACGCGGTAAGTGCCGCAGGATCGGTTCCCCATTTTCTGGCCAACCATCTCGCATTGGCTTGGTCGTTTACTAAAACAAGTATATAAGTCGGCATGAGATAAGGTATTTAAGTAAATAAATATAAAGATTTTAATTGGCAATCAACAAGTTGAAGCAAAATTGAAAAAAAATAAATAAGCAACCTACCGTATAATTACGGTATTTGAACAGGTGTTTCTCCGGTATTTGATCAGGCTTATGTTAAATATTGTAAGAAATGGTTCTAAGTGAAAAATATAATCAAGCTAACGTACCTACTGTAAATAAATGTTGCTGGTTGGCGGGGATTAAGGCATCTTTCACCTTTATTCACTTTACAGCGATACTAACTATGCTTATTTTTAAAGAGGCGATGACGGAGTTTTTTAATCATTGCCGGTTCGAGAAGAACTTGTCGGCCAAGACACTAAAATTTTATACGATCGATCTGTTGCAGTTCAGCGCATTTTTGGAACGGCAGGGTTTTCCGTCGGTAGTGGCGGCGATCGATAAGACGCATTTGAAGGACTACCTGCGGGAGCTTTCGGGCTGGAAGCCGAAGACGATCAAGCGGAAGGTGGCCACTTTGAAGGCCCTGTTCAATTACCTGGAGTTTGAAGACCATATTGTGGCGAACCCGCTCCGGAAACTGCGGATCAAGATCAAGGAGCCGGCCTTATTGCCCAAAGCGCTGAATGCCGCCGAGTCGAATGACCTGCTGAAAAAGTCTATGCGGCTTTGTTGCCGGAGGACAAAAACAAGTACGGCTATTTGGAAGCCTTGCGGAATATTGTGGTGATCGAGCTGCTGTTTTCGACCGGGGCGCGGGTATCCGAGATCGCCAACCTGCGGCGCAGCGCCCTTGACCTGCAGTCGGGCACGGTGACGATTCATGGCAAAGGCGGGAAACAACGCATGATCCAGCTTTGCAACCCGGACGCACTGTTTACCCTGGATACCTATTGTACGCTCTTCGCCGGCCGGATCGCCGCCAACGGCGGTTATCTCCTGGTCAACCGCCTGGGTAACAAGCTCTCCGACCAGTCGATCCGTATCCTCGTCGGCAATCTTGCGGAAATGGCCAAAATCGGCAAAAAAGTCACCCCGCATGTCCTCCGCCATACCTTTGCCACCCTTCTGCTGGAAAACGATGTCGACATTAAATACATCCAGTCCCTGCTCGGCCACAGCTCGATCATGACCACCCAGATATATACCCAGGTCAACCTCGAAAAACAAAAAAAGATCCTCGCCGAGAAACACCCTAGAATGCGGTTCGCGATGGCCATGCAATGAGCTGAATAAAGGATAACTGATTATTATGGAGTATTCAATAATCATACCGTACCATAGTAATGAGACTTACCTGCAGCTTTGTCTTAACACCCTTGTAAAAACCATCCCCGAGTCGGTGGAGATTATCGTTGTTGTCAATAATAACCAGGGCTCACCTCCAAGCTATCTGGAAGATAAGCGGTTTAGGGCGTTGATATCGCCGCAAAGCCTTGGTTATTCAAAAGCAATCAACTTTGGGGCAGAGGCTGCCTTGGGAAAATACTTGATTTTTAGCGATGCCGATACGGTGTATCTTGACGCAGACTGGTTTGATAACTTAACGGCTTTTTATCACTCGGACGACCAGATAGGCATTGCCAGCTCCAAGCTCATCGACCCCGATTCGAACAGGATCATTGATTTTGGGATGGGCTTATCCCGATATAACAATATTCACCCTTTTAAAGATCGCCCAGTTGATTTTAAACCAGCGTTGAGTGCCCGGCAAGTGCAGATGGCCTGCTCTGCAAATCTTATTATTGAAAGGGAGTTGTTCTCTGATCTTGGCAAACTCGATACTGATCTGGTCAACTTTTACCAGGATAATGATCTTTGTCTCAGGGTTAAGGAGATAGGCAAGGAGTGCTGGGTAGTCGCGAATTCCGTCGTTTATCATCGGGGGGGATCGGCCAGTATCAATCGGTCGCCCTATCGTGCGGATATCAAAGGCTATTATGCCGCAAAAAACTTTCATCGCATGACGATTGATGGTGAGGTTTATTTTGACATCAATTTCCAGTCTCTGGAAGCTGCTCTGCGAAAAAAAGTCAGCTTAGGCAAATACTTGCTGATAGATCTCTCAACGGTAGCTGATGGTGATTGGTTCCAACAAGTCATCAGCAAATATCTCGCAATATATTTGACCTACGAGTTCAAATATAGCGAAAGAGATGTACGCCACATCCCACTTCTTGATGTGCTTGGTATCAACATCATCCAAACGACGGTACCAGTCATCTATTTCGTAGACCGTTACATTGCGCTAAAAGCAAATGCATTATGGATGCGGCTAAGGGACTGTGCTGCGGACCTGGTAATCGACCGCAACATGAATATTGTGCCATTTTGTGAAATTGATCATGCTTAATGCGGACATCTTTTTAGTGAGGGGTGCACCCGGAGTTGGGAAGTCTACATTGACCGCAGGCCTAAAAAAACTGTTTCCACGGGGAGTGACCATTGAAGTTGGGCCATTTCTAAAGATGATCAATGCTTTTCAAGACGGGGATAAAAAACAGTACAGTGATAGCCTTGAGCTCATCAGCGATCTTGCATTGAGATACCTCGAAAAAGATTACCGGCCGGTTTTTATTGTTGGCCCATTGAAGGCACTACGCGTTCAGCACCTCAGGGAAAGATTGCCAGCCGAAGTTAATTTTAAGCTTATTTCACTTTATGCCGGAAATGAAGATATTGATCGCAGAATTGATGGCAGAGTAATTGGGTTCAAAGATAAAAACGTCGCACATGTTGTTAACAGTGATATTATGGATAGGATACTGCCCGATGACATCCGTTTTGATACTACGAACAAAAATGCCGATCAGGTGTTTCAGGAGATAAAGGAATACCTAACCGCAAAATTTAGCCGATAACCGGGAAGTCGTATTTGCCATCATTATACATCAGTCTTGGTTCAATGGCGCTAATGTATCTTAACAAGGCCGACGGTTGTAAATCATGAAACTCTTCCATCCGTAAGCGTATCTCCGGACTGATTAATTTCTTCGCATTTTGGAAAAAAGCATCACTCAAGGCCCCATGCGCTTCGCTGCGAAAAAATAAAGCCATAAATTCAAAAACCGCGGTGTTGTATAACTCTATTCCGGGTGATTTAATCACATTAATGAACTGATCTAAAGTCTGCAAAAAGCATTCGGCGGCATTTTCCACATAGAATTCATGCGTGTTTTGCAGCACATAAAGACGGCCTTCTATAAATAAGGTCTTCCAATAACTCCGGTTGATGCGGTACCTGATCGCCAAATCTTTCGCTTGGTGAACCAAAGTGAACAAATGATTAATTTCTAATTCCTTTCGCTCTGTAAGGGTGATCGTCCCCACGATTTGGAGCAACAAATATTTTACTTCAAAAAACCTGGAAAAATGCGCCTCACAGTAATTAACCCCGTCTTTCAATTGAGATAAACCTTTCTGATAATTGCCCGCGAATAAATTAGCCTGCGCCTCATATAGCTGAACCATATCGCGCTGATGTTTAAGCTCTTCACAGTGATCGTGGTACAATGCTGCCGCCTTTTCCCAGAGCTCAATGGTTTCCGGTTTCAACAACAATTTCCTGCCAAACACGTTGGCCAGATCGATGTAATTCCGGACTTCCAGGTCCCTGTTCCCAATGGCTAAAGCAATGTTTAGAGAGGAATACCCATATTGCAACGATTCATTTTCTTGCCCCAAAGCCTTGTAGACGACACAAAGCCTATTTTGCATTTTTCCTAGCGCATATTTTTTGTCTTGTTCTTTGTTGAAAGCAATGTTTTCGTAAACACCAGCGATAAACCTTTCCAACAGAGTCATCGCCTCTTGGTCTTTATGGACAGTAATGCAGGCATTTGCATAACCATGAAACAAATTACAATAGTCCATCCCGAAGTCGGAAAACCGTTCCGGGCGGACCAAACATTCGTTTATCGCCTCTTTCAGCAGGAGCCGCCTTTGTTCCATACCCTCATATACCTGAACGATCTTAGCGAGCTTTAAAAACAAAGTGACCGCTTTTTTATCCACCTGTTCGGCGAAATCCCCCTGAACCAGTTTTTCAAATAACAAATAAACGAACTCGATCAGGTAGTCGCTGTATACATATTCACCTTGCACTTTCAGCGTAGCTTCCAAGACCGTATCACCGGTTAACAGTTGAAGCTTTTCTGCCAGGATAAAATACTGGAAGAAATAATTTTTTGTAAGGTTATGGGAAATTAAGAAAGCATGATACTGGGTATAATCATCGAAAGTCGGGGCATTGATCTTTGATTTGAAGAATAAGAATAATTGATGGTGTTGAAACGAAAGCGCGCCTCTTTCGTCTACGGAAATAAAACCATGCGTTTCAAGCAACCGGATGCTTTCAGGGGTGATGCCATAACTTATCGCATGCGCAAATTTGATGATATTAAAATAGCAAAGAAACTTGATCGTTTGGTCCACCTGTTTAAAAAGTGAAACAGCATTTGATTGTAGCCTTGACACAAAAAACGTCCAGCGCCTGGACAATAAACCGAAAAGATCCTTGGGGAATTCATGGTTGAGTACATCATGAAACCGGTCGATCGATTTGACAAAGAACTTATCATATCGCCTTTCTATAGCTTCCTCCTGTTCGAGGTACCTGAGCGTTTGTTCAATAAAAAGCGGTCTGTTTAGTACCTTGCTTTTAAAAAAAGACGTGGTCTGCGGATATTTGACAGAAAATGGTGTGTCTAAAACATCCTCGGCCGGTTTGATGCTGTTGTCGATAAACAGGTCAAAATCCGCGTCGTTAAATCCTGTTATTTCATGGGTTCGGTACACTGACTGATCCGTTTGCCCTTTTATACTTAGTTTATCGAATAAGCGGAAGCTTTGGGTTTCACTATATAGAAAATTGGTATTGAAACAGCAAACGATCACCAGACGGAGCGCATTTCCCTCGCAACGTGCGATCAATCCATCCATAAAGTTGATCGTGGTGTCGTCAAAATTCTGAAGATTGTCAATCAGAATGGCAAACTTACGCCGGTTCAAACCCTCTAACAAAATATCAATGATTTTTTCGATATTGTCGTTGATGTCAAATTCACTGGCGTAAAGCAACTGATAGATCAGTTCGTTGGCGGTCGGTACAGCATCCTCGACCAGGACAATGGGGAGTTTATAAACCTTCGAAATAACACTTCTTATAAACTCCCGGAAGCGATAGGCATCAATGCCCTCACCATTGAATTTGATAATACCGAATTCTTCTTCGAATAAGGCGTCGGTAAATTCTTTCAGCAGTCTTGATTTACCGATACCGCTTTCACCATGGATAGTGAAAAAAACCGGCTGGTGCCTCGCCTGGATAACCGTTTTAAACTCCAGCAACAATTCCAGGTACTGTTTGCCGATTAGATTCATTTTCATGACCGGGGACACATCTACCCTTGGCGGGTTCAACTCAATCGGGCGGACCTGACCGTTCATCTCAAAATTAAACCGCGGTAAAACCTGAACGCCGCTTTTTAAAGTCTTAAAATAGTATCTGTAAAAAAACAGACTACCGAGTTCAAGTTGTACATCCAACCTGTTTTCATGATTCCGGATGCTTTTATTTAGCAGCAGAAATGCCAGATCATCCGCTGACCATTCCAGCTTAACCATCGCTTTAGTTGGCGCAGTAATGTTTAGATTTCTGATAAAAAGGTCGATCGCAAATGTTGAGTTTAGCGATAATTCCTTATGTTGCGGATCTTCCAATTCCTCGTGATAGTACTCGATATCGGGGTCTTTTGAAAAACCTGTGCGGATATCGATCATATCCCCCGCGTCCGCGTTTGAAACGAGGTATTCAGGAAAAAAGGTCTCGACCACCACGGCATTTCTCAATATCAAGGCTTCAAGCAAGAGATCATCGAAAACAAAAATTGGGATATTCGCAGCTTCCTGGAACTGGGAGAGGTGTCTTATGGCGTTATCATTTAACCTGGAATAAGAAAAGAAATATATTTTATTGGGTTTGTCTATGATGGCCATGACCAATGTTGGCGAAATGATCCGTATAGATATATTATCCAGATAAATTTTGCATTCCGCCCATATTTTGTCACGCTTATCTTCAAAATCCCGGGCCCTATCCCAGCTCCGTTTCGTACCTGCTAAATTTAGCCCCAATACAGGTAATAACTCATTTATCAGGTTTTCAAAACTAACGCCATCAAATTTTCCATCGGTTTTGATAAATCTCCTCCAATATTCAATTGTCAGACGCTCCATAATAATCAGTTATCCTTTATTGAATTATCAAAATTAAACATTGACTGTGGAGATTCGATATCTATAGTACGATTGTCGAACCGATTTAACAGGAGCCCGCATTGTTTCGTAAATATTCCAAAATCGATTTTATCAGGTATGCAAGTTAAGTCAGAATAGATAGGCCTGATGAAATAAAATACGCCTGGATTGTTTTGACAGTAGCGTTCCATCGAACGAAACAATTTGCCCTGGGCCGAAAGACCTCTATTGAGCTCTTTTAATTGGGGATAAATATTTTGATCTAACTGCCCATCGTTACAATGCGCGACGAAATGTCCCTTATCGTACCCCTCAAGCTGCGGTATTCCTTTAAAAGAACCAGCATACTGGCTCAATCTATAAGCGTTTCTTTTTGAAGGATTCAACACGGCTTTAGCAAAAATAAAAACCACGCGAGCCGCTCTGCTATAAATGTCAGTGCTGTAATCGTCTGTACAGTCAAAGTAAAGCATGTAGTTTCGGTTAACATTATCATTAAAATGCCGCACATCGGCATTCTCGAACTGAGATTCGTAATGCTCAGTCAAGTAGACAGATAACTCTTTACGTAAGTACGCAACTACCTCATCATAGTTTGTGCTTGGTAGTTCGGATAGGATGCGGTAATAGTCATTCACGATTGGCTAGGTTTTTCTAATCGAATATACAATTTTTTTGCAACTCACATCGATCAATACAGGATAACTACTAATTATCAATGTTCTTCTCAATAATAAAACTGATCCGTTTTGAGAAATCATTTTTGACTGCGTTTTCAATTTTCCTACCTGCATGGCAAAAGACAAAAGATATCAACCTGAGTTTAGCATACGCTATTCCAATTTTCACTATTGTTGCTTCAGGGTTTATCATCAATGACATTAATGACATTGAGCGGGACTTTGTAAATAACCCGAATAGAGTGCTGCCAAAAAAATTGATCACAACAGAATTTGCAATAACTATCTATTATTTTTTACTGTTAACCACTTTGGTCATTATTAAATTTTTATACCGTTGGGCTACGTATTCGTATTCATGCTTTATCTGGTGTTAATTATCAATTATAACTACTTGGTCAATTCTTTTCCTTATTTAAAGATCTTTTATGTAGCAATTGTTACCATAGTGCATTTGTTCATTATTTTTTTATTGGTTCCTATCAACCTATTTTTTTGCGGTTGTATAATTTCAAACATTCTGAGTCAAGAAATCCTCCTTGATCTAAGAGATTTAAAAGGAGATGGAAATACTTTACCTAAAATCGTAGGAAAAAAAATAACTATAAGATTAGTCTCACTCTTACAACTTTTACAACTATTGTTGTTAATTGCCTACGGCAAATTTAACATCATGCATTGTGGCCTGATTTTACTTACTGTTTTAACGCAAGTGTTACTTTATTTTTTTTGGAAACAAAAAAAGAATGAGCTCATCATCAGTACCTTAAAAGTACAAACGATAATGATGTTTGCCCTGATTATTTGATCTGGATAAACAAATTTATTAGCATTACGATAATTGTAATGACTAAAGGCAAATCGTTGAGAGCCAGGCGTAGTCTGTTTTTCAATTCCTCCTGTGAAATTTTATCCACTTCTGATAGATATTTGATCTTTTCAAACTCTGTTATTTTTTCCTTACCTCTAAGCGTTTCCTCCAATAAGTTCAGTTTGTTATTGATTGATCTTGTATAGATTTTCCTAATGAATACTTTCGGATAATAGTTAAAGATGACCAATACTGGTAAAGCAGTAATGGCTGGATAGAACATGAAAATTTTAATAGATCGCCCAAACATAGAATCGAAAACAAAGGGTCCACCATAATAACTCCTTATCAGAAGCCATGTGGTTATTACTGTAAATGTTGTAATAACGTTAACGTATACGGCAATACCTTCTAACTTATTATCGCTAAAGATATCATCATTAAATTCTATGTTCTCTATGGTCTGGAGAATTTGCGCGACGTAAAATATTTTCCTTCCTACATACACACCACACCCAAATAATGAGCACCCGAATATGACCATGAAAGTTTCCGGGATTTGATTAATAAAAGGAAATTTAGCGTAATAAAACAAGAGGAAAGAAATGACAATATGCAATGTTACTATGGTCATTGATCGTTGAACCGAGTGGAATCTTTTATTGTGTTCCTTATATTGAGGAATACTATCTAAATCATGCTTCTCAAAAACATTAGATATCATTTCCGGAATATAGTTTTGAGTTTTATAGACTTGATAAGTTAATCCAAATGCCAGTCCCCCAGTTAAAAACGAATTAAAGGATATAAAGAAATGCTTTATATAACTACTAAATTCATTGTTAGCAAAAAAATATACAATCAATGAGGATATTATACCGTAGCCCAAACTAATAAGAAAGCCATAGTAAACGGAATTCATCAAAAAAAAGATATACTTAGACCTTTTATCAAGTTTTCTTTGAAGCATAATTAGTAGTTATCCTGTATTGATTAAAATTAAAGATATATGTTCAATGATTTGCAAACCAGTAATTTAAATTACTGATTTGCAGATTTTTTATAACGAATGCAAAATTGACTTCGGGTTATACCCCAGCTTCGCCGCCAAGTCATTAAAGCTGATCGTTCTCGACGATAATAAATCATATTTTTCCGAAGGCTGATTCGGCATTAGCCAGCAATATGTCTGGCCGCCCGCTTCAATAAGTTTCCAATAATAAGCCGGCATCGTATCCGTCACCTTGTCCTTTTTATCCGCCCAGATATGCAGGTTCCCGAAAGTACCACACCATATGCTGACGCCGTCTGTCTTGTTTAGTAAATCCCGGCTGAAATCCTCGCTTGCTTCCTGCGTGCCCGTATTCTGGCCCCGGTACTCCATCCCCGCATTAAATGTATATGTATCTGAAAGCACACACGCCTCCAGGCACCAGGCCAACAGAATCCATGGCTGGCAATGCCCTTTTTGCAGTTCTTCCGGTTGTCGGGGCTTATTGATTTGCTTATTGGCATTCGCATAAACATCTGCCTCATCCGGCATACCCGTTACCACATGCCATTCCGCTAAGAAATTCGTCCGTTTATACCCCAAAGCCTCCTGTGCCGCTTTTTTTGCACGGGTATAAATATAGAAAGTGATCACCGGTTGGTGCAGGCGGACATCGGCTATTGCACCGTAGTACCCGTTATGCCATTCGTAACAATCCGCACAAAACGCAGATTTGGTAATCGGGTGCCTCGCATACAGACTATCTACGTCCGGCTTTTGCGCGCCCGCACTCAAAACAACTAAATGGGTAAGACAACACAGCAGTAAAACTCTTCTCATAAGGCCAGGTTTAACCAAGGGAAAATTACATAAAATATAAATAGCAAGCAATTCTGCACATCAACAACAAAATATTTCAACCGTAATTGCTGCTCCTAAAACCACCGCTTCCCGTTCGATGTATTTAACCAATATATTTTGCAAACTCCGGGCTGCTTCGTCAATCGCGTCTGCGGTGTTATCTCAACCTCCATGGAAAAATGTCTACCATCCTGCTTTCCAGCGCTCAAACTCCTTGGGATTTACCCGATACCTGGCAAAGTTTCCTTCATGTAAGGAAAGTATCTCGGTTTCTATAGCCTCAATAAACTGTCCTTTGTCAGCTTCTGATAATTGTTCTGCCTTCTCCCTTATAAGTTTGCCGGCATCTTTGGAGTTTAGCGCATCGGTAATAATAGCGCTGATCAGGTCTCGTATTTGCGTGCGATATTTTAATTTGAAAGTATCAGGTTCGCCTAACGACTGCCGTATGACTGCATAACGGGATGCAGACCTTTCATAGGCCCATAAAAAGACATCTTTCAGCAGGCTAACGTCGTTCTGTTCATACACACCCAGCATCCCCTGGCTGTAAAGATCATCCGGGACATCAATGAAAGATAACGGAGAAAGATTTCGTTTTACAAAAGGAATATTGGCCGAAATTCTTGAAACTCTTTTGTTGACATCATCAAATGGCTGGAGGTAGGGTAAATGCACCATGACAAAGAATGACTGTTCAAACGGGTTTTCGATCTCAGTAACCTTTTGTAAAATATGATCAAATAATTCACCGATCAACTGGGGTATAGCCAGTGGCGTAAACGTTGAGCCGCTAATGCCTACCGCCATGGATCTGAGCCTTCCCGGCGCTTGGGGGTCGGCCAGCAAATTGTTCGCAAGCATGGCGTGAAGGTTTAATATGGTATAGCGATTGAAGCCTGTTTCTTCGGCCGCTTGTACTATAAACTCTATTGCATCCTTGTGATTGAGAATCATCTGCGCTTCCTTCGCGGACTTCGTATCATCCGCTTCGCCTTGTTCGATCAGGCGTTCTGTATCCAGCAAGCTATAAGTATTGCCTTCCAGCCTGCTGGAATTCCACGAAAGATCTATCAGCAGGCGATTAAGGATATGTTGTGCATAAGTTCCTGCAGGTTGGTCCGTCTTCGTATCGCCGATAGCCCCCAGCTTCGCTTTTTCCTCGTCGGTAAGGTAGCTATCTATGTTGGGGCGGTAAGATTCAAGGAATTCCCTTTGGTACCCAATAGGTTTACGCTGTTGTATTGGTGCCGTAACCAATGCGTGTATACGCTTGCCGGATTCGGAAAGCGGTATAAGGCTTTCATTCTCCGCCACAGCCGTCGCCGCTTCATTATGAACTACAAGTTTATAGATGGTCGCGCGAGCTTTTCCTGAAACAATAATTTTGCCCTGATCCGATAATTTCGACAACCATCTTTGCAGTGTCCGCAATGGTATATCCAAATTGCTTAACCGGATATCGTCGATGTTCGCTCCGTCCGGGAACCTGGCTAAAATTCCTAATATTTCCTCTGCTGTAGGTTTAAAACGCTTTTCCATTTGGCGCAATACTTAGTATTGTGACAAATATAATAAAAAAAGTGGCGCGATATATAGTATCGCGCCATGTATATAATCAAAATGGCGCGATACATAGAATCGCGCCACAGAAAACACAGGTCTTTGACCATGTTCCTGGCAAAAACGGCACTTTCCGCATTGCTTTTCATTACATCGTCATCACCTAAGTCAGTGTTCTCTCCGTAACGCTTTCTTTAACTCTTGTCTGTGATTTAATACATCCATTTTTCCCCGTAATTTTTCAACCATGGAAAAGTCCGGCTCGCCATTTTCTAAAAGATCAGCAAAATCTTTATAGGGCGCAAGATTAACGTTGATTACTTTTTGCATCACTTCTCCCCATTGCAACACCTCTCACACTGAAAATTCTTTATTGTTTCTCGACTGCATTTCCATCACCATTGCCAGGAATATTTCCGGCGTACCATTCCAGCCTGGTTTAAATTTAAAAAGCTTCAGAAAGAATGAAAGTAGTCCCATGGCTTTCAATTAAAGATCAAATCTCTGCTAGTTTAAATTATGGGCTTGTTCCTGTTTTAAACCAAATTATCACCTGTTTCGGGACCGGTTTTGGCATCCCCGCCTACCGTCGGGCCGGGCTATTCGCTGTATCTGCTGCGCAGGATGCCGCTGCTATCCCGTGATGCAAAAAGGGCAAAGCACTTTTGCTGCGCGCAAGAGCTTTGCTTGCCGGAGGGATAAAAAACGGTTCCGGGACCGCACTTGCTGACCCGCTTCATTTCATTCAGCCGGGTCAGTCTGCATTTGTCCCGTAACCGTATTTTATGGCATACAAGGGGGGGATGAAATGTTCATTGGGGGATAGGTAAGCCGGTCCCTGTAATTGCTGTCAATACGAAATGGTGCCGGAATCGCACACGGAATGAACCAGGGGTACGCTGTTACAATCGTTTATTCCTTTACATAGCAGCAGCGTAGGCAGGGTGTCCATGCCCATGGCTGACAGGTTGGTTTGGGCTATATGACGGAATGTTGGGGATAAACGATGAGAAAATGGCGGGTTGGGTATCCCATCGCCTGCGGCTCCAATGGCATTTTTATTTACTCCATTTTATTTTTAGGCGAAACGGGTAAAAAGCGCAGCTAAAATCAAGCCCGGAGCTGCCGTTGGGTTTGAAAAAAGACTTCGGCATAATGAAAAGCTCGTATCCTCACTTTTCACCCTGCGGGACTTATTCCGATTCCTTTTTTCTGACGGCCGGGCTTTAAGATTTGCTTTCTTTTTTCCCTTTTTCTTTTAAAAAGAATTCACCAGGACAGGGCGGCAAAAGGAAAGTAAATAATTAATCATTCATTTTTTAAATCATTAAAACTATGCTATTCACAGGAAGATTAACCGCAAACGCAGAAGTTAAAGCGGTCAAAGGGGACAAACAGGTCATCAATTTTACCGTGGCCATTAACCAGAAATGGAAAAACAAAGCAGGCGAAAAAAAGGAAAAAACCGCGTTCATTGACTGCGCCTACTGGCGTAATTCCGGTATTGCAGAATACCTCACCAAAGGGGCCGTAGTGGAAATTTCAGGATGGATGGAAGCGCAGGGCTACCAAAGCAAAAGCGATGGCATTAAGGCACGGCTGGCCTGCACCTGCGATACCATCAAACTGTTTTCGCTGACGGCCAAAAGCGAACCTTCACCGGTGCGCAAGGGAAAGAAAGCCGCAACAGCAGGCGCAGGGCCTGATGAAGATGATATGCCCTTCTGAATCCAATCATTCATTCAATTAACATTTTTTGCAGAACCTTTTAAAAATTAATACCATGGCACACAACTTAAATTTCAACTCCGCCAGTCAGGAATACAGCTTTTTCAGCGTAAAGGAAAGGGCATGGCACGGCCTGGGTAAAATAGTAGAGCAGTACCCCACCAGCGCAGAGGCGATCAGATTCGCAGGGCTGGACTACTTCGTCGAAAAACGCCCATTATTTACCTATGATACCGGAAACCATACAGGCGACCCAGATACTGAACTGCTTATCCCGGAAATAGAAGTCCCCAATTACTTTGCCACCATCCGCACCGATACCGAACAGGTTTTGGGCGTAGTGGGCAAAGATTACGAAGTGGTGCAGAATGTAAACGCCTTCGAATTTTTTGACGCGATTGTAGGTGGCGGGGATGGTATCCTGTACGAAACTGCCGGGGCTTTGGGGAAAGGTGAGCGCATATTTATTACCGCCAAACTGCCCGGTTATATCCGTGTCGGCAAGGATGATTTTATTGAAAAATACCTTTTCCTGACCACTTCCCACGATGGTTTCGGCAGCATCACCGCGGCGTTTACACCTATCAGGATTGTATGTAACAACACCCTTAATGCCGCTATGGCTAACCATTCGGGTGCCATCAAAATACGGCATACCGCATCGGCAAACGACCGCCTCAAACAGGCGCATACGCTTATGGGGATCAGTTCCAGTCTGGGTTCGGAATTAGAGGGCTTATTTAACCATTGGTCACAAATCCGGATCACAGACAGGGAAGTGAAAAAACTCATACAGGTGGCTATGGCGCCGAATAAGGAGGTGCTTAAAAACCTGCAGGCCGGCAAGGACGATGAACTGTCAGCCATCTATACCAATATGGTGGACAAGGTGTACGAATATGTTTTTACCAGCCCTTCACAGCAGATGGCAACCACCGCAGGGACGGTGTTTGGCGCATACAACGCCGTGACAGGCTACTTCCAGAACGTCCGCAACTATAAAGACGGGGAAGCCAAATTCAAATCCATTATCGAGGGAACAGCAAAACTAAGGGCGCAGGCTGCCTTTAACCTCTGCCGTGACTTTTCTAATAATGGCGCAAGTGCCTTAATCCTGAATTAATCATCCGGGGGAGCAATCCCCCCTTAAAACTTAAAATGAAAATCATGAAGATATTAAAATCTTTAAACAACATACAAAAGGCAAAATTACTGCACGACCTATTTTCCGATGAAATACCTGATTTTCTGAAATTCCTGAAGGGTGAATGCGAAAACATAAAAAGCAACGCCATGCAGATAAAAGCAGACTGGAAATCAAATCTGTTTACCGCAGAACGCTGGATCAACCTTCCAGCACAAACTTTTCAAACGATAGAAAAGCACCAAAATGATTTACAGAACAGCGGCTATTTATTCAGCGAACAGCTTTTTTCAGGGTTCGGGGCAGCCTTCCTTTCTCATCATCTCTGGCAGTACACAGAAACGAAGGAATACACCGTCCCTAAATTTAAAATAGCAGTAGACCTTTTTATTAATCCTTAATTATCTGGAATGACACGGGCAAACATACATATCACATTAAGTGACGGCACGAAAATAAAGTGTGTTGCGGACAGCAGCAGCGCACCTGAACAGGGATATATTGTGGAAGAATTAATCCTTCCGCTTTTATCCCTTAATAACGGCGATGAGGAATTAAAAATGCTAAAGGAACACTGTACCATGGGTGAACAGCGGATTAATGCGGATTACCGCTATCTGATCGACCTGAAGGCGAAACTGGTTTCTTTGTTTGAGGAGCATTACTTCTACAAAACCGGAAAGTTTATA
Source organism: Mucilaginibacter gotjawali (assembly GCF_002355435.1). NCBI lineage: Bacteria > Pseudomonadati > Bacteroidota > Sphingobacteriia > Sphingobacteriales > Sphingobacteriaceae > Mucilaginibacter > Mucilaginibacter gotjawali. The sequence goes on from NZ_AP017313.1 coordinate 24,624, forward strand.
AAGGGGCCTGATATTACTGACAGATATGATAAATATCTCATCATGCTGAAATCCTGACTACACGCAAAGTAATTGACACCGGGGGAAATATACCCGGTTTTTTAAAACATTAACACGCTAATTTTAATAAATTTGTATATGAACACACTTATGCCAACCCAGCCGGGCCAGATATGTAAAATAGTTTCAGCAATCCCTGACCTGGAAGCCGAAGAAGTATTTATCGTAACAGAAAACCCGGCGGATTTTGAAGATGAGGATGAAATCAGGGTGGTAAGTCTGACCCAACTGCAACGGAATATTGGAAACCCGGATAATGCAGAACGCATATCTGTTGCAAAAAACGAACTCGTAGTTGTAGCGGAAAATCTGGAGGCCTACGTTAAGTCATGGAACGTAAAAGAATAAGTTATGGAAATTATACATGCCCATAAGAGTTATTGGAAGGAATATGATGTTCTCTATATGACAGCAGTGGAAATTGAAGCAGTGGAACTTTTATTGCTTATCAGCCGGCTTGAAAGATGGGACATTATTGAATGGCTGATGTGGAATGATCCTAACGGAATATACAGCGATGAAAGTTCGCTGAGGGAGTTCGGGGCAGTAATGACTAAGGAAGACGGAACTGAAATAATGCTGCGGCAGGCAGAAGAAAACAGGGTTGTTAAAAATTTGAAATTACTATGATACAGGAAATAAATAATCTTAATGATGTTGCAGGATTTATGCACAACCTCGTGGAGGAAGGTGTAAATGCACATCCTGATGAGCTGTTTGAAAACTATGTAAAAATAGAAACAGGTGAGCCATCTTTTTCAGCCGGAGAGGCCGCTTTCAGAAACCAGCTTATGGAAAAAAGCTTTGAGATTTGCGAGCAGCAGGGAATCGATATCTACAGTTTTATGCAGGAGATATTTTTGATTGATACCGGCCTGGATAAATATATCCCGCTACCGTCACAAAGCTGATCTGTTACCGGCATCCAATTTGCATCAATACTGCATGACTGACGTTCATACAAAAGAAACAAGAAGTTTCAATATGTCCCGTATCCGCAGCAAGGATACAAAGCCGGAACTGGTGGTAAGAAAATTCCTCTTTTCAGAGGGATTTCGTTATCGTCTGCATGATAAAAAGTTGCCAGGGAAACCGGATATAGTTCTTCCTAAATATAAGACCGTCATATTTGTTCACGGATGTTTTTGGCATGGTCACGATGGATGCAGGTATTATGTAGTGCCCAAAACACGTACCGACTGGTGGCTCAATAAAATAAATACCAATAAACTGAAAGACACACAGGCAGAAAAAAAGTTGCTGGAGTCGGGCTGGCATGTGCTAAATGTCTGGGAATGTGGACTTAAAAGCCAGGTAACAGATCGCACGCTTTCCAGTCTGATGGCCGCAATCATCTCCGAAAAAAACGAATAATCCCTGCCGATTACCGTTGACTAAAGAATTAAAACTTCCTATCTTAGACCTTTTACTTATTTTAGCCAATGCCTTTTCCAATCATTGATTTATTTGCGGGGCCGGGTGGATTAGCGGAAGGGTTTAGTTCACTGACTGACGGTGCAGGAGAACGTGTCTTTAAGATTAAATTGTCCATTGAAAAAGATACCGATGCGCACCAGACGCTTACCCTGCGTTCGTTTGTCAGACAGTTTCCTGTCGGCCAGCTGCCGGCCGAATACTACCGGTTTCTTGAAAATGAGCTGACACTTTCGGACCTCTACAGAAGATATCCCGTTCAATACCGGGAAGCGGCCGCTGAAGCATGGCAGGCCACCCTGGGTCTTACCCCGGAACCTGAAATTGACGAACGCATCTCCACGGCACTGGACGGTGAAGAACCGCACTGGGTGCTGATCGGGGGACCTCCCTGTCAGGCTTACTCCAACGTAGGGCGCTCCCGCGTAGGGGGTATTCATGAGGACGATCACCGCGTATATTTATATAAGGAATATCTCCGAATCATCGCCCGGCATCATCCTTCCGTATTTGTGATGGAAAATGTGGAGGGTCTGCTTTCGGCTACAATTAACGGCGAAAGGGTGTTTGGATGGATGTTAAGGGATCTGCGTGCCCCGGCAACGGTTTTCGGCGATCTTAATGCACCAGGTTACCATATCTATTCTCTCGTAACAGAAAATGTGCGCAAAGATTCTGATTACCTGATTAAAGCGGAAGATTACGGAATCCCGCAGAAAAGACACCGGGTAATCCTGATCGGCGTGAGAAATGATATCGCAGACCGTCCCGCCACATTGCATAATGCTGCCGAAGTGACTCTTCAGTCCGTTATCGGCATGTTTCCAAAAATCAGAAGCGGCATGAGCAGAACTTTTATCCGCAGTGAAAACATCATAAAAGAAGACGGCACTATCAAAAAGAAAAGATTTTATACCAAAGCAGCGGATTCACCGGAAAACTGGGCTGAAATAACCGGAAACTTCAGAAATGATATTGTGGAACGTCTTGCTGTTGAATTGCCCGATGCTCCGGACAATGTTCCGGAAAATACTGGCAGGCAATATATGCCATACCGGCTGCCCCTGATCGCGGCGGGCCACCCGCTGGCTGGCTGGTATAATGATGAACGGTTGACTGGAATCACCCATCACGAGTCAAGGAGTCACCTTACGCAGGATCTCAAAAGATATCTCTTTGCGGCTTTATATACCCGGAAAAACAAAAAGTTTCCGAAACTCAATGATTACAAATTATTTGATGAGGATCTGCTGCCGGACCATGATAACGTTTCATCAGGAAAATTCACGGACAGGTTTCGTGTACAGTTACCGGACAGACCGGCGACAACGGTAACAAGCCACATCAGCAAGGATGGTCATTATTTTATTCATTATGACCATGTGCAGTGCCGGAGCCTCACCGTCAGGGAAGCCGCAAGAATCCAGACTTTTCCGGACAATTATTACTTCTGCGGCAGCCGGACCGAGCAATTTCACCAGGTTGGGAATGCGGTGCCACCTTATCTTGCCTTTCAGATCGCGGAAATTGTAAACGATATGTTGATGCGAAATATAGCACCAGACATACAGGAAGCAATACTGGCTGATCTGAGATAATAATATTTATTAAATATTATTCTTTGCTTTATAAACAAGGTGAAAAGCCTGTATATTTAGTTGCTCTTTCAGCCCTTGACCTTTTCTAATTTAATAACCAATGATAAATAATGCTTCAAGCGTTACTTCTGAACAGCTGATTAATACCTTCCTGGCAGAAAAATCTTCAGCAAGCATGCTTAATCTGACAGCGCATGCCAAAATAAACGATCTTGAAGACGAGGCTATTGTCAAACTTGCCCGTGGCCTGGCGGAATCCGGCACGATAATCAGCGATATAGCAATACCGTTATGCGATATTCCATCAACAGGAGGCCCCGGATCGCTTTCAACTTTACTGTGTCCTGTTATTTTAAAATTACTGGGTAATCATATACTTAAATTAGGTGTACCGGGTCGGCCAGCCGGAGGAATTGATGTGCTTGGCCAGATCAGCGGCTACGAAACAAACCCTGACCCCGGACAGCTGAGGTCCTGGCTGAGTGAAAATAAATATGTCCACTTTTTGGCTGATCAGCGTTTTGCGCCGCTTGATGCACAGCTATTCAGCTTCAGAAAAGCAAATAACAGCCTGCATATTCCGGCACTCGTGATTGCCTCGCTATTGTCAAAAAAAGTTGCCATGAATCTAAAATATATCGGACTGGATGTACGTGTTTCCCCTTTCGGAAACTTTGGTGCAGACAATGTCGCGGCGAAAGAAAATGCAGCACGGTTTAACAGAATTGCCGGGCGGCTGGGTATAAAATCAGTATGTTTCCTGACCAATGGCGGCATACCTCAGCAGCCATATATCGGCAGAGGCGAATCTATACTTGCTTTAAAGCATGTGTTTGGCGGGGAAAATGCACATCTGAACCGTCATTTTGGGTTGCTGCTTCAAATGGCTGTCACCGTGAGTGCAAACAAAAACATTACCTTCACGATGAAAGACGCCGAAAGGGCTTTTTTTGAAAATGTAATTACCCAAGGCGGTGACCGCGCATCTTTTTATGAGATTGCAGTGCGCACGGAGAAAACACATATCTATCAGATTAAAGCGCCCCAAAGCGGTTTTCCCGAAGTCAACCTTCGCCTGCTGCGGGATGCTATAGTAACAATCCAGCATCAAATTTCCGGTGAACGGTTTTCTGATCCCTGCGGAGTCATCCTTGCAAAGATGCCGTACGAGTTTATCAGCGCAGGCGAAGTACTGTGTACCTACCGCTGCGAAGCCCCGTATCTGGAAGAATTTGCTGGAAAACTTGAAGCTTGTTTTAATATCACTGGCAGTTCTTCTGCTGTAACCGATTTAGAAGTAATTAATTAATGGAAAAATACAGCTGTTTTAACTGCCCCGGTAAAGACTATTCTTTAAAAAATCTTACTGATCTCTGTCCGACCTGCGAAAATCAGTATGGCTTTCCTCTGGATTATTTTCCTGATACCATCGCTGGAATGAAAATAATCAAATCTCTGGCCAGAGGGTTTTATGGCGCAACTTATGTGGGCGAGTTTTCTCCGTTTGGAAAGCTGAAGGTTAAAAAAGTTATCAAAATAATCCCCGTTGCTTTATACAAACTACTCAATAAAGATTTTAAACTGGAATGCGAAAATCATCTGGAATTAGCGCAAAACTCCAATCACGTAGTAAATATTGACCCCAATATTTATCATGACGACATCGAGGTAACATTTACCAACGGAATCACCATCCACTGCCATGTCATCGGACTTGAATATCTGGATGGTATCACGCTTAAAGACTTTTTGCTGCAGGATGAGATTCCTGCAAGAACAATCGCTCAGATTTCAATAGACCTGATTACCCTGCTTCAGGAACTTCGCAACAACGAGAAATATCATAATGATCTGCATCCGGGCAACGTGATGATTGAAAAACTGCCCTCATCCAGAACACGCCTTGGTGAGATCGATGAAAATGTCAGGGTAGTGGCGATTGATCTTGGTTCTGTCGACCAGAAAACGAAAAGTCACGATGATTCTGATCGTGTGGGCGATTTGCACTGGATTGCACAATGCCTTAACATGCTGAGCCGGAGAATAACGGATAATCCTGATAAGTATGATGAAAAGGACTGGCGGCTAGCCTTTTTGCTGGAAGAAAAAGCAGATTTTTTAAAGCCGGAGATTATTCATCAGAAACAGATTACCTATAAAGACCTGATTAACCAGATCAAGGACACCTTTTACCAGCATACAAACCCGTGGCAGGCAGAACTTAAATTAAAAAGCTTTGACGACGCGGTCAATGCACAGTCACTGAGCCCCTGGTTCATTTCATCCCTGTTTGTTGATAAAGACGATACCTGGACAAGCAGCATCAGCATTAAAGGCCCGCAGGTCATCGCGGGTATGCGGGGCTGCGGAAAAACCATGTTGTTACGCGCACTGGAATTTCACGCCCGGTTAATGCCGCAAAATACAGAAGAAACAAACGATAGTACCAAGGTCATTAACCGGTTAAAATCAGAAGGCTATATCGGACTATATGTTTCCTGCGTAAAATTGCTTGACTTTAACGCACTCGACGGCAATGAGTATAAGGAAATATTTGAACCCTATTCTAAGCTTTTAATAGGTTATGCCATTCAGTCCGTTCATGTCATCAGACATTTAAGGGATTTAAAAGGCGATACTGTCCGGAAAGATTATTTTGTACATATAGCTTCTGTACTCTCCCATTTAATCAGCAACTCCGCTGAACTAAATGATGTTACCAGTGATTACGACCTCGAAACCAAACTTAAAAAATACCTGAATTCATTGAATGATGGGCAAACCGAATACAAGGTTACCATACATCCTAAAATTGCATTTCCGCAGCTGGCAGAAGCCATCAGGAAAGCATCTGAGATTTTTGCCAACTCTAATATATTTTTCCTGCTGGATGATGTCTCCACACGATATCTAAATGATGGGAACATTATCAAACTGGTTTCAGAGCTGTTGTTTCAGGATGAGACCTGCGCCTTTAAATTCACTACAGAAGCGCAAACCCTGGAAATGGTAATTATGGCGCCGGGAAGTCAATCTCAGGCAAAAATAGGCAGAGACTATTCAATTTTTGATCTTGGTGCGGAAGTAAATAAGATAATTCACGAAGATCATCATGAGGGACAGGCCTTCATAGAAAACATCTTGTTAAAAAGAGCTCGGTACTTTCCACTGCATCCCAAAAACCTGACACCTTCTGAGATTCTGGGAGATGCCTCGCTGATATCAGTAGCCGAAGATATTGTCAGAGAAGCGAAAGCTTCAGAAAAAAAAGGTATTTATCATGGTATATCAGCACTCACCGCGGTCTGTGTTGGTGATCTCGGAGATGTTATAGCCTTATACGAACTGATACTCCGCAAGGGCATTGAAGCAAAGAAGTTTCCCATCGATGCAAAAACACAGAATGCATGTTATCTGGAATTATGTAATTCCAGATTATATGATCTGAACAGAAGAGACACCCGATACCTCGATTTTGTAGAAGGATTTGCCAATGCCTCACATCACTTACTGGTACAGTCCGCTATCAGGAAAGCAAAAGGCGAAGTAGAACGGTTCAGGCAGTACACCTCAATATTTATTAATATCACTCACGGAGACACCGAAAATCAGTACCGCCAGGTAAGACAGCTGATCGATGCCGGAATTTTCAACCTCCAGGGAGGTCCGGAAGCTTCCCGCACCAACCGCCAGGGACTGAAACCACAGCAACAGTTTAAACTCATTTTCCGGAAACTGTACGGCGTAAGTAAGCATATGGGCTTATCCAGCGCTGACCGGTTCGAGATCTCCGGACCGGCACTGGAAGAATGGTTGAACAATCCCAAAAAAGGCAAAGAAATTCTGATTAAAAACCTTAACCCCATTGCTGATGATCAGATGGATGAGCTGATCAGGGAAACCGCGCTTCCCGAAGAGCCGGGAAAAACAGATGGTTCCGATAATCAGCAGCTTTTCCTTTTTGGCAGCGACCTGCAGGAAGAACCTGTAAACAAAGTGCTGCCTGATTATGAGTTTACTTTCAGCAAGCTGCCAGCTATCGCAGAAGTTGACAATTCTGCATATTTTGAATTAAAAATCGATGTCGCTATCATCGGTCTGGGATTTGAGGAGGCAACTTTACAGGCAGCGAAGAAAGTTAAATTACTCCAACCTGAAAAAGTAATTTTCATAAAATTCTCAGAAGAAGGGTACTCCGGTGAAATTATGGAAGAGTTTTCTTATCTCTGTGATGATCAGAAGGTGATTACCGAAAGCAATACCTTTAAAGATCATCTTGCCCTGCTGGAAGGCAAAATGGTATTAATCGATATTACCGGTCTTCCCAAAGCAGTCATATTTGATGCTATAAAAAATTCATACCTTAAGAATGGCCGGTTCTGTTTTTCCTTGATGAATCCGGCGCAGGAGTATCCACTGGATGAAGAGGTACAACCAATCCTAGACGTGAACAACATGAATGATTCTTCCATTCTTTTAAATGACATGTCGGGTATCGTAAAGGGGGAAACAGGGCCCTACGCGCTGATCAACCTGCTACCCCATTATACCAACATATCCGATCCCAGAGTTTTGTTTTCCTTTGCTTCAGCCAAGCATGAGCGCTTGTATACGTTGATTGCCGAACGGGACTACGAAAAGATTAATGTGGTTGTTTCCAATGGCGATACTGCAAGAGAAAAACTTTCCAGAATATCCGCTGAATTTTCCCTCAGACAGTTTAATTCTGCCGTGATCCACTATACCAATCAGAATAATCTGGATGAAACACTAACACAGCTGGCTAAAGACTATTATGCGTATTTCATACTTAATAATTTACATTTTGAAATCGCTTTGACAGGAAGTAAAATCCAGTCAGCTGCTGTAGCTATTTTCTCTTCTGTATTTAAAATATCACAGTGCTGGTACGTAAGACCGGCCAGCTGGGATACAAAGAGATTTTCGATAGGTTATTCCGATTTTAAAATATTTGCTGTCACTCAAAAGAACGGGACCAGTAAACCAAACCCTTTAAATAATTAAAATGGATCTCGAAAGTCTGAACGCTTACGCCTCTGAAGAAGCCCGGCCAAAGCCAAAAGCTACCATTAATTCCTACCGGTCGTTTGGTTATACGCTGCAAACGGCAGTGGCAGACATTGTTGATAATAGTATTTCAGCAGGTGCTGTCAATATCTGGATAGATTATTTCTGGGCGGGCCGAGATTCGGGGTTGGTCATTACTGACGATGGTACCGGGATGGATTTAATGGAACTTGTGGATGCGCTGACGCCGGGTAGCAAGGACCCTGAAAGTGAACGTGGAGAAAATGACCTCGGAAGGTTTGGCATGGGCCTGAAAACCGCGTCATTTTCACAATGTAAACGGCTAACGGTAGCGACCAAAAAAGCACAGCAGCAAATCGTTTACAGATGCTGGGATCTTGACTATGTCAATAAAGTTCAGAACTGGATTCTCCTGAATTACCTGTCACAGGAAAGCATGACCGACCGGCTGAATAAATCCGCTCAGGGTACCGTAGTCATCTGGGAAAAGCTGGATAAACTTGTTGGAAACGCAAGCAGTGAAAATGATGCTGTACGCAGGATTTTTCAAAAAGAAATGGAGTATCTCGAAGTACATCTCGGGATGATATTTCACCGTTTTCTGGAAAACAAAAAAATTAAACTATGGCTGAATAGCGTGCGCGTCGAACCCTGGAATCCTTTTATGCTTAAAGCTGGCTCGGTCATGCTTGGACCGGAATATCTGGGTAAGGGTAATACGGAAGTGCGGGCGTTCATTCTGCCGCACATGTCCCGCCTGGATGAACAGCAGCGTAAGACCGGACAAGGACCCAAAGGTTGGTACGAGCAGCAGGGTTTTTATATTTACCGTAATCAGCGGATGCTGGTAGCTGGCGACTGGCTGGGCATGTTTACCAGAAACGAACATTCGAAACTGGCTCGTCTGAGCATTGACTTTACCAATGATCAGGACCATGAGTGGGTACTGGATATTAAAAAATCCACGGCCAAACCACCCGTAGAGCTTAGAAAAGATCTGGCCAGGCTGGGAAGCCTAGCTGTAAAGGAATCAGCTAAGGTTTATAATTTCCGGGGTACAGTTTTGAAAAGAAATCCCGAACTGCCGGAATTCGAATTTCAACCGGTGTGGAAAGCGGAAAAAACACGGGAAGATGGTATAAGTTATACGATCAACCGCGCTCACCCGGTTATCAAACAACTGACAGGCGATGATTCGGAAGAAAAAAGCAACATCAGTCAGTTGTTAAAGCTGATTGAAAAGAACATTCCGATTGAAACTATTATTTACTACCAGAGTGAAGATCCTGGCATACATGAATTAAGAACTTCCGGCACCGCCCCCGATGACGCAGTGATCGCGCTCGCCGTGAAACTTTTTGACGCGCTCATAAAACAGGGGGTTGGAAATGAAATCGCTGTAAAGCAAATTCTTAATATAGAACCGTTTAATCAGTACCCACAACTTATCGAATATCTAAAATGAGTGATTTATTTGAAGCCGCAAGGAATGTAACCCATATATTTCTGGCATCCTATGACAAGATTACCAAGGCTGTTATAGAAGCAGAAGTAGAAAACGCCTTAGCGATTCCAAATTACAGCAACATTGATAAATCGAGACTGATTGATCAGCTGGTAGCTGATTACGAGGTTTACACCGGTGATGCAACCTTTCTGGTTAATGACGATATCAGACCCTGGCTCGCGGACAAAAAGGGCATTATTAAAGACTGGCCTTTGTGGGATCGTTACGCGGCACACATGAAGTCGAATGATCCTGGTTTTCCCGTTCGCAGCCTTGATGATTTATCTGATAAGATCTTGGACAAATGTGTTGATCCGTCGGTACCGGGGAGCTGGGACAGGAGAGGGATGGTAGTTGGTCACGTTCAGTCCGGCAAAACCTCCAACTTTATCGGTCTGATTAATAAAAGCGTGGACGCCGGTTACAAACTGATCATCGTGATCGCAGGTATCCACAACAGTCTGAGGAGGCAAACCCAGCTCAGGGTGGACGAAGGTTTTATTGGCAGGAAGAGTGCGGATTTTATTGAACAGCATAAAAAAGTAAAGACAGGCGTGGGCTTATTCAGCGTCAATACGGAAATATACAGTTATACTTCATCGGCAGAGGACGGGGATTTCAAAAAAGCCATTGCAGAGCGCCTAAATGTACCGGTCGGCGGCAAGAATCCCACCGTACTAGTGATTAAAAAGAACAAAAGCATCTTAGAGAATCTGATTGAATGGTTGTCCAGATTTGCAATCGAAACAGACGAGGGAACCCTTAAAGTTATCAATATACCTTTAATGGTTATTGACGATGAAGCCGATAACGCTTCAGTCAATTCCGGTAAGGACATCAATGATATCCGCACCATTAACCGACTGATCCGTACCCTGCTAAACTTATTTCAGAAAAAATCATTCATTGGCTACACAGCCACACCGTACGCCAATATCTTTATTCCCGAAGCCTGGAACAGCGATCTGGAAACTACAATCAGCGGAAAGCAGTTCCTGGTCGGGGAAGATCTGTTCCCGAGGGATTTTATCGTTAATATTCCGGCACCCTCCAACTACATCGGAGCAGAAAGGATTTTTGGTTACGAGAACCCGGAAACAGGAGAGGGCTGTGAAGGACTGGATATTGTCCGACTGGCAGAAGATCAGGAGCCATATTTTCCGGTAAGTATCAATAAAAAGAACAAGGATAATCTTCCCGACGATGTACCCGCATCGCTTTATGAGGCCGTGCAATGCTTCATTCTGACGTGCGCGATCAGAAAACTTAGAGGACATGAAACCAAACACAATTCCATGCTGGTTCATGTAGCGCTGTATGTAAAATGGATAGACAGAATAGCCAAACTTGTCGATGATATCATGGATGATTACCGTGGTCAGATTAAATCCGGAAAAGGAAAAATATTTACGCAGCTGGAAACATTATACAAAAGAGACTTTATACCGACCACCATAAAAACTTTAGCAAACCTGCCTGGCTATTCAGACCCGGCTATTGTTATTCATGACTGGACAGACGTTAAGGCGCAGCTAAGAAAGGCTGTACTTAAAATAGAAGTGCGCGCTGTTCATGGCACTAAAAATACCAGCCAGCTTGATTATCATAATGTGGCTGAAATCAATTATGACTTAAATAAAAAAACGGGGTTGTCTGTAATTGCGATTGGTGGTAACCGTCTTGCCAGGGGAATAACACTCGAAGGACTTTCTGTCAGTTACTATCTCCGGACATCGCGCATGTATGATTCCCTTATGCAAATGGGCCGCTGGTTCGGCTACAGGCCCGGATATGTTGATTTGTGCCGGCTTTATACTACAGACCTGCTGATCAGGTGGTACCGGCATATCACGGTGGCCACGCAGGAAATGCGTGCGGACTTTGATGAAATGGCTGCCCGTAATAGGAGGCCAAAGGATTACAGGCTGAAAGTCCGGACGCATTCCGGTTTGCTGAGCATAACTTCAGCTTCCAAAATGCGGCTTCATGAAAAAATCCAGGTCGGATTTTCAGGAGCGGTTAAACAGACCTACGAGTTTCCAAGAGATCCTGTGGTCATAAAGAAAAACTGGGACACAGTAAAGGCACTGATTGCCTCTTTGTCGGCGCCGAATACCAGTCAGCCTAACAAACTATTCTGGACCGGAGATATAGCAGAAACGGTCATTGGCTTTTTAGAAAGCTATCAGACGGAACAACCAAATATCCGGCAGGATATTCTGGGCGGTTATATCCGTAAACAACTTAAAAAAGGAAATCTGATGAACTGGGCGATAGCTATCCGGTCTAACACTCAGCCGGAAAATTCCTTTGATGTGGAATTTAAAGGTCTCGGTGTTACGAAGATAGGATTAACAGAACGCGGGGACGTAGGCAAAGGAAAATTCTATGAACTGTCCAAGCAGAATATTCAGGATCCGCCTGACACTTATTTTGATCTGAATCTGAAACCAGAAAAAGGAAAATCCAGTGTTTCAAAAAAGCTTGTTCACCAAGCACGTGCGGAAAGCGGGCGTGCCCTTCTGGTGATCTATCCGCTTGATCCGGCTAAAATAGATGGCGTTGGCAGGCTTCCGGTAACCGGGTTTTACCTGGCCTTCCCAAAAATAGCCAATGAAGAACTGGTTGAATTTGCGGCTCAGGTTAAACCCGGCTTTGAAGATACGCAGGAAGATGACGATAATGACGAAGAAGTATGAGTTATGGCGTTGATCTTATATGGGACAGTCAGGCCGGCGACAAGCAACGGTTTGTTAAAGTCAGAATCGATGAGATTCCGGCTATTCAATGCTTCGTTGCGACAAACGGGATTACCCGAAACCGCTCTTTCCTGATTGACTTTTCAGCCGAAACTGTCCTTCCTGAATTCAGGATTCAGCGTTTCAGGGGAGTAGAAATTCAAATCCTTCCTTTGGCGGATCTGCGGGAACTGGCTATTATTCTTATGGAAGACAGCCTTTCGGGCGTTTTTTGCCTGCTGACCGAGGATATATTAAAAGAAATTGCTGAGTGCGCTACAGTCACGGAAGCGATAGCGGCAACATTCAGAGTGATCAGTTCATGGAAAAGAATGTTTGAGAATCTTAACCTGAAAGGTTTAAGTGCTGAACAGCAAAAGGGACTATTCGGGGAACTGTATTTTTGAAGCAACTAACACAACAGGGTGTTGATTATCAGGTTGCGCTTGATTCCTGGAACGGTCCGGATGCTTTAAATCAGGATTATATCATCAATGGCACCGGCGTGGAGGTAAAAACAACAGCAGCAAACCATCCGTTTGTTCAGGTATCAAACGAACTGCAGTTATCTGCGCAGAATCTGTCGAAGCTTTTTATTTACCTTGTTGTTATTGACGAAAGGAAGGGGCACTTGCTTACATTGAATAGCCTTGTTTGTGAATTGCGCCGGGTTTTTGAATCATCAGATGAATTAGCCGATATGTATAATGACAAATTGCTAAAGGCGGGCTATGAAGATGAACATTACCGGCAATATGAAAATAGGGAATACCATATAAGGGATATCAAAATATACAGCGTCATAGAGGGCTTCCCATGCATCACTCCCCGGATTATCCCAGAAGGCGTTCATCACGTTACCTATCAGATCGATACTTCCGCATGCGCTGATTTCAAAGTTTCCCCGGAAGAACTATTTGCAGAAATTTCTTATTAAGCACTATGGAAGAAAATTTAACCGTTGTCAAAAATGTAAACTTTGAACTTGATCAGTATCTGCATAACCTGTTCCATGAGATACAGTCACTGGTCTACGCTGACGGACAGGGCGTTTTAAAGGAGGACAAGTTTACCGAATACATGCTGGACCAGCTCTCGGAAGCCGGCGAAACAGAGGGCATGGTGATCTGTAATTACGCCAAACCAAATGACAGGGGCAACATAGAATTTAAAATCAACGGCTATGCAATACGGGATGGGTTTGAAACACTGGACCTTTTTATCACCCATTACCGGGACACCAATGATTTATATAATGTGAAAAAAGCTGAATTTGAAGACCTGATCAAATACAGTACAAAATTTGCAAATGCCTCTATTAAGGGTTATCTGGACGAAATCGATCCTTCGCATACTGCTTGGTCGCTGGCGAAGTTGATCCACGATCACTATAAAACGTTTGACAGAATAAATATTTTTCTGCTATCCAATGGAAATATTGCCCATGATCCGCCGTCAAATTTCCGGCTCAAAAGTTTCGAAGACCTTAAAATCATATTTCACGTATGGGATATCGAGCGGTTTCACCGCCTTTCCCAGTCAAAAGATAACCGGGAACCAATAGAAATTAAGTTTTCGGAAATATATCCGGAGTCGGTACCCTGCCTGAAAATGCCGGTTGACAATGAAGTTTATGAATGCTACCTGGCTATACTACCCGGGAAAATACTATCAATTCTGTATGATAATTATTCAACAAGACTACTGGAAAGCAATGTCCGGGCCTTCCTGCAACAAACTGGCAGTATCAATAAGGGAATAAGAGATACGATCAGGGGTGATAAGCCTTATATGTTTCTGCCTTATAATAATGGGCTGGCCGTAACGGCATCCGAGGTGGAAACTGAACTCCAAGAGGGTCAGCTGACGCTGAAATCAATTAAGGATTTCCAGATTGTAAACGGAGGTCAGACGACCGCTTCGCTGTTTCACACGGAAAAAAAGTATAAGTTAAGCCTATCCCAGATTTATGTTCAGATGAAACTTACTGTGATCAAAGATCATGATCTCAAAAACCGGGAAGTGCCGAATATTTCGAAGTTTGCTAACAGCCAGAATAAAGTTTCGGATCTGGATCTTTCATCCAACCATCCTTACTTACAGCGCATCGAACAGTTATCGCGAACGACTTATGCCATAGATCCCGATGACCATAACAAACAGACCATCTGGTTTTTCGAACGGGTGAAAGGGCAGTATAAAGAGCTTTACAACAAAGAGCCGAATAAAAACAAGCAGGAAGCCTTTAAGATCCGTTACCCTACCGATCAGAAATTTGTAAAATCCGAAATTGGGAAACTAATGAATACATGGAACCGCCTGCCCTATCTGGTGTCGTTGGGAGCGGAAAAAAATTATCCTAAATTTATGGAAATGGTGGAAAGGGATTTTGCAAAAAAAATGCCAGGAAGGGTATATTATCAGGACCTCATCGCCAATGCCATTCTGTTTAAAAAAACGGAGGAGCTTTTCGGGCGGAAAGGTAAAGATCCGGTTGGAGATACTAATATCCGTTCATTTGCGGTGACATACGCTCTGGCCTTGCTTTATCATCTCACGGACAACCTCATCGATCTGGGTAAGATATGGAATAAGCAGAGCGTCGATGAAAATCTACAAACAGAAATCACAAGACTTCTCCGGCATGCTTACGTTTATCTGATCAGTTCGGAAGATACATTGGTAAGTGAATTCGCCAGAAAAAAATATTGCTGGGAAGATCTGGTCAAACTTAAATTTGACCTAAACCGGGACAACCTCAAAGGATATCTGTTAACCCCTTCGGAGTTTGCAGCGAGATATTCGGAAGAAACGGATAAAGTTAAAGAAGCAGAGCATTACCAGCAGACAGAAAAAATCACACAGTTGGGTCTTGCTTTCTGGGACGGCTTATCAAAGTGGTTGCTAACAAGAAATGATTTTACCACTATTCAGAAAAATTTCGCGGCCAATATTAAAAGCAAGATTTTTAAAATGGGCGCATTAAGTGAAACCGAAATCAGACAGGGCTTATCGATTCTGGACCAGTTTGACACCTTGCGTGTCACTTCAGAATATATTGTGTCTTTATCTGGATATCAGGATATTAAATCCGTAAACACATCCGAAATCTATAACCGGTTGAATTTATTAAATGAAAATGATTGGAGCAAAGTGATCGACGTAGGGGGGCAGACAAATGTTTTGAATTTCAATGAGATAAGTGTAGTTAAAACCGTGATAAAAAAATTAAAACAGGGAGAGCAGATTGATATTAAAAGATTGTCTGTTATCAATCAGTGCCTGGATAAAATGAAAAAGTTTGGAATGAAGTTTTAATTATCCTAACTACTGGCGTCGAATCGAGAATGTTCCAAAGTTGTAAATACGGAAACAGACCATATCATGCGCTGTTCCAATTGCCGGGTATACATGCGTAGAATAAAATACGAGATAAATTGACATTAATTATTAAAATGTCTCCGAAAAAAAATAAACTAAAGAAAAGGATGTAATTTAGTTTAATCATATGTTTACAGATCTAAATCAGCAGGACAATTCATGAAGGCGTCTTCAAACAAAAACTTTTTTCAGCCAAGAGCCAGGTTACTGCTGCAGCTGGGCGATAAGCTCATCAAAAATGAGAATGTCGCTTTGCTTGAGCTGATCAAAAACTCCTACGACGCGGATGCAAAAAAGGTAACTGTAAAACTCGAAAGGATTACTGACAAGAAAGGAGGGCGGATCGATATTACTGACGACGGCGAAGGCATGAACATTGACATTATCGAGAATGTCTGGCTTGAACCCGGAAGTGATTATAAGGCCCAGCTTCTTGCGAAAAATCAACGTTCAAAAAAATTTAATAGACTTCCTATCGGTGAAAAAGGCATCGGCCGGTTCGGCGTTCACAAGCTGGGCAATAAAATAGAGCTGATCAGCAGAAAGGAAGGAGAAGACGAGGTTGTGGTACGTATTGACTGGAATAAGTTCAGCGAAGAGAAATACCTCAAGGATGCCCGGTTTGAAGTCTTTATCAGGACCCCGGAATATTTTCTGCGGAACCGTAAAGGAACAAGGATTATTATATCTGATCTGCGGACGGACTGGGATAAACGAATGGTCCGGGATCTCTACAGGGCTGTCTTTACTTTAAATTCTCCCTTTAAAAAGTCCGGTGATTTTACAGTAGATATCAACATTGATGATAAATCACTCGTGGAAGGATTACCTACTTGGGATGACATCAAAAAATTTGCCCTCTGGCATTTTAAATGTAAACTTTCCGGAACAACTATCCGCGAATTTAACTATGAATTTTCGCCATGGGAGTCTTTACCCGAACTCGAAAAACGCCAGGTAACGCAGGAAGAGGATTATATTCAGGATAATGAAACTTTTGTAAAAAGAGATCCCGACAATCCTAAAAAGGAAGTCATTATAAATCTGGCGAAAAACTATGGTTCAGAAAAAGAGCCGAAAACTATCGGAGAGATCACTTTTGAAGGATATATCTTCGACCGGGATAAACAAACACTGGAACTGGGTAACCAGGCCGGAATAACGCTGCTGAAACAATATCTCGATGAACAGGGCGGAATCAGGGTGTACCGCGATAATATCCGTATCAACGAATACGGCGAGAAAGGGAACGACTGGCTGAATCTGGATATGAGAAGGGTAAATGTTCCGGCAAAACGGATAAGCAATAACCTTATTCTGGCCGTAATTGATTTGAAAATTGCGGAAAGTACCGCCTTAATTGAAAAGACCAACCGGGAAGGATTTATTGAAAATGAGGCCTTTTATGATTTCTGCGGAGCGATCCTGCATACGATAAATCTTGTCGAAACGCTCAGGAAGATAGATAAAGATCAGATCAGGAATAAGTACAATCCGACCGAACAGGAGGAACCGGTATTACATCATTTAAATGAGCTTCACCTGCTTATCGAAAAAAGAATAGAGGACGAGCCCCTCAAAGAAGAAATAAACAAGCATCTGCAGAAAATTGAGGATGACTATAATTTTATCAATGAAACGCTGCTGACCAGTGCCGGAGCCGGCCTGACACTTGCGGTCGGGATTCACGAAGTTCAGAAGGTCATCGCTGAGTTAACCCTGGCTGTTCAAAGAGAGCAGGTGCCGGACAAAATCCTCGGTCTGGTAAACCATCTTGACCAGTTGATTGAAAGCTACAGTGATCTTCTGAAACAGGCCGACACTAAGGAAGAAGATGTTGTCAAATTCCTTAACGGAGCTACTTTTAACGTAGGGTACCGGATGGAAGCACACCATATCGAACTGATAAAAGCCTATAGAAATTATAAAGGCAGTCACATGATCTCTTGCAGCCGGCGCCTGCTTATGGGAGCAGTGATGAATGTAATTGACAATTCCATACACTGGCTGGAGATCAAACGTCAGCGGCTCTCGAAAACCAGTGAAACGTTTGATAAGAAGATATATATTGATGTTCTTCATAATGAGCCTGGTTATCTGGAAATTGTAATAGCCGATAACGGGTCGGGATTTACCATCCCGAAATACCAGCTGACCAAACCTTTTATATCGGCTAAAAATAATGGCATCGGACTCGGGCTCCACATCGTTTCCGAGGTGATGAAGGTTCAGGAAGGGTCCGTCAGATTTCCGGAAGCCAATGAATATGATTTGCCGGCAGAATTTCAACGGGGCGCAATTACGGTACTGAAAATTAAACTCTTATCACATGATACTTCCGAATAACGGGAAAGTAATTGTTTTTGATGACAAGGTTGAAGATGTCAGTGGCCTGTTATCTATACTTTCCAAAGAAAGAATACCATACCTCTATTACCACGATGAGTATGGTGACGACCTGCCGGAAAAGCCGGTTGAAAACGTCAGACTGGTATTTCTGGACCTGGAGCTGGTCACCAATAATCCTAATCCCAGAAATATAATCGGGCCCATTGCCCAGCGCCTCAAACAAACGCTTATGCCCCATAGTCTTTATATTTTAATCTACTGGAGCACAAAGGAGGACAAATACCGGGCTGAACTCGAAAAAGAATTTGAAAATGGGCTGAGCGATTTTAAACCGCTTAAAATACTCAGCCTTAACAAAGCCAAAGCGAAAGAAGACGGGCTGGAATATATACGTACCGAACTGACGAAGGAAATAAAGCAATTCAGCGCTTTAAACGCATTTATGCTATGGGAGTCTTCCGTTAACAATGCGGCTGGCTCAATAACCAATCAGATATGCTCCATCTTTTCAAAGGACGGGAAATGGGATACCAATATGTCCGGAATGCTGCATCAGCTGGCTAAAGGACAGGCCGGACATGACGCTATAAAAGGGCTGGATAGATTTCAGCTTCTGGAACTTGCTGTTGATGTGATTAATACCAATCTGATTGAGTCCGTCGAAAAAAATTTTCAGGCAGTAAGCCGGACGATCCATCTTGAAGAAATAAGGCAGGCCGGAAGCGGATTGTCGGATGAAGAGCGGATGAAACTTCATACCAAAATCCATCTGCTTTCTTCCGACGCCGGGTTTAAGCATTTTTATCCAGGCAACCTTTACATTATGGAGCTTAACGGATTAGGCAGGGAAATAATCCAGCGTAATATAAAAGAAGAACCTGCGAAAACTTTAAAAAAGGAAACGACCAGGCTGATTTGTGTAGATCTTACTCCCGCCTGTGATTACGCTCAGGAGAAAAACTATTCACGTATGGCTTACGGGATACTTACCCCAAAAGAGATTTTGAGAAAACATCTTCGTGACGGCGATTACCGGTATGATGGATGTCCCGTCATGAAATTTGATGACTATTCTTTTATATTGATTGATTTTCGCTGTGTCAGGTCTTTTACGAACGAGGAGTTTTTATTTAAATTTCCCGACGCTCCCAAGTATCGCTTAAGAAATAATCTTCTTCTGGATATTACGGCCCAATTGGCTAATCATGTAAACCGTCCGGGTATAATTACGATTTGATTCAACAGCTCAATGAATAAATCCCTTTTTTAAGTCAAAAAAAACAGTTAAACCAAGAAAAATAAAATAGCACCTGAAAAACTATTTTTTATTAAAAATCTATCAGTTCCTTCAAAGGAATATTTAAACCCTTCGCAAATTCAATCATAGTCAAAAAGGTCATATTTAACTCCCCTTTTTCATATTTCTTAACATCAGCATAATCAATATCGCAATACTGCGCAAATTTCCTGTACGAGAGGTTTTGTTTTTTACGGAGCGCGAGCAGGTGTTTCCCAAATTGAATTAAATGCTCTTTTTGTTTTTCGCTTGCCATCCGCAAAGATTTCTGCAACGAAAATTGTCTTTTTGAGAGTCA
Organism: Mucilaginibacter gotjawali; assembly: GCF_002355435.1. Classification (NCBI taxonomy): domain Bacteria; kingdom Pseudomonadati; phylum Bacteroidota; class Sphingobacteriia; order Sphingobacteriales; family Sphingobacteriaceae; genus Mucilaginibacter; species Mucilaginibacter gotjawali. The sequence continues at coordinate 44,335 of NZ_AP017313.1, forward strand.
AAAGTGTGGGTATATATACCCACACTATGCTATATTTGTTAATCTATTCTTGGAGAACTTAACTATGAAGATTAAACCGGATGATAGTGCAAAAAGTACTGATAAAAGAAATGCCAGAAGACGAAAGGTAATATATTATACGATAGCTTTAATCGTTCTTTGGGGATTTGTATACTTCGCGGCGCATTTTAAAATTATTAAATTTTAAAAATCCAACAACTCCTTCGCCTCAATTCCCAGCCCTTTTGCCAATTCAAAGATTGTAGATAGTTGAATATTTGTTTTTCCATTTTCAATCTTCGAAATCTGGCTGTCATCCAGATCGCAATTAGCTGCTAACGCTCTTAAAGAAAGACCCTTCGCGTCTCTTATCTTCTTTAGATTGTCTCCAAAGCGTTCTTGTAAGTCTTTAAAGTTATTTTTCAATTAATTTTAAAATAATCTCGTTGAAGTTCTTTTAATATATTTAAATTTTTGCGGATTTATCATACCGCATTTGTGAAAAAAGATTATATTTGTTTTGCGATACTTCAATCAATAAGAAGCATTCGCTTTTATCTCGACTTAGAAACCTGAGAAATTTCAATCCCGCGAGATGATAAGTGATATGCCCACGCCATAGGTGTGGGCTCGCTTATCGTGGGTGGGCCTCTCAGGTGCCCTAAGTCGGTAAGTTGAGTCCACGCCTATGGCGTTTTTGCGCTGGCCGGCTTACCAATTAGCAATAGTATGGAAGCGGCAATTATAAAACACAATTTCACGTCTGAATTATCTTTAAAAAAGATGATGGATGCCTTTTTTCAGGCAAATACACCGGATTCTGCCCGCGAATTTTTTTGGAAGGTATTTCAGTGCTGGGTAACACGCGACTGCAATATTAAAGCAGATCTGTCCGATGAAGAAGTAGCCCTGTTCTTCGATCAGTTAATCGACCTCGTGGCCGCGGCTTATATAGTACACGAGGCGAACAGGGTTTCACAAACCAGGCAGGAAGGAATGGAACATGAGTAATTACCCTGTCCAATCCTGGCTGCTACTGATCTCACCTCCTGAGTGATTTTATCCTTCGGCTGAGCGAATTCCCGCCCGGCCGCTAAATCAATTTATTAATTAAAACAAACTAAAATGAAGCTAAAAATATGCTTAATGGCACTGCTATGCCTTTTTTTCCGGGCAAGCGGCCATAATATAAATAACAATCACTTCCTTAAAATAGGCGATCATGTGCCTGATATAACCATTCAGAATATGCTCTTTAATAGCTCCCGCAGTGTAAAAATATCGGACTATAAGGGAAAAATCCTGGTGCTCGATTTTTGGGCTACGTGGTGCAGCTCATGTATCTCTCATTTCCCTGAAATGTATGCCCTGCAGAAAAAAATACCAGATCAGTTACAAATACTACTGGTGAATTGCAAATCTACCAGGGACAGCGAAACAAACATTAAGGCGTTTTTTGAAAAGCGAAAAGCCTACTATCATTTTCCGACGGTGGTTATGGATACCGCCCTGGAAGCGATGTTTCCGCATCATTCAATTCCGCACTATGTGTGGATTAAAGACAATGTTTTGATTGCGGTTACCTATGCAGATGAACTGAATGAGGCCAACGTAATAAAGGCGCTGAGCGAACCGAAAGTTCATTTACCTGAAAAGACCTTCATACCTTATGATCTGTCGAGGCCCTACTTTAACAGCAGTGACAGTTCGGGTTCCGCTGACTATTTGTATAGGTCTTATTTGGGAATATACAAGGACGGCCTTCATGCCATCTCTGGCTTTTCTTTCGTGAATGACACCTTAATAAACCGGATCGATGTCATGAATGCCTCCCGGATCCAGCTGATCAAATTTGCGTTTCCCGCATTCGCTGAATTTAAGTCAGACCGGATCATTCTCAATGTTGCCCGCAAAACAGATTTTTCTGCCGACAGTTCATCAACAGCTTGGCGTTCCAGGAATTGTTTTTGCTATGAATCATCATTTCCGCCATGTGAAAGAAGCCTTGCACTTTCCATAATGCAGGGCGATATCCGGAAATATTTGCGGGTAAAAATTGACACGGTGGAGGCGGAGCAGGGCTGTCATATTTTAAGCGTGGCAGATCGAAACAGGCTAGTCCATATTCCTCCCAATACCCATCCCGAAACCAATATCAACGAACACACCGGCGCAGCTGTTTATTTTATTAATAGCAGCCTGCATGCTTTCATGCTCAAAATGGAAGATATCTACCGCGTGCTGTTCATCGATGAAACTGCCGGTATCGAACGGGTTAGCCTGAATTTGCCTCCGGATCTTTTGGATGAAAAATCATTGTCGGAAAGCCTTTACAAACAAGGTTTCAAATTAACAAAGGGAAAAAGAAAAATCAAATTACTGGTAATCTCTGATGATATATCCAAAGCAGGTTGCCTGAATCAGTAAACCATTTAAAATCAATTTTATGAAAATCCTGTACATCATACTTTTTATCATAAGTCCCCTAACGGCGTTTTGTCAAACCGTGACAGGCAACGTTCAGGACCAGGAGGGGAAACCCCTTGCTGGTATCACGGTATCCGTGAAAGACACGAAAATTGCGACTGCCACAAATGAAAAAGGGCAGTTCAGGCTGGTTGTGGAAGATCCTGCCGCTGTCATTCGTTTTACTTCAGAAAATATGGAAACGCATGAGATCAGACTTGCCGGTCAGAAAGCACTCACAGTAGTGCTGAAGCAAAAAACAAACAGTCTTGATGAGGTTCATATCATTGCTTACGGAACAAGTACGCAAAGAAATACTGTTGGCTCAATCACCAAAGTTTCAGGGGCGGATATCAGTGCACAACCCGTTACCAATCCGCTGGCCGGGCTGGAAGGCAGAGTACCCGGCATGGTGGTTTCGTCCACAAGCGGGATTCCGGGGGCGTCGTTCACCTTGCAGATCAGGGGACAGAATGCTGTAAATCCAAGTCTTTCCGGAAATATCGTCGCACCGCTTAGTCAGCCGCTATTTATAATCGACGGCGTTCCCTATGCTCCGCAAAACGGAAATATCAATCAATTTCCGTCGCTGGCCTCGCCGGGGTCAAATAATGTCTATAATAACAAGTACGGGGGAATAAGTCCTTTTGACGGCATAAATCCTTCGGACATCGAAAGCGTAGAGGTTTTGCGGGATGCCGATGCTACGGCGATCTACGGGTCAAGGGGCGGAAACGGGGTGATCATCATCACGACCAAAAAAGGACAGGCAGGTAAAACGCAGTTCAACCTTAACATCGTTGATGGAGAAAGCGTTGTCGGGCATACCATGCCTATGATGAATACCTCACAATATCTCGCCATGCGAAAACAGGCTTTTGCGAATGATGGGCTTACGCCCAATAACATTCAGTATGACCAGGCCTATGCACCGGACCTAACCCTATTTGATACCACCCGCAATACAGACTGGAAAAAGTACTTCTTTGGCAATACGGCGCATAACCTGAATGTGAATTCATCCCTTTCGGGAGGTACGGCAAACACCCAGTTTCGGTTAGGGGCCGGTTTTAACCGTGATACCTATATTTTTCCTGGAGACTACGCGGACAGCAGGGCAAGTTTTTCAGCCAATGTGCACCATATTTCCGACAACAAAAGACTAACGGTCGATTTTACCGCCACTTATTCATACGAGAAAAACAACTCATCAGGAAACCCCAACCTTTTGCTCGCCTATACCCTGGAACCAGATTACCCGTCCCTGCTGGACAGCAAGGGCAACCTGGTTTGGAATTATAATGGTGTCCCGCTTGACGGCGCACCGGGCGGATGGAACGCACTTTCCTACCTGAAGGAACTGTACACTATTCAAAATACATCCCTGAACAGTAATTTACTGATCGGATATAAGATCATAGATGGACTTACTTTCAGAACAAGCCTCGGCTACAGCACCTATAACAGTCAGGAATATTACGGAGATCCCGTTGCTGCTCAAAACCCGGAGTACAGTCCGGTCGCCAGTACACGCTTCGGTAACAATAACTTTATGACATGGATCCTGGAGCCGCAGTTAGAATACAAACGCACCTTTAAAAAGGCTTCTTTTAACCTCCTTATTGGCGGAACAATTCAAAAGAATACCAATTATCAGACCGAAACAGATGGAAGCGGTTATGTAAACGATGTGCTGATACAATCAATATCCGGTTCACCTGTGCAGTACGCGACGGATTCCTATTCCGAATATAAGTATATCGCTGCCTTCGGAAGATTTAACTTCAAATGGGATGGTAAATACATAGTCGACATCACAGGAAACCGGGACGGTTCCAGCCGTTTTGGCCCGAACAAACAGTTTGGCAACTTCGGTTCTGTCGGTGGTGCCTGGCTTTTTAACGAAGAGAACTTTTTTAAAAACAAGTTCAGTTTTATTACCTATGGCAAGCTAAGGGTAAGCTACGGTATTACCGGGAGTGACCAGATCGCCAACTACCAGTTTCTGTCACGATGGAATCCCACCACCTACAACTATGGCGGCAATATCGGTTATACACCCCAAAATCTCTACAACCCGGATTTTAGCTGGGCAACCACCCGGAAACTGGAATTTGGTCTGGAACTTGGCTTCGTACAGGACAGGATATTATTGAATTCTACGTGGTATCGGAATCGTTCCGGGAACCAGCTCGTGACCTATAATCTTCCGGCGCAGACGGGCTTCAGCAGCGTCCTGGAAAATGAAAACGCCGTAGTTCAGAATACAGGTTTTGAATTTACATTACAGTCCACGATTTTAAAGACCAAAGCCCTAACATGGACGAGCGCTTTCAATATTACGTTTCCGAAAAATAAGCTTTTATCATTTCCGGGGCTGGCAGAGTCGAGCTATTCCACAACCTACAGGATAGGCCAGCCCATCTCAATTGTGAATGTTTACCGTTATGCAGGCGTAAATCCGGGTACGGGTTATTTTCAGTTTTACAACGCATCCGGCCAGATTACTGAAGATCCTGTTCAACGCGGAGGCGGTAGCCTAAACGATCAGAACTACGCCGTAAACCTTGACCCGAAGTTTTATGGCGGATGGCAAAACAGTTTCAGCTACAAGCAATTTCAGCTGAACATCTTTCTGGAATACAGGAAACAAACAGGCGTAAATTATCTGCAGTCGGTTTACAGCTATCTGCCGGGTAATGAATTCAACCAGCCGGTTGCCTTACTGAATGCATGGAGCAAACCGGGCCAGGTTACAAATTTTGAAATGCTATCCTCCCAGTATTCACAGGCAGCAAATGAAGCTAATTATTTCCTGCAGTCCAGCGGCATCTATAGTGATGCATCGTACCTGCGGTTAAAAACACTTTCATTCTCTTATTCACTGCCGCAACCGGTCGTGAAGAAGTTAAATCTCCAGAATATTCGTTTCTACGTTTCCGCACAAAACCTGTTTACTATAACAAATTATAAAGGCAACGACCCTGAAACACAAAATTTCTATGGTGTCCCGCCTTTAAAGACAATTGTCTGTGGTCTTCAACTTACCTTTTAAATCATTGATCATGAAAACAATAAAAAATAACCTCTTTTTAATTTTCTTTACGTTCATGGCGCTCTCTTCCTGCAAGAAATTTGTTGAAGTAAGCCAGCCAAAAAACCAAATCACTACATCACAGGTATTTGCCGATAGCACTGATGCTAATGCCGCAATCATTGACGTTTACATCAATATGATGACTAGTGCCATGGGCTATGATTCGGGTGGCCTGACCGTATTTACCGGTTTGTCAGTTGATGAACTCTACCAGACTTCAAACAATGCAGTATATAATCAATTTTACGTCAACAACATTAGTTCAACCAATTCAACCAATAACGGCTTATGGATTAGTGCTTATGGTTATATCTACACACTGAATGCCTGTATAGAAGGCATTACGGCGAGCAAAGGAATACAGCCTTCTGCGAAAGCGCAGCTAATTGCTGAGGCAAGATTTGTACGGGCCTTTCAATATTTTTACTTGGTTAATTTATATGGAGGGGTGCCTGTCGTGACAAGTACCGACTATAATGTCACCCGTTTAACCGGCAGGTCATCCACAGACCTGGTTTATAACCAGATCATTGCGGACCTGCAATATGCGGAATCCAACCTGAATAATTCTGCAGCGTTTGAGCGCCCGACTCCCTACGCAGCGAGTGCACTTTTAGCCAAAGTTTATTTATATACAGGTAAAAGCGGTTTGGCAGAGACGGAGGCTTCAAAAGTGATCAACTCAGGCATCTTCAATCTTGAACCGGATTTAAATAGTGTTTTTTTGGGGTCCAGCGCTGAAACGATCTGGAAACTGCTGCCGGTTGCACCCAATACGGCTACTTTTGAAGGGCTGTTTTTTGTACCTTCTTCACGCAGCGCAACACCAAGGTATGTGCTAGCCCCGTCACTTTTTAGTTCCTTTGAAACGGGGGATCAACGCATGATCAACTGGGTCCAGGTGAATACAATAGCAGGAAAAGCTTATCCATATCCGTATAAATACAAACAGGGAACCACATCATCCCCAAATGAAGATTATGTGATACTCCGTTTAGCAGATCAATATCTGATCAGGGCCGAAGCAGAAGTTACTCAGGATAAGCTAACCGCTGCGGTTGCTGACCTCAATGTGATCCGGAACAGAGCCGGACTGCCAAATGCTACAGCCTCAGATCATGCTTCCATAGTAGCGGCAATTCAGCGGGAACGACGGTCAGAGTTTTTTTGTGAATGGGGGAACCGCTGGTTTGATTTAAAAAGATGGAATCTTTCGGGTTCGGCTTTAAGCGCCGTGAAAAGTAGTTTGACAGCTAATGCTTTAGTATATCCTGTTCCCATCCAGCAAATTACAGCTAATCCGGACTTGAGGCAAAATCCGGGGTATTGAGCAAAAAAACAAGAGGAAGCTTTTACTTAAGCCTCCTCTTGTTATCATTTATAAGGACTGTACAATTCCTAAGAGTTAAATACAAGCTAATTAAAGCAGCGGCAATTTTACAAAAGAAGTGCGCAAGCAATGCATTTGCAGGAGCCTGATCTTGTCGGCACATTGGAAAGTATTTAAGACTTATACAAAGCTTTCCAAAATGTGAGGAGCGTTCCAGTAAAGTTAGAGCCTCTTTTGCTTCCTCAAAGACGTATGTTTTTCCTATTATCGGATGAATACTATTTATTTCAAAGGCATTATTCATCCTATGAAACATTTCCTTTGACCCTACATTGACGCCTTTCAGCTAAAAATAGTTGTGCACCATTAACTTGCACCATCCGTAGAGCCGGTACCCGTACTGAACTCTCTAAACGCTGATTCAGCTTGCATCACCTCAGTTCCTAATATTTTCTTATAAAATTGCTCACAGATGTTCTTGTCGTTTTAATCTTTTTCAATACCGTTTTCCTCCACGGAAAAATTCTCCATTTGTTTACCCCGTTTATCCATTTTTTCGGATTTTTTGATGCTACACCTTTGTATTGTCAATAAGGACATAAAAAAATATAAATATGAAAGATTTCAAAGTTCCAACCAGAGAAGAAGTAACGCCGGAAAACCAGGCTATTTTTGATACGCTTCAAAAAGCATTGGGTTTCGTGCCAAATTTATATGCTACCATTGCATACTCAGCCAACGGGTTAGGTAAATACCTTGCATACCAGGGCGCAAAAACAAGCTTAAGCAACAAAGAAAAAGAAGCGGTTAACCTGATCGTAAGCCAAGTGAATGGCTGTGTCTATTGCCAGAGCGCACATACACTTATCGGTAAAATGAACGGTTTCACCGAAGACGAACTTCTTGATATTCGCAGGGGCAAAGCGGCAAACCCACGTTTAAACGCGCTGGTAAAATTAGCAGAGAGCATTACAGCAAGCCGCGGAAACGCAAAACCAAGCGCAGTAGAAGAATTTTTCGCGCAAGGCTTCACCAATGAGAACCTGGTCGACCTGATCCTGCAGATCAGTGATAAAGTTGCGATGAATTATCTTCATAATTTAACGCAAATACCGGTTGATTTTCCTTTAGCTCCCGCAATTTAAAAACGTTGTCCGGTCGGATACTCATTGGCGGCGCCTTTCACCTGTTTACAAAATCAGCAGGTGGGGCAGCCGCTGATTAGTTTGCAATATTCCTGAAATATTTTGGCAGTAAGCGGCTGGGATCGAATACATCTAATAATGTTAAGCAAAAAGCATCAACCCAATATCAAAATTATGAAAACATTCAGAACACCCGTCCTATGTGCATTATTATTGGTTTTAACCTATCAAACCAGGGCACAGGCCAACCGCGATAATGTGCCTGTAAATTACCTTAAAATAAGCATAAAGCAGTTGCTGTCAAAGCAAAAGCATAGCGGTAAAGACAGCATCACCTTTTTATCCGAGGCCACGATGACCGGAAAACTGATCCGCATCAATAAAAATAAAGAATTTGCCGATGTATCCATGTTTAACCTGATATATTACGTTATCGAGGGAAAAGGTAAACTTAAAACAGGGAACAATGAATGCGATCTGGATAAAGGTTCGGTCGTGTTTGTTCCGCGTAATATCAAGAGTTCATTTGAGGATGTAACAGTTCCCCTCAATATAATTGAACTTATTTCATTGGAAGATAAAAGCAAGGGGGACTCTGCCAGCACCAGTTTCTCTTTGGATCATCTCAGCGCCGCAAAACTGCCCGGAAAAAATGTATTCAAGGTATTTATAAATAACCAATCTATGCTATCGGGCTTGTATTTGCTGCCTGAACAGCTTAAAGGCGATAGTACGATCTATACCCACCGATTCGACGAAATCAATCTGATCACCAGTGGTTCAGGCAAATTCCAGGCAGGTAACAAAAACCTGAAAATCAAACCCGGCGATATCGTATATGTAAGAAGAGGTGCCGGACACAAATTTAACTCCCTGAAACAAGACATGGAGATCCTCATATTTTTCGAAAAAAGATCGGTACAGTGACCGCGTCTCCTCTAAAATATCTTCGCTGAAATAACATCAAAGTTTTTAACATGCCCAAATACAAAGGGGGCTTTTTTACATCGATACATACAATAAAATGAAAAGAATAGCAATTAACGGATTTGGCCGGATCGGCCGGGCCGCATTAAAAATAATTATGAACACACCGGGATTGAAACTGGTAGCTGTTAACGATTTGATGACATTAGAGAATGCCGCGTATTTATTGAAATATGACAGTATATATGGAAAGTATGAAACCGATGTAACCGTAAATTCGGAACATCTGCAGGTCGGGGAACAAAAGATAGTCTTTTTTTCCGAAAAAGACCCCGCTCAATTGGCCTGGGGAAAATTAAACATTGACGTGGTTATTGAAAGTACAGGATTGTTCACAAACAGAGAAGATGCAGAAAAACACATTTATGCAGGGGCTAAAACGGTGGTCATAACAGGGCCGACAAAAAGTAAAGACACTCCAACTGTTGTTTATGGTGTAAATTCGGAAGACGGACACACCAGCATATTCAGTTGCGGCAGCTGCACTACCAATAACATTGGACCGGTTGTGGAGATCCTGGAGAGAAGATTGGGTATAAATAAAGCCATATTAAACACCACCCATGCCTATACAGCCTCACAAATGTTGGTTGATTCTCCTTCAAAAAAGGAGCCGAGAATGGGTCGCGCGGCTGGCGTAAACCTTGCACCTGCCGCCACCGGTGCTGCAGTAGCGGTAACCAAAGTACTCCCCAAATTTGAGGGAAAGTTCGACGGGATAGCTGTTCGCACACCAGTGCCGGTTGGATCCATATCAGATATTACTTTTATTGCATCAAGAAATACCACTGCCGAAGAAATCAATGCCATTTTAATAGAAGAAGCCAAAACGGAAAGGTACAAGCTGGTACTTAGTGTAACAGATGAACCCTTGGTTTCTTCAGATATTATAAAGAGCCCTTTTGCGTCTATCGTCGATCTTGAGATGACACGGGTAGTTGACGGAGACCTGGTAAAAGTCATGGCCTGGTATGATAATGAATGGGGATTCACGAATCAAATGATCCGCCAGATTAATGAATTATAAACTGGGGCCTCAATAACATTAAGGACAATCATTAAAATTAAAAGGATGAATCAACTAATTTTTAGAAACAATAATGATTGGACGGGTGTGATCACCCGTCTGACTTTGGGATTAATTTTATTTCCACATGGCGCCCAGAAGGCACTTGGTTTGTTCGGTGGCTATGGCTTTAACGGGACAATGGGATTTTTCACAGGAACCTTGCACCTTCCATGGCTAATTGGTTTCCTGGTAATTGTTATTGAATTCGTTGGATCAATTGCAATTGTTGCAGGTGCCGGTAGCAGGATTTGGTCAGCACTAACGATCATTTTAATGATCGGTATCATTTTTACATCCCATATTCAAAACGGTTTTTTCATGAACTGGCTGGGTAACCAAAAAGGCGAAGGGTTTGAATATCATCTATTGGTGATCGGGCTTGCCCTTGCAATATTCGTAAATGGTAGCGGCAAATATTGCATGGACCAACTCTTTTTAAAAGGAACGCATAAGCTAACCGGCGTTTCCCGCAAATAATTTCAGGGCTGGATCGGGCATAAGAACAAGTGTATAAATTGCCAGAAAATCAGTACATTACACGACCGTAATTATACTTTCAACCCATTAACCTCCAATTAAAGATGGCAACGCAATTTGAATTAATCCGTCAGCAGCAGAAAGACTCCTGGAATAAGATATCATCCGGCTGGAAAAAATGGGACGGGATGACGATGGATTTCTTAAAACCTATGGGCGACGAGATCATCCGGGTCCTGCAACCATCCGGTGGAGACATCGTGCTTGATATCGCTGCGGGAACCGGGGAACCGGGTTTGACCATCGCGCAGATGCTTAACGGGGGCAAAGTTTATATTACCGACATCGCCGAGAAAATGGTAGAGATCTCCCGTGAAAATGCGCTACGCAGAGGAATTGATAACGTGGAAGCCCTCACCTGCGATGTCAGTGAACTCCCTTTTCCGGACAATACCTTTGATGCGATCAGTTGCCGTTTTGGGTTCATGTTTTTCCCTGACATGGAATTAGCGGCCAGGGAGATGAACCGCGTTTTAAAACCCGGCGGAAGAATGGCTACTTCCGTATGGAATGTGTCGGAAAAGAATTTTTGGGTTACAGCAATAATGGGTAGCATTAATAAAAACATTCAAATGCCATCACCTGTTCCGGGTGCTCCAGGTATGTTCCGATGTGCGGCAGATGGTTTCATGACAGACTTGCTCCTAAAGACGGGTTTTAAGAATATCTCAGAAACTGAAATATACGGTAAATTGGATTGTGGGAATGCGGAAGGGTACTGGAATTTCATGAACGAAGTTGCTGGCCCGGTTGCCGCTGCCTTAAGCAATGTCGATAACGATATTAAAGTAAAAATAAAAGCTGAGGTCATTCACTCGATCGATCAAAAATACCCTGAGGGCAGCACGATGGTTGATTCAAATGCCTTTATTATTTATGCTGAAAAATAGTTACAGTACCCGCCCGGGGATATGTTGGATTTGCAAATATTTTTTCGGTGATTTATCCATGCAAATAGCTATTAAACAATATTTTATAAAAAAAATCATCCATCTCTTTGCGTCGTTTATCCATTTTTAAGGATAGTAAACTACCGCATCTTTGACTTGTCAATAAAGACATAATTTAAAAAAACAAAGATGAAAAAGCTTACTAAATTATTTGCAATAACAGCATTGTTATTTGCGTCTGTCGCATCCTTCGCACAGGTATCCTACAAGAGCATTAAAGTAGACGGATTGAACATCGCCTACCGCGAAGCCGGCGACCCGGCAAGTCCCAAATTGGTTTTGTTACACGGCTTTCCTGCCGGCTCACATCAATACCGCGATCTGATCATATCGCTTTCTGATAAATTCCACGTAATATCACCGGACTACCCCGGATTTGGTTTGAGCGACATCCCTGACCCGGCCACTTATAATTATACTTTTGAAGGCATTTCTCAAATTGTTGAACATTTCCTGAAACTAAAAGGATTCGACCATTACGGCTTATTTGCCCAGGATTATGGCGGCCCGGTTGGTTTTAGAATTGTTGGACGTAACCCAAAAGCGCTTGATTGGCTGATCATTCAAAATACCAACGCATACGAAGTTGGCTTTACCGCAGCCTGGGATGGTTTCCGTGGAGCATTATGGAAAAACAGATCGGCAGAAACAGAAAAACCATTGGCCGCATTTTTAACTCACGACGCAATTAAAAGCATTTATTTATTCGGCGCGAAAAATCCGGAGCTAATCAGCCCCGATAACTGGGAATCCGATTATGCTTTTATGCAAAGACCAAATGCCGTTCGTGTTAATTTAAATTTGTTTTACGATTATCGTACTAACGTAGAATTGTATCCGGTATGGCAAGAATTCCTGCGCAAAAACCAACCAAAAACGATCATCTTCTGGGGGCAGAAAGATATTTTCTTTACGCCAGCCGGTGGAGAAGCGTTTTTAAAGGATCTCCCTAAAGCGGAAATGCACCGCCTTGATGCCGGCCATTTCGCAGTTGAAGATAACCTCGACTATATTTCTAAAGAAATTCACCGGTTTTACACCGAAAAGGTTGCTGAAAAAATGTAATATTCAATGATTCAGAACGAAAGATAAGGCCGGAAGATACCCCCCGGTTTTATCTTTCTGAGTTCACAGCAGGAATGATTGATTTCTATCCGGCAAAAAAGCCATAAGATAGCGAATCAGCATTTTAAGTAACACGGCCCTAAAAGGATTAAATAAAAATTAAGAAATGACAGTATCGGTTCTAATGTTCGATAACTTCGAAACACTTGACGTGTTCGGCCCTGTAGAAATATTCGCAAGGCACAAAGAACACTATCAGGTTTTGTTCTGTTCCCTTTCAGGTGGCCTGATCACCAACGATCATGGGGTTTCCATCATGACAGAATGTTTGTCTGCCATAAAAGAAGAAATTGATATTTTCCTGATTCCCGGCGGTTATGGAACGAGGGTAGAAGTTGATAACCTATTACTGATCAATGAAGTCCGCCGAATATCAAAATTGAGCACCTATGTTCTGACCGTATGTACCGGAACCTCATTACTTGCTAAAACAGGCCTACTGGATGCTAAATATGCTACAACCAATAAAAGAGCTTATGATTGGGTATTAACGCAGGGCCCAAATGTAAAATGGATAAAAAAGGCCCGCTGGGTAGTCGATGATAAATACTTTACATCGTCCGGCGTAAGTGCCGGCATGGACATGACACTGGGCTTTATCAGCGAACGACAAGGTGTCGAATTCGCGAGAAAACTGGCTTATACCATCGAATACAATTGGGTGGAAGATAAGGACGAAGATCGGTTTTTTGAAGAATATAAGATCAGCTCCTAAATTTTGAACCTCCTGTTTTTTAATGCAATAAATTAAGAAACGTTTATTCGGCCACCCAAAAAGCTTATGTGGCCAGTAACAAATCATTATGGAAAACAACAAACCGATAAACATTTTAGCAATAGCCGGAAGTTTAACTTCGACATCGTCCAATCTGAATATTTTGAAAGCAATTGCCAAAATAGCCCCACCAAATGTTGTGATCGTTATCTTTCAGGGGCTTGACAAATTACCGCATTTCAACCCTGAAATAAAAGATCCGATACCAACGGTCACTCGCTTTAAACAAATGGTAAAAGACGCCGATGGCGTGATCTTTTCTACCCCGGAATATGCTTTCGGCGTACCCGGCGTTTTAAAAAATGCGTTAGACTGGCTGGTCTTTACCGGGGAGTTAAACGAAAAGCCGGTAGCCGCAATCAGTGCATCTCCGCTTTATTCTGGGGGAGATAAGGCATTAGCCTCGCTATTGCTCACCCTATCCGCTCTGGGAACCAATATGGGTGCAAATTCCTCCTTAAGCATCGCTGATATTAAAAACAAAATGAGTGGTTCGGGAGAGATCACAGATAATGAAACAACACCGGCATTACGGGCCGTATTAACCGACCTAATAACGCGGATCGTGCTGGGTTCTCCCTTGATCTGAATAGCTATAAAAAATATACTTTTATGCCATGGATGATTTTGAGCTGATTAAAAAGCATTTTGCAAAATATATTGAACTAACCAGTGACGAAGAAGCCCGGTTGATCTCCTTTTTTAAAGTGAAAAATATCAGGAAAAAGCAAATGATCGTTCAACCTGATTTTACCTGTAAGTACAGGACCTATATCGTTAAAGGTGCGATGAGGGCGTACCTGGCCGATGACAAGGGGCAAACGCATACGATCGCTTTTGCCATCGAAGATTGGTGGATCAGTGACTTTAACAGCTACATTAATCAAGTCCCCGCAACATTGTTTGTTGAAGCATTGGAAGACACCAGGGTCATCCAGATCGATTACCATTCCGAACAGCTTTTAATGGACACGATCCCCAAATTTGAACGTTTTTTTAGAATTGCCGCCCAACAGTCGTTTGCCTTTCTTCAAAAAAGAATGTTATCTAATTTAAGTAAGACTGCTGAGGAAAGATATGATGAATTTTTTCAAAAATACCCTGCCATTGTAAACCGTGTACCGCAATACACGCTGGCTTCATACCTCGGCTTTACGACGGAATTCCTCAGTAAAATAAGAAGCAGGAAGAAATAAAGTTGAACCAGTTCAACTTTATTTCCTAATCCAATTCATTTTTTCCCTTTCATGATCATCGCATTTTTGTGTTGTCAATATCGACGCATTAAAATAATAAACGATGTCAAAATCACATGAAGTGCCTGTTTACGAACAGGAAAAAATTCAATTGCAGGCAGATCTCGCCGCAATGATCCCTAAAGAATCCTTAGCCGTATTTAATGACGATGCCGACCAATTAGGTTTGGATTACGTGTCTGCGCTGAAATTATCAGTTGGCGACCAAGCTCCGTTATTTCAACTTCCAAACGCGGTAAATAAAATAGTTGCGTTGCAGGATCTGCTCAATGAAGGTCCGGTAGTAATTACTTTTTACAGGGGTAACTGGTGTCCTTATTGTAATCTGGTCTTAAATGCTTACCAAAGAATCCTGCCCGAAATAAAAGCATTAGGAGCTAATTTTATGGCCATTTCATCGCAGAACCCTGATAGCTCTTTAGATATGCAGACCAAACATTCGCTGGAATTTGAAGTACTGAGCGACAGCGGAAATCAAGTGGCGAAGCAATTTACGACGATCATTCAAAACGCTGTTGAAGCTGTGGATGAAGCACAAAAACTGGGCGTGGATTTTTACAGTTTTTATGATGACCAGTCAAGGGAGGTGCCCGTGCCCGCTGTTTTTATACTTGATAAAAATGGAAAGGTTCTTTTCGCTAAATCGGAGGGCGGTGATTACCGGCTCAGAGTGGAACCGTCTGAAATTTTGAACGCCCTAAAAGTAACCCTTAACAAATAAACTAAAGATGAAACTTAAAAAGATCACAACAAGCATCCTCGTATGGCTACCTGCATTACTATTGGTGTTCAGTGCTATTGCAAAATTTGCCGGGGCTGCCGTCATTGTTAATAACCTCACAAAAGCTGGAATCATCCCTTATTTCCCATTACCATTATTGGGCGTACTTGAACTCACCTGTGTAGTTTTATATTTAATTCCGGCAACCTGGAGAATTGGTTTTTTCTTATTATGCGGATACCTTGGTGGTGCGGGCGCAATAGAGATTTCGCAACACCTGATGCCAACGGCATTTATTTTGCTGACTTTAGTTTGGCTCGGTACTTTTCTTAAAGACAGCTCAATTTTTAAAAGAAGGGCATTAATTTCGTCAATTGGCGTAAATAATGGAAACAGTTAAAATATCCTTTCACAGCCTGAACTCCCCCGGCAAATGCCTTATGAATTATTTCAGGTTCAAATCAGCCTGGCGATGATCCAATAATTCGTAATTTGGAAGCTATATGCAATTATTACGGCAGTGCCGGCTTTAAAATTTAATAGCTGGTTTTGTTAGTGATATTTGCATACCGCTATAACTCCGCGAATCGTTAGCCTTTACACCATGAGGATAAAACTGATCCCGGCCAGAATAGGTTGGGATCTCAGTTCTCCCGCTTAATCTCAAGCTTTTTCATCCTCGATTCAAGGGTATTGGGGTTTAAACCCAATATCTTAGCTGCACCTTTTTCTCCGCTTACTTTCCAGTTCGTTTTGTTCAGTATATTGATGATATGCTCTTTTTCTACCTCATCCATCTTAAGCAGGGCCGTTCTTTTGTTTTCATCGCCGGCAGCTGTTTTTACAACAGGCACCCAGCTGCCATATTCAAGGGTGTCGCCGCTTGAAAGGATCAATGCTCTTTCAATGATGTTTTCCAATTCCCTGATATTGCCAGGCCAGTTATACTCCATCAGTGCGTCTATGACTTTGTCCGGGATGTTTTTGATCTCACGGCCCATTTTACTTTCGTATTTCCTCACGAAGTGTTTGACAAGTAAAGGGATATCTTCTTTACGGCTACGTAAAGGCGGAGAAAAAACGGGGAAAACGTTGAGGCGATAAAACAGGTCTTCCCTGAACTCTTTTTTCTCTATTGCTTCTTCCAGGTTACGGTTGGTCGCTGCGATCACCCGCACGTCTACTTTAATAGTTTTAGGGCTACCAAGCCTTTCAAACTCACCCTCCTGTAAAACCCTTAACAATTTCGCCTGCAATCCCATGGGCAGTTCACCTACTTCATCCAAAAAAATAGTGCCGCCGTCCGCAAGTTCAAAGCGGCCGATCTTTCTTTCCATAGCACCCGTAAAAGCCCCCCTCTCATGCCCAAAAAGCTCGCTTTCAATTAATTCAGCATGTAAATTGGCGCAATTGATTTTTATCAGGGGTCGTTTGCTCCTTTTGCTGATATTGTGGACCGCCCTTGCCAGCAACTCTTTGCCTGTACCACTTTCTCCTAAAATAAGAACAGCTGCATCTGTAGATGCCACCCGTTCAATTTGCTGTAATATTTTATGGAATTTTTTGTTAATACTTACAATTTCTTCAAAATTGTGGTTCAACTTTATTTCTTCCTGGAGATATTGATTTTGCGCCCGAAGCTTAGCCTGTTCCTGCTCGATGAGAAAACGATCTGTTATATCTAAGAACATCGTCCGGGTAAACTGCCCGGACTTATCCGGATTAGACCACCATTGTATCCATATCGGAGCACCGTTATCCTGCCGGCGCAGTTCCAAAACGACACCACTGGTATCAGTGCCTCGTCCTATCGATTCAAAAGCTTCTTTCATGCGTTTTTGCGCATCAGGAGTGTCTGGTGCCATTTTTTGGCCGTACATATAAGGGACCTGATCGGGGCGCACACCCAGTATCCTTAATGCTGCGCGGTTGGCCTTAATAAAACGGGAATCGAGGCCTTCATGTACGTATGCAATCGGGGCTTCTTCAAAAAGATCACGGAACCGCTCTTCACTCTCTTTTAATAAAACCTGCAATTGCGTATTTCCAAGTTTTAATTGATTCTCCGCAAGTTTACGTTCACTTATATCCCTAACAAACATGCAGATAATTTCGCGGTCTTTATAAAACAAATAATGGCACGAAACCTCAACTTCATAGAGATTGCATTTCTTATGTTTATGCTTTGACTCGAAATTCAGTACCTTTTGCGATTTTAATTTTTCCCTAAAAAAAGCAAAGTTTCCGAAAACGTCAGAAGTATCAATATCTGTCACGTTCATTGCCAGGAATTCTTCTTTTGAATAACCTAACATTTGGGACGCGGTGTCGTTTACATTTAGAATATTCCCGTTAATATCTGCCCAGAAAACCGCCTCATACAAATTATGAAACGTATAATGACACAGTCCGGGGTCTTTGTCCAAGTCCAAATCGCTTTCATTTACCATCAGGAGTTATTAATTAGGAAAAATCTTTATTTATAAAGCTAAGTAAAAAACGGATATCATCGCCACACCAAATAACTTTTGATAAACCGGGTTTTATGGATGATTTTCCCGAACAAAATTACTCTTATCCTTTTGGATATTTCCCGAAATAAAGTGAATCTTACTAAATATCAACAACTGCTCTCCTGGCGGATATCTCTACGATTAGCTCAAAGTACTATAAATTACCTTCTCAGATAATGCAAAGCAGGTTAATTTCTGCAAACAGATTACGGCAGTGTTTTTGGCTATAAGAATTGTGCCAAACAGATGAACAATAATGATAAAAATAATAGACAAGACGAATTTCAGGAAAAAGGTATTAAACGGTTCCGGTTTGCAAATTGCAAGATTTTGCGCAGAATGGAGTGGCCCATGTCAGATGATGGGCCCCATTTATCAGGAGATGTTCGACCATTACAGCAGCAGGGCTTCATTTTACAAAATTGATGTGGACGAAGCGCCTTTTTTGAAAAATCAATTGGGTGTAATCGAACTGCCAACCCTGTTTTTTTACAAAAACGGAAAGGTGATCGAAATCGTAACTGGAATGACCACACGGGAATTTCTGATTGAAAAAATTGAAAAGGCATTAAATCATTAAAATTATTGACGTGAAATTCGGTTACCTGGGCTTAACATCCAATTCCATTAAAAATGGATTGACATAGAGATATCAGGTAATAAACTAAAATGAGATTATAATTAATAAGAATCATCATGATTAATCAGTCAGACTTAACATTAATTAACCATCAAACCGGCGAGTTTGCATTGAAACTAACATCATTTGAAGACAATAATCCCTTTAAAGATATTCAATGCCAAGACTGCTTCACATTTATTTGGATCAAGGATGGTTTGGGAAAAGTTAATGCTGATTTTAATGAATATGATTTTGAAGCAGGCAGCCTATTCAATTTCTCACGTAACCAACCTTATAAATTAACAGCTGAAGTTCCTGTTAAGGGCATAGCTATTTATTTCCACTTTGATTTTTTTACATATATAGGCATCAGCGGGAGCTGCAGTTCAACGAGGTGCTTGATAACCATCTATACCCCTCTCCATTTACCAGGGTTGATAATAAAGAATCCGGCGTTTTAAAAATATTGTTTAAACAAATTGAAGCTGAGATGCAAAACAGCGAACTGGCGCAACATGAATTACTGGTTTCTTATTTGAAAATATTTTTAATAGCTGTATCCAGATTAAAACAGGAACAGCAATCAAAAAATACCCGGTTGACAAAATCAGCAAAAGAGCCGTTTATTCTCCAAAAACTAAAAACAGCTATTGAAGAAAATTTCAGAACCAAACACTCTTCAGGTGACTATGCCGAATTACTGCATACGTCCCCTAAAGTTTTGGCAAAAATCACCAAAACGCATTTTAATAAAACTCCTTCCTGTTTGATCAATGAGAGGATAATTACCGAGGCTAAGAGAAAATTACATACACAATGTAAAAAGGTAAAAGAAATAGCCTATGAGCTTGGTTTTGAAGATGAATATTATTTCAGCCGTTTCTTTAAATTAAATACAGGAGTTACGCCGCAAATATTCAGGGAGCAGGTAGGATACCGGCGAGCAGGATAGACTGGATTGAGGAAAAATTGTCCATCGGTTTGCGCCTTTCCTCCATTTTTCGAGGGCTTTTTTTGCACCACCTTTATATTATTAAAAGAATATAGCATTAAACACATCAGATATGATAATGGCCACAAAAATGTTAAAGCCTGAGAGCGCAGATTATGCGGCATATCTCAAAAAAGGCATCGCCTATCATCAATATAAGCTGCAAATGGCTGAGGACCTGGTCTCAAATCCTGATGCTAAACTTAAAGATTACATCAACATCAACCTGCACCGTATGCAAAGGGTTGAAAAAACATTTGACATATCATCAGCATTGTCTGGCCAGATCGCGAACCTGAAATTTAAAATTAATTGGCTGGTATTAACCGAGCATTGGTGCGGCGATGCATCTCAAACGCTTTCAGTTTTTAACAAGGTCGCTGACGCAAGCAATGGCCGAATTACCATGAAAATGCTGTATCGCGATCAAAACCCGGAGCTGATGGATGTCTATTTAACAAACGAAACACGGTCCATTCCGATGCTTATACAATTAGATGAAAATATGAATGTAACCGGCACCTGGGGGCCGCGGCCGTTAGCCGCGCAAACCCTGGTAAAGCAATTAAGGTCAAATTCAGCAACTGCCGCAAACTATACAACTGAGCTGCATCTATGGTATGCAAAGGACAAACAAAAGTCACTCGAAGCAGAAATTTCAAAACTAATATTCCGGGCCAACTTAAGTCGCTCCGGTTCTTTATCATAAATAAAAAACTATAACATGGAACAGAAACATCCGCTACCGCCATTTACAATGGAAACCGCATTGCAAAAAGTTCAACTCGCAGAAGATGCATGGAACAGCAAGGATCCTGAAAGGGTTTGCCTGGCCTATACTATAGATACTGAATGGCGTAACCGGACCGACTTCGTTAATGGACGCGAGACGGTAAAGGAATTTTTAAAACATAAGTGGGAAAGGGAATTGAATTACAAACTGAAGAAGGAACTCTGGGGTTTTCGTGAAAACCGCATGGCTGTGCGGTTTGAATATGAATACCAGACTATCGATGGGCAATGGTTCCGGGCTTATGGAAATGAAAATTGGGAGTTTGATGAAAACGGTCTAATGGCGAGGAGATACGCCAGTATTAATGATTTAGCGATCAGCGAGTCTGACAGAAGATTATAATTAACGGAGACCCTAACGTAGATCAGCATGGCCAGGAATTTTGGTGAAATAGCATATTCGGCTCCTGTGAAGGAAATGCAGGAAAAGCTGGGCAGCAGAGCAGCTTATGCCAGGATGGAACGGGATACCTATTTAGATGGATTAACACCCGTAGAGGCGGATTTTATTGCCCGGCGCGACAGTTTTTACATGGCCAGTTTCGGGGAAAATAGCTTCCCATATATCCAGCATCGCGGAGGGCCGAAAGGGTTTTTGAAAGTATTGGATCCAAAACGTTTAGGGTTTATTGATTTCAAAGGGAATATGCAGTATATCACTGTTGGCAATATGGCAACAAATAATAATGTCGCGCTTATCCTGGTAGACTACCCTGCAAAAGCCCGGTTAAAAATTTATGCCAGGGCTGAAATATTGGAATTTAAGGATAACCATGCATTGTACAGGCAACTCGATCTTGATGATTATAAGTTTAAGCCCGAGCGCATGATGGTATTCAATGTGGAAGCCTATGACTGGAACTGCCCCCAACATATCACACCAAAATACACCGCCGAAGAAATCGAACAGGCGTTTGCACCACAGCGTAATCAAATAGAACAGCTGGAAGCAGAAATAGCAAGGTTAAAAAATGAGCTGGAACACGCTAAAGGCGGTAAATAATAATTAAGACTGCAGGCACTTATTAAACAGTTGAAATGATAAAAGAATTAAAAAGGGTGGTAATAACTGGGATGGGGGCGATAACCCCTCTGGGAAATACTGTGAATGAATTCTGGAATAATATTATTGCAGGCCGTAGTGGAGTCCGATTAATTACGAAGTTCGACTCGACACATTTCAAGACAAAGATTGCAGCAGAAGTAAAAGATTTCAATGCAACAGATTATTTTGAAAGGAACGAGGCAAGGAAGTACGACCTCTTCACTCAATATGCCATAGCTGCCGCTGACGAGGCTATAAACAACGCCGGTATCAACTTTGAAATGCTTAATAAAAACAAGATCGGTGTTATCTGGGGCTCGGGAAACGGGGGTATTCAAACCTTTCAGGACCAGGTGGAGGAATTTGTTAAAGGGAACAGGCAGCCAAGGTTTAATCCCTATTTTATCCCTAAAATTATCGCCGACATTCCATCGGGAGCTATTTCCATAAGGTATGGCTTGCGGGGGCTTAATTTTTCGACCGTATCTGCCTGCGCCTCGTCAAATAATGCCATCATCGATGCCTGCAATTACATCCGTTTAGGAAAGGCGGATATGATTATCACCGGAGGCTCCGAAGCACCCATTAACGAAAGCTCCATTGGCGGGTTTAACGCCTCAAAAGCACTGTCGACGAATAATGAAGACCCCAAAGGCGCGTCCATGCCTTTTGATGTAAAACGGGACGGCTTTGTATTGGGTGAAGGTGCCGGGGCTTTGATCGTTGAAAGCCTTGAATGTGCGATAAAGAGAGGAGCTACTATTTTAGCTGAGATAGTTGGTACAGGTATGGCCGCAGATGCCTATCATTTAACGGGAACACATCCTGATGGCGAAGGAGCTTATCTGGGTATGTTAGATGGCCTGGAGGATGCTGGGATCGGCGCCTCTGAAATTGATTATATCAATGCGCACGCTACCTCCACCCACATGGGGGATGAAAGTGAATTAAAAGCAATTTCCAGGGTATTTGGACAAAGGCCGGACATGAATATTGGCGCTACTAAATCAATGACAGGCCATTTACTTGGTGCGGCGGGTGTTATTGAAACAATTATTTGTGTTAAAGCCATTAGGGAGAGCCGGATACCCCCTACCATCAATACAAGTGAGGTTGAGCACGAATATTCGGACAAGTTTAATTTCACCCTCGGTAAAACTCAAGAAAAAGTTGTCAGGTATGCAATGAATAACACATTTGGTTTTGGCGGACATATCGCAACGCTAATTCTAAAAAAATACGAAAACGATAATTAGGCCCGGAAACAAAGTTATCGGTTAAAACCAGACTAAAATAATTTATACAAGCCCGTAAAAACTTTAAACAATTTGACCATGCTAAATCAATCAGTGTTCACCCTCATAAACCCGCAAAACAGTAAACTCGCCCTGAGGCATTTAACAATTGAAGACGACTGTTTTCTCAGGGGAATACAGCGTAACGATTTCTTTTCCCTTATTTGGATAGTTAAGGGTACCGGGACGGTCGATACAAACTTTGACAAGAATGATTTCGGGGATAATACCTTCTTTGCGTTCGCGCCCTATCAACCATTCTCTTTCTCTTTCGATGGAAAAATAACCGGTTTTGCCATTTATTTCCACCCTGATTTCTTCTGCATTCATAAACATGATAAGGAAGTCGAATCAAACGGGGTATTGTTCAATAATGTTTACAGTAAACCGTTCGTCAATGTAGACGAGAATCTGACAATAACATTAAGTATGTTATTTGATCAGATTAAAGAGGAAATGCAAAACTCCGCGCTGGCGCAACATGATGTTCTTGTTTCCTACCTGAAAATAATCCTCATCACTGCATCCAGATTAAAACTAAAACAAACGCCCCAATCAACAGTGATGGCGACGGCAAATAAGGATCTCTTTACGCTTCAAAAATTAAAGAACGCTATTGAAGAGAATTTCAAAATAAAGCACTCGCCGAGTGATTACACCAAACTGCTTAATATCTCTGCCAAAACGCTGGCAAGTATTGCAAAAGCAAACTTTAACAGATCACTTTCTACGCTAATAAATGAACGGATCATCATTGAAGCAAAAAGAGAATTATACGTAACGGATAAGGCTGTAAAATTAATTGCCTACGAACTGGGGTATAAGGACGAATATTATTTCAGCCGGTTTTTTAAAATAAATACGAGCGTTTCACCGCAATATTATCGGGATACGGTAGGATTTGCCAAAGGGGTACAGCCGCAGTCGTCCCTTAACTGAGTACCGTTAGGTTTCCTGATCATTTCAGGGTCACGAAATTAACCGGCTGGATTTTTATCAATATTTAATAAAGAAAGGTATGCAAAACTTAGAGACCATCAGTACCCCAATCAGTAATAGATGTAGCCTTGAGCCTCAATATTGGGTTGAGCGACATGCGGACTTTATGTACAATTATGCCCTTGTCAGGATTAATGACAGTGATCTGGCACAGGACCTTGTGCAGGAAACATTCCTTGCGGCGCTGGAGCGGACCAGTACTTTCGAGGGGAGAAGCTCGGAAAGGACCTGGCTTGTCTCCATCCTGAAAAATAAGATCTTCGACGTTTACAGGAGGAGGTCCTCAGGCCTTATCATCCGGATGTCCGCAAAAATGCCATCGGAGGCAGAGGACTTCTTTAATCCGGTCGATGGGCGCTGGAATAAGACAGATCAACCGGTCTATCTGAGTTTTGAAGAAAATGACCCGCTTAGGGAAAAGGAATTCAACCAGGTCCTGGAAAAATGTATGCTGAAATTGCCGGAGCTTTGGCTGGCTGTTTTCCGGATGAAGCATATAGATGACCAGTCTACCCAGATCATTTGCAATGAACTGCGGGTTACGCCTTCAAACTATTGGGTGATCATTCACCGGGCCAAGCTTAATCTTCGCGCCTGTCTTCAAAAAAACTGGAATTAATGCAAACCGGATATGGGCGTAAAGATCAGTAACAGGTGCGAAAAAATAACACTATTGTTAGAAAAAGGCCGGTTTGAAAAAATAACCTACAACGAAAAATTGGCACTGGGAATTCATTTGATCCAGTGCCGGGCTTGCAGGCAATATCGAAAAGACAGCCGCTATCTTAATAAAGCGATGGCACAATGTTTTAAAACATCAAAAATTAGTCCGGCAAAACTAAATGCCATTTTTAAAGACAGTTTAGCGGAACAAATCAGATCAAGATCAGGAAATTAAAAAAATAAGTATAAAGGCAGGCGGAAATTTAAACGGATAAAAGCATTCATTAAATCAACATCAGGATGAAAAAAATCACAAAAACGATCACCCGGATCAGGGAAAAAGAGGATGTTTCTTTTGTTGTTTTTATCAGCCTTATAGTTGGCGACGTCCTGCTTCATTTTTTTTTATTTATTACCAATTTTAATTTTTAGGCGATGTTGCACCAACAAAATAAAACCGATATTATCATCGACCTGCAGCATAAGGGATACGACCACGATTTTATTTTTAACAATAAAGATATCCGTTGTTTGCAATATAACCGGGTGATCCTTGCGGACGATTTTGATATTATAGAAATCCACCACTGCAAGGTCAATCCAGGCAGCAAAACGCGTTCGGCGATCTATGCGATCCAACTCAATAACGATGATCTCAAAGGGATTCTGATGAGTGAAAGTAAACTTTTCGATAATAAAGTAAATATTGGTCATTAAACACCCTGAACCAGGGGCGGCTTTCCAAATTGAACTTGATCCATTCATCCTCGAGATATTCATTTACCATTTCTGCCAAGACCCTGCATTTACAGGTAGTACCGGTCCTGCGGACCTTGCCTGCAAACACAAAACGCTTAAAGACTTATACAAAGCGTTCCATAATGCGACGAGCGTTCCGGGAAAGTTAAAATTCTTTTTTGTCCCCGAAAGATGTAGTTTTGTAGCGCTTACTCCAGAACACCAAATATGGCTCGTCCGCAAATTTTCAATGAAGATATCGTAATCGAAAAGGCCCTGGATGTTTTTTGGCAGAAAGGGTTTGGCGGCGCATCCACCAGAGACCTGATCGATGCCGCCGGGATAAGCAATGGCAGTTTCTTTAATAGTTTTGGCGATAAAAAAACACTTTATCTAAAATGCCTGCAGAAATACGACACTGTTTATATCACTGCCCTGGAAAACCTGCTTATAGTGCCCTTAAAGTTCAAAGAAAAAATTAAATCTGTTTTGCTGGAAGCTACTAAAAAAGCTGCCGGTAAAGACACCTACGAAGGCTGTTTCTTTTTTAACACATCGATTGACAGTAGTGTAGACGATGCCGCCATCCTGGGCCTAGCCGACGCAATCCATCAACGGGTCGAAAAGGCCTTCGTTTCAGCGGTCGATATGGCCAAAGAAGCCGGCGAAATTTCAAAAGATATTAAAAGTATCCAATTAGCCCAGTATCTTTTTAATATCGTCAACGGTCTGCGCGCCTTGCTACTCAATTCCCCTCATCAATCCACGATCGATAACATTATCAACACCACACTGGACCTGCTGCCCTCCTGATCGTCATTTAAGTGTAATACAATAAATATTTTAGAGCAATAACTCTAAAATAAATCACATTTGTATAATTATGGAGCAATTGATCCATAATTTAAACTAAAACAAATGAAAGCAGTAGTATTAAATGAAATCGGCGGTGTATTGGAACTCCAGGAAGTTGCAACACCGCGTCCGGGTAAATCCCAGGTGTTGATCAAA
Source organism: Mucilaginibacter gotjawali (assembly GCF_002355435.1). Taxonomy (NCBI): domain Bacteria; kingdom Pseudomonadati; phylum Bacteroidota; class Sphingobacteriia; order Sphingobacteriales; family Sphingobacteriaceae; genus Mucilaginibacter; species Mucilaginibacter gotjawali. The sequence goes on from NZ_AP017313.1 coordinate 70,462, forward strand.
GTCGAGTCCTCGGGTGTGAATTTTGCAGAAAGCCAAATGCGGCAGGGGCTTTACCCGGTCATACCGGATACACCGGTAATTTTAGGCGCCGAAGTGGCGGGGGTGGTCGAGCAGGTCGGCGGGGATGCTGATGCGGATTTACTGGGCAAACGTGTCGTAGCAGTGTTGTTTGCAACGGGCGGTCATGGCGGGTATGCGGAATATGCCATCGCGTCAGTTGAAGAGGTGATTCAGATTCCGGATAACGTATCGTATGACGATGCGCTGGCGATTCCGGTGCAGGGGCTAACCGCTTACTTCCTGCTAACAGAGGCTGCAAAAATATCGGGGACTGATGCAGTCCTTATTCATGCGGCTGCCGGCGGGGTCGGTTCCGTCGCCATCCAGCTGGCAAAGATCCTGGGTATTGGAAAGGTATTTGCCGGTGCAAGCAGCGTGTCCAAACTGGAGCTGGCCAGTTCCCTCGGCGCCGATGTAGTGGTTAATTACACCGATCCGGACTGGATGGAGCAAATCCAAACAGAAACGGATGGAAAAGGCCTCAGCGTTATCCTTTCTTCCGGAACAAACGACATCGTTAAACAAAGCTTTAATCTGCTGGCTCCACATGGGCGGTTTGTGGTTTACGGCTCATTGGACATCCTGTCGTCGTCTTTCGGCGCAGATCAGGTGATGCAATTGGTTTTCAAAAACCAGTCAGTGACCGGCTTCTACATCGGGTCTTACACCGCGATACCCGGAAACTTCAAAAGGGCCGCCGACTACCTTTTACACCTGGTATCGAGCGGGGCGTTAAAGATCATCACCAGCAGCCGGTATGAATTGAAAGATGCCCAGCAGGCGCATGAGGACATGGCCAACAGGAAAACAGTCGGTAAGGTAATATTGAAAATAAAGAGTAATTAAGTATGAAAACAAAAATTTCTTCGGTTTTATGCTTTGTGCTGGTTGTTTTCGGTTTTATCGCCAGGGCACAGCGAAGCCAGGCAGGGTATCAAAAAGTTGCGTACAAAACGATCAGGGTAGATGGGTTGGATGTTTTTTACAGAGAAGCCGGGAATCCTGATAAGCCGGCGCTGCTGCTATTGCACGGCTTCCCGTCTTCGTCTTTTATGTACCGTGATCTCATAAATGACCTTTCAGCAAACTACCATTTGATAGCGCCTGATTACCCCGGTTTTGGCTTAAGCAGCCAGCCGCCGGTGTCTGCGTTTGATTACTCATTTGATCACCTGGCGGCTGTGATGGAGGATTTTATCAGCCGGATTAACCTCAAACACTTTAGTTTATACATGCAGGATTATGGCGGGCCCATAGGTTTCCGTATAGCGGCAAAACATCCAGGTTGGATCAGCGCCCTGATCATCCAGAATGCCAATGCCTACCAGGAAGGATTAGGGAACGGCTTCAAAAAGATCATGGCGATGGAAGATGCCGGAGATAAGGCCGGTGTTGAAAACATCCTTAAATCCATCATTTCATTTGAAGGCATCAAGGTGCAGTACACCGGGGGGGCAAATAACCCCGCCCATATCGATCCCGATGCTTATTTAATGGATTATCAATTTATTAAAGGGGAAGAGAATGAGCCCATCCAAAATGCGCTGTTTCAAAACTACCATATCAATTTAACAAAATATCCCGACTGGCAGCAATACCTCCGCCAGCATCAGCCGCCAACGCTGGTCGTATGGGGCAAAAATGATCCGATATTCATCGCCCCCGGTGGATTAGCTTATCAAAAGGACCTGAAAAATGCGGAGGTGCATTTATTGAATGGCGGGCATTTTGCACTGGTGGAGTACCACGCCGAGATCGCAGCTTATATCCGGTCGTTTTTACGCGAAAAGGGCATCAGGTAACAGGTGAGCTTAATAGCATAGCCCGCAACGAAACGTTATTGGCTATGCTTTCATCTAAAGCTCCTGCAGCTCAACAAATTGAAGATAAATGCTGGGCCCATCGCTTAATGAATCGACTTGCCCGCCCGGTCAAAGAGGTGTTCGCGATCTGCTGATTCATTGGACAAACAACACCTGAAAGTCATAGAAAATAAAAAAAACATACAAACCTGTCTGTATATAAAAATTAAATTTTAAATTTGCTCCATGAAAACAAGTGCCGTAAGAAATCAGATCGTCGAAACCGCATCCAGATTGTTTTATAAGCAGGGCTATAATGCGACCGGTATTAACCAGATCATTGAAGAAGCCGGAGTGGCCAAAGCGTCATTATACCAGCATTTCCATTCTAAGGAAGATCTGCTGGTAGAATACCTGACCGTAAAAGGCGCGGAAACCAATGCGGCTTTAAAAGCCGAAGCTGAAAAATTCGAAGCGCCGAAGGAAAAAATACTCGCTGTGTTTGATTTTTTAGCCGAGGTATCGGTGCAGCCGGAGTATTATGGCTGTAATTTCCTGAATATTGTTTCGGAATTGCCGGTCGACAGCGACAGGGTCCGGGGGGTTATACGCAAACAAAAAGATGACGTAAGGGCCATGTTCGCAGATATTCTCAGGCCCGTACATAAGGAAAAACTGGCGGACGAATTGTATATGCTGTTCGATGGTGCATTGATCACCAACAAGGTGCACGGCAATGCCTGGCCAATTCAGACGGCAAAAACGCTGGCCGGAAAGATCTTATAACTAAACATTACAGGACGAGGACAGCCAGTTAATAAGAAAAAAATTTAACACAATTAAAACAGACTTGTCTGTATATATTTTATCACCAAAACAAAAAAAATGAAAACAAAGATCATCGTCGCCTCGCTATTGCTGGGCAGCGCATTTAATTTAAGCCCTGTAGCCTATGCGGCAGCTCACCCGAAACTAGCGGCCCATCAAACACCAAAAGAGAATGCGACAGCAGGCGTTTATTTTAGGACCATAAAGGTGGACGGATTGGACATCTTTTACCGGGAGGCCGGAGATAAAAATAAACCCACCATTTTATTGCTTCACGGATTCCCCTCTTCTTCCCACATGTTCAGGGACCTGATCAGGGACCTTGCCCCTAATTATCATTTGATCGCGCCGGACTATCCCGGTTTTGGACAAAGCAGTGCGCCGGAGCCAACGGCATACAATTATACCTTTGATAACCTGGCTACAACGATAAACCATTTTATCGACGCCCTGGGTTTAAAAAAATTCAGCCTTTACGTGCAGGATTATGGTGGCCCTGTCGGATTCCGCATCGCAAGCGCAAGGCCGGAATTGATTCAGTCGATCATCGTGCAAAATGCTAACGCTTATACCGAAGGACTGGGCGATGCACTGAAGCCATTGGTTGCCTATATTCAAGATCCTGGGGAATCCACCATCGGCCCGGTAAAGGGGTTCTTAAGCATTGAAGGTACTAAATGGCAATATACCGACGGTGCGGAAGATGTGTCGAAAATAGACCCCGACAGCTATATTACCGATCAATATTATTTGAACAGGCCGGGCAACCAGGATATCCAGCTTGCTTTGTTCCGAAACTACGGCACGAATCTGCCCCTGTATCCAACATGGCAGGATTATTTTAAGAAACACCAGCCATTGACCCTGGTTATTTCCGGGGAAAACGACAAGCTTTTTATCGCCGCAGGGGCGATGGCCTATAAAAAAGACCTCCCCAAGGCAGAGATTCATTTATTAAACGGCGGCCACTTTGTGCTGGAAGAAAAACATGCTGAAGCGGCCACCCTGATCAGGTCATTCTTGGTACAAAACAACATCAAATAATTTTATTCTCAATATAAAACAGACTGGTCTGTTTGTGGTATGAACGAAATCATTGCATTTTTCCTGTTAAGGGCCGGGTTGGGCCTTAACATACTGCTTCACGGGCTGGTCAGGCTTAAGAATGGCCGGGTGCTATTCTTAAATGCCTTAGCCCGGGAGTTTGAGGGTTCGGGCTTGCCGCCCCTTACCATAAAAACGGCAGGCCTTGCGCTGCCTTACCTCGAAACAGGCATCGGCCTGCTGCTGGTGTGCGGGTTGGAGACACAGGGTGTGCTGATAGCGGGTTGCCTGTTGATGTTTCTCTTACTTGCGGGTAAAAGCCTGGTTTCTGATTGGGTCACGGTTACCTTTCAAATGATCTATATCCTGGTGTACTGCATCCTATTGTTTTACCTGCAATTCAACCGTATTTCAGCCGACATATTTTTCGCTCTGAAACCTTAATTCCTATAAATATCAAACCATATTAAAATGAAAAAAGCAACAATTTATTACAAAAATGAGATCGTAGACGGTGTCAACATTTTTTACCGGGAGGCCGGGAACAAAGAGAATCCAACTATTTTACTATTGAACGGGTTCCCTTCATCTTCTATCTCCTTCCGGGACCTGATCAATGACCTGGCAGATGACTATCACCTGGTCGCCCCGGATTACCCCGCATTTGGCAATAGCGGCGTACCTTCCCGCGAGGAATATGAATACACCTTCCATAACCTTTCGGTGACGATCGAGAAATTTATCGGCCAGATCGGTTTGAAGCAATTCAGCCTGTACGCTTTTGACTACGGCGGCCCGGTTGGTTTCAGGATCGCCGCCCGCAGGCCCGAGTTGATCCAGTCGCTGATTATCCAGAATGCAAATGCATATATGGAAGGCATCGGCCCCGCGTTCGGATTGGCAATGCCGTTTTTACAAGACCGTAACGCGGAAACAGAGCAACCGATCAGAGGCTTAATGACCCTGGATGGCATCAGGATATTCTACTTTGACGGAGCTGAAGACCCGGAAAAAATAAGCCTGGATGGTCCCATGATTGACTTGTATTACCTGACCAGGCCGGGATTGGTAGATATTCATTTAGACCTGTTGCATAATTATTCCACGAACGTAGCGGAGTACGCGAACTGGCAAAATTATTTCCGGACCCACCTGCCACCCACCTTACTCACCTGGGGTAAAAATGACCAGTTCTTCCCGCTTGCTGCTGCTGAAGCCTACAAGACGGACCTGCCTCACGCCGAACTGTATGTGTATAACACCAGTCATTTTGCACTGGAAGAGTATCACACGGAGATCGCGGAGAATATCAGGGAGTTTTTAACGAGGAATGATATCCGGTAAGTAAGTTAACCCGCGTCCCCTGCTTGTCAAAGACGGATAAGCACGGGACGCTTTAATAATTGATCCATGAATAACGTTTCTTATATATTGGCCACCCTGATGGTCGGCATGTGCCTGCCGCTCATGGCATCCAGTAACGGCGCCTTGGGGAGGACGCTCGGCAGCCCGTACCTGGCGACTTTATGCGCCTTTTTAATCGCGGCGCTTTTAGTAGGCCTGCTCATAGCCGTTACCCGTACACCCCTGCCGGTCAACGGGCAACTGTTAAAAACAAATTGGGTAATGTGGCTTGGCGGTGTGATCATCGCCATGAACATCTTAACGTTCAGTATCGTGCCCCAAAAGATCGGTGTCGGGAATACCATTATCTTTTTATCGCCGGACAGATCATCTCTTCAGTACTTATAGAGCATTATGGCTGGCTGCATTACGCGGCGCACCCGGTAAACTGGGTGAGGGTTGCCGGGATCATGCTTTTGGTTACCGGGGTAATATTGATCAAAAAGTTTTAAGCCGGGCAAAATTTAACCCGCAAAATAATTTCATCAACATGACTAAAAAGGAGTTCATATCAGAAAAAAAACACACGAATGTGTTCTCCCGGAGGGGTTTTATCACGACAACCGTGGCCGGGTTGATAGCCGCGCAAATTCCCTTAACAGCGGGAGCCTCGGGGAAGGGACCAAGATCAAATGGCATGAAGAAAGCTGTTTTATTTGATGGCTTTGTCATTTTTAACCCCGCACCGGTATTCGCACTTGCCTCTGAATTGTTGGGGGCCAAAAGCGACGAATTAGTAGCCCTTTGGCGAACCAGGCAATTTGAATATTCATGGCTATTGACCGCAGCCGGGCAGTACAGGGATTTCTGGCAAGTGACAGAAGATGCCCTCACCTATGCAGCGGCAAAAACAGGCATCGTTATCCCCGCTGGGTACAAAGCCCGGTTAATGAACGCCTATTTAAATCTTGACATCTGGCCCGATGTCGTTCCAGGGTTGGAAACCCTTAAAAACATGAATATCAGCTTGTCTTTTCTATCCAACTTTACGGTTGACATGCTTCAGTCTTCCTTAAAGAAGAATAATATCGGCCAATATTTCGACCATCTGCTCAGCACCGATGAAGTGCGTGCTTTTAAGCCAGGTCCGGCAGCCTATCAAATGGGAACCAGGACTTTAAAGCTGCCGAAAAACGAGATCGTTTTTGCGGCATTCGGCGGCTGGGATGCCTGCGGTGCCAAATTTTTTGGCTACCCGACATTCTGGGTAAACCGCGGCGATAGCACGGCCGAGGAGCTGGGGGTATCCGCGGACGGAGTTGGCCGGTCATTGCCGGACCTGATCGCTTATATAAAAAAGTAGTCAGTCCGGCATGCCCTTTAGCGAAATGTAAATGACCTGTACAGCGGCGGCCAATCCGACGGTTTTTGAAAACCGGCTTCCTCCCGGCTGAGCGATCCAGACAGCCTGGGGGCATACAATACAAAAGCAGGCCTGCATTACCTCAAATAAAATAAGGGCCTGCTATTTTCAGGAACTGGATAGTATGGCTGAGCAACTGATACATTTAATCTGATCATGCCTTCTTGTACTAATGCAGCGAACCGGGCTTTCTTTCCCATCACAAAATGCTTAATACTTTCAGGTATCCTGTATTATAGCTGTTTCAATTTGCACTTGAAACAGCTACCATATGCTTGCTGCTATAAAAAAATGATGTAAGGCTTATCGTGTGATAGTAATGTCTCCATTGTGGTTCAATAAACTCACATTCTCCTGTGAATTACCCGTTTAATTGTTTTTTAATTTATTCGCCTTGCTCTGTTTTTCTGCTTGTTCAAAGGAGTTCAGATCACTTATCGCCCGGTTAAGGTTTCCGGAATATCCACCAATGCCGCGAAATAACAACAACTCAACTTATCTGCTAAATAACGATTATGCAATCATCAAAGCAGGCTTGCGGACTATTTAATAATTAAGTGTTTTAAAAAATTGATGAAAAATAAAAAGCACCTACATCGGACGTGATGTAGGTGCTTGATGATTGGTGTCCCTGAGGTTGGGTTTGAACCAACGATACGTTGATGATCAGTTAGTTTTGTTCCTGAGACTGCTGAGCAGGCATCTGATGGTTGTCCTTCAGTTGGTTTGATCCGTTTACCTGACTTGCAAGGAAGCCGGAAACACACTGGTTGGTTGTACCGGAACATCCGCTTTCTGTCGGCGGCGTGGTGCTGTCCTGAATATATGTTGCGTCCGCCTGCGGAACCTGGGCGCCAACAGCAACACCATCGGTAATTAAAAACCACTTGTAACTGGTGAAGTTATTCACTTTTTTAGGAGCAGTGAATGCGCTCGCACTTACAGCGATAATGATCGCCAATAACCCTATGAGTTTTGTTTTCATGTTGTTGACGGCTTTTTAAATCAAAAAACCATCAGAAAAACTTTAGTGTAAATGTAAATTGAAATTTTATGCCTACTCTGTTGCCCGGTTTTTGGCTCACCCCGTGCTTCAGGTAACGCTATATGCGTTTTCAGAAGCGGTTTATGCTTCTTTCTATTGATCTTTGCCCCTCCTTTCTCCATGAACTATATATATCCCGAAAACAGTTAACAGCAAGAAGAAGATGTTGAAAACGAAGTGCACATTCCAGCTCATATGGGATAAAATACCGCCGCATGAACAGGGAACCTTACCGAATACCCCGGATATACCCAGGCCTATATAGATCGTAAAGGCAAGCAGCATGACGAACGAAAGGTAAAATCCTGTTCGTAGCGTAGTTTCGAACAGCAGCAATCCGGCCGTTAAAAATTCCGCAGGGGGCAGCAAATAGGGCATTGAGTTTTTCAGGAAAGGGAACAATGCCTGTTTACTCATTTGCGCCCGGAACATCCCGAACTCCATTAACTTACTCGAGGCAGCATATACCCATAACAGGATCAGTAAAAAGCAAATAGCAGGAAGTAAATATTTTTTTAACTTTTTCATATCTGTGAGGGTTAATTCAAAGGTATAATGCCCCCAATGACAGAAAATGTCACTCAACTTTTTTGATGAAATATTTCTTTTCGAGGCGGTCATACTGAATGTTATGACCTCTTTCCCTCAGATGATTCAGCATCCGCTTAACCGTGCGGGTACTGCAGCTAAATCGCTTCGCCGCTGCTTCCACAGAACGGAAACGGCTTTTGGTGATCAACTCCAAAATATAGTCCAGCCGCTTCTCGTACGATCTGTAATCCATGATAACCTGATTTTAGATTTCGGTTCTATGAGTTAAAAATCAGATTAATAGCGGATTAATATTACAACCGTGGATTGTAATTTAATTTAAAAAGATGTTTAAAATGTCACTGTGGGGAAGTATGAGAATGTTCGCTTTGCGAAAGTCCATTCTTGCTTTTCCTTATGGAACTCCAGAATTTACGAAGTTTATTCAGCGTCTTATAAACGAATTCCTGAGCCAGCGCCGAGCCATATTTTGGCTTTGGCATAAATATGTAAGGTGAAACTTCCAGAATTTCTGCAATCGCAAAGATCCGGCGAACAGTAAGGTCAGTTTGTCCGAGTTCTATCTTTGAATAGGCGGCCTGCGAAATATCGAGATCGAAAGCCATATTCTCCTGACTGAGCCTTTTCTCCAGCCTTTTCAACCGTATTTTCTCTCCAATATTATCCATTAACAAAAATGAAAGATGAATTATCCTATAAGCAAATATAGTAATTTACAACTAAGGGTTATAGCATCCGGACTGCTCACTTATGACCTTTAACTCAATTTCCGATATTGGAAAGAGGCATTAAAATTTATCATTATGATAGACTTACCAGACCACCACTCAGATGAATTAAGAGGCGGCGTAAGCGCCTGTGCCACCAGTATTGTGCTGTCCACCTCAATCGGCGGACTTTTCGGAGGCATAGGTGCTGCAATAGGTTTTATCGGCGCAGCTGCAGGCCCGGCCTGTCTTGCCATCTTTTAACCCAATACCGGGGGAACACATCCCCCGGTATTTAAAACAGAATTGCCGGGCAAACAATCAAAACCGCCAGTATTCCGCCAAGTGCCCCATACAAATGAATCTCATGGTTAACCATCTCATTTCCCTTCTTCCACCGGTAATAGCTTAACAGCACGATATAGATCAGTCCCGTAAATATATTCCTTATACCTCCGATAAACGCAAAACTTAAGGCTGTTCCATAAGGATCCAGGATCATAAATGCGAACAGGCAGCCCATCACGCTTCCCGAGCAACCCGCGCTGGAATAATCAAACCTGTTCCGGTGAATTACGGTATAAAATACATTACCTGCCAATTCACTTATCACGAAGATCTGCAGCATGTGCCAGCCTCCATTCCTCATGCGCTTTTCTAATGTTACTTCAAGATTGGCACCAAAGATATAAAGCGATACCTCATTAAATACAAGGTGTACTAAGTCGTTATGCACCAGATCAGTTGTGAACAGGCGGTAATATTGCCGCTGCCGGATGACGCTGTAAGGGTGAAGTAAAAGTGCTGCAAATATTCCCTTGTTGTAGATAGCAGCCAGGCTGACCAGTGCTATGATCAGCATCAGGCAATATGTTACCGGGGCTTCAGATTCTGACAGATGGATAAGGCCGATCATAGGCAATATTATGTTATAAGCAAACACTTTAACTACTAATTTACAACTAACAGTTATTGTTTATTGCACTGTGCAGGCAGAAATTTACTCAAAATTACATAAATATGAAATTATTGTTAAAAAATGGTACACTAAACCTGCTTGTTTTGATCCTTTTGACTTTCGTCTTGATTAATATTACGAACCGCTATATACTTACTCCTGGGTTCTACTCGAACAGTGGCGATCCGCTTTCAGGCATTCCCGGACAGGAGGTAAGCATCTATGAAAACCTTCAGCGCTGGATATATATTTCGTCAGCGGCTTACCTGATCGGAAAATTGGCCACCATTTCCCTGGTGCTTTATACCGCATTATACCTGGCTGATCAGCAGGTCAATTACAAAGACATCTTTAACGTCGTTGTTCTGGCAGAATTTGTATTCCTGATTCCGGCAGTAATTAAAATAACCAGCTTCTATTATGTATTTCCTCACGGAACGCTGGAGGACTGGCGCCAGTATTACATTCTTTCAGCTTTGAGTTTATTTAAAGATGCCCCTGCAGACTGGAATTACGCGCTCCAGACCGTCAATCTATTTGAGATCGGTTATTGGTTCCTGCTGGCCCTTGGAATTTACAGACTAAGCGGTTTAAACTATGACAGATCGCTGCAAGTAGTGGTAACCGCCTATTTGCCTGCTTTATTTATCTGGGTCGCATCGGTAACTTTCTGTACGCTCATGCTGTTTCCCGCTTCAGGCTGATCAACTGCCCGCTCCTTAACTTAACACATCTAATCTGCTTTTATGAAAAATTTGAATTCAATCAGAAACACTTTTGTCCGGCAGTCCGCACAAAGTGACTGCGGACTGGCTTGCCTCGCAATGGTTTTAATCTATTCCGGCAGGAAGAACGATGCTGCGTCGCTCCTTATGGAATCCCGTGTACCGGAAAACGGTTTGTCGCTTTTGGAAATGCGAAGACTGGCTGAAAGGTTCGGCCTCACTGCGCGCTGCGTGTCAATGGACGTGGCAACGCTCCGCCGCACTTCATGCCCGTCGATACTTCATATCATAGATGAAACCGGAGACCCTCATTTTATGGTTTGTTACGGGGGCTTAAAAAAAGGTCGCAGCTGGCAGTATTTTGTTGCAGACCCAGCCAGAAAAATGCACTTCATCAGCGAGGATGACCTTACTGCCGCCTGGAAAAGCAATGCAGCCCTGTACTTTGAGGACATTTTGTTTAAGGGCCTCCCATGCCGTGAACGGGCATGGATGCCGCTGTTAACGATCAGGTCTTTCCCCAAAGGTCTTTGGTTTAGTATCCCTTTTTTAAACGTGTGCATCACGTTGCTGGGAATTGCTTTATCCTGGGTTCTGCAGCGCGGGATCGAAGACTCACTCACCGGGAAAAAGCAAAGCCTGGTAATTGCTGTTCTGCTGCTCCTGTTGATCATTACGATCTTTAAAAGCATGATTGCTTACATCAAACAACGGGTACTCATCAAATTAAATAATGCCGTTAATGAACAGTACCTGACTTCGTATATCCGGAAGATAGTTTACAAACAGGATTTGCCGCAGGCAGGGGTAAATAACCGAACGCTTAAAATCCATCTTACAGATATACAAAAGATTCAGAATGCTGTATCGGGATTTGCATCTGTCATGCTCTCTGAGGGTGTTTTGATATTGCTTGTGCTTTCCGGCGTAATTTATACTGAGCCGGTCGCCGGTCTGATCAACGCCGGGTACCTGATCGCCATGCTGATCGTTGCAGCAAAAAACTCCCCTGAAATTGCTTATCAGACCGCCTGTTTGAATGAAATGTCGGGACGTGCAGAAAACCAGTTATCTGATGAGCTTAAAGGCTTGTTCGGAAAGATGAACCCGGAAAGCCGCCTCATGCACCATCACCGGAATCATCATCAATATCTGTCAAGCGCCCGCCAGGTTGCAACAAGGATCAGTCGTTATAATTTATTCTATGAATGTACAGGAGCCCTGAATGTCCTTATTGTCTTCTCTGTCTGTATTTTTAAAATGGAAAAAATGGAGATGTCATACGGAATACTGATGATACTGGTAATTTCCAGTTATTTCATTGCTGTACTGATCCAAAAAATATGCAATGCGATTGTCGTAATTACCGAGGGTGCTGATGCATCAAGGCAATTCAGTCTGAATTGCACTCAGAAACAGCACTAACTATCTTCATTTAACAGCGATCAATACCAGGCACTGGAATAATGCCCTGAACAGAATTCTTTTATCTTTTTTAACGTCTATCTATGAACCAGCATATTGAAAAATTAAGGTCTGCCCTTTTTAGTGAACTCTTTGAAATTAATGAAACCGAAAATCCGCTTGAAAAACTTTTCAGCGTATCAAAATTGATTGAAAGCAAACTCCATGAACTGAACCAGTTTCTGACCACTTTTAAATTTCCGGATGAGGACGAGGAGATATTATTCTTTAAGATCACCAAACCTGAAATGGTGGCACTCAGAATTGAAGAGGTAATGCGCTATAGCCTGCAGGTCAACAAGCCTATCGGAACAAATGAAGTACAGCTGAAATATTTTGAAGACGAACTGAAAGCCCTTCAAAGCTTCTTCCGGATGAACTCATTTCATTACCAGTACTACCGCACAGGTGTAAATGATCTGGACAGAATTTACTTCCTTCGCAATGCCGCACCCCTGTCAATGCCTTTAGCGGATGTTAATGAAAGTGACTGGTCTGTTTCTACGCCGGTAAGTCTGCTCTTTGCCAAATTTATCGCCTATGAACACATCCAGTATTTTATACTGGAACAGATCACGCCGCTAAAATACCCCGAATTGAGCCTGAAAGCTAAAAACGGCGTTCAGGTTGCCGAAATGAAATGGACGGGGGATTCTATAAATATCGTTGAGCTTGCCTACGGGATCTGGCTCACCGGGCAGCTCAATAACGGGAATGCGAGCCTGAACCAGATCGTCCGATGGCTGGAAGCTCATCTGCATGTCAGCATCGGGGTGATCCAGCGGCGCTTCATAGAGATTGAAAGGCGCAAACGCCTTAGCCCGACAAAGTATATTGATCAGATGAAAGAGAAGATCAAGCAAAAGATCGATAGCGGAAATTCCTAATCAACACCTATTCTATTGTGATTTGATAAACTTTAAATGCTATTTTCGAAAGCTGATACTTAATCTTATTACAACCAATGCCAATTGACCTTAAGCAGATAACCGAAGATATTTTTACCGAGAATGCCAGACGAAGCCCTGATGGTTTGACATCCGACCGATACGTCCAAAACCATTTTGTGAGTTCCTATAAATCGAGGTTCTTTTTAGAGCTTCTCCAGAATGCCCGCGATGCAATTGTTATGGGCATGGTTAAAAAAGGCAGGATTAAAGCCTGGCTTGAAGGCGATACCCTTTTTTTTGCTAATAACGGGATGGATTTTAATAAAGAAGGTGTAAGAAGCATTTGCTTTCCAGCAATCAGCACAAAAACGGATAGGGGAATGATCGGGCATAAAGGGATCGGATTTAATTCCATCCTTGAGATTACTGACCAGCCAGCTATTATGACCAACTCAGGTACTTTTTATTTCAGTACCGGAGAAACTGCGGAACTGATTGGGCAGCCCGTTGATATATTGCCGCTTTTCCAGTTCCCTTTATATTCCGCAGTTACCGTAGAGCAGGCATATCCTGATCTATTTATACAAGGGTACACCACCATTATTAAATTAAAGCTCAATAAGAAGATCACGGGACAAGAGGCGCTTAAACAAGCTTTGCAGATCACCGGGCAGGATATTGTCTTTTTATCCGCCATTACCAGCATGGAGATAGGTGAAAATAAAAAAGAGATCGTAGCGCTTACCCCGAGGATCGTACTTGAAGAAAATGCAAAACCTTCTTACTACAAGCCTTATGAATATCATTTCTGTTTATCATCCGAAATAATCGGCTCATTTGATGAGGATGAGCAGACGCAGTTCAAAACGGATAACAAGGCGGAATGCAAATTCCTTTTGCAGACTGATGTATCCGGAAAATTCATGCCGGCTGCACAGAGTAAGTTGTACCTTTTTTATGCGCTTGACCCCATTACCGGTTTTTCATTTAGTATTCATAGCTTTTTTTCGGCAACGATTGACCGTAAGGGGCTGTCCGGCCAAAGCAAACTGAATGCCGCGCTGTTCGATCAGATTGCCGAGTATTATACCGGTGACTTTTTAGCTGCTGTTAAAACCGATTTTTCGGCTGATGTGCTGTCGGTATTGGCGTATAAACGGGAACTCAATAATAACCTGGAACCCTTTTACAATGCACTGAAAATTCGCTGGGCAGGCAAACAATTTATCTATAATGCAGCCGCAAAGCGCTTTCTCGCTCCATCGGAGGTGTTGCTGGTCACCAAAAAGGAAAGCGACCTCTTTGACGATGATATTTTGGGAGATAAATATCTGCTGTATATGCCTGACACCCGGATACAGGACTGGCTGATCAAAGAATGCGGTACGACCCAGCTTGCAAAAGATTTTATTGTCAGAAATATAGAAGCTAAATGCGAATCCCGTATTAATGACCCCAAGTTTTTTGAGCGCCTTTATGAACAGAATACCGTATGGCTATTCGACCTTTCCGCAAAGAAAATACTGCTGACCCAAAATGGAAAACTGGTAGCCGGAAACGAGACTGTTATTTATTACCAGCGTAAATTAGAATTCTATACCCCTGCTGTGCTGGATGATCGTTTAAGTTTTCTTCACCAGGGAATAAAGGTAGAAGGCCTGCGGGACAATCACCGGAGCCAGTTAGGTTTAAATGAGTACAGTGAAGAAAGCCTCATGAGCGCGGCAATCAGTTTATTTAAAGAAATGACCGACCTCAAGAACGAGGATCAGCACAAGATAGCGGTCGCGCTCATTGGATTCTTAAAAGGCTTGGGAATCAGTAAAACTGAATCCATCGCCAGGATGAGTGACGATCTTTGGTTCCCAGTGATGCATAAGGCTACTCAGAGGAAAGACTGGAAGAATCTTTTACAGTCACCGGTTTACTTTGAAAACTTTGAACTTCATGAGGCTTATGCAGGTGATTATTATTTTATAGATATGGAAGCCCTTATTCAGGGAGATGATTTTTCCAGATGGGATTCGTTTTTAACGGATCTTGGCGTATGGAAGGTCCCTGCGGTTTATATCCAAAAAGGCAGGAAAGCTATTGATGAAAATAATTCCACTTTTATAAACAACGACCGCCAGTTCCATCGGCCCCAAAATGACATTACGGTTGCCTATAGTCGGAGTATCATCCATACTTGGCCAGTTTATCATGGATTTATTACAAGTACGTTGATTGCCGATATGACACTCAGGGTGGATGGAGAGCGTTATACCGACGAAAAAACAAAGATTGCCAGGTCAGGGGCCGTTAACTATTTAAAAAATCACAGCTGGATTCCGGTATCCTACAAGGATAAGGTTTCGCTGAAACAACCACATCAGGTGGTTGCAATGTCACAAAGCGATTATGTCAAAGTACACAACCAGCCTATCCTCGAATACCTGCATGTTATACTGCTCGACCAGTTCACAGACAGCCAGTTCCTTACAGATTTTGATATTTTTCATTTTTCGGTTAACAGCCCGGAAAGCTATCGGAAGCTATTTCGGATGGTGCTGGAAAGCTATCCTGATCCTGAAAAAAATACAGATAAAAACGGTTTCGAAAAATTCTTTAACCGCTTGCTCACTTATCTGCATGACTGTCTGAACGTATTAGGTGCGAGGGAAACTGATGTTCGCTTATTTGAGCAGGAACAGTTTTTAACTAAGTCTTTGATTGACCAGACTTTTCAGTGGACTAAGGGTATTAATGCGATCCATATTGACCAGAAGGCATTCCTGGATAAAGTAACGGATGCCGGGCTGATCGAAAAGGTTACCAATCCCTTCGTCTTTACGAAAAGGGACAGGAATGAGTGGGGTAAATATGCGGCTAAGATCGGGCGGTCAATTTCCAAGATCATCAAAACAAAAATTGCTTCAACAGGCGAACCTTCAGGGTTGTCTGAATGCGTGAAAAACCCGGAAGTAATGCTGGCATTTGTGGAAGATGATCAGGACAAAAACTTTTCCGACGAGGAACTGGAATCATTTCGTAATAAAAACCTAATCATCCATAAGGCAATGAAACTGGAAGTCGATATTGAAGGCGACAAGTATAGCCTGGAGCAGCCATTTTTTGTTGAAGGCGAAAAAGAGAAAAGCGTTTTACATATCGATGAGGGCTTGCTGATCTACGCCACCAAAGATTTCAGCAGGGCCCTGGCTGAATATTTTGAATACCTGACGGATCTGGATATGAAAAGACTTGACCTGATCATAAACGATATTCAATTGCTGAACAGTAAAGAAGAAAAATATGAATATGCTGTTTCCAGGGATATTGACCATAATAGACTGGAGGAAATAGGGCATCTTTTTGAACAGGGAATAACTATTGAAATGCCAGCGGATGAGTCAGCTGTTTTAGTAGATAAAATAAAGGCAGGTACCGCGCCTGCTGTAACTGTAACTACTAAATTAATACAGGAGCAGGTTGAAGTAAAAGAGATTACCATAAGTAACGGTTTTGAGAATTACCTGGAAGTACTTGATAATGCTGTCAATAGTCCTGTATTGCCATTTACAGTTGCCGCAGATATACAGTCGTCGGGAACTTCCAGTCTGCCCAAACCATCAACGGCCATCAACTATACGCCCCGAACAGAACTATCGGACCAGTCGAAAAAGGATCTCGGCTTTTTAGCGGAATATTTTGTTTTCAAAAAGCTCACCATTAAACAGCCTAGCCTTTATGAGCAGCTTCATTTAGAACCAGAACAGGAAATTGACCTTAACTGGTACAATTTGCCTCGTCTTAAAAATTCTGCCCTGGCTGATGGGAGTATCGGGAAAGGTTGTGATATGGAAATTAGGGATGCGGGTATTTTTATTGAAGTTAAGGGAATGGCCGGATTGTCGGACCTCTTTACCATTACCAATAATGAGTTTAAGAAGATGAAAGAGGCCGGTGATAATTACTACCTCATTGTGGTTAAAAATGTATATCAGGAGCAGCGTATAGTCACAATTGTCGTTAGAAACCCTTACCGCGAAATTGTATTGGGGAATCTGAGGTTCATTAAAGGGGAAATGACAGCACCTTATTAAATACTAATCATCAGCTTATTATTGACTAACCTATAAACTGGTTATTGAGCCGTTCCCGGTTATAGGAGCGGCTTTTTTGCGGAACAACTTTTAACCACGTTACCCCGCCTGTTTTTTATTTGAGGTCATTTTATATTCAAAACCCGATTTAAATTCCTTTTGCTCGAACAGGATAAATGCTCCTGTGAACTTATTTAAATCAATATCCTCTCCAAAATTTATTTTTCGGTAGTACCGAAAAGCTTGTCAATTACCCTCTCCACGAAATCTCACTTTTGATCCCGTCAGGCGGCATTGCTTTCAAAGCCCTGCCGCTTAAAGGAATTACAGATTCCAACGCTCTTTGACGTACGGGGACAAAGCATTATCCGGCTTAGCAACTGGAAATTTTGCGAAGGTGAAATTGAGTAACCGAAAACGCATTGGCAGGCCCATAGCCCGGATTGTAGAATCCGACGTGAGTAGTCCCGAAAATATATACCGGCAGAAGTGAATTTATCGGGTTCGATACCCGCTGCCGGTACACGCAGGTCAATAGGTATTCTTTCTGTCCCTTAGACCAATGCTGCAGCCGGTTTCTTTTTATTTTTTGCCGGAAATAAGGAACTGTTACTCACCCGTCCGGCTTAATGTTTAACTCAAATCCATTATGTATGTCTGATTTATTAACAGCAAAAGAGCTAAAAGAACAGGGATCCCTGGTAGACCTGTTAAATCGTTTAGGGTATCAGCCAGTCCCCAAACGGGGCAGGGAAAAAATGTATCACAGCATGCTCCGGAAGGATGATAACGATCCTTCATTTAGTGTGAATGATGATCTCGGCGTCTGGTTCGACCATGGTTTAGGCAAAGGCGGAAATATCATTGATTTCGGCCTATTGTATTGGAGGCACTTAGGTTTTAATGACGTCGTTAAAAAGATCCAGCAGGTATGTTCTCTGGAACAGAGTGAAACCAGGGTAACCAGACCACGCAAAGCCGTTAAAATCCCGCAGCATATCGTTGAACAGGTTAAGCCATTAGGAACGCATCCTGCTATAACTGAATACTTAAAAAGCAGGGGCATTTTTGATGTAGCGAGGAAATATTTGTCCGAAGTGTATTATTATGTGGAAGATGAAAAAAATGTCCGTAAACATTACTTCGCGGCCGGCTGGCAAAATGAAAATAATTCATGGGAAGTCCGTAACCGGTATTTCAAAGGCTGTATGGGGCATAAAGGCATTACCTTTTTGCCGGGCAATCCTAAAAAAGCAGCCGTTTTTGAAGGGTTTCTGAACTTTCTCAGTTGGCGCTTAGAGCATCCTGAAGCAGATCATAGTGTCATCGTCCTAAACACACTGAGCTTATTACAGCAAGGTATAAATAAAGCTAAAGCTTTTTCCTGCCTGGATATTTACTTTGACCGGGATAAGGGAGGGAAAGGCGCAACAAACGATTTTATACGTGCCTTACCCTATGCCACTGACCGTTCAAAATTATATGACGGGTTTAACGACTATAACGACAAGATTAAAGCAGCGCTGAAATCAATGGCCGATGAGAAAAGGAAAAAAGATGATTTCTTTTCAGGTGTACGGGTACCCTTTGAAAGGTAGGTTATAAGTCGTTACCACTTGATGCCTACCGGCACAATAAGGTCGGGCCCCTCGATTTCGTTAAAACTGCCAAAGGGCGAATTGTCGGCATCCCGATACCCGACTTTTTTATTTAATGGTTGAAAAACCCAATCAAAAGGACGAAAACCTCAATTTAATAATCGGGATTTCCGTTGCTTTAGCAACGGCAAGATGTCTTTTTGTTTCACAAAAAGTCACTTGCCCTCCCGGGGGATTTGAAAAAATTCGCAACTCATTTTTTTCATGGAGAACTTTAAAAAACTAAATGGGAGGCCGAAATTAAAAGAGGGAAAACGGACTAAATTTATCAATGTAAGGTTTACTGAAGATGAGTACAAAGATGTTGCTGAATTAGAAAAACAGCTGGGCATAACTAAAACCGACCTGATCAGGATGCGGATTTTATCAGATGCAAAGAAAACGGTCATTAATTCAAAGGAGCTGATCCATCACCTGGATAAGGTTGGAGCGGAACTGGGCCGGATTGGAAACAATATTAACCAACTGGCAAAACATGCCAATATACTCAAATTACAAGGTAGGCTAAATCCCGGAATAATCTCAAAATTTAATGAACTCTTCGGGGATTACATAAAGGTTCAACAGCTGCTGGAAATATCACTTCGCAAAATCATAAGGGCTATGGGAATTTAAGCCAAGTCCATTTGTTGGAGTTTTAGGAGAAACATAGATCTTAAGATATCCTGATATGAATATAGGTTGATCCAAAGATATAGAGATATGATCGCAAGACAGCGTGATCTTGGGATACAGCGATACCCGGATAGGAAGATATAGCGATATGCAGATCGCAAGATAACGCGATCTTCGGATACAAAGCTAACCTGACAGGAAGATATGAAGATACAGTGATCGCCCGATCTGCACATACACAGATCAGCTGTTCATAAGATTTGTTGATCTCCCGATTCATTGATCGGCTGTTATAAGGATTTATGGATACGCCATCCTGATTCCCGACATTTATGATTGCCCATATCCTTGAAAAGCCGTCCAGAACATTTGCCGGTGTAAAGTACAACACCGATAAAGTTGACCGCAATACCGGCGAACTCATGCTGATCGCCAACTTCGGTGCAATACAGGCGCTAAACAACCCACGGCCGCAGGACTTGGTGAATTACCTTTTGATGGTTTCAGGGCAAAACAAGGCCATTAAAAACACCCAGTTTCACGCAGTAATATCAGCCAACGGCAGGAATTATAACAAACAGGAACTAACAAAGGCTGCAGTAATGTGGCTGAAGGAAATGAAATATGGCAGTCAGCCATACCTCATTGTTTTTCATAAAGACACAGAAAATAACCATGTACATATTGTTAGCTCACGGGTGGGTAAAGATGGTAAACAGGTTGACCGTGATTACGAACAGGTCCGGGCTGTAAGAAATATTAACAAGGTACTTGGTTATGACTTTGCCATGCAATACCGGTTCAGTACCAAAGCTCAATTTTATTTAATTTTGGAGAACCAGGGTTTTCTTGGAAGGGATTATCTCGATGAAAAGAAACTACAGAAAAGATTAAGTTCCTATGTGCCGGATAAAGACAGGATAACAGACCTAAAAACACTGTTTATCTGTCACAAGGCCAACCCTCAGTTTGTAAAACTGATGCGGTCGCAATACGGGGTTGATCTGGTGTTTCATGCCTCCGAAGGAAAAAAGCCCTATGGCTACACGGTCATCGACCATGCCTCCAAACAGGTTTTTAAAGGCAGCGAAATTCTAAACCTGAAATACCTGTTGGACGATGGCCTTAATTTTGAATTGATTAATAAGCCCGACCACACAGACCTCAATGACTATTTGAGCCATGAGGCCATTACTTATTATGCTGAGTATACACCTGAACCGGTGTACATCAGGCCCGTGATGATCTCGGACGATGTGGACGATCAGCAAGTACTCGGCATGAAGCGCCGGAGGCAAAAGAAAGCAAGAACTAATACCCGTTAAGGGATAAACCCATGAAAATTTATGATCTGTTTATTTGGCAACCAAAAGGGTGGCGTAGGAAAAAGTACGCTCACCGTCCTGTCAGGGAACTACCTGAGCCTGGCTAAAGATTGGCCCGTGACCATCATCGATATGGACTATCAGCAATCTATTTCGCAGAAATTTGAAAAGGCGAAAGTGCTGGAAAATGAGGAGCCATATGATGTATTACCGGCAAACCTGGAAAGCTTCCCGCCACTAATACCCGTCCTAACCAAAAATAAAAAGGATGCTGTGCTCATCGACCTGCCTGGTAAACTTGATGATGACGGCCTGATACCGGTGTTTAAATCGGCAGACCTGGTGATCTGCCCCTTTGCTTATGATGAGTTCACCTTCGAATCAACCGTATTATTTACCGTCGTTCTTAAAAGGTAAACCCGAATGTTGAGGTGGTTTTCATCCCTAACCGTATCAAAGCGAACGTAAAGTTTGAAATCATGACTGAAGTGAATGAACAGCTTTCCAGGTTTGGAAAGATAACAGCCATAATCCCCGACCGTATTGACTTTCAGCGCATCACCACCTTTCAAACGCCCTTGTCCCTCTATGGGATCATCACTCCGGTTTTTGAAGAAATATTTGCCGACCGATTATGGAAAAAATGAAATCATTGGCTGATCAGCTCCGCGAACAAATGATCAAACCCGGTGAAAAATCGACCAGGGTTAAGCCCAAACAAGTTGACGAAAACAACAATGGGCGAAAGAAAACGATCAACAAGGTTATTGATTCTACCATACTCAAAGCATTGAACGAATATGACAATAGTGATCATAAAACCATGGTGCATTTTAGGTTTAACAGGCCGACAGTCAATTTTTTAAATCAATTTAAAATAGCTACAGGCATCGATGCAACCAGGTTTGTAGCCTTTTCCGTCAGGCACCTCATAGAAACCTACCCGGAACTAAAAACAATTATCAAACAATTTACACAAAACACAGAATTATGACTTGGTTAAAATTTGCACTCTGGCTGCTCAGTATTTACACGATATACTATGTGGCGCTCATCTTTTGGGATAACCTGCGAAATAATCGCGGAGAAACCGGAAGCGACAAATATGAACTTACTTTTGTCGAGGACATCCATCCCGTTAAATCACTTGTAGAAGAAATAACCGGTTCCGGCAAAGAATCTCCGGTCGCCTTTTCAGGTGGTGTAAGCCTTAAACAGCTTTTCAATCTAGCCCGTGAAGAATCGGTCGAGTACATCAAATCTGTAAGCTTTTAAGCATGAAACTATTCCTGTCCCTATGTTGCTGCCTGTTGCCCGGTTTAACATTTGCACAACCCGGCATCAACGAAATGCGGCAGGCGCAGCAAGACTTATCTTCGTCATTCTTTTCTGCCTTTGATTGTTGTATGGTCCTGGCCGTTTTATTTGGCCTGTTTGGCGCACTTAGAATATACCATAACTGGCAGATGGGTAAGGACCGAATAGATTCGGCCGTGGCAGCATGGTTTTTTGCTTCTTTCTTTATGATCCTTTCGGGTCCTTTCCTTCGGGCATTGTTCGGAATCTGAATGCCTGTTTTTCTTTAATGCTTCCTCCCCGGAAGCTGTAAAAGATTCCTGTCTGTACCTTCTTCCAGGATCAAATCGCAATAAGATTTGTTCAGCAGTGGTTAAACTGCAATCCCATTTGGGTGAAATAATCGGGGCGTTGTTCGTGATCTGAACGCTCTTTTAGCATAACCGGCCTTCTCCCAGTTGGCTCTAAAAGATCTCCGCCTTTATTTTTTCTCCATTTTCATGTTTTCAAAAACAAAAAAACTATGGGCCTCAGCCGTATTGCTGGCCCTTTCCGTTCCGGTATTTGCGCAAAGCGGCGTTAACGGACTGAACACAGCAACCTCCACCCTAAAGACCTATGTAGCCCCGGTAACCAATATCACGTTGGTGATTGGCGGCATCGTTGGTATCGTTGGTGCCATCCGTGTCTATTCAAAATGGAACAGCGGTGACCAGGATATCAACAAGGAATTAATGGGGTGGGGCGGCTCGTGCGTCTTTCTCGTGGTTTCCGCGCTGGTGATCAAAGCTTTCTTCAGCTTGTAATCATGGCCAGGAAGTATCCTGTTTATAAGGGGCTTCAACGGCCCCTTATATTCAAAGGGTTCAAAGGCAAGTTCATTTACTGGGGAATTGCCTCCCTTCTGACCGGCCTCGTATTCGGCGCTTTAACCATGTCATTGGTCAATATGTGGCTGGGTGCGCTTGTATTGATCGGCTTTATAGTCGGCGGCTTGCTATTCACCGCCAGCAAACAAAAAGGCGGCCTGCATTCTAAAAGCCGTACCTCAAACATTTACATCCTGAATCATTATGGCCGTAAAAACCTTGTTTAACATTCCCTATGCGGGAGTGGATAAAGATGGGGAATACGATTTGCTCATAGGCCTGAACGGCGAATGTTCAATTGTCATTCAATTAGTAAATCCAGTTATCCGTTATTCCGCCTATCCTGCAGGGTATGAAGAATTTCACCATCTGCTCATTAACGTTGTTAAAATATTAGGTGACGGTTACCTCCTTCAAAAGCAGGACATCATTAGTCGCTCACCTTATAAAGGGCCACCAGCCGGTGAGTACCTGCAAAAACAGTATAATGCCCATTTTGACGGGCGCGAATGCCTCCGGGTAGTTACCTATTTAACCATAACGCGCCAGGTAAAAAAAGGTGCGTTTTATGTTTATGATGGCCGCGTATTGCGTGATTTCAGGCAGGCCATCGGAAAAGTTTTGGATGTGCTGCCATCAGCCAATGCGCTGAACGAAGGCCAGTTGAACCAGTTGGTTTTACAACTGCTCAGCATGGACTTTGGCAGTTCCAATATTGTCCTTGATAACCTTGCACCCTCAGAAACTGAGATCAGGATGGGTGAAAAATCAGTGCGCTGTATCAGCCTGGTCAATATTGATAGCATAGACCTGCCACCGGATGTCGCCACGCACATTGAACTGAATGACAAGGAAAGTATGCGGGGGTTCCCGGTAGATTTCCTGTCATTCCTTTTTAAAGTACCCGGTGTGGATGTGATCGTTTTTAACCAGGTCATTGAAATACCTAACCAGGTGGTTACCCTGCGCAAGTTGGAACAAAAAAAGAAACGGCACGCCGGTATCCCGGATCCTGCCAATCAATTGTGCGTAGAAGATATTGACCTCTTATTGAATGACGTTGCCCGTGAAAACCAATTACTGGTTAATTGTCATTTTAACATTCTGGTAGCGGCACCGGTTGCAGCCATTCAAAAGGCAGTCAATTTTGTAGAGAGCTCGCTCTTCCAGTTAGGTATTATCCCGAGCAAAAATGCATACAACCAGTTAGAGCTTTTCAGAACGGCATTGCCGGGGAACGGCGTAGAGTTAAAAGAATATGATTGGTTTCTGACGACCTGTGATGCAGCGATTTGCTTCTTCTTTAAAGAATCACTGCCCAAGGATGAACCCTCTGATTTCCTGTTAAGGTTTACAGACCGCCAGGGCATCCCTGTTGGAATGGACCCTGCAGATTTACCCATGCGGACAGGCCGGATCAATAACCGGAATAAATTTGTTCTCGGACCCAGCGGTTCGGGTAAAAGCTTCTTTATGAATGCCATGATCGAGCAATATATGCTCTACAACATGGACATGGTGATCGTGGATACCGGTCACTCTTATTCGGGGCTGTGTTCTTATTACCAGGGAAAATATATTACCTACACGGACAAAACGCCGATCACCATGAATCCGTTCCGCATTACAGAAGCGGAATATAATATTGAAAAGAAAGATTTCCTGTGTACCCTGATCGGGGTGGCATGGAAAGGGGCCGAGGGAACTTTCAGCCCGGTGGAACGTGACGTGGTAGCCAATGTCATATCTTCCTATTACAGCAAATTCTTTGCAGAAAACGGGGAGTTAAACTTCAACACTTTTTATGAATTCGCCCTGGAAAAAATTCCGGAGATCAAAACAGAGGAAAAGATCGTGTTTGATTTCGATGAATTCCGCTATGTATTGAAGAAGTTCTATAAAGGTGGCGAATTTGCACCCATCCTGAATAAGGAGGCCGATAAATCCCTGTTCACCGAACGCTTTATTGTGTTTGAAATTGATTCGATCAAGGAGCACAAAATTCTCTTTCCCATTGTAACCCTGATTATTATGGATGTGTTCATCCAGAAAATGCGTTACCGCTCCGACAAACGGAAAGCTTTGGTGGTCGAAGAAGCGTGGGTACGACTTGATGCTGCATAAGTGATTGTCTGACACTTAGATCAGACCTGCTGTTTCGTCAGCAGTAACCTACTGGCACATGCATTACTGGTAACGGTTTTGTATGAAGTTGCCGGGATAAAGTGCCCTTTCGCGATGAAGGAGCAAAAGCCGTGAGGCTAAGCAACAATCTTTAGTACTATAAGATTAGGGTACAAGGTTGAATGGTATGGCTAACATAAGTGAACTGTCGTTTGAACCATCGTAACTTCGAACGAGCCAAAGGTACTGAAAGGCTCGAACCCAAAATGGGAAGCAGTTGGATAACCCAGTCCAAGCATGAGTTACACGAACAACAAAACTGCCGGTGGATAGACAGAGCCTAACCCATTCATTTGTCATTTATGCAGAACAAGGTAAGCCCGTATCACTCCTGCTGGCGCAGGAAAGCGAGCCGCAAGGTGAGCCGATAGTGGTGCGGGTAGAGGAATGTAGAAAAAGCGAACGCCATCCTGTAATCGGATGGATAAGGGTTTAAACGTCACCCTACGTGAAAGCGGGCAGACTTCTACGAGGTGACTTTTTACAATTAACTAATAGAACTTTCAAAGGAGGAAAGCAAATGAACGTCATTAAAACAACGTGTGCCCCTGCCGACCAACAACGCAATTGGGACAGCATCGACTGGAACAAATGTGAGCAGGAGGTTAGAAAGCTACAAGTTAGACTTGTAAAGGCTCAGAAAGAAGGCAGGTATAATAAGGTGAAAGCCTTACAATGGCTGCTAACACATTCGTTTCACGCCAAAGCATTGGCTGTAAAACGGGTAACTTCAAACAAAGGTAAAAGGACATCGGGAGTTGACCATGTTTTATGGTCATCTTCAGAAGCCAAGTATCAGGCGGTAAGCGACCTGAAAAGAAGGGACTACACCCCTCAACCGTTAAAACGGGTTCATATTAAAAAGAGTAACGGGAAGCAACGTCCGTTAGGAATACCCACCATGAAGGACAGGGCTATGCAGGCACTGTATCTGTTGGCCTTAGAGCCAATCGCTGAAACCACAGCGGATAGCCATTCTTATGGCTTTCGCAAGGAACGCAGCACAGCAGATGCACGCCAAATGTGCTTTACAGCACTTGCAAAAAGAGTTTCTGCCGAATGGGTATTGGAAGCTGACATAAAAGGATGCTTTGACCACATTAGCCACGACTGGCTGCTCACTCATATCCCAATGGATAGAGTAGTGCTGAAGAAATGGCTAAAGAGTGGCTTCATCTTTAATAAAGAGCTGTTCCTGACAGACGAAGGTACACCGCAAGGTGGCATCATTTCCCCTACGCTTGCAAATATGGCTTTAGATGGGCTGCAAGGTTTGCTTGCAGAAAAGATTAAAAGGAAACGGGTCAGTAAAACGACCTGTATTAATCCCAAAGTACATTTGGTGCGCTATGCGGATGATTTTATCATCACTGGCAAAAGCAAGGACCAGTTAGAAACTATCGTCTTACCGTTAGTCAGGGATTTTCTTACCGAGAGAGGCTTAACCCTTTCCGAAGAAAAGACCAGGATAACTCATATAGAAGATGGGTTCGATTTCTTGGGCTTCACTATCCGAAAGTACGAGGGCAAATTCCTCATCAAACCGTCTAAGGAAAAGTTGAAGAAGTTTTCTGAAAAGGTAGCAGGCATTATTGATGCCAACAAAACCAGCAAACAGGACTCTTTAATCAGACTTTTAAACCCTGTAATAACAGGTTGGGCGAACTATTACAAAGGGTGTAATGCTTCCGACACTTTCAGGAAAGCGGACTACCTGATATTCCAGAAACTATGGGCATGGGCGCTAAGGCGTCATCCTAAAAAGGGTAAATACTGGATTGCGAATAAGTATTTCCGCACGATCAAAAATCAAAACTGGCGTTTTGCCGTGGATACTGCCTACAAGGGTAAAGACGATGTTTTTGTCCTAAAGAAGCTGTATGATACCAAAATTGTCAGGTATGTGATGATTAAGCAGGATGCTAATCCGTTCGACCCTGAATGGAACGCTTACTTTAAAAGGAGAGAGACTTATAAAATGCTCGAAACTTTTCAAGGTAAAAAGCCTGTACTATACATCTGGAAAAGGCAGAAAGGTGTTTGTCCAATCTGCGGCGAAATCATTGGCAGGGAACTTCCATGGGGCACTACCGATTATTTGGTAAATGGTCTTATGCAAAGAACTCTCGTCCATGATACGTGCCGCAGAAGAAACGACCAATTAAAATTGAAGTTATCATGAGCCGGCGTCTATATAGAAGCTTAAAGTTACTTGAGCCGTATGAGGGGAAACTCTCACGTACGGTTCTTAGGGGGGAAAGCGGGAGTAATCCTGCCGACCTACCCGACAAGGCAATCGCAAGCCCTTTGATGGCAGGGTATTTACTCTACCTCTACAAAACAGTTAGGAAATTTTGGGGAGAGGCAATTGTTGTCACCCAGGAGCTGGGAGACATTATTGGCAATGCTGTGGTAAAAGACAGTATCATCAATAATTCCGATACCATCTGCCTGCTGGATCAAACCAAGTTTAAGGACAATTACAATGATATTGCCGCGCTGCTTTCCATCAATGAAACAGAACGCAGGAAGATTTTCACCATAAATCAACTCGATAACACGGATAATCGCGGACGTTTCAAGGAAGTCTATATCAGGCGCGGCGCTGTTGGGGAGGTTTATGGCGTAGAAGTCTCGTTGCACCAATACCTTACTTATACAACGGAAAAACCGGAAAAGTCGGCAGTAGAAAGCTACACCAACCGCTTCGGTTCTTACCCGGATGGCCTGGATGCGTTTATCCGGGATTTCAAAGGCAGCGGAAAATCCTTACCTGCCTTTATTTCACAGGTTAATCAAAATCAGCAATCATGAAAATCAACATTTTCAAATTTTTAATTTTCGGTATCGCATTAAGCTTATCGATTTGCAACGCTAAGGCGCAGACCCTGACTGTTGACCCAACCGTATCTGCCGCTATTGCGGTTAACGCTGGTGTGATCAATGGGCAGTTGAACACCACCAACAATAAGCTTGACCTGATCCAAAAAGGTCAGCTCGCTGTTAGCGGTCAGCTTGTCATTGTCAACGATCTGCAGAATAAAATCTACCAGGGCCTCAGCCAGGTGGCCTCAGTAATCAATAACCTGACAACAATTAAAGAAATCGCGGAATGCGGCGCCGATATCGTTAACGACGTGGAAGCTTCCGTCACGCTGGCCAAATCCGACCCGGTATTGTTGCTTTTTGCCGAACGGGGCGCCCGCGACTTTGAAACAAGGGCGGCTACACTTTCAGCAGATGTCAGCGCATTTGTATTAAAGGGAGGAAAGAATTTGATGGACTCCGGCGAGCGTGGCAAAATGCTCAATCATATAGCAGATGAAATGCGCATTCTGCGGGGTATAGCCTATGGCATGGACAGGGCGATGTACTGGGCAAAGATCAATGGCATTTTTCGCTCACTAAATCCCTGGGCCGAATGGCAGAACGAAGATGTCAGGATAGCTAATGACGTCTTAACCAACGCTAAATACCTGAAGCAATGAAACACGAGGTTTTTATGATCTGCCCGCCGTGGAAACAGTACCGCATTTACAAAAGATCGCCTATGTTCCTGATTGATAACATTCCTCCAAAATTGCTGAAAGCCCTGGTAGCTTTTCGGTTTATGGAGAATTGCCTGAACCAACTTTCGTCACCTGACCACTTGGTTTTTATCTGGGTGACGGAAAAATATACGGAAGAGTGCAAGGATTACATGAAGCATTTGGGCTATGAATATCACAGGTATTTGATATGGCACAGGCCAAAATGGAAAAGGGGCAGCTCAAAGAAAGTATTTGAATACCTCATGGTTTATTATAAAGGTACAATGCATGCGCCGGTAATACCTTTCCCTGATTCTTTGGACACACCCTTTACCGTAAGGGTTAAAAACCGGGAGCGAAAACCTGCAGATGCTTACGCAATGATTGAAGCGATGTTTCCCATTCGGCCTAAACTACAAATTTATGGTTCCACCCATCGGCCCGGATGGAATGTTTTCCACCATAATGATTAAAATAACACGAATATGAAAGCTATATTATTGATCCTGGCTGCCACGATAGCCCTTGGTACAAAAGTCCTGGCGCAGCAAAAAGTATTGGATATTCCAGCGTTGCACCAATTGGTTGACGAATCCGAATCCGAAAATAAACTGCAGGTAAAGGCCAGGAACCAACAGGCGCTGGCAACAGCAAACGAACAAGCCAACCTCACTTTACTGGATAAAATGAAAGCCATGTACCGGACCTTGCAGCAGCGGTACAACACGCTCGGCACGGCCATTAATATTGCCGATATCGGCATATACGCGACACCTATGGTGGAACGTATTGTCAGTAACCAGGCGCAAATTGTCCGGTTGGTCCAAAAAAATCCTGCATTAATTGCTATTGGTTACCAATCCGCACTGCAATTTGCTTCACAGGCGAAAAGCCTGGTGGCTTACGTTACCGGCCTCACTCTGTCGCTCGGCGACGTAAATCAGATGAAGGCTTCCGACAGAAAGATGCTTTTTGATTATGTGATCTCTGAACTTAGCAATATCCAGAATTTATCCGGCAACATGCTGGGTATGATGCAATATTCCAGCCTGGCCTCGCTGTTAAGGGCGGCAAATCCGTTTCAGAATTTTATTGATGCCGATAAGTCTATCGGCAGCGACATCATCCAGAACGCCAAATATTTAACCGGCGGAGCCAGCTTGAGTCCCAAATAAAAACAAATTAACACACGAAAAAATGAAAAGTTTATTAATCGCATCCTTATTGCTGATTGTTTTTCAATGGGCCCAGGGACAGGAATATGTCATAGATTACAAGCACCTCATTGCGGTATCACAAAATGCAGCTGTCCGGAGTAGCGCCGAAGTCACCCATGATCAGTATCTCGGCAAGATCAATAACAATATTAATGACCTCAATACCAATGTAGGTTCAGTAGTATTGGCACAAACCATGATCTATGACGGGCTTTCCAATGTGAATTCAGCCCTAAAGGATGGGCTTGCCGTTAAAAACATGGCGGTAATCATTGCTGATATGACCGGCTATATCAACCAGGCCCTGGATATGGCTAAAAGTGAACCTTACCTGCTGGTATTTGCCGGAAATATCGCCTCCGAAATGCGAACGCGTTCGCTGGCCCTGGTTACTGATGTTTCCGGCTATATTCTAAAAGAGGGCAATAACGTGCTGGCTGACTATAATTCCCGCGACCAGTTATTACGAAAAGTGGTTACCCAATTGCAAATATTGGATGGATTGGCCTATGGTGCATGGAAGGCGATGTATTGGGCGAAGGAACGCGGCATAATCGCTTCCCTTGATCCGTTCGCCAACTTTATCAGCCAGGACACCCGTATTGTCGATCAAATTATTCAAAGCGCTAAATATCTCCGGGAGCCAAATTAACAATAAACCATCCGGAGATTTCTTGGCTGCCGCTAAAAAACAAATTAAAATCAGACAAAATATTTACACCAATGACCATCATTCCGACATAGTCGATAGCTTGAATGCTGTTTAAAAACAATTTAAATCATGAAAAAATACTTAATTCCACTTTCATTTATGCTGATAGCGCTGATTCATCCGTGTTTCGGCCAATCCGTCGTCCAGGACCAGAGCGTCCGCTACCAGGAGGAACGTATGGTTTACCTGCAATGGGACCAAAACAAGTTCACGCCAAAAGCCGGGTTTCTCAGCCTCAATCCTTATTACTGGCTGACCTGGGGTCTATTTCACCCGAATTACCATAAAACTGACTTACGTCCCCTGAGCGCGACCGGGCCGCAAACACAACGCCTTGCATTGGTTGGGGCCATGAACAGTACAGATAATAAATACAAACTGCAATCGGATACCATCCGCAACACGGCTTTGTCGGAAATAGCCAATCAATCCGGTTTGATTTCGGATGCGGACCCTTTATGGCAACTCTACTACAGCAACGAGCTTAAACCTGTGTTAAATAATTCGCCGGCTTCCATTTTAGCCGGGCTTTCGCCGCAGGTCAGCGCCAAACTGGTTTCCGAAGGATTATACAGCTGGTATAAAAATGAGCTGGATATGCTGAAAGAAAGAATACAGGCCGCCCACACAACCACCATTGACCGGGGAGCACGCATTCTGGCTTACCACCGCTACCTGATGGAGTACCGCAGGCTGGCAGGTGTTTGGGCCATCCGCACCTCATCGGCGCAAGCTACGCTAACCATGACCGCCCAGCAGCAGCATTTAAAAGCTAACCAGGTGTCGGTAACCAACTGGACGCCACAGACAGACATCCAGATCGCAAACCAAGTTTTACAACACCTGCAATGAAAAAGAAAATAACGCTATCGCTGCTACTATGCCTTTGTATAACGGCAGTATTCGCCCAAACTACTACCAATACCGATAACACCAAAGCATTGCAGTACCTGCAGGGCGATGGCGTTTATGAAGCAGGCGTTATGGTGTTTTTAAAAGGACTTAAATATTCCGTCTGGGCACATTTTGATTTGTTTATTACCGATGCCAAAGCGCTTGCCGCCATTTTCATGATCATCTTTTTTGCCATCAAATCATACGAGATGATGGTCGGCGATAAGCAACTGGAGATCATGCCGCTGTTACGTCCTTTCGGTTTGGCCATGATTATACTATGGTGGGGTGCTTTCGTCAAAATGATTGCCTTTCCGACAGACCTAGTAGCCAACCAAACCGAACAAATGTTTGACAGCGAACAAACCACCGTGGATAACCTGCGGCTGAACAGGTCAAACCTGATGCTGGCCGTTGCCAATTCCCTCTATACCTACCAGGCACAAACCGAAGTCGCTGAGAAGGAAAGTGATACCTGGTACGGGCAGGCATGGGATTCGGTAACCAGCACGGTTAAGGAAGGGATCAGCAGCGTGGTTTCGCCATTGCTGGAATTAAAGAACAGGCTTACTGTGGGTATGCAGTTGCTCTTTACCCAACTGCTGGAACTATTGGGGATTTGGATATTGCGCCTGGCGGTTTACATCATCTTTATGATACAGATCATTTACTCAACGATCCTGATTATCCTTGGCCCCTTTGCGGTCGCCGTCAGCATCCTGCCCGCCTTCCGTGATAGCTTCAGCACCTGGATCGCCCGCTTTATTTCAGTTAACCTGTATAGCGGCATCGCTTACCTGATCATGTACCTTACCGGGTTGATGCAGGAATATGCATTGACCTCCGAGATCAGCAAGTACCAGGAATTAGTTGGCAAAGACGGCCTGAGCGCTAACCTTGAAAAAATGGCCTGGTTTGCCGGTAACGGCATCCTGTCCTTTGGCACCGTCATCATTGTGTTCCTGATCGGCGCGATCTGCATGTTCACTGTGCCCAGTATTTCTACCTGGATCATATCTACTTCCGGTATCAGTTCTGCAACCTCCACCTTTGGCCGCAGCGCCGGAACCGTGGTGAGTATGGCCCGCAAAGCTACCGGCAGCTTCTTTTAATTGTTTGTTTTCTTTCTCCTTTTGATTTGAGGCTGACCCGCTAATACGGGCCGGCCTTTTTTATTTAACACAAATTTATGATCATAAAAAATATTGAAGCCAAAGTAAGGCTGGCGACGTTCATCGCGGCGGGCAGCCTGCTGACATCACTGGTCATCGTTGGAATGAATTGCCTGTATGCTTATAAGTTGGTATCCAACGCACAGAAAAGCATTTATATACTGGATAACAATATACCCATACTGGCCCGTCAGACCGATGTTCAGATGAACCGGCCCGCCGAGTACCGCGCTGATGTTGACCTGTTTCATTCCCTCTTCTTCTCTTTAACTCCTGATGATAACTACATGGAGTACCAGATGAAAAAGGCGATGTACCTGGTCGATGAGTCGGGAATGGAACAGTACAATAACCTAAAGGAAAACGGTTTTTTTAACTCCATCCTCTCTTCAAGTTCTGTTTTGACACTGCAAACGGATTCCATCTCGGTAGATATGCCCAGACATTATTTCCGCTATTACGGGAAATTGAAAATTGACCGGCGCAGCTCCACCGTCGTCCGCTCCCTTATTACCGAAGGCTACCTGAAAGACATCCCGCGAAGTGATAATAACCCGCATGGTGTCTTGATCACCAACTGGAAAACCCTTGAAAATAAAGACCTGCAAGATGTGGAAAAGAATACATTCTAACAGAGATCCAAGGGATACCCTGTATAGCGAACTGCGCAAGGAATTCGGGGACTATTTCTTCATCGCAGGAAATGCGGGTAAGCGCCTGGCAGTTGCCTATCCCAGGTTCTTTTTTGGATGCATGATCTTCCTGATGGCCTTATCGCTGGTATTATCATTTACAGTTTTCCGCCATCCTGATAAAGCTAAAATAACAGCGGTTAAAAAAGTTAACCCGGTGGAGGACGGCTTTAACCAGATCATGCAGGCAACCGGCAATATCCGGGAGACGATGCGCCTCAAAAAAATGGTGGACAGCCTGACGGCTAAAAAACAATTGAGCCGTGAAGACAGCACCCTATTGGATAGTGCCCTTGACCGCCTTTCCAGAATTCATCAAACACTAAAGTAAATGCTATGAAAATTAATTTTAAGCAGCCGAAATATGTGCTGCCTGTCATCCTTTTGCCCTTTTTGTGCCTGTTCTTTTATGCCTGGCACAGTGGTTTTTCAAAACCGAAGCAGACGGTCAGAGAAAACGTTGGACTAAATGGTTCAGTTGGCGGCGTTTCGGCCGAAGTGCGCAAGAAACAGTTAGCCGATAAACTCGATGCGTACAGGAACACTTACAAGGAAGCCGACGGTTTAACTACTGTAAATGTGATCCCGCGGGAAAATTCAAGTAACCCTGCCTTTAATAATGACTATTCCGGCCAACAGAAGAAAAAGCTGGATTCCATTCAACGGGCGATGAAACTGAAATTTGGTACCGGCAACAACGCGGATACCAGGCAGGAACAAAGGTCTGGTTTAACCTATGACCAGCAAGTGTCCAAAGCTATTGAAGAAATGAGCCGCCGTCAGGCTAACCAACCTCGTACAGCAGAAAACAGTTCAAAGGAAAAAGATCCTATGGAGGTTTTTAAGCAGCAAATGACCATCATGGACAGTATCACCAGGCAGAATGATCCGGCCTATAAAGAAGAGCTAAAGAAAAAGCAGGCTGCCGATAAAGCAGCAAAACTAAAGGAAAGCCAGTTAAAACTGACCGTAGAAAAGATTGATGCCGTGTCAGGTGATTTTAATACGGTACTCCCTGAAAAGGAGCCCGCCTTTATCAGTGCCGTTATAGACGAAAATATTACGGGTTATGCCGGTTCAAGACTACGGCTGAAACTATTGGAGGATATCAAAGCAGGCAATAACCTGATTAAAAAAGGGACTTACCTGTTTGCGCGGATCAGTGGATTTTCAGAGCAACGCGTTACGCTGACCGTAACTTCTATTCTATATGAGGGTAAAATACTTCCGGTTAAACTGGAAATATACGATATGGACGGGTTGCCCGGCCTCTATGTACCGTCCTCCGCCTTTCGCGATTTTACCAAGGATTTGGGTAGTAATTCAGTCCAGGGTGTAACGATAGATGGCAGTTCCGGTAACAGCCAGTTTATCATGAGTTCATTGGACAAAGTTTTTCAGTCTACCTCATCCGCCATTGCTGACCTCATCCGCAAAAACAAGGCAAAGCTCAAATACAACTCCTACCTCTATTTAATTGACACTGATGCGTTACAAAATGCGCAAAACGGCGAGGCCCCCTTAAGTGCCGATAAAAAGAAATAAACACACAAAAAAATCCTACTAATATGAAAAAGTTATTATTTTTCTTAATGGTGCTAAGCGCACCTTTTATTTACGCGCAGGATAAATTACCCGTAGTTTACCTGCCGGAAAACCTGACTATTCACTTTATCTCGCCGGAACCTATTCAGTACGTGGATATTTCCACAAAGGAACTGCTAGGTGACCTGCCGCTCAAAAATGTATTGCGCCTGAAATTGCGTGACTCCCTCAAATCCTTTACGGGTTCCGTCGTTACCGTAGCAGGTGAAAAATTTATTGCACAATACCGGCTATTGCCGGGTTATCCCGGTGTTCCTACGGAAATCGATATTGTTCCGGAAGATATGCGCCCGCTGGATATTTCCGGCATCGGGCTTTCGCAAAACCAGTTGAAAAGTTTAGCGCTCAGCCTGATTGCCAAAAGCACCGGTAAACACATGGAAAAGGTCAAAGCCTTTGGCATTAAAGGGCGGTTAAACCATGTTTACACGGTTGGCGATTATATTTTCCTGGATATTTCCTATCACAATAAAACGAACCTGAAATATGACATTGCTGATTTCCGGTTTAAGGTGGATGATAAAAAAGTAACCAAGGCCGCTAATA
The DNA here is from genome assembly GCF_002355435.1 of Mucilaginibacter gotjawali. Classification (NCBI taxonomy): domain Bacteria; kingdom Pseudomonadati; phylum Bacteroidota; class Sphingobacteriia; order Sphingobacteriales; family Sphingobacteriaceae; genus Mucilaginibacter; species Mucilaginibacter gotjawali. Next base: position 105,704 of record NZ_AP017313.1, read on the forward strand.
ACCAATCGGTAGAAATCAAACCGGAATTCGTGCTGTTCAGCCCACCCGCTTTCTCCAAAAATTACCGGAACATCTTTGTGTTTAAAAAGATGACTTTCCCCGGAAACAAGGTACTCCATGCTGAACTCAGTGAAAAGCAACTTTCCGGTCGCATTGTAACCCTCAGTATTTCCTACCAGGACATACTCGATGCAGATACACTGCCCAATTAATTCTTTTACCATTTTTTATGACTGATTCCGTAGCCTACGATTATGTAAAGCTTGTGCTGGAAGAGGAATTTCTCAGAACCTATCTGCGCTTCTCCAATCATGGGATACTCCACTACGAGCTTACGAATATCCTCGAACTCTGTGCGCCTTTGGTCACAGGCCTTGACGAGGACGACCGCTTTTTAAAATATGAAGTGATCGGCACCATAGCAGCTTATTTACAGGAGGTTTAATATGGCATTTAATCCGGTAAGGAAGATGGCAGACAATATTGCGGCCATCCGAATTGCGCTGGACTTTTCCGGCCAGCAGCTTTCTGATACAGATTTACAAATACTAAAAAAATATGCCGGGTTTGGCGGCCTCAAAGCGGTATTATTCCCTCCGGGCAATTTAGCTGAATGGGAAAAGTTTAGTGCCTCAAAGGCTGACCTGAAACTTTATCCCCAGGTCATGGAACTGCATGACCTGCTCCGGGAAAAATTAACGGCAAAGGAATACAAAGCGGCCATAGAAGCCTTAAAAAGCAGCTCTCAAACCGCCTATTATACTCCTGATTATATTCCAAGGGTAATCTATGCTGCCATGCTGCTATGTAATATTTTGCCGAAACGCTTGTATGAGCCAAGCGCCGGGGCAGGCATATTTATTGATGAGGCTGTGCAGGCATTTGCGCGTCTGGAGCAAATAAACGCCGTTGAAAAAGATATACTAACAGGCAAAATATTAACTGCCATTTGTTCTGTTTATGATACGCCCGTTGATGTGCAGATCAAAAGACTGGAAGAAACGGAGGCAACCGAAAAGGGGCAATCAGATCTCGTCATCAGTAATATCCCCTTTGGCAAGATAGCTGTACATGACCCCGCCTACAACAAAAGCGGGATATCGGCGAAAGTTCATACCTACTTCTTTGCAAAGGGGTTGGATAAGATAAAAGATGGCGGCATATTAGCCTATATCGTTACCGATGCTTTCCTGAATAACCCGTCAAATCAGTTAGCCCGCAAATATTTATTTACCTCTGCCGACCTGTTAACGGTTGCTGTTTTACCAGCTAACCTTATGAAGGAAAATGCTAACGTTGAAGTAGGCATGCACCTGATCCTGGTTCAGAAGAACGATACAAAGGAAACACTTACCGAGGCAGAAAGCCAGCTGATAGATACCGTGGAAGTTGAAAACTCCTTTGGTAAATACAACCTGAATGCATGGTTGGCAGATAAAAACGAATTGGTCTATGCCGACGAGATCATCGAAGGCACTAATGCAAGGGGAAAAGCTTCAAGAGTGGCCTGGCAAAATGGTGATATGCAGGACATTGTTCCTATGCTTAAAGACCAGTTGGTTGCCGGGTTTGCCAATTTCAATTATGCCAAATGGGAAGCGATTTCCTTTGACAAAAAAGAGGGGAAGCTTAAACAGTTTACTTTTTTACCCGTGCCCGAAACCGAAAAAACTGCGGAAAAGGGTGGGTTAAGTTTTGGGCAGTTAGGCTTATTTGATGCGCCGGTAAAGGTAGATGGTGACAACAAGGCGATGGCCTACCTCGATGATCTTGATAAACAATTCGTCGATGCAGGAACGGCGCGTCTGATCAGTGTCATCCGTACAACTACAAAGCAATTGCATGACAGCATTGTTTTGGTGACCGCCCGTGCCAAATCGAATAACAGGTTCAGCTATAAGCTATATAGTAACCTTTCCGAAATTTCATTTCCCGGTAAGTGGATGTCCGGCATCAGCCTCGGCCAGGAACTGGACGCCCTTTCGGTTAAGCTGAAACAATTTGGCCATGATTACCGTTATGAAGGGGATACAAGCCTTGAACCTGCTTTTAAATTATTGCCGGACAGGCCCAAGGCCTTTACTGACCTGAAACCTTTCTACATAAAAGATACGCTGGTCGTCTTTAACGGAAAGCTCGGCCTGATCGGGGAACCGCACAACTTTGAGGCAAAATTTGAACCGCTCGACCCCCAGCCGGAATTACCATTTTATGAGGATTACCTGACGCTGCGGGATATTTACCTGGAACTTTCCGGGTATGAAAATGAGCACTCGATCCAGTTCCCCGAACTGCGTACATCGCTTAACTTTTATTATGATGCCTTTGTCGCCAAACATGGTAAACTGAACAAAAACGTAAACAGGAACCGGATATTTAACGATGCTGCTTTAGGTTTTAAAGTTCTTTCCTCACTGGAAATTAAGGACCAGGATACGTTTATCCGCTCAGATATTTTTTATGGGCCGCTTTTTCAGCAAAAGGAAATGCTGAAAACGGATGACCCTTCTGAAGCGCTGGCACGTTGCCTGAATGATACAGGTCGGGTTGACCTTTCGATCATTGGACAGGTCACCGGATTAACAGCCGATGAGATCATTCTCCAACTGGATAAACAGATAATATTAAACCCTAAAACACTTGCCTGGGAAACAACCGATAATTATCTGTCCGGCGATGTGGTGGAAAAGTTGAAAATTGCTGAAAAGCTGGCTGTAGATGAGCCCCAAAATCTACAGTTTGCAAGAAGCCTTGCCGCCATCCGCCGTGTTCAGCCTGAAAGGATTCCCTTTGAACGGCTTGATTTTAATTTGGGTGAACGTTGGGTGCCAATCGAATATTACCAGCGTTTTGCAACAGACCTTTTCAAACTGGATACCCAAATAAATTACCTGGTTTCCCTCGATGACTATAAGGTAAGCTACGCTAAAAAAGGCAATACCATAACCAACGAAGAATTTGCGGTCACGCCTAAAGAAAGTAACAAGATCACGGGCCGTACCTTATTGGAGTATGCGCTGCTCAATACCAATCCGCATTTTACCTACCCGGTAGAACAATACGGCAAAGTGGTGCGGGTGCCGGATACCGAAGCGATACAAAATGCGCACCGGAAAATCGACAATATCCGTGCGCGTTATCTGCTATGGTTATTGGAGCTGCCTAACGAGGATAAGCAGTTTTTAGAGAAACTATATAACGATACCTATAACTGTTACAGGCTCCGGGAGTTTGACGGCAGCCACCTGACCTTTCCCGGACTGGATTTCAAGGCCTTAAGGATCGCTGATCTTTATCCGTCACAGCGCAATGCTGCATGGCGTGTCATTCAAAATAATGGCGGTCTGATTGATCACGAGGTCGGCTTAGGCAAAACGCTGACAATGATTATTGCCGCCATGGAAATGAAGCGGCTCGGAATTGTACATAAGCCTTTGATACTGGCGCTTAAAGCCAATGTGCAGCAGATCACCGACACATTCAGACTGGCTTATCCTAAAGCAAAACTTTTAGCACCCGGAGAAAATGATTTTGAACCGGCCAAGCGCAAAAGGATCTTTCACGAGATAAAAAACAATAATTGGGACTGTATCATCCTCACCCATGACCAGTTTGGGAAAATACCGCAGGCACCGGAAATACAAAGGCAGATACTTGAAATTGAACTGGAGAACAATGAACTTGATTTGCTCGCCATTCAGGACTCTGGTGAAGAGATCACCCGCGAGATGCTGAAAGGATTGGAAATCAGGAAGGAAAATCTGGAAGCCAAGCTGAAAGGTGTGATGGAAGCAATTGCTCAGCGAAAGGACAGCGGCATCAATTTCGGGGAGCTGAACATCGATCATTTGTTCATTGACGAATCCCATAAGTTCAAAAACCTGACTTTCACCACCAGGCATACGAGAGTAGCAGGATTGGGTAACATGGCGGGCAGCCAAAAAGCACTCAACATGCTTTTTGCAATACGCACCTTGCAGGACCGTTACGATACTGACCTGTGCGCTACCTTCCTTTCCGGTACGCCGATCTCCAACAGCCTGACCGAAATGTATTTGATCTTCAAATACCTCCGGCCCAGAGAACTTGAAAGACAGCGGATATCCAATTTTGATGCCTGGGCAGCGGTTTATGCCCGCAAGACGGTTGATTTTGAATTTACGGTTACCAACGAGATCAGGGCTAAGGAGCGTTTTCGCCATTTTATTAAAGTGCCTGAACTGGCGCTGTTTTATAACCAGATCACCGATTATAAAACAGCTAAACATATCAATTTGGATAAGCCGGAAATTGATGAAACGCTGGTCAATATTAAACCCACACCGGACCAGCAGGACTTTATAAAGCGCCTGATGCAGTTCGCCAAAACAGGTGATGCCACCCTGATTGGCAGGCGGGCGCTGACCAAAGATGAAGATAAGGGCCGGATGCTGATTGCCACCAATTATGCTAAAAAAATGGCGGTGGATATGCGCCTGGTTAACCCTGAAAAATATGGCGACCACCCCGGTAATAAGGTCAATGTATGTGCAAGGAATGTTGCGGAAATCTATCATGAAAGCACCCCGCATAAAGGTACACAGATCATTTTCAGTGACATTGGAACACCTAAAACTGATGAATTTAATGTCTACGATGCCCTGCGGGATAAGCTGGTAACTGATTTCAATATTCCGGCAAACCAGATCACCTTTATTCACAACTGGGCGACGGATAAACAGCGGAAAGAGCTGTTTAAAAAAATGAATGCCGGGGATATAAGGATTCTGATTGGCAGCACCGAAAAAGCCGGAACTGGTTTAAATGTTCAGGAGCGGATCGTTGCCATGCACCATTTGGACATTCCCTGGAAACCTTCGGAGCTGGAACAGCGTGATGGCCGTGGTGCAAGACAGGGCAACTGGCTCGCCAAAATGTTTTATGGCAATAAGGTAAGGAACTTTATCTATGCCGTCGAACAATCCCTGGATAATTATAAGTTCAACTTGCTCAAGAACAAGCAAATTTTCATCAGCCAGATGAAAAACAATGAACTGTCCGTGCGTACCCTTGATGAAGGGGCTATTGACGAACAAAGCGGCATGAGCTTTTCTGAGTACATCGCGATTTTATCCGGTGACACCTCTTTACTGGAAAAAACCCGGCTTGAAAAGAAGGTGGCTGAATTGGAAGGCTATAAAGGCGCTCATTTCAAAGAAGTTGCCCGCAGCAGATACCTTTTGGAAGACCTGGAAAAGAAAAGCCACGAAACCCAATCAACACTGGAGTTGGTCCGCAAAGACGAACTCCATTATAAAAAGGTGCTGAAATATGATGAAGATGGCGCGAAATTAAATCCGCTGAAAATGGCAGATACGCTTCAGGCGGACGCGGTAGCTATCGGTCAGAAATTAATTGACCTGTACAAAAACTGGAGCCCTCAGGATTTTAGTAAACCTGAGTTTTACTTAGGTGAACTATATGGCTTTGACCTCTTTATCAGGCGAAAACTGCAAACCGTAGAAGAAGGGTTTTCCAGCAGGATAACCCATGTTACCTCGCTGTATGCTGAAAGCCGTACTACCGGAATCAAATATATGCAGAATGGAGGGGCACCCAACATCGACAATCCCAAGCTGGCAGCACGATATTTTTTAGATGCGATCAACAGGGTAATTGGTATGGCCGAACGCTATGAAAAGGAACTGGACGGCATTAATAAACAAATACCGGAAGTCCGGGAGCTCACGCAAAGGCCGTTTGAGCAGGAATATGAACTGGCTTCATTGAAAAGAGAAATGGAAAAACTGGAAATGGAGATCAGCCGTAAGATAGCCGAAAAAGAAAAACAGGCGCAGGGCGAGCAATTATTTAACGAGGATGATGCTGAGGTAATAGAAGTTGAACCTGTATCAGTAAAACGCTGAAGCTGCCGTTTAAAATTATGCTGTAAACCAACGGCATGTGAGCCACCCGCAAAAGCCGGTGGTTTTTTTCATTTTGTAACATCCTTATTATGGAGGAAACAAGGGAGCAGCAAAAACTCCATGGTTTTTTGCAGTGTGCTATCTATATATCCATAGGGTTAGAAGCAGCCATATTTATCTATCACGATGCCCCTTTCTGGGGCGTTTTTTTTACCCCGCTTGATAAGATCGGTCACCTGATTATTTACTCGAAACTGATCTATAGTAAACTGGCCACATTTGGGCTCGTCTGCCTGGTCAGCATTGGTACGCTGGCAAAAAAGAAAACAGACCTCGACCCTAAAAAGCATATCGTCTATCCGCTTGCGCTCGGTCTGTTTTTATTCTTCGGCAGCCTTGTTTTTCAGGGTCGTGCCTCCCCCTTAGCGTTTGCTTATACCACCTGGTTTGACCTGCTGTACATGATCTGTTCCTTTACCGGGGCGCTAATGGTGAGTTTATCGATGGATAACATCTCCAAGTTCATCAAATCCGGTCTCGGGAAGGACAAATGGAATACGGAAGCGGAAAGCTTTATGCAGCCCGTGAAACGGGTGGACACACCATATTCGGTGAACATCCCAATGCTTTTTTATTATAAAGGAAAAGTTTGGAACGGCTGGATCAATATCTGCAATGTATTCCGGGGCACAATGGTGATCGGCACACCCGGCAGCGGTAAGAGCTTTTCGATTGTAAATCCATTCATCCGGCAATTGATTGCCAAAGAGTTTGCGATTTGCCTGTACGATTTCAAATTCCCTGATCTCGGGCATATTGCCTATCACCATTACCTGCTGGCCAAACAAAACGGGAAGCTGAAAGGCTATGCCTTTCATGTCATTAATCTCAATGACATTGAAAAAAGCCGCCGCATCAACCCCTGGCGGGCGGATTATATCAAATCGCTGGCCGATGCGGCGGAAACCGCCGAGGCATTGGTGGAGGCGTTGAAAAAAGGTGACCGCTCAGGCGGCAGCGATCAATTTTTTACGCAGTCTGCCATCAATTTCTTAGCCTCTTGTGTGTACTTCATGAGCAAGTATAAGGGCGGCATCTATTCCAGCTTCCCGCATGTTTTAGCCTTGCTGAACCGATCTTACGAGGAAATATTCAACGCATTGACATCTGAACCTGAACTGCGGTCACTATTGTCACCCTTTATGACGGCTTATAACGCAAAAGCCTTCGACCAGTTAGAGGGGCAGATCGGTACACTGAAGATTTTTATCAGCCGCTTGGCGACGAAAGAAACGTTTTGGGTCTTTTCCGGCAATGACTTCGACCTGAAAATATCGGCTAAGGAAAATCCGGGAATGCTGGTACTGGCGAATGACCCCAATACCCAAAACATCAACTCAGCCTGCTATTCCATCATTATCAACCGGCTTACAAAGCTGATCAATACCAAAGGCAACCTGCCTTCTGCGCTGATCGTGGATGAGGTACCTACCTTGTTCGTTCACCGGGTGGAAAATTTAATAGCAACCGCCAGGTCGAACAAGGTCGCCGTATTGATGGGATTGCAGGAACTCCCGCAATTTAATCAGCAATATGGCAAAGATACCGCAGCAACCATTACCGCTGTAGTGGGTACCGTGCTATCCGGCTCCGTCAGAAATAAAGAAACGCTGGAGTGGCTGGAGCGCCTTTTTGGTAAATCCAAACAGCTTGGCGAAGGCTTATCTATTGACCGCAATAAAACCTCCACCTCCTTAAATGAAAAGCTGGAGGCGCTTATCCCGGCAGGAAAGATCGCATCGCTCAATTCGGGCGAGATGGTTGGTGTCATAGCGGCCGATGCGCAGGAAAAGTTTACAGGGCAGTTCGAAACCTCGGCGGTAAACTGCCGCATAAACCTCAACATGGAGGAGATAAAACGGGAAGAAAAGTCCTATAAGTCTTTACCCGCCTTTTATGATTTTGGCGGTAAGCTGGATGAAAAACTCCGCCAAAACTTTAACCACATCAGCCAGGAAATACAGGAAATGGTGCTTGCATTTAAACCGCCTGCTGCGCCTGTACCAATTAAAGCCTCGATGAAGAAATGAATGATAATAATAGTGAGATACAACTCCCGGATTATGTCCTGGTTAACCCCCGGCTAACTGATGACCCTGTTTACAGGCAGGGAGAGATTGGCGTCATTACAGCCGCCATCCTAAATAGGGACGAGTTTTTTGTCGGGTTTGACGATGGCCAGGTAGGATTATACAGTGCAGATGCACTCCTGATGCTGAAGCAGCCGGAAAGTATTTATGAGTACATGCACGAAAATGCGTTGAAGCTTTCCGTTGACGATTTTAAGAACCTCAAAAATATAGCTCTTTTACTGGACTACGGGACTCCCCGGGAGCAACGGACGGCGATGGAGATCGCCCGGAAGAATTTGGGAGTACAGCCGGCAGCATTAGTATCACTTGAAGAGCGCCTCGGACTTAAACAAAGTTATAAAAGGGGCAGATAAACAAATATTCAAAACAATGATCATCAAACAGGAAGATGCCATCGGCTTAATGGTCATGGTTAGCCCGGTCCTTTGGACTTCTGAACACATGGGTAAAGTCGGCATTATCGAATTTACAGACTTTCCAAACGACAAAATCTGGGTAAGATTCGAGGATGAGGAAGTGGATTGTTTTAGTTCCGGGACCTTATTTGTCCTTAAAAACGCTGACGAACTTAATGAATTGGCGGAAACTAACCGGGCCTTTTTTTGGGCGCATGTAATTAAAAATCTGCAATCCCTTGCCTTGCTTCAGGCATCCGGATCGGACAGCGACCTGAAGAGCGCATTTGCCGCTTTACAGGACGACCCCGATCTCCACCGGCTGGCCACCATTCGGTTGAATGAGGTCATCGAGCCTGCCCCAAGGCGAAAAATAGGCAGGTAAAATCTTAAATATTAAATATGATGAACAATGAAAATTTACACGGAACACTTGTATTGGTGCAGCCGGATTTTGAAAATGACCCCGGTACAAAAAAGGGTCTGATTGGTATCCTGACCTATGCCAGGTCGGAAACCGAAAATTATGTACGTTTTCCGGAGGTTGGCGAAGCCTATTATCCTGCCGGACGGGTAATGATGCTCAAAGATAAACAGCAGGTTATGGACGACCTTACTCACAACGGCTCCAACATGCCGCTGGATGATTTTAAGGCCATGTATAAGATCATGCTCCTGCAGGACAGGGGAACTTCACAGGCCTTGTATTCTGCATTGGCCATAGCCAATGACCATCCGGGCGTACAAGAACGCGTGCTGGAATCCATCAATCCTATGCCAAAACAGGAAATGGCAAAAACTTACAGCCGGTGAAGACGCTGATCAGCTTCTGCCTGGTCTGCCTCCCCCTCAAACACCTGAAAATAAATTCTGATTACGGTTATCGCATCCACCCGCTTACCGGCAGATATGCCATGCACGCAGGTGTGGACTTAAAGGCCAGCCACGATACCGTATATGCCATCCTTGATGGCGTAGTGAAATCTACCGGATATGATGATGGCCTCGGACTAAACATTTGGCTGCAACATGGTCCTGTTGAATCCATCTACGGTCATCTAAGCAGGATTTTAATAACAATTAACGACAGTGTGAAAGCGGGGGAACCTATTGCAATTTCAGGTTCAACAGGCAGGTCAACTGGCGAGCACCTGCACTTCAGCATCTGCTACAGGCATAAATACCTCAATCCAATTCAATTTTTATATGAACTGCTAATCAAACAACAAAATGAGCAAAAATTTCAAAGCACTTCCGATACAGCTTTCAGAAAAGCTGATCGGCGAAATTAAAGAGGGTAATTCCCTGTTTCAAAAACCACTTAAGGACAATGGCCTGCCTGCCTTCGTCAAACCAGTTAATCCCACCACGGGAAAAGGTTACAGCGCGATGAATGCACTGATCCTTGGCATGCAGCGCCATGATGATCCACGCTGGCTGTCGGCAGATGCAGCCCGCTTTGCCGGGAACTGGGTGAAGGAAGGCGAAAGAGGCACGCTGATCGAGTTTCCGAAAACAAGCGATATCCAGGCCATCCGCACAGCTGAAGGCGAGCGCATCAAAGATGAAGCGGGTGTGACCCAAACTAAAACAGTTGAATTTGAAAAGCCGCAACAAGGAAAGGCTTTCCTGTTTAACGCAGAGCAGATGAACGATATCGTACCCCTGGAAGAGTTCCTGGCCAAACAGGACGAAGGCCAACCGCTATCGCCTGTTGAGCGCGCGGAAAAACTGATCGAAGACAGCAAAGCCGTGATCATCCATGGCGGCCAGGAAGCCTACTATGATAAACAGCGCGATGCCATATTTATGCCTGAAATGGAACAGTTTGAGAACGAAACCAAATATTACCAGGCGGCGATTCATCAGCTGGCACATTGGACAGGGCATGAAAGCCGCCTGAACCGTCCAATGGAGGGTAAGTTCGGATCATTGGACTATGCGCGTGAAGAAATGCGTGCTGCTATTGCGGCCATCCTGATCGGTGGCGAATTAAAGACCGGGCACAACTTTGGGCATCAGGCAGCCTACATGAACAACTTCGCCAAAATCTTAAAAGATGAGCCCTTTGAGATTGCCAAAGCTTCAAGGGATGCCCAGAAAATTGCCAACCTTTTATTGGGAGTTACGCAGAAGCGCGAGCAGAAACAGGCTCCCGAAGCTATCGGTTTCAAAAAAGGTGATGAGATCGCCTATATGGATACCACTTATAAAGTGCTGGAAACCTATAAAACCAAAAGTATCAAGGTAGAAGATGCGGAGGGCACCCGTAAGGTTTTGAAACCGGAATACGGCCTCTATAAATCCCTGTTAGAGGCCAAAGCCAATCCACGGGAACCAGAATTGCAACTTGCGGAAGAACAGGGCCAATCCCATGAACAGGGGCCAAACCAAAAAATAGGGCGGTAAATGAACCTGGTTAACTATAATGAAGATGATCTCCCGATCAAGGATCTGGAGACCATCGGGCTGGCCGCAGGCGGTCAGCTCCTGTTAAATGTCGATGACCTGAAAGCATTGCTTTCGGGCCGTCGAACCGGTTTGCTGGAACTGCATGACCTTGAAGCTGAAAACATCAGGATCAAGTCCATCAACGCGAAGATTTCGCTAAAACCGAATGAAGCCGGTAAAATGGATTTGCTCATTCACCCGATCTACCGTAAAGCGCTGACACCGGATTTTCTGGATGATAACGAGGCGCAGCAATTGCAAAAAGGTGAAGTGGCCACTTTATTGAAAACAACGCTGGATAATCATGGCAACAAAAAAGAAATGCTGATCGAATACGATGCCGAAACGAAAGAATATATCGTTTCAGATACCGAAAAGATACTGGCACCGGACATGGTCAATAACGAGTTCCTGACACCGGCCCAGAAGGAAGCTTATCGCAAGGGTAAGGAAGTTGAAATTGCTGACGGTACCAGGTTTAGTTATTCCGGTGTTGACCATCATGGCATTCGTTCCAATAAGATTGCGTTAGTCGCTTCAATACTGATCGATGGCGGTCTTTCCTATATGGTTTATAAAGGATTGAATGCTTTATTTAATAAAAAGCAAGACCCGAAAACAGCCGAAAAATTGAGCCCGGGATACTACAATGCGCTCAAAGACATTGAAAATCAGCGGTCATTTGTTCCGAACCAGGAAAACCGTTCCTATACCCGTAGCGGCGGCTCGCGCTGATGAATGCGCTCTTAACAGGCCTGGGCGTTCCCCCGGAGATCCAGGCCTTTTTAATGTGGGGGCTGAACTGTCTTTTAATTATGGCGGTACTTTTGAGTATTATGGTGAGGATGGGCATATAGTTCCGGCAACACCAAATCTTTGGGTGGCTGGCAATGAAGCCGCTTCACACGTGGTTGTTACGCATTCGGCGATGGAGGCAATTGCCTTTATCACGGTCTATCGCCAGCGCTATCCCCGGTTGGAGCAACTTGCTTTTATTGCCACCGGTAACCGGCTGCACACCGGACAGGCCGACTGGATCAGGCAGCATTTTGCGGGGCGCAGGTTCACATTGGTATTTGGCAAAGACCTGCTCGGCCAGCTCACCGCTATCAAATTAACGGCCGGTATAAAAAATATCGCTATCCGGATATTTCATGCCGGAGATCAAGTGGTCATTTGCCGCGGCAGGCAGGAAGTCATTTTTAATACCGGCCAAATCAGCCTGCACGCTTTCCAGGAAGCCTTCGGCATACGCCCCCGTTTCCGTACCGGTAAACCGGTTCAATCATTAACTTTTTTAGATCAATTGAAATATGATGCAGAACGATGATGTTTTATTAAGACCGGCGATGCTTTTTGCTTTTTTGAAAGCCTTGCCAATGATATTGCTGGCCATCATTTTTCTTTTATTGGCCTGGTGGCTGTCACCTTACTTTATTTTATTCAGCCTGGCCATATGTGGTGCCGCATGGTACCGGCTTTTGTACATCCGTAGTTTTCAGTATTTGATTACTGCAGAGTATATCCGGATTACCCGTGGTATTTTTTTTAAAAGAATCGATCAGGTGGAAATGTACAGGGTAAAGGATTACATCATTACGCAATCTTTTATATTGCAGCTTTTCAGGCTGATGTACCTGACCTTAAAGAGTACTGACCCTGAGAATCCTGTGGTCCTGTTACAGGGAATCCCCGAATCGGACATAACAGATACCATCCGCGACAGGGTGCAGGAGGCACGAAAGGACAATAATATCTACGAATTAAATTGAAAAAACACTTGTTAATTACTAATTATTTTAGTAATTTTAGTTAATAAAGATGATCATGAAAGCGATAGTACGAAACATATTATTGACCTGTTTAATTTCCATGTTCGCCTTTTTTGGCGCCGTAGGAAGAAAACATAGCAGGGATAAAATGACGGAAACGCAAAAGGCAGAGGCGCGCAAGGAGACGTTGACCTGTTTAACAGTTGCATTTGTAGCCTGCGGTGCCTGTGCCTGGAGATGTAACGTGCTCTATAAAAGATTAAACGAAGAACGGGAATACAGACGAAGATTTAATGACTATAGTCGTAATACTGCCTACAACAGGCATTATTAAAGAATTATTAATAATTTGCAACATCTTAAAAGCCGGCATTCCTGCCGCGCAATTGTGATAAGGTTTAGGTTTAAAGTCCCCGGCAGCGAGTGTTTGGGGACTTTTATTTTTACCTGTACCTCCCATACACGGCTGCCCTAAGCCCCAGTATCCAATTTTTATGAACCCTTCAAAACAGCCCGCGTTTAAATCAACCGGGACGATAACGGAAAGTGAACTTACTGAACTTTATGGCTCGATGCTTCCCGCAGAACTTGTTTTAAAATTCGCTGAACACAAAAATTTTGACGCTGCAAGGGAAAGTTTCAAGACCTTGAACGAACACGATATTACCCAAACGGATAATTTCCTTATTCAAAATAACCGGCTTTCAACACAATCTCATGAAAGCTGGGAGGCATACATTGCTAATATGTTCCTCAAAGTCTTAATTAATGAATATGTGCATGACAAGCAGGAGAAAATAAGGGTTCGCACGGAAGATCCGGTTCAGCAACAAAAGGCCGAAGAGTTATTAAAGATCCGTCAATCAGGAAAGCTGCCACACATTGATCTTGCCGGAACCGATTTTACGGTTGACTGGCGATTAAGGCAGATGAGGGAAACTGAACTGCCCTGGAAAAACATCAGCTTTGATGATTTTGAGCTGGACGATTATGGTGATAATTACCTGTGCTTCTTTAATACGAAAACACATGAACTTTATATGCCGCCGGATGATCTAATGGAATTGCCGGAAAATGTCGTGGTTCTGGAAATACCAAATGAACTCCATCTTGATCCTGTTGCAGTCGCGCGTGAATATGGGTCGGATTTGGCAGATCTGCTCAGAGCGTATCCCATAAGAGAAAATTTAACGGCTAAAGTTTCTCCATTGACGGATACCGGGCTATCGGCTATGATCGAAAATAATATTCGTATTCAGCAAGGGACAATGAACCAGAAACAAAATAAAATAGGCCGGTAGAAATATTCGCTACCTCCAGAAAATAACAGCTTATACCAGATATCCCCTAACTGGTGCTGTTATTAACCCTGCCTTATGCTAACTCCAACCATCATTAATACAATTTTCATGGCTATAGAAATAATAACCAAGGATGACCTTGAAGCATTCAGGAAAACCTTATTGCTTGATATCAGGCTATTGTTATCCGAAAAACAACAGGATAACAAGGAATGGCTGAGATGCGCAGACGTACGTAAAATGCTCAAAATTTCAACCGGTACAGTACAAAACCTCAGAATATCCGGAAAACTTAAATCCCAAAAAGTTGGGGGAATTCACTTTTATAAACTTGCCGATGTCCAAAATATGCTCGGCGGCAAAATTCATTGACCTATGGTTTCACAGTCCAAAGTCCTTTATAACCTTTATGTCAAAGTAGCTGAAGATCCGCGGTTAAATGTTTGGCAAGTAAGTTTGTTCTCGTTTATCTTAACCCTTTGGCAACAGGATGGGTTTAAAGACCAAATAAAAATCACACGAAAACAACTCATGACCGGGGCCCATTTCGGCAGTATAACCACCTATCACAAATGCATCAACCAACTCCAGGAACTAAAGTATATCACCTATCAGCCAACCTTTGACTCCTATAAAGGAAGCATAATCAAGGTGTTGGTATAACAGGGCTTCGGCGGTGCTTAATAAATGCTAAGCACCGCGTTTTCTTCCTCTTCCTCGAGCTTTCCTTTTCCCAACAAATTCTCCTCTAATATGAGCATATCCCTGCTCACCTTGTAATCCTGCATTTTCGCGTAGTGTTGGGTCTGCTTTATATCAGCATGCCCCAGCATTTTTGATACAGACTCAATCGGTACGCCATTGTTTAGCGTAACCGTAGTCGCAAAAGTGTGCCTCGCGATATGGAAAGTCAGTTCCGTTTTTATCCCACAACATCCCGCAATTTCCTTTAAATAGGAGTTCATTTTCTGATTGGTGAGCACCGGTAACGCCGTTCCTGCATGCGAACATTTTGGATCATCCTTATATTTTAGCAGAATGCTTTGCGCTTGAATAAGTAATGGTATTCTCGAAGGCGCGTTTGTTTTTTGCCGGTGCACGATGATCCAAAACTTTTTGTCCTCCCCGTACTTAATATCTTCCCTTCTTAATTTTTGAACATCTATATACGCAAGTCCTGTATAGCAACTGAACAAGAAAATATCTCTTACTACCTGTAGCCTTCCGGTCTGGATATTTTTTGTTTCCAATCGTCGCAATTCAAGTTCGGTCAATGCTGTTCGCTCAACCTTCTTCTTCGTCATCTTAAAATTTGAAAAAGGATCAGCGGGCAGCCATCTGTTTTTCACACAGATCAGCACTATCTTCTTGAAATTTGCTAAATACTTAACCGTCGAATTGTGATTGCATTTTCTGACCGTCTTTAGCCAAAATGAATATTGTGAGATGAATTCGTGATCTAATTTCCGGATATCTTTATCTTCATCGGTGCCATACATCCATTTCATAAATGCTTTTGTATGTCCGTATGAAATCTCATACCTGCCGATAGTTCCACGGGCATAATCAATGCCCTCCAGTTCCTTCATTTGATCATTATGATGCCTGAAGGTTTCCAGGATCATTCTTTTCTGATCGTAATTACCGGTGAGTATATCCTTTATCGCCTGCGCGGAAATGTCCTTATCAGACTCGATCAGTCTCTTTTTCGCCTGGTACACCTGCTGTTCCATTTCATCAAGGTAGGCGTTTAATGCTTTTACAGATTCCTTATTGCCGATGGCCCTTCCTAAATGCGCACCCCACCTGGAGACTTCGCATTTGCGCTTAGTCGATAACTCTTTCGACTTGCCATTAACAGTGATTTTCAGATAAATATATCTGTCATCATTTTGATTTTGGGACTGTTTAAGAAAAAAAAGCAGTCCGAAGCTTTTGTCTAACATAACTCTGATTTTAAAAGTGAAATAAAAATACGTTTTAACCAATAATTTCACAAGATGTACACGTCGTAAACATCCTGTATATCAATTTGTTATGGTGTTTTCATTGCGTGATTTTTGAATTTGAAATCACGCAATGAATCACGCAATAGAGTTATGCGTTTTTATGCGAGTTTTGATAGAGTGGAAAAATAAAAAAGCCCTTTAATATGCAATTAAAGGGCTTTTTCGACTTTTGTTAACGTTAACAGCGGAGAGGGAGGGATTCGAACCCTCGATACCCTTTTGAAGTATACACACTTTCCAGGCGTGCTCTTTCGACCACTCAGACACCTCTCCCGGGTTAATTGTAAGATTGTAACACG
This sequence comes from Mucilaginibacter gotjawali, assembly GCF_002355435.1. Lineage (NCBI taxonomy): Bacteria > Pseudomonadati > Bacteroidota > Sphingobacteriia > Sphingobacteriales > Sphingobacteriaceae > Mucilaginibacter > Mucilaginibacter gotjawali. The sequence continues at coordinate 121,990 of NZ_AP017313.1, forward strand.
TCGTATTGTTTTTAAGTGTTGGGTTTTTTAAACCTATTACAACTTTTATAACATTTACAACTTTTTACAACCCAACATCAATCGCGCAAAGGTAAAATAATTATGCTTTTACACACAATAAAAAAAGCGCACCTGGTAAACCAGGGCGCTTTGTGAAAATTCAACCCGCAAAATATTAACTAACCCTATCCCTGTGCTCAGCGCGGCGGATGTTGTGGTTTATCCTTCTTTCTTCGAGGCGCAGGTGGCGGCGTTCGCCGCGGGTAACCCGTCCGTCAGCCATTGCCATGCGCTTTTCTTTGTTTAATCTTCGTTCTTCCATTCGCAGGTGATATGCTTGCATACGGGATATTTTCCCGTGGCGCACATCCATCGTAATACGGTGTTCCTGTTTCTTTTGCACACGATTAATGTGTGGTATGTGTGTTTGCGCATTTGCTATGGAGGTGATAGCTAATGCAGCTACCAGTAAGCCTCCGAATATTGTAATTTTCATTTCTTTTCTAATTTTAGTTGTTTAAACAATAGAGCATTTTGGGTGCATTTGGTTTAAATCGGATATGTTAAAAGATGTTAACGAAGGAAATTGATTGGAGGCCGTTTTGGTTCATGGATCATCGTTCATAGTGTATAAAAAACTATTCATTAATAAAAACGCTCTTACCAATGAACTAATGAACAAGTAAACTAATGAACCAATCAACTAAATTTCCTATGTTTGCTGCAGGTTGCCGGCAAGGCTGCCGGCAAATAAAAAGCGTGTATAGTTTCAATGCTGAGCATCAACGAGATTAAAAAACCTATTGCCGCTGATATTGATGTTTTTGAAGGGAAGTTTAAAACTTCTATGCAAAGCTCAGTACCGCTGCTCGACCGTATTACCCACTACATCGTTAAGCGCAAGGGCAAACAGATCAGGCCCATGTTTGTATTTTTTTCGGCAAGCATTTGCGGCGGTATTAATGAATCTACTCACCGGGGTGCCGCCCTGGTTGAGCTGTTGCATACAGCTACGCTGATACATGATGACGTGGTTGATAACTCTTATCAGCGCCGCGGATTTTTCTCCATCAACGCTTTATGGAAAAACAAAATAGCGGTTTTAGTAGGTGATTACCTGCTGTCAAAAGGGTTGCTGCTTTCCATTAAACATGATGATTTCCGGTTTCTGAAAATTGTATCCGAAGCAATGCAGCAAATGATTGAAGGAGAGCTGCTGCAGGTGGAGAAGGTACGCAAAATGGATATTGAGGAACCTGTTTATTACGAAGTGATCAGGCAAAAAACAGCCTCGCTGATTGCATCCTGCTGCGAGTGCGGCGCAGCTTCGGCAGGCGCCGATGATGCTACTATTGAGAAAATGCGCCTGTTTGGCGAAAAGATCGGCATTGCTTTCCAGATAAAGGATGATATGTTTGATTTTGGAACTGATGATGTTGGTAAACCGCTGGGCATCGACATAAAAGAAAAAAAGGTGACGCTCCCGCTCATTTATTCGCTTAACAACAGCAAGCCTGATGTTAAAAAGCAAATGATCAACCTGGTAAAAAATCATAACGACGATCCTAAAAAAATAGCGCAGATCATCAGGTTTGTTAACGAAACCGGCGGCCTGCAATATGCCGAAACGCAAATGAAAAAATACCAGGATGAGGCTTTTGAAATACTAAACACCTTCCCCGAAGGTGAATCGCGCAAGGGGTTGGAACAACTGGTACGCTTTACCACCGAACGGAATAAATAATGCATTTTGCATTATTTATTAATTTTCATTTTGGCCTTTATCATATTTATTCCTCAAGCTGGTCATCAACCCTGGCTTATTAGCAAATTCCGATAAACCTGCTGGCCCTTAATTCAGATCGGTATTTATAGCTTACCCGATTGAGAAACCCGCATAGCGGTTATTAATTCAACTTTGGAGGGCTTATCGGAAGACCCGGATTTTGCCTATACGTCAATGGAGATGGGGAGTTCCCGGCGGACTACATCTGAGTTAGTAATTAGTGATAAGAGAACGGGGATTAGTTAGAACGGGGGCATTTCGAGTGGTTTCGTTCGGACTTCCCCGTCCCGATAGCTATCAAGATTCGGACTAAAATCGCTACCTTAGTAAATGCATTTTTTCGATTTCAACTTATTTAAATTTACATTTTTCGACCTGTTGGACGTTTTGCTGGTAGCATTTCTTATCTACCAGTTGTACAACCTTATCAGGGGCACTATAGCGGCAAATATTTTTATTGGCCTTGCGCTTTTGTTCGGCATGTACTATGTGGTAAAAGCGCTGCATATGCAGTTGCTTACCGGTATCCTGGGCAAATTTGTGGATGTAGGCATCATCGCCCTGATTGTAGTTTTTCAGCAGGAGGTACGGCGTTTTTTACTATTGGTAGGCAAAAATGCTTCTTTGCAGCGCAACAGGGCGTGGTGGCAGTATTTTTTTGGCAAAGCCGATGCGGAAAAAAATAATTATGCCCGCATAAAGCCCATCATTGATGCATGTAAAAGTTTGAAATCAACCCGTACAGGCGCTTTAATTGTTTTTGCCAAATATTATGATGAACAGTTTTACCAAAACAGCTGCGAGGTTATTGAAGGGAAGATCTCCAAACGCTTACTGGAAAGTATATTTCAAAAAACAAGCCCCCTGCATGACGGTGCCGTGGTCATAGCCGAAAACAAGATCAAATCGGCAAGTTGCATTTTACCGTTGACGGAAAAGACCGATCTACCGGCACAATTTGGTTTACGTCACCGCGCCGGCATAGGTGTTACTGAAGCCAATGACGCTACGGCGATCATTATTTCCGAAGAAACAGGCGAGTTATCCTATGCTAAACAGGGCCGCGTTAAAATGAATATCAGCTTTGCCGAGCTGGAAAAGTTGCTGAATAAGGATTTTTAAAATTTGCCGTTAATATGCTATGTTTTCTTCAATTGCAAATTCGCTTGAATCGTTAAAGGTTTTATTTAACCTGGTTTCGCGGTATTTGCTTTTTACCGGATCATTTTATTTGTTTTTTTATGTTTGGAAGAACAAAAAATACTGGATGGCCAAGATCCAGCAACGGTACCCCGAACGAAAACATATTTTTAATGAAATAAAACACTCGGCCATTACCATCCTTATTTTTGGATTAATTGTTTTGATGGTGATTTGGGCGGGAAAAAATGGATTAACGCAGGCTTACGAACCGATAAACAAATATGGATACTTCTATTATTTTTTAAGCATCGTGCTGATGATCGTTTTGCATGATACTTATTTTTACTGGACCCACCGGGCCATGCACTGGAAGCCCCTTTTTAAATGGGTGCATAAAACCCATCACCTCTCTGTTAATCCTACGCCATTTGCGGCCTATGCCTTTCACCCATTGGAAGCGGTTATAGAAGTTGGTATTATTCCGCTGATTGCTTTTACCATCCCCCACCATCCTTCGGCAATAACCATTTTTTCGCTTTATTCCCTGTTGTTAAATGTTACCGGGCACCTGGGATATGAGCTCTTCCCGAAGGGATTTGCGGAGCACTGGCTATTTAAATGGCACAATACTTCAACACACCATAACATGCACCACAGGCTGGTTAAATGCAATTATGGGCTGTATTTTAACTTTTGGGACCGGCTGATGAAAACCAACCACCCCCATTACGAAGCGCATTTTAATGAAGTGGTTGAAAGACGGCAGCAGGGGAAAACACCTTCAGTTTCTCCTGAAGCTGTGCTTGAATAAATAAGCTCAAGGTTTACTAAGTGTTGGCAAACCCGAAAGCCCCGGACGCTCTACAGTGATCACCTCCTCCGTCCCCATCTTTTTTACCGGCATAGTATAATATCCTCCTAATTTAACCACAGGCATTTTTGAATTGCCTGCTAATACCGCTATGGGCATATGATCAACGTTTGATTTTTTAACGTCGACAGGGGCAAGCATCAACGGATGGTAAAAGGCAGTGTTGGGTTGAAGTAATTTTAAAGCAGCATCTGGCTTTACTTTCAACTGGCTTAAAAGCTCATTTGTTAAACTATCAGCAGGTTTAACCTGGAAAAATTGCTGCGCTTTTAAGTGGTACCCGGCAGCCATGAAACAGATAATAAGCAAGGTTTTTTTCATGACGGTTTATTTATTACGAATATAAACATAACCGGTAAATTAAATATGTTAAATGGATGTTAATTTGAAACCGGAAATGTTAAAAAAAGGAAGCCGGCCCAATTGGCCGGCTTCCTTTTTTAAGCAACGTAAAAATAGCGCTGGTTTTACAATTTATTTTGCATCATTGATAGCCTGCGTAGCATCATCTGCCGCTTTAGCGGAAGCATCATCTTTTAGTTTAACGCGCTGCGCCTTTATATCTGCAAGCAAGCCGGTAACAAATGGCGCTACGCCAAATTTTTTGTATTTAATACCAAGGTCTTTAAATGCAGCAATGCCCTGCTGCGCATATGTTGGGTTGTCTACATGGCCGGTCATGGCGGCAAAATTCCTTGCCATACCAAATTTACCCTGCGGCCCCTGTTCATTAAATGCTTTAAGGACATACGGCCACTCATCGCTGCCTCCAGATGTAGAATATACGGTGATTATAGCTTGTGTAAGCGGCCCTTTATTATCCTGTTCAAAACCTTTAGCCAGTGGAAGCGCCTGTTTCGGGTCAAGCAGGTTGATGGCAGTTAACGCTGCACCCTGTACCGCGTATGACTGGCTGCTTAATGCCTGTTTAAAGAGATTCATATTGCCCGAAGCCTTAAGTTTGCCTAAAGCGCTAATTGCGGCGGCCCTGACCAGGGTATTGTCGTCAGTTTGTGCCAGCGTGGTTAAAACCGGCAGTGCTGCATTATGGATATCATCATTGCTCATATTTAACGCCCGGATAGCTTTTATACGTAAGCCGTAATATTTATCCTTCAAAGCGGCGATCAGTACTTTTTGAGCGCCTTTATCTGACTGCCTGCCGGATACGGCATTTATGGCCTCAAAACGGTCGAGGTATAAGGGCGCATTGAAATACTGGAACTCAAATTCTTCCAGCGATTTGTTATCTGTTTTGGCACATAACAAAACTTTGTCGCCGTCAACATTTACCAGGTTGGGTTTCGATGCAACAGTAAAGGTTAAGGTATCGGCCTTATCATTCATCCAAACTTTATGACGTTCCTTTTTGCCGCCGGCATAAATATCAACGGCAAAAGGCAGTTTGAATATTTGCCCCTCCTGGGTTTGCTGTAAGTAAACGGTTTCGGTTTTGCTGCCTTCATCCCATTTATAGCTGATATTTAACACAGGATGGCCCGCGCCGTAATACCATTGGTTAAAAAACCAGTTCAGGTCCAGCCCGCTGGCTTCTTCTTCGGCCAGGCGTAGCTGCTGTGCCTCGCCATTTTTAAACTGGTTTGTTTTAAGGTAGATGTTTAAGCCTTTAAAAAATGCAGCATCACCTAAATAATTGCGCAACATATTTAAAATACGGCCGCCCTTTTGATAGGTTACCACATCAAACACATCTTCCTTATCATCATAATGAAAACGTACAAGATCCTTTGTACTGGCATCCGGAGAGCCCAAATAATTCTGCAGCGCAGTATAGCTGTGTGCATCGGCTTCATCTTTACCATATTTATGTTCGGCCCAAAGCATTTCGCTAAAATCAGCGAAAGATTCGTTTACAGTAAGGTTGCTCCAGCTTTCGGCAGTTACCAAATCGCCAAACCATTGGTGGAAAAGCTCATGTGCAATGGTGCTGCGGCCAGCGTCATAATTAGCGTCCAGCAATTCGCGCGGGGTTTCCTGTACATAATCGCCATGCAAAGTAGCGCTGGTGTTTTCCATAGCACCGCTTACATAGTCGCGCACAACGATCTGTGAATATTTGTTCCATGCAAAGGGATAGTCTAATGTTTTCGAATAAAACTCGATCAGCTCTGGCGTCATCCCGAATATTTGTTTGGCGTAAGGGGCATATTTCGGCTCCAGGTAATAGTTTACCTCTTTGTTGCGCCAGTGGTCATGATAGATCTTAAAGTCGCCCACAGCCATCATAAACAAATAAGGTGAATGCGGTAATTCCATTTTCCAGTCATCGGTACGGGTACCATCGCCATTTAACTTTTGAGCAGCGAGGCGGCCGTTAGACAGAGTAACGTATTTAGCCGGAACGGTCATGATAATCTCATCGGTTGTTTTTTGCTCAGGTTTATCGATGGTCGGGAACCATGCTGATGAACTTTCAGTTTCGCCTTGCGTCCAAATCTGTACCGGTTTATCTTTCACCGCGCCATCAGGGTTAATAAAATACAAGCCTTTGGCATCGTTAATAGCCGCGCTGCCCTTTGTTTTTAATTGGTTTGGCTTTGCAGTATAATCGATATAAATGGTGTAGGTTTCGTTATTATGATAAACCTTATCCAGTTGAATAGCCACGGTAAGGCTATCGTCATATTTAAACTTTAACGGATAATTCTTTCCGTTCCTTACCACGGAAATGTTGTTCAGGTCCATGCCTTTGGCATCTAAACGAAGGGTGTCAGTTGGATAAAAATGCGGTCGCAGGGTAACCCATTCCTTCCCATACATAAAGCATTTTTTGTAATCAAAGCGCACATCCAGTTTGGTATGCACCAGGTCGTTGATCTTCGGCGGCGTTGCGCGGTAAATCTTCATCAGCGGGTCATCAGCTTTAGCAGGCGCCTGTGCGTAGGCCGTTGAAAAAGCCATCCCGGTAGCGAGGCCCGAAAAGATCAAGGTCGAAAGTGTTTTAAATGTTAACATAAGTTTTATTGATTATAGATTTTCCCATCCTTCATCACGAAGGAAACGTTCTTCATTGTTTTAATATCTGTAAGCGGGTCACCTTCAACAGCGATAATATCTGCCAGTTTACCTTTGGTGATGCTGCCTGTTTTATCGCTGATGTCCAGCAGGTCGGCGGCGCTGGTAGTAGCAGCTTTTATAGCGTCCATTGGCGGCATCCCGGCATCAACCATATAACCAAACTCCAGATAGTTTTTACCATGAGCAAAAACCCCGGCGTCGGTGCCAAAAGCAATTTTAACCCCCGATTTGTATGCCCTGGCAAAGGTTTGCTGCATGCGCGTGCCCACTGCTATGGCTTTGCGCGCGATAACCGGCGGAAAAAAGCCCGGGATCCTGGCCGAATCGGACACAGATTTACCGGCAATAATAGTTGGCACCAGGTAAGTGCCGTATTTTACGGCCAGTGCCATATCTTCATCATTCATAAAAGTGCCATGCTCTATTGATGTTACACCACCTAATATCGCCCTGCGGATACCTTCCGCGCCGTGGGCATGGCAGGCAACCCGCAGTCCGTAGTCTTTTGCAGTTTCAACAACTGCTTTAATTTCATCAATCGTAAACTCGGCGCCTGAGCCGTTTTCGCTCAGGTCCAGTACGCCGCCTGTGGATGCTATTTTTATAACATCCGAGCCGCGTTTGATTTGCAGGCGAACCGCTTTTATCAGTTCATCCCTTCCATCCGCTACACCATCATCCGGGCCCATTTTATGGTTAAAAGCATCATCCCTGAAACCGACCGAGCCATCCATATGGCCGCCGCTGGCGGAGATGGCCCTGCCTGCGGTAACGATCCGTGGCCCTTCGGTTAAGCCATGGTTGATGGCATTGCGTAAGCTGATATTTACCCCGATGCCGCCAAGATCGCGCACGGTAGTAAAGCCGGCCAACAGCGTTTTTTTGGCGTTAACGGCTGCACGATAGGCAATATCTGCATCAGTTAAAGTAAAACCCTCTAAAAGTGTGTTTTTGCTGAACTGATCCTCGAGGTGAACGTGGCAATCGATCAGGCCGGGCATTACAGTTTTATCTTTCAGGGATACTACCTTATCACCGGCGTCGCCGTTAAAATATCCGGCTTTTATATCGATGATGGTATTGCCTTCAACAATGATGGTTACGCCTTTTTGTTCGGTATTTGATATACCATCAATAAGCCGCCCGCATTGGATATAGGTTTTTTGTGCGAAAGCTGAACAGGAAAAAAATAATAGAAAAGTAAAGTAAAGTTTCTTTACCATAAATTGTGCGTTAAGAGGTCAGTTTAATGAAAGCTAAATTAGAATGTTTTTATCAATAAAACTAAGACGGTAAAGAAACCCGGTTTGTTACACTAAGTTGTTGTGTTTTTTTATAAATGCACTGTTTTATTTTGCCTTTTTAACCTGGTCAAAAAAATATTTATACACTAATAGCGAAGCCCGTTGATTGCAGTGTCTGTGTGTTAATATTTATGCAGAACCCTCCCGGAAGGGTCAAAAAACGTCCGCCATCATGCACCAACCGTACGAAAACGAACACTTTCGTAGCTTATAAAAAACAACAATTAACTGAAAATCAAATATTTAAATTTAAGGTATCAATATTGGCATAGTGGTGCAAAAACACAACAATGATGTGCACCGATATAAAATTAGCTGAAATGTGGGAAGGCTGCTTGAAAAACGACCGTAAGCAACAGGAGTTACTATACAAAACCTTAGCGCCACGGATGCTGGCCGTTTGCATGCGCTATGCCCATGATAAAGATGAGGCCCAGGATATTTTACAGGAAGGTTTTATTAAAATGTTTAACAACGCGCATAAATACCGCGGTGAAGGGAACCTGGAAGGATGGATTCGCCGTATTATGGTGCATTGTGCCATATCGCGCTACCGCAAACAAAAGCCAATGGTTTTGGTAGATGATTTTACGGAAGATAACTATGCGTTCAGTAACGGTTACAATGCGCACGGTTTGGAGGTTAAGGACCTGCTGAAAATGATACAAAAGTTGCCGCAAACCTACCGTTCTGTATTCAACCTCTACGCTATTGAAGGATATTCGCACCAGGAGATCGGAAATAAACTGGGTATCACTGAGCTTTTATCCCGTACTAACCTTTGCCGCGCCCGTGCCATTTTAAAGGATATGGTAAACAAATTGACAACCAGCGAGATGCATTACCTTGCGTGTTAACGCAATAATATTGAGCAGTAAGCAGCCGGTCATGCTTTTCTGCTTTGATTCAGGATGATACCATCGTTCATCATCGGCGCCCGCCAGAGGGTATTGCCGCTATCAGCGGAGCTCCATTCTTCACTTTTTCAATTTATCGTCTTTATAAATTGTGCCGCTTGTCATTTGAGTAAATGATATTGATCATATTTTGTGCCTTTATCAAACCTGATTTTTGTAACTTCAAAAACAAATTTGAAAAAATGAAGAAAATTCTTATTTCAGGATTAATAGCGGGTGTTATTTTATTTATCGTCAGCTATGGTGGCCTGTTCCTCGCGATCAGGTTTTTCCCAACCCTGTTTATTGAATATAACGGCCCGCTGTTTAACTCCGATGGCAGCAGGGACGTACTTTTTTACATGCACGCCTTTATTATCAGCTTAGCCCTCTCCTGGTTTTGGGATAGGTTTAAATCACTTTTTAAAGGCCACTCTATATTAAGAGGTTTGGAATTCGGTTTTGTTTATGCTATCATCGCGCTGTTGCCAATAATGTGGATTTCCTTCAGCGCTTTGGATATTACGCTGCCCATCGTCATCAGTTGGTTCTTGTACGGTTTTGTACAAGCAGTCATCGCCGGAGTTGTATTTGCAAAAATTAATCCCTGAAAGTTTAAGGCAATGTTGTTCAAAAACGTTACATGGTATTTTTTGATGCTCATTACGCTCACCAGTTTTATTTCCCGGGGCTCCAGGAACCTTTCGCCCCAAATAAAAAAATGGGTGGTCAGCGAAAATAGCAAGCTCAGGGTTAACGGCAGTACCAATATCAATACATTTATTTGTGAGATCCCATCGTACGATCAAATCGATACCATCACTGTAAACAAAACTAATAAGGATGTTTTATTATCCGGCACCATCAACCTCAATGTTAAAAGTTTTGATTGTCATAATGTGATCATGACCCACGATCTGCGTAAAACATTAAAGCAGGACCAATATCCTGTGCTTCATATCAGCTTTTTAACATTAAACAAACTTCCCGATCTTACAGCAAAACCGGAGCCCGTAACCGGCTGGGTGTTTATTGAAATAGCCGGCGTTCGCAAACGCTTTGAAGTTAATTACCAGATTAGCCAGGATGGCCAAAAAATAATTCATTTACTGGGAACTCGGGATGTTAATTTCTCTGATTTTAATTTAGTACCGCCCCGCAAATTGGGAGGCATGATTAAAACGAGTGATAAACTAAGTGTTGATTTTCATTTGAAAATGAAAAGTATGGACTGATACAGCAATACACACATTTTCCGCTGATTGATTTTTTTGTGACGCCCGTCACGCCATTGTCACCTCTGAAATTTTTTTGCAAAAAACAACCCCTTTTTTTAAGAATTATACAATAGAATTTTTTCAAAAGAAAATATTTTGAGCAAATTCTGTAGTAAAAATTAAATACCCCAAAAAAAACCATTATAAAAATCATAAAAATACCTTCTTTTTTTTAGGTTTTTTTTCCACCCCAACAGTTAAACGTCTTGTTTTTTGCAGAAATTATCCATGAATAGGATATTTTGTTAAAAGAATGACAATGATCACTTTTATAACTAACCTCTATCATTCGGCCGGTCGGCAATTACCCACACATTTGCTTTGAAATTAAAACATAAGAAAAAATGAAAAATTTTAAGACACAAGTTTTATCGATCACTACAGCGATAGCACTAGCCATATTTTTTGTACTGCCGCAGAGTTTAAAAGCGCAGGCCAATTATAAGGCATCGCCGGGCAAAGACGTATCTATAAAAGTACTGGGCAGTTCCAACATACATGAATGGAACATGACCGCAACCGGCATTGAAAGCCAGGGACAATTTAAATTTGAGGGCGGCCAGCTGCAAGCGCTTACTTCTTTCGGTTTAGTGGCAGAAGCAAAAAGCTTAAAAAGCGAATCAACCTCAATGGATGGCCGTTGTTATAAAACCATCAAAGCCGATCAATATCCAAAGATCACTTTTAAACTTAGCTCTGCCACAGTTACAGCCGTGCAGAAAAACAAGTACACCATCAAGGCATCAGGCGAGCTGACCATTTCAGGCTCAACACAACCTGTAGTGTTAACCGTTACAGCGGTGGTTAACCCCGATAATACCATCACCTGCACAGGTGCACAAAAAATTAAATTGACAGATTACAAAATTGACCCCCCAACCTTTTTGCTGGGCGCCATGAAAGTATACAACGACCTTACAATTCAATATAATATCACTTACAAAGCGATCTAAATTTTCACAAACCATTTAATAAAAAAACAACATGAAAACAAATTTATTTAAAATACTCGGTTCACTAGCCGTTGCCAGTTTGAGCCTTGTACCATTCGGTGTTAAAGCACAAGAAATTCAGTTCTATCGTCCAAACGGCCAGCAAGGTGTTAATGTATTTGAAACCAGCAAGGCTGATACAGTACCGTTCAAAGGGGTACACGTAAAAGTGGGCGGTAACTTCGAATTAACTTTCCAGGCATTGGGTCAATCAAATACCGCCGTTGCGGTACCACTTAGCAGTACCAATCCAGCTAATTCTACAAGCCTTATCGCGCTTACCCATGGATTTACCCTGCCAATGGCTAACCTTAACATAGATGTTCAGTTGGCTGATGGTATCCGCATGAACCTTACGCAATACCTTGCTGCAAGGCACCACGAAGACACCTGGGTTAAAGGCGGATACATTCAGTTTGATAAACTACCATTCCTTCATAGCGCTGTTATTGATGATATCATGAAAAGTGTAACCATCAAAATCGGTCAGAATGACGTTGATTACGGCGATCAGCACTACCGCAGAACTGACGGTGGCAACACTATCTACAATCCATTTGTTGAAAACTATATCATGGACGAATTCTCTACCGAGCTCGGTGCACAATTCTACTACTTTAACAAAACAGGATTTTTTGCAATGTTTGGCATAACTGATGGGTTATTGAATGAAACTGTGGTTCAAAGCACTAAAGTTGATGCTTTAACTGGCAAACCACTTAAATACGACCCTGCCATCCTTGCTAAATTAGGATTTGACAAACAGGTAAATAAAGATTTCAGATTCAGGTTAACCGGATCAATCTATACTGTAAGCAGTACCTACAGCAACACATTATTAAGCGGCGACCGTACAGGTTCACATTACTATAACCTGATGGAAAACCAGGCAGTAGCAAACGCCACTACCTTAAACGATGCTGTTGACTACAGCTTTACTTCAGGAAGATTTAACCCCGGCTTTAGCAACGAACTACACGCTGCAATGGGTAACTTGTTTTTGAAATACAAAGGCTTAGAATTTTTTGGTACTGCTGAAAATATTACCGGCAGAGGCGCTGCAGAATTACATAAACGCTGGGCTACCCAATATGCTGGCGACGTGATCTACAGGTTCCCTGAAAATACCGAAAACTTTTGGTTAGGCGTTCGTTACAACACTGTAACAGGCGACGTTTTGAACATAGGAGACGTAACCACTAACCGTACAGCAGGTTCATTCGGCTGGTTTTTAACAAAACACGTGATGATGAAAGCTGAATACGTAAGCCAGGAATACAAGAATTACCCAACTACCAGCATCCTTAATGGTGGCAAGTTCCATGGCGTAATGCTTGAAGCTTCAATCGGTTTCTAATTGTTTTTTTCATAATTGTTGATCATAGCAAAGCCCCTCCGGTGTTAAACCCGGGGGGCTTGCTTTTTTTATAGGGGTTCGGCATAAGAATTAGCATACAATGCTGAATGCCCCATAGGGGCTTCCCCTTTGTAGGATGATGTTCAAAACGTTATTTAGCCACGTCAGTGGCTACCCAATTCGCGAAGGGTAGCCACTGACGTGGCAATTATCCCCGGGATTTGGTTTCTACAAAGCGGTAGTCCGCCTGCGGCGGAGCATTTTGACGGTGGGCAAATTCATTTACGAACTCACGTTAGTTTATAGGCTTTGCAGCGAAACTCAAATCGCGGCTCTCTTTTCCCTGGGCGCTGATAAATAAAAATGCCATAGCAGCATGGTGGCAATAGTCCGGTAGGGCTGCCAGTTAGCGGCAATTTCCAGCAACTGCTCTTTGGTTGTTTCGGCAGGCAATTTTTTTACCCGCTTCATGGCGTTTACCGCGGCCAGGTCGCCAATGGGGAATACATCAGGGTGTTGCAAAACAAACATCAGGTAAACATCGGCCGTCCAGTTGCCGATACCTTTTAAGGCGACCAGTTTTGCCCTCACCTGATCGTCGGGCATGTCTTCCAGTTCGGTTAAATTTAGTTGGCCGCTTAACAAGGCTTCGGCCAGGTATTTCAGGTAGCCTGATTTCTGCCGGCTTACATAGCAGGCGCGCATTTCTTCGTCGGTTAATAACAGTAGTCTTGCGGGAGTTAATACCTGCAGCCGCTCTTTTAATTTATTTAAAGCAGATAATGCAGAGGCCAGCGAAACCTGCTGCTCCAAAATAATATGCACCAGGGTTTCAAACGTATTGGGCCGCGACCAGAAGGGCGGGTAACCGTGGGTTTGGATGATGGCGGCTAAATCGGCATCTGTTGATGCGAGTTCGTCGCAGATGGAATGATAATTGGAAGAATTAAAGCGATGAATCATTCTGAGCGGTTTTGACTTTTTTGAATTTTTCCTTTACATCCTTTAAAATATTCCTTTTGACCATTAATTTCTTATTTATAAAATAAGCTTGCTTATAAATTGGCTGAAGTGTTATGATGTAATTTGCATTTACACTATCTCTAACTATAAATTTAAATGGTTCGTAGTACACAGGAAAAAAAACAAGCGTGTCATTCTTTGATACCTGAAGGTCTATCTTCCAAAAATAATTATCTACTACACTTTGTGATGCTATCTTGGTTTTATTGTACAAATGGTTATCCACACTTTGAAAAGGTATCCTGCCACCGAAAGCATTCCTGATCAAAAACATTGACTCGTTTGATTTGGTTGGTGTTTTTAAAATTTTTAGAACCCTTGATGTGTCTGCATAGTTATTCCCACAACTATTGAGGACGATTTGGTTTTTATCAAGCTGCCATGTGCCAGCTGTAAAAAAATGAGTGGAATCATTGCCTGAGGGCGTCATTAGCCAACTTAATGGATTTAAATTTTCATAAAAAAAAGAATGATCTGATTTAATGATAATTATATTGAAATTTGACCCTTTTGCCCGGTAAGTTCCAATTAATCCTTTTTTCGTTACCTTACAGGAAACACTTAGCAGGAGTAAAAGGAAGGCCAGGTGTTTAGTTTTCATAATTTCCATTTAAACGTACTAATTTTTTTAGGATTTAGCATTTACTTTTCGGAATTTTACGATATGAATAACCTGCCCCCATTAGCCGAACGCATGCGCCCCAAAAACCTGGATGATTATGTGGGGCAGAAACATCTGGTGGGCCAGGGCGCCGTATTGCGTAAGGCCATTGAGTCGGGCAATTTGCCGTCCATGCTATTTTGGGGGCCGCCGGGCGTAGGTAAAACCACGCTGGCCTATATCATTTCACAGCAGTTGGACAGGCCGTTCTTTTCCTTAAGCGCCATTAATTCGGGCGTGAAGGATGTGCGCGAGGTGATTGAGAAAGCAGCCGTCCTGAAGGCCGAAGGGCAGAATTTGCCCATCCTTTTTATTGATGAAATTCATCGTTTCTCCAAATCGCAGCAGGATTCGTTACTGGGCGCGGTGGAGCGGGGCATAGTTACGCTGATGGGCGCAACTACTGAGAATCCTTCCTTTGAAGTGATTTCGGCGTTATTGTCACGCTGCCAGGTGTATATCCTGCAGCCTTTAAATGAGGACGACCTGGTAAGCCTGCTGCAAAAAGCGCAGAAAGAAGATGAGGTGATCCGAAAAAAAAATATCACTATCAAAGAAAATGAAGCCTTGCTGCGCCTATCCGGCGGGGACGCCCGTAAGCTGCTCAATATTTTTGAGCTGCTGGTAAATGCCTTCGACAGTAAAAAAATAACCATCACCAACGATGCCGTACTTAAACATGTGCAGCAAAATATGGCGCTGTATGATAAAGCCGGCGAACAGCATTATGATATTATTTCGGCCTTTATCAAATCCATGCGCGGCAGCGACCCTAACGGCGCGGTTTACTGGCTGGCCAGGATGATCACCGGCGGCGAGGACCCTTTATTTATTGCCCGGCGGATGCTGATCCTGGCATCCGAAGATATTGGCAACGCCAATCCCAATGCGCTGCTGCTGGCCCAAAGCTGCTTTAACGCCGTAAATGTGATAGGCATGCCCGAATCGCAGCTGATCTTATCGCAAACGGCCATTTACCTCGCAACCTCAGCAAAAAGCAACTCAGCCACTACGGCCATTGGCGCCGCGATGGAACTGGTGCGCCAAACCGGCGACCTGCCCGTACCACTGCACCTGCGCAACGCGCCAACCAAACTGATGAAAAACCTGGGCTACGGCAAAGATTATAAATATGCACATAGCTACGAAGGCAACTTTGCCGACCTTGACTTTCTGCCTGCCGAAATAAAGGGCGCAAAAATCTATAATCCGGGTAACAATGCCCGCGAAAATGAATCAAAAGAGAAATTAAAAAAACTTTGGGGCGACAGGTATAAATATTAAATCCTGGCCCGCCCCCGCGGAAAACAACATGAAGGTTACCTGTCTGACCCATAGGGGCCAGATATTGGTAGAAGACAATAACAGCTATTTATACCGTGCAGCAGGTACGGAACCTATACGCAATGCAATAGCGCTAATGCTGCTCCGATTGTTGCGTACCGATGGCACGCTTTTCGTTTATTGTCTATTTTCTACCAATATTTTGCACCTGACGGCGCAAAGAAGCGCTTATAAAGTGGGGTCACTTTGCGCAGCGGGCCGTTAAGTGATTAAATTGTACACGAATAGCCGCATCCTGCGTTCTTTATCTGAATGAGCCGATACCTTACTTATTTTCACTATAATTACCCTATACTAAATTTACAATGATATCAACTTTTCTCAGGCACGAGTTAAAAGCTTTCTGGCGGTCGAAAAACACAGGCAAAAGCATTGCTATCCGCATTGTAATGGCCCTGCTGATCCTTTATCTGCTACTTTGTGTATTGGCGATAGGCTTTTTTATGAATGGGGTTTTAGAAAAAGCCTATCCCCACGAAGATGAAGTGATTGCTTTTTGCGGCATTATTTTGTTGTATTATTTGATGGACCTGTTTATGCGCCTGCAGTTGCAGGAATTACCTACCCTGCGCGTGCAACCCTATTTACAACTCCCTGTAAAACGAGATGCGCTGGTGCGTTACCTGGCATTTACCGCTTTGCTTTCGGTGTTTAATATCTGGCCTTTTATCCTTTTTGTGCCATTTATCCTTAAGATTATTGCGCCAGATTCAGGCGCTGTGGTGGCGTTTGCGTTTATCGTTTCGCTTATCGGGCTTACCGTTTTCAGTAATTACCTGGCCCTGTATATCAAACGGAAATCAAACTTAAACGGCTGGGTATTTTTGATTGTTACGGCGGTAATTATCCTTGTAGTGTTATGCGATTTTTACTGGCATATTTACTCCCTGCGTAATATCTCTTATTTGTTTTTCGGGCGCCTTATTACAAAGCCATTGCTCGCACTGGCGCCGGTGTTGCTTGGAGCGGCAATGTACTACTTTAATTTTTTATACCTCAAACAAAACCTTTACCTGGAAGAATTGGGTTCGCGCAAGGCGGCCAAATACAAAAGCAGCACCGATTATCCTTTACTGAGCCGATTTGGCAGCGTGGGCGATCTGGCTGGCAACGAGATCAAGCTGGTTTTGCGAAATAAGCGCTCGCGGTCGGCACTTGTAATGGGCCTGTTTTTTATGTTGTATGGCCTGTTTTTTTACCCTAACCCTAAGTTTATTCATTTAGAAAGTGTAAAAGTGTTTGTGGGGATGTTTATGACGGGTATTTTTATCATTAACTACGGGCAGTTTATGTTTAGCTGGCAGGCCTCGCATTTTGATGGTTTGCTGGTGAGTAGCGTTAGTTTCAGGGATTTTTTAAAAGCAAAATACCTGTTGTTTACGGTTGTTTCTACCGGTTTTTTCCTGCTTACCATCCCTTATGTTTATTTTGGCTGGCGAACCCTGATGATCCACTTTATTATGTATTTATGGAACATCGGTATCAATACAACCCTCGTGCTGTTTTTCGCCAACCGTAATTTTAAGCGCATGGACCTTTCAAAGGGCGCGGCCTTTAACTGGGAAGGAATGAGCGGTAACCAATGGATCTTATCATTTCCGCTGCTGATCGCTCCTTATGTAATTTACGGGCCTTTTGCCCTGCTCGGTCATGCAGATATAGGCCTGGCTTTGCTGGCTGTAACAGGCCTTATATTTATATTAATCCGTGGCTTTTGGATTAAACAGCTGGAAGCCGATTTTTATTTACACAGATACAAAATAGCTGAAGGTTTCAGAAACAAATAAGATGATAGCAATTAACGACCTTAAAAAAATATACAACGGGGTTACTGTTGTAAACATATCGCACCTGGAGATTAAAAAAGGCGAAAGTGTTGGCCTTGTAGGCAATAACGGCGCAGGTAAAACTACCCTGTTCCGGTTGATGCTGGATTTGATCAGGCCCGATAACGGCGTGGTATTATCAAATGGCGAAAATGTAGCCGGGCACGAGCACTGGAAAAATTACACTGCCTCATACCTGGATGAAGGTTTTTTGATAGATTATTTAACCCCCGAGGAATATTTTTACTTTATCGGCGGCCTGCACCGGCAGAGCCGCGCTACGGTGGACGACTATTTATCGGGGATGGCGGAGTTTTTTAACGGCGAGATCCTGAAAAAAGGTAAATACATCCGCGATCTGTCAAAAGGCAACCAGTGTAAGGTTGGCGTGGTATCCTGCCTGCTGCAGAACCCTGAATTGCTGATGCTGGATGAACCATTTGCCAATATCGACCCAAGCACACAATTCCGTTTAAAAAGCCTGTTGAAAGACCTGAATAAAAACAAGGGAGTTACTACCCTGATATCCAGCCACGACCTTAACCACATCACCGATGTATGTGACCGTATCCTGCTGATGGAAAAAGGAAAGATCATCAAGGATATAGCTACCAGTTCATCTACTTTAAATGAACTGGAAGACTACTTTGGCGTAGGACAAATTATTGGCAGCCCGGTTAAAGTTGACGGGGAAGAAAATCATTAACGCTTGAAGCACTTTGTGTTCTCTGTGCCCCTTCGTGTCCTCCTATATTTGATTTCAAACATAGAGGACACGAAGGCTTTAAAAAAATGGCGGCAGATTGATATATTTGGCCATGTACTCAATCAGGAAAGCAAGCTCGGAGGATGTAGAAATTATCCGCAGCATAGCCGAAATAACATGGTGGGCAACTTACGGCCCGATACTCAAAAAAGAGCAAATAGAATTTATGCTGGAGGAGATCTACGCCACCAGGAAACTGGCATCACAGCTCACCCACGATACCCAAACCTACCTTTTACTGGTTGAAGCTGATAAACCTGTAGCCTTTGCTGCCTACTCGCCGCGGGAAGAAAACCCCGGGATTTATAAACTGCACAAACTTTATTGCCTGCCCCAAACCCAGGGCAAAGGCTATGGCAAAATCCTGATCAACGAAGTAGTAAAACAAACGATCGCAGCAGGCAAACGCACGCTCGACCTGAATGTGAACCGCTACAACAAAGCCAAAGACTTTTATGAAAAGATGGGGTTCGCGATAGTTTATGAGGAAGACGTCCCGGTAGGTAAATACTGGATGAATGATTATGTGATGCGAAAAGTACTTTAAAAAAGATTTTACGAATGTTTCTGCAGGGCATCCGCACGGATGCCCTGCAGAAACATTATTTGCTTTTTATTTAACATAAATAGAAACCACCTGGTTGGCGAAGGTCGCCGCGCAATTTGCGCCCTGGTGCGTACATCCCGGGTCCATTTCCACAAAATTGCCATTCTTCCAATAACAATTATTTCCTGATGACGACGATGCACCGCTTATATACAGATCCGTATTGTTATATAAAAAGATGGAGGACACGACTTCGGCAACCGAATAGGCAGCAGTGTTGATCATGGCTCCGTTTTTCCAAACAGCCCCGGCGCCATTATACTGGCCACCAAGATACACATCGCTGCCCGACACCAAAATACTCGTGATGGTGTTGAATATACTGTTTGCAGGTGTAGTAATTGGCACTGATACGCCGTTTTTCCAAAGACGTGGAGCTTCGTTGATGATACCCCCGGTAGTGATGTCGCGGATTTCCTCCAAACCAGCCACATAGACATCTGCGCCAGAAACATACACGGCCGTCGCCCTGGCGCTGCCTGAATGGATCCCGTCTGTCAGATCAATCGGGCTGCCGTTTTTCCAGTAAGTAGCTTTTAAAATAGTTGAGTTGCCCAAATATTGTGCGCCGGCTACGTAAACATCTCCGTTACTTACTGCCAGTTCGTTATTTTGATAGGTACCAGTAAGGTAGATCAAACTTGTAGTTGTTAAAGGCGTAGCTGTTGTATTTTTCCAATAGGTGTAAACATTGTTAAGCACACCCAGGCAATATACGTCGGCACCTGAAACTGCGACAGAAGAAGTAAAACCTGTTTGCGACGAGACATGTACTGCTGTATTATTTTTCCAGTAGGTAGGCGTTTGTGTTGTTGATGGGCCTGCAAAATAAATGTCTGTACCTGAGCCAACCATGGCATCCGCCCCGTTACAATCGGTAGTAGCGGTGAAGGCGGAGTTTTTCCAGTAACCAAACCCAGACCGAGTATCCGAGCCAACTACATAAATGTTGGGCCCGGTAGCAACCAGGTAAGTAAAGGCCATACCATTAGATGTTCCGCCGGGAGTAGTTACTGTTATATTTCCGTTTGTGCCGCCGGCCGGTACCGTAGCTATTATTTGTGTAGCGGTGGCACTGGTAACCGTTGCAACGGTACCATTAAACTTAACCACATCATTGGCGGCCGTCGCATCAAAATTGGTACCGGTTATGGTAACGGCAGCGCCGGCAGCTGCAGTAGCAGGGCTGATGCCTGCAATAACCGGCGCCAGCAAATAGGTGAATACCGGCCCTGTTGCCGTGCCGCCTGTTGTGGTTACAGTAACGGCCCCTGTGCTTCCTGCCGCCGGCGCGGTAACGACCAATGAGGTTGTAGTAGCTGCGGTCACAGTGGCTGCAACACCATGAAACTTAACCACGTTATTAGCAGCTACGGCATCGAAATTTGTACCTGTAAGGGTAACCGATACCCCGGCCACACCCGATGCCGGGCTGATAGAGGTAACGCCGGGGGCCAATAAATAGGTAAATGTTGGACCTGTAGCCGTGCCTCCTGTTGTGGTAACACTTACCGGCCCGGTACCCGCGCCTGCTGGTGCTGTTACAATCAATGTAGTGGCAGTTGCCGAGCTGACGGCAGCAACTGTGCCATTGAATTTGACCGTATTGGCAGCGGCTGAAAGTTCAAATGCCGAGCCGGTGATGGTAACAGAGGTACCCGCAGTGCCGGACGTTGGCGAAATAGCGGTAATTTTGGGGAGAACCGGGATAATTGGCTTGGGGCCGGGATTGTTTTTTTTACAACCCGGGAGTATAAAAAGGGCAGCGAAAATCACAATTAGTAAATAGGTAATTAATGTTTTCATAAGGTATGGATTAATGTTTTTACTGGCAGGTGTTTAAAAAGTATTTACTTCACCTGTGAAATTGCACATATTCGTGTTTTTTATCAATCCTCTCTTTGAGTGAATTGCCGGGGCGTCTAATCACCCTTTTGAAATGGGATTCCGGTCAATCATGTTGCCTTATTTGTTTCTTTATTAAAAAGAGCCTGTAAACCAGCTCCCGGGCAGGCAAATGATGGTGATTGATGAGTCATTATCGTTTAGTTAAGGATCCGGCCTGCATTTTGGTTATAAGGGGCAGTAATGTCAGTTGTTAAATACTTAATTATCAGCTTTTTTTCGCTTTTTGCTGGGTGTTGCATGTGTTGCGCAACGAAACAAAAAGCCTGCGGATGTACAATGAAATAACAATTGGTAAAGGTATATCTGTCTTAAGCAAACGCTGCTGATTGATGATTGGCGAGGCACTGTTTGTTTTTTAATATGCTATTACTCATTTGAGTGATAAAGTAGACCAGCTATAATGATGCCGCTTATACCCCGCAAGTATGAAAATAGCTCACTCTGTGGTGGATCAACTGTATCCTTTCAGGCCTTTTACACATTGCTTATATCGTTCAGCATTCTATGTTATTTTTCATTCATCCTTTGGCCAAAAAAACGAGGAAGCTATTTTGCTGGGTATTGCAAGTTAATAACTGAACAACATGACATTAAAATTATGCGGAATGTAACATTTATCACATTTTAAACTTCCAATTTCGCCCACCTTTGCCTTCATCAGCTTAGCATTAGTTAAGCATGTAATAAACAGACCATGAGATATATCATTATTGGTGCGGTAGCAGGCGGTGCAAGCACCGCTGCCAGGTTAAGAAGACTGGACGAACATGCCGAAATCATCATTTTCGAAAAGGGAGAATATATTTCCTACGCCAATTGCGGCCTACCCTATTATATCGGTGAGGTGATCACCGACCGTAATAAATTATTTGTACAAACAGCAGCATCTTTTAATCAGCGTTTTAATATTGATGTTAGGGTATTGACCGAAGTAACCGGAATCGATCCTGGCAAAAAAACAGTTACTGCAGAGAACCAGGTAACAGGTGATGTATACGAAGAGACCTACGATAAACTGGTCCTGTCGCCCGGCGCCGGGCCTATCAGGCCTCCTTTACCTGGTATTGGAAATGATGGCATATTTACTTTGCGAAATGTGTCAGATACTGATTATATCAAAAAATATATTTATCACAAACAGGCAAAAAAAGCAGTGGTTGTGGGCGGTGGTTTTATAGGGCTTGAGATGGCCGAAAACCTGCATGGGCTGGGCCTGGATGTTACCATTATCGAGATGGGAAACCAGGTAATGGCTCCGCTTGATTTCCCGCTGGCTGCCATCGTACAGCAGCATATCCGCAGTTTGGGGGTTCATCTGTATTTAAATAACGCGGTAACCGGTTTTGAGCAAACTGACGGGGGCCTTGCTGTTAACTTAAAGTCGGGTGATGTACTGGATGCCGATATTGTGATCCTGTCGATCGGGGTGCGTCCTGATACCAGGCTGGCAGCAGGCGCCGGGTTAAAAATTGGCGAAGGGCGGGGAATATACGTTAACGAATACCTGCAAACATCCAACCCCGATATTTACGCAGTTGGCGATGCCATTGAATTTGAAAACCCTATTACCGGGCAGGCAATGGTTACCTACCTTGCCGGGCCGGCCAATAAACAAGGGCGGATTTGTGCCAATAACATCGTAATGGGCAATGTGCAGCAATATCATGGTTCCATTAATACTGCTATAGTGCAGGTGTTTGGCATGACTGTTGGCACGGCCGGCACGGCATCAAAACATTTAAAAGCCGCCGGCATCAAACATACGGTATCAACTACCAGTAGCGGCTCGCATGCGGGGTATTTCCCCGGTGCAAAGCAAATGACCATTCAGGTTGCTTTTTCGCCTGATAACGGGCGCCTATATAACGCGCAGGTTGCAGGGTTTGACGGTGCGGATAAGCGCCTGGATATCTTATCATCGGTTATTAAAAGAAACGGTACTATTGATGAACTCGTTGAATTTGAACACGCCTATGCTCCGCCGTATTCATCGGCAAAAGACCCGGTGAACATGGCCGGATTTGTCGCTGAAAACATACTGCTGGGCCGCCTGAATATATTTTATTGGGACGAAACGAATAAAATTGGCGAAGATGACCTGCTTCTGGATGTGAGGAGCCCGGAAGAATACCGGGCTGGCTATATTGGCGGAGCCATTAACATACCCATTGATGAACTGCGTGGCAGAATGGATGAGCTATCAACCCAAAAGAATATTTATATTTATTGCGAAGCCGGTTTAAGGGGATACCTTGCCCAGCGTATATTAAGGCAAAGCGGGTTCAATAATGTATACAATCTTTCGGGAGGATACCGGTTATGGAAAAACTGTACGGCGGAAACTGAGCAAAACACCATTGAGGTTGTTTGCTGATTGTTGAACTAATGAATAATTTTGTATGAAGATTGTTGAAATGGAAAAGGCGCCAATAAAGCGTTTGCCAATGTGGCCCGCTGTAATTACCGGCAAATGCCCACGGTGCCGTGTGGGAAATATTTACGAAAAGCCAATGTATAGCCTGGTCGGGCAAAAAATCAACAAGGCCTGCCCGCATTGCGGCTTTGTTTACGAACGGGAGCCTGGCTATTTTTACGCTGCGATGTATATTAGTTATGCTTTCATTGTGGCTGAGCTGGTAACGCTGGCGGTGGGCACCTCGATATTAACCGGCAGCCATAACCCATGGCTTTATATCGCCATATTACTCAGTGTGACAGGTGTGCTTGCGCCATTTAATTTAAGATACTCGAAGGTATTGTTATTACACTGGCTTACGCCCGGAATCAGGTACATGCCGGAGTACAGCGTGGAAAAGGACACGGCGGCTTAGTTGAACGATCATAGTCACCAACATCAAAGCAAAATTAATGATCGATGAAAAGTTTTTGGGATGAGCGTTATAGCGCGAAAGAATATATTTACGGAGAAGAGCCAAACGTTTTCTTTGCTGCCGAGTTGCGCAAACTAAAACCCGGCACCATTATTCTGCCCTGCGATGGCGAGGGCCGCAATGGTGTTTATGCGGCATCTGCCGGCTGGACCGTGAAAGCCTTTGATGGAAGCGAAGAAGGAAAGGCCAAGGCTTTGCAACTGGCAGCGCTAAAAAAGGTGGAAATTGAATATGTCACCGGGGATGCCGCAACAATAACTTATCCTGAAAAGAGTGCCGATGCCGTTGCTTTTATCTACGCACATTTACCTCCTGACGTCCGTAAAACAGCACATCAAAATGCAATAAAATGGTTAAAACCTGGCGGGGTATTAATTTTGGAGGTATTTAACCCGGCGCAACTGAACAATACCTCCGGCGGGCCAAAGGATGTGGCTATGCTTTATACTAAAGAGATGCTTCAAAAGGATTTTGAATTGCTTGAAACGGTACTGCTTCAGACCCTCGTTACTACTATAGATGAAGGTGACCGTCACCAGGGCAAAGCCGATATTATCCGTTACATCGGGATAAAAAATAAAACACTGATGTTACGCGCGTGGGGCCTGGTTGTTATTTTGCGCCAATGATCAACCCCAAACCAATAACGTAAGCCACGAGCATACTAGATAGCAGGGCATTAGTGCCTTTTGGCGCGTTTTTAAATTCTTTCCAGATAAGTATCCCCCAAAGTGCTGCTATAAGTGTAGCGCCCTGCCCAAGGCCGTACGATATTGCAGGGCCTGCTTTGCCTGCGGCGATAAGGTTAAATGAATTGCCGATTCCCCAGATGGCGCCACCCAATACGCCGGTGAGATGGGTTTTAAAATTGCCTTTAAAATAATCAGCATAACTAACAGGCAATCCCGAGAAAGGCTTTTTCATCAGGATAGTATTGAATAGAAAGTTACTAAGCAAAATTCCGACCGAGAAAATAAATACGGCAGTATATGGTGTCATTTTACCAGCCGCAGGTGCTGCAAAGTTTTGCAGGTCCATAGACGCGGCTATGAACCGGTAAAAGAAGGACATCAGCACGCCAGCGACTATACTCAACACAATGCCTTTTGATGAAACCTTGTTACCCCCGCTGCCGGCCTTGCGGAAGGCCATTGCATTAAGGATGATGGCTAAACAGATGCAGCCTACCCCGGCAAACAAATAAACCGGGTTGCCCTGCTGTAATGCAAAATAATTGAGCAATACACCCAACACCAAAGCAATACCTATGGCTACCGGAAAAGCTACCGCCATACCGGCAATAGCGATAGCTGCAGAGAATAAAATATTTGCAGCATTAAAAACAATACCACCAATTAAGGCACTGGCAATGTTGCCGCCATCTGCCTGCTTCAAATCAGCTAAAAAGCTGCGGCCCTGCGTTCCAAAACTTCCTAATGTAAAAGCAGAAAGGACAGAAAAGAAGAGGATCCCGATCACATAATCCCAGTAAAAGAGTTCAAAGCGCCAGCTTTTGGCAGCAAGTTTTTGGCTGTTGGCCCATGATCCCCAGCAAAGCATGGTGATGATACAAAATACAATAGCTGCGGCGTATGAAGAAACGATGAACATAATGCCCTGGTTTTTAGGTGATCAATAAACAATTGGTGGCTTAAAGTTATGTTTTAAATTAATTGGTATTATTTTTTGCACCTTATTTTATTAACGTCATTGGGTCACCTGCCTGCGGCAGGCAGGTTTGCTTCGCGTCATTGGGTCATTATGTCGTTGGTTGGGGGTAAAATGGCGGTTAGGGCTATTCAAAACAAAAACCCCTTCCGTGTTGGAAAGGGTCTTCATGACTTTTTTTATAAATTTTATAAATTCGAAATCGAACATCCGAATTCCGAAATCAAATTACTGTCCTAATATCCAGGCAAATATTAACGGCGCTACAATGGTGGCATCCGATTCAACAATAAATTTTGGGGTATGGATATCCAGTTTACCCCAGGTAATTTTTTCATTAGGCACCGCGCCGGAGTAAGAGCCGTAGGATGTGGTTGAATCAGAGATCTGGCAAAAATAACTCCAGAAAGGAATTTCGGGCATTTCCATATCCTGGTACAACATTGGTACCACGCAAATCGGGAAATCGCCTGCTATACCGCCCCCGATCTGGAAAAAGCCGATGCCTTTGCCGGAAGAGTTTTTTACATACCAATCAGCCAGCCATGCCATGTATTCGATACCGCTTTTCATGGTGGTTGGTTTTATTTCGCCTTTAATAACGTATGAGGCAAAGATGTTACCCATAGTGCTGTCTTCCCATCCGGGAACTACTATCGGCAAATTCTTTTCGGCCGCTGCCAGCATCCACGAATTTTTAGGGTCGATCTCGTAATATTGTTTCAAGTCGCCGCTTAGCAGCATTTTGTACATAAACTCATGCGGAAAATAGCGTTCGCCGGCGGTATCCGCATCTTTCCAAAGTTTATGGATGTGCTTTTGCAGCCGCCTGAAGGCTTCTTCTTCAGGAATACAGGTGTCTGTTACGCGATTGTAGTGATTTTCAAGCAAATCCCACTCATCCTGCGGACTAAGGTCTCGGTAGTTAGGCACACGTTTATAATGCGAATGCGCTACCAGGTTCATAATATCCTCTTCGAGGTTAGCGCCGGTACACGAGATGATGGCAATTTTATCCTGGCGGATCATCTCGGCAAGCGAAATACCCAATTCTGCCGTGCTCATGGCACCGGCAAGCGTAACCATCATTTTACCGCCTTCAAGCAGGTGTGTTTCATATCCTTTTGCTGCATCCATTAACGCTGCCGCATTAAAATGCAGGTAGTTTTTTTCAATAAACTGCGATACCGGGCCTTTTGTACTACTCATGATCTTTATTCAAAAATTTGGTGCAAAAGTAGATATTTTGGTGAAATATGAGCCATTATCATTTTATTAAGCCAATAAAATGCCGAAAGTATCTATCTTAGCCACATCTGCTTTTTATGAAACGAATTATTATTTTATTAATAATACTTTTTAGCGCCAGCTGTGTGTATGCCCAGATGAATTTTTTACCAAAATTTATCCGCAAAATGTATTTTAATAAGGATAGCACCCGCAAGCCGGGGTTTGTATTGCTGCCGGCTCTTGCTTCGGCCCCTGAAACGGGCCTTGAAGTTGGCGGCGCGGCGCTGGTTTCGTTTTATACTGATACCAGCGATCATACTACCCATGTTTCCAGTTTGTTTGGCTACGCAACCATTACCACCAAAGGGCAAACTAAGCTAAGCTTAAATGCCAATTACTGGACACCTCAAAACAAAATTCATTACCTGGCAACTATCAGCTATTATAATTTTCCGTTCAATTTTTACGGCATTGGCAATAACACCCATTTGGCAGATGTTGACGAGGTTTTTGAAAAAAGGTATAAAGTTAATTTTGAGAGTGAATTTAATTTGGGCAATGGCTTGTATTTAGGCTATGTAGCAGGAGGATTTAAATATTATTACAGGTTTGACAGAAACAGGCAGGGGGTTTTAAATACCGATCCTTCGGTGGAAGACAAAAGGGGCGGAACAGCCGGTTACGCCGGACCGACGTTTACTTATGATACCCGAAACAACAATACTTATACCACCAAAGGCATCATTATTAATGCTTATTACAATTTGATGCATGGCGCTTTTATCAATAACGGCTATGAAGGTGGTTTTTTTAACATTGAATATTCTGAGTTTTTTTCTTTAAGCAAGAAACTGGTTTTGGGGACAGATATCCAGGAACAAAGCCTCACCGGTTCAAGATCGCCGTTTTATTTGCTGCCTCAAATGGGAAGCGATGAAATGATGCGGGGTTATTACGAGGGCCGTTTCCGCGACAGGAATTATATAGCCGGGCAAACCGAACTCCGGTACCGTATTAACAACAGCTTTGGGCTGGCAGCTTTTATTGGTACCGGCGAAGTATTTCACACCAGCTTTAGTTTTGCGCAGTTAAAACCTAACTATGGTGGCGGCATCCGCTACTTTTTTGACATTGAAAAAGGGCTTGCCATCCGGGTTGATTACGGCGTAGGCCAAAAGCCGGCTGGTGAACCCAGGATAAGCGGTTTATATGTTGCGCTGGGCCAATCTTTTTGAGCCCGGGGTTTAGCTGTGCAAATATTACCAAAATGCCAGCTTTCCAATAATTTTTCCATTCTGAAGAATCCTTAACTTGTTGAATTCCGGATTAAACAAAATAGCATAACTTTGAAGCTATGCACATTGTAGCCCAAACGCCGCGTTTTGTAATCCGCAACTTCAGCCCCGAAGAGGAAAAAATATACCTGTCGCTTTTTGATGATGAAGAAGTAACCCGTCACCTGCCAAAAAGAACGAGGGACGAAAATCGCAGAATCTTCAGAGACGGCTTGCATGACTATGCAGCCGGAAAAGTTTTGGGGCGCTGGGGTATATTTAACAACGGCAACGAAGAATTTATAGGGATCTGCCTGCTAAGGCCGTATGACGGCGAATTAAATAAAATAGAACTTGGCTATGTACTGGGCCGGAATTTTTGGGGTAAAGGCATTGCCGGCGAGATGGCGCAAATCATGGTTGCCTATGCTTTCACCCATACTGATGCCACGGAGATTGTTGGCGTAACCACCCTGGAGAATGTGGCATCGCAAAAAGTGCTTCAAAAAGCCGGGCTTGAACGATTGGACAATATGATAAGAGATGGTGAGGAACTGGCTTTTTTTAAGTTGATAAAAACGGTACAATAGCCAACGCCTTTTCAGGCCCCGGCAAGTCGTTTAATAATATCGCTGCATCCCTGTTCAATCATTTTAAAAACAGGCTCAAACTGTGTATCATCATAATAAGGATCGGGGACGATTTTATCGCCCAATAAAAGCCTCACTTTTTTTCGTCCTCTTTATTGCGGGCTTTGGCCAGGATATCGCCCAGGTTGCTTTTGTCCATCACGAAAATATGGTCGTAATAATCAAAATCACTTATCCTGAATAAGCGGCAAACCTGTGTGCTAATATCGATGCCATGATTTTTTGCCGCGCGGATAGACCTGCGGTCCGGCGGTTCACCTACATGCCAGTCGCCGGTACCGGCTGATTCTATTTCCCAATTCAGTCCGCGTTCAATCGCCATTTGCTCCATAATGCCATGTGCCAGCGGCGACCGGCAAATATTTCCAAGGCATACCATAAGGATTTTCATTTTGTTAGCGTTGTTGTAAGGTTGAAATGTTGGAATGTTTTTTGGATTTGCAAAATTGGAAAGTTGAAACGTTAGTCATCGGCGAAGCAACTTTCCAACATTTCAACCTTCCAACAATTCTCCTAACCAAAAATAGCATTCAGCACCCCGGCAAGCCTTACGCCGGCCATCAGAAGGCGCTGGTTGAGCTGATCGACGTGGTTGAAATTGTATTTATAATTAAGCGTATCGCCGGGTTTTATTTCGGTGTATAATTTTTCAGCCATCTGGTTCGATTCAAACAACCATTTACTGATGGGGTCCTTTTGCCACGCAGCCCTTTCAGACTGGGTGGTATGGTTAATGGCTGCCGCATATTCGGTATAACTCAACTGCTGAAAATCTATCAACTGCGAGTCCCATACCGAATGCAAATTAGTGGGTGTACTAAACCAGTTTACCTTAAAATCATTTCCGCCCTTATCATCAGCATGGGCAACATGCATCGGCTGGTGTACATCCTCCACAATATGAATCAGCATCCTAAGGTCAAGCAATTTATTTTCCTTGCTCAGGTTGTTCCTTTTCAGTTCGCCTATCAAAAACTGAAGTTTAGTATAAGCGTCCACGTTGTTATCCTGGTTTAAATAACCTATCATTTCGGGGTAGGTTAATACTTTATCAAAATCGATATAATGCCATGATGACAAATAATTATAATCGGGATCCGATTTGATAAAGTCGGCCCAGTTACTGGCCATGGCTATGGATTCGTTGCCTAATATCGCCTCAATGGCTTTACGTGCTTTTGGCGTAAGATAGGTACTGGCTATTTGCCCGCAAATACGGTGCCCCTGGGCACCCCATGCCATTGATTGCAGCGGCAAATAAGAAATTAAAAATATAAACAACAGTTGTTTAATAAACTTGATCATGCTCATATCAAATGGGTTTTGGGTGACAGGATACTCTTTTAATTAAACGCGCCTTAATCGGGATTACATCTGTGGTGCCGGCAAAAGTAAGCAAGGAATCACTTTGTTTTGTTACTTTAAAAAGTTCATCATAGTCGCCCGAACGGAAACAGCCTTTATCATCCTTAAGGGTGTAATCTGCATTACAAAATTGCCCCGTTAAACGCACGGTATCGTTTCGTTGAATATAAGTCCCTTTTGTATATTCGGTCCAATGACCAGCATTCATGCAGGTATCAGTCCCTGTGTTGGTCTTGCTGAACGAATGGATCTCCACGTAAAAAGAATCGCAGCTAAATTTAAGATGATATAGCGAATAACTGATCAATTGCTTTTGATTTGTTACAGAATCCTGCCGCCACTCGCCCTGTAAATAGCCTTCGCCGGGTGTCTGCTGATTTGGGTTGAACGAGCAGGAGCTTACGCACAAGGCCATAAGTAAGGTGAAAGCCGAAAGGCGAAAGCTGAAAGGGTTTTGCATCAAATATATTTTCTAAGCCCCTCTCCGGTGGAGAGGGGTTTGGGGTGAGGCGGACTTTTACTTCAAACTTCCTATCATATCTTCCGGGCGTACCCATTCATCAAACTGTTCGTTAGTCAACAGGCCTAAACCAATTGCGGCTTCGCGTAAGGAAAGGTTTTCTTTCAACGCTTTTTTTGCAATTTTTGCAGCGTTCTCGTAACCGATATGCGGATTTAGGGCGGTTACCAGCATCAATGAATTTTCGAGATGTTTTTTAATACCGGCATAATTTGGTTCGATGCCAACAGCGCAATGGTCGTTGAATGAAGTGCAGGCATCCCCAATCAGGCGGGCCGACTGTAAAAAGTTGGCTGCCATAACCGGTTTAAATACGTTCAACTCATAATGTCCGTTTGAGCCACCGATAGAAATAGTTACATCATTCCCCATAACCTGTGCCGCCACCATGGTAACGGCTTCGTTTTGGGTGGGGTTAACTTTGCCCGGCATAATAGATGATCCCGGCTCGTTATCAGGAATGTGGATCTCGCCAATACCTGAACGCGGACCAGAAGCCAGCATACGGATATCATTGGCGATTTTCATCAGCGATACGGCAATTTGTTTTAATGCACCGTGGCTCTCCACAATAGCATCATGCGCGGCCAGCGCTTCAAATTTATTTTCCGCGGTGCGGAATGGCAGGCCGGTAAATTTGGCAATATATTCAGCTACCTTAACATCGTAACCTTTTGGGGTATTGATGCCTGTACCTACGGCGGTACCGCCAAGGGCAAGTTCCGACAGGTGGTCGAGGGTGTTTTTTAATGCTTTTAAACCATGGTCCAGTTGAGATACATAGCCTGAAAATTCCTGGCCCAAAGTAAGCGGTGTAGCATCCATCAGGTGGGTACGGCCAATCTTTACCACGCTTTTAAATGCTTCGGATTTTGCTTTCAGCGTATCGCGCAGTTTTTCAATACCCGGTATGGTTACATCGATCACCATTTTATAGGCGGCAATGTGCATAGCCGTTGGGTAGGTATCGTTGGACGACTGCGATTTATTTACGTCGTCATTCGGATGGATGAAAGTTTTGCCTTCGCCCAGTTTATTGCCGGCCAGTACATGCGCGCGGTTTGCAATTACCTCGTTCACATTCATATTTGACTGGGTGCCCGAACCTGTTTGCCAGATCACCAGCGGAAATTCGCCGGCAAGCGAACCTGCCAGGATCTCATCACAAACCTGTGCAATCTGGTCGCGTTTTTCGGCGGGCAATACGCCGCAATCGGTATTGGTATAAGCGGCTGCTTTTTTTAGGTAGGCAAATGCCGCAATAATCTCCTTAGGCATAGACGCCTCGGGGCCAATTTTAAAGTTATTGCGCGATCTTTCGGTTTGTGCTCCCCAGTATTTATCGGCGGGTACCTGTACCTCGCCCATGGTATCGTGTTCAGTTCTGAAACTCATGGAAATTGTATTTTTTGCAGGGGCAAAGTTAGGGTTTTAGTTGGTCTATGGGAGTGGCAAAAAGTAAAATTATTAATCAAATCAACCCCAAAAACTTTTATAGCCAAATACCGATGATAGTAAAACGATGAAGAAAATACTGCGGTATAAAATCTGTTTATACGCGATGTTTTTATAGTTAAATAGCGAGATAACAAGAGGTACCCCTAAAAGTAATAAGCCTAAAATAGAATAGACACGCCAGAACTGCCAATTTGAGAGACTAAACATCAGTGCGACGATGGCCGTGCTAAAACTGAAACCGGCTATAATCCTATTCATCGGGTGTATAGCATAAGCAGCATATAGCCATAATGCGGCAGCAAAATACAGGCATGATAATAGAAATCCACAGAGTACCATGACCATTGATGAATAGGGAAGGTGAAGGCAGCGACAAATTTCAGCAATCAAGAAGATAGTTAAGGGGATAAATTCAAGCAGTTGTTTTTTATTCATGATGTTGCGTGGCGCTTTTAGGCTTTTAAATCAGGCAAAATATACAAGAAAAATAAGGCCATGACGAATAAAATAAACAGGAATCCAAATTGCATTAAAAAGAATTTTAACTGGCCTGTTAATGCCTTAAGAAAGAACCGTTTAAACAGATAACTTATTAATAAGGAGATAAGTGAAAAAAGAGGCTGATAATAAAACCGCTGCGAGCTAAAATAAGATACATCTCTGTACTTGTATATTTATTCGCCGGGAACTCTACAAACATTAGATCGATAGAAAGGAAATAAAGCGCAATAAAATTGTTGGCAATTAATAAAAGCAAGAATAAATTTTCGGGTATTGATTTAAACCGAAGCCTGTTTTGTTCCATTACGTCGAGTTATTGCACCTCCCTTTTCGTATTAGACACCCATGTGTCTAAAGCAGTAAGTTTGCTATCATTGTCTTTAAACCATTGAAGGTCTTCTTCCCGGTAGGCGCTCAGGCTAATAAATCGCGCAAAGGCCGGCATGTTATTGCTTTGCGCTAATTTATAAAAGTAGTCTACATAAAACTTCCAGAAAAAATCCTTTTCTCGCTTCTTTTCCCCCAGTTCACCGCCTTCCTCAAAAAGTGTAGACAGCTCCTCATTCAGGATGTCGACCGCTGGCTTATTCTTATTTTCGTCAAGCGTTGGTGATGCCGCGATCATTGAAAGAAACATATCCAGCGCAGATTCGTCGGTATTTTCTTTATTGTCTTGAACACGAATCGTCACGCTTTTCTTACCATTCGCCGTATCCACAGTAACTTTAGACTTGATGATACTTTGTACGTACTGGTACGCTTCGGCAGACCGCTTTGTTTGTGGCTCAAGCATCAAAAAACTGCAAAACGCCATTATAGAGGCTGCTCCCCTGTTTTGATGGTACATTGCGAGTGCATAAGCCCGCTGACTGCTGGCATGTTTCGGATCGAGCTGAATCGCCTTAATTGCAGCTTGTTCAGCCTCCGGATACCTTTTTTGACGGAGATAAGAAACTGCGAGGTTAAAACGAAGCCGCTGATAATCAGGAAAGGCAATGATTCCCTGTTGATAATAAGCAATCGATTTTTCAAAATCCTTTTTGTCGTCATAAATACTTGCAAGCAAGTCATAAGCTTCTGCGTACCTGTTTGATGGAGCTACTTTTTCTAACAAGGGAATAGCATCATCCCCTCTACCGCTGCTGAAAAGCGTGTACGACATTTCATACTGTACCTGTAAATTTTCAGGATCTATTTTTAAGGCTGCTTTATACTTTTCTATAGCTGCCACATATTTGCCGCTGTCGTTTAACGCAATCCCTTCATTGATCAGGGATTTTGCATCAGGTTGATCCTGGCTAAAAGCCACAGACGAACCGGCCAGCGAGAAAACGATAAGTACTAAAAGGATTTTGCGTAAGGTTCTCATATTTATATAAGGTTAAAAGTAATTCAAAAGTCTCTCGCCGTCGTTTTTACCCACCCATCCAAATCATTCATATACTGTGGATGCTCACTTATCCATTTAGCACTTTCGGTATTGCCCCAATTGATCATCCTGGCAAAAGCCGGCATATTTGGCGATTGCGCCAGCTGGTAAAAATAATCGGCAAAGTATTTTTTGAAAACGGGATCGGCATTTTGTTTATCGGCCAGTTGGCCAATGGCGGTAAAAATATTGGTTAACTCCGCTGTTAGCTGGTCGGCCGGGCTGGGGTATTTCTTTTTATCTGCATCGGCAATAGCCTTACTGATGGCGTTATTCAAGGCGAGGCTATTAGCATCCACCATTAGCGTAGGTGTTCCGGCAGGCGGCAGTAAAATACCACCCTGTAAAATGTGTGTTATGTTGCCATAAGCCTCCGTAGTTCGGGCGGTGTTAGGTTCAAGCAGGATAAAGCTGCATAAACCCAGCAAAGCATTGGCCCTTTTATTTTGGTGAAAACAAACCAGGGCATACATGCGCTGGCTGCTGGCATGTTTGGGATCGAGCTTCATCGATTCGATGGCGCATTTTTCCGCCCCGGCATAATTTCTATCCCTAAAATAAACCAGTCCTAAATTGTAATAAATGCTCTGGTATTTCGGGTCGAGTTTTAAGCCCGCCTTAAAAGCTTCGATGGCTTTGGCCGAATCGTGTTCTTTATCATAGATACTGCCCAAAAGGTCATAAGCCCATATGGTGATGGAACTGTTGGAGTTAATAACTTTTTGTAAATACGGGATCCCTTCTTTGCCCTTTTCGGACGCCAGGAGCGAAAAAGCCATACCATAATTCGCATAAATATTCTCCGGATCCAGTTTTAAAGCCTGGCTGTATTTGTCAACAGCCTCGGCATATTTCCCAGCCTTGTTCAATTGTACCGCTTCTTTTGTCAGCGATTGGGCGTCACCTGTATCCTGTGCAAAGCCTGTGTGTGCAATGACTATTAAAACAAAGAATACCAGGAAAAAGCGAAACGATTTCATGGTTAAATTTAAACAGATGTTAACCAAATTGAAAATAATTAAAACATTATGTTAAACATGCCGGTATAATTTCTAATTTTTGCAATCGTTCTAATGTGTGGGATATTTATTTATGAGATTTGTGTATAAAGCTATTTTAACTTCTGCCTTCTGCTTGTTTTTTTTGAGCTCGTGCACGTCAAGTGCAAATAATAATAATAATAATAAAAATAAGAATGGTGCGGCCGCAAAACCTGAGCGCCCAATGGACACCACAACCCTGCTGGCTTACAACGCTAAAAACGCTGATAAAAAGATTGATGCCGTGATGCAGCAATTGCACCGTACGCGCGCTTTTAATGGCAATGTACTGGTGGCCAAACACGGCAAAATTATTTACGAAAACGCCATTGGCTGGGCTGATTACCTGCACCGCAAGGAATTAAACATCAACTCGCAGTTTGAGCTGGCATCCGTTACCAAAACATTTACCTCAACGGCCATTCTGATGCTGATGGAACAAGGTAAGCTTTCGTTAAATGATGACGTAAAAAAATACTTCCCTGATTTTCCATACGATGGTATAACGATCAGGCTATTGCTTACCCATCGCTCGGGAATGATGAACTATGTTTATTTTACCGATGACCTGTACCGCGCCGAACACCGTGACCAGCGCAAGGGCCTTACCAATGCACAGGAAATGGCACTGATAGCCCAATATAAACCGCGCCCGTTTAATAAGCCCGATAAACGCTTTTTATACAACAACTCTAACTTTATGGTGCTGGGTTCCATTATTGAAAAAGTTACTGGTCAGTCCTACGCTGATTTCGTTAAAACACATATTTTTATCCCATCAGGAATGGCACATACGGCCGTTTACTCAAAAGCGGTTTACGAAAAAATTCCTGTTGATGTGGTGGGGCACGACAGGGGACAATGGCGGTATTCAGTCGCACAAAACTTCCTGGATGGCCCTGTGGGTGATAAAGGCATTTACAGCACTGTTGGCGACCTATATTTATACGACAGAGCGTTGCGCCAGGGCCGACTGCTAAAACAGGCCACTATGGACTCTGCTTATGTTCCGCGTAATCCAATGCTGCACGGCCACTTTAGTTATGGATATGGCTGGCGGATTTTTGAAGCACCAGGCAAACAGGTGATTTATCATACCGGCTGGTGGCACGGTTTCAGGCATATCTACTTGCGGGATATTAAGGACGATATCACCATTGTATTGCTGTCAAACCTTTCAAACGGGAGTTTGCTAAAACTGGATGATCTCTTTAATGCAGCAGGCATGCCAATTGTGAGAAAAAGCGCCTATAAAGGTAACGGAGATACCAGTGATGATTAGTGTTTAGTTGATTGGGTTGATTAAGTGAGCGGTTGAATAAGTTGAGCTGCTTAGATAATCATAAATTTGAAAATTACAGGCAAATTAGAATATACAACTCAATCAACCTAATCTAACTCAATAAACTTAATCAACCAAAAGCATGTTTGATAAACTAATGCAGGCCCAGCAAAAAGCGGGCGAAGTAAAAAAGAGGCTGGATGCCATTACCGTAACCGGCGTTGCCGAGGGCGGCAAAATTTCTGTTACCGCTAACGGTAATAAAGTGGTTCAATCTGTTGTTATCGCCGACGAACTTTTTAAGGAGGCCGATAAGGAGCAATTAGAAGAACTGCTGATCATCGCGATAAATAAAGCGATGGACCTGGCTGACAATGTAAGCCAGAGTGAAATGGCCGCGATGACCAAAGAAATGTTTGGCGGACTGGGCGGATTGTTTTAAAAAGCACTGTTCATGCCGGCAGGCTTTTTGCCTGCCGGCATGAACAGTGCTATATCATAACAACGAGTCGATGCCCGTCGGGTACCTCAAGATTCCATATTCCGGCAATGTCGGCAAGCTTTACTTTACTAGTTTGAATTTTTAACCGGCCTGACGCGGCAAGCTGAAACATTTCAGGCAATATCGCGGAAAATAATAAGTCGACCTGGGCTTTTGTCCAGCTTCCCAGTCCAGACCCGGATAACTGCAAATTAACACTTTTAAGGGTTGCGGCCGACAATTGAATAAGGTCACCCGTCATGCTTCCAACAGACACATAGCGGGTATTTGCGCTGAATGAACCATCGCCTTTCAGGCTTGAGAGTATTAGCTCTGCTGTATGCCCCCATAAATAATCAATCACTACGTTGACCGGGTTTATTTGATGTAACGCTTTTACCCTGTTCATAAATTGAGCGTCGTCTGGTTGAATTGGCACCATCTCATCAGCGCCCAGGTTCAAGAGTTCATTTAATGACCGTTGATTTCTGCCGGTGGCGATCACCGTTTTAGCGCCATAATACTTTGCAATCTGAACGGCAACGCGCCCTGTAAAGCCAGTGGCGCCATTAATCAACACCGTGTCACCTGGTTGGATGTTCGCCCTGAATTTCAAGGCCATAGCAGCGCCGATTACGGCGTTTGGTAAAGCCGCTGCGGTGGCATCATCCAGCCCTTCGGGGACAGGTACCATCCTGCGCTTTTCAATTACGGCCCGCTCTGCTAACATCCCGGTTATGCCCATGCTGTAAACCCGGGTACCATCAGCCAACGTGCAAATCCCGTCTCCCCCAATTACCCGGGCAACCCGTGGTTTACCCGCAGATGAATAGTGTGTGCCCCGGGCACGGCTCTTGTCGAGATGTTTTATTGCAGATGCTTTAACCGATACCAGCAATTCATCTGTATTTTTTACTTCCGGTTCCGGAAAATCCACATATTCAGGCGCTCCTGATCCTTCGTATATTACTGCTGCTTTCATAATTTTCTAGTTACCGCAAAGTTATATTGCCGCGTGCAAACAAGCCGGTAACATTTGTTACCAAATGAAAAGGTGCTATTTATTTTGTTCGTGCCAGTTTCGCCTTTATCCGGCTCAGATGCACACGGCTGACACCAAGGTACGAGGCGATAAAATGGAGGGGCACCCGCTTTATAATATGAGGACGGTGGTGCAGCAGGTTTAAATAGCGTTGTTCCGGTGAATCACGGATAAACGAAACAAATTCGTTCATATAATGAAATTGCCTTGCAGCTGAGATTTCCATCAGGATATAAAAGAAATTACGTTCATTGCTTAGCTCATCTATCAAATTAAAAAAATGATCTTTATCCAATGCGTAAACTGTTGAAGGTTCTATCGTTTCTATCGTAAAAGCACTCGGCTTGTTTGTCATAAAGCTTTCCAGCGAAGAAAGCCCTTCGTTTTCAAAAAAGAATTGCACTGTTTTATCTTCGTCATTGTTATTGAAACAAGCGCGCAAGCATCCTTCTTTAACAAAAAAATATTGCTTTGCAATTGCCCCCTCTTCCAATAAAACAGCACGGGATTGCAATTCCACCTGTTTTTGAAACGGGAGGTATTTATCCCAATATTTATTAAGTTGCGGAAATTTATTTTTGAAATAAAAAAGCATGCGTCATAAAAAAGCAATTTACTTAAAATAGGCCGGGAACCGTAAATAAACCACCTTGCTTTTTTTGATTATTGAGTGTTTAATATCGAATTTTGAAAGATGAAGATATTTTTCTTCAATATTCAACAGTAAAACAAAAAAACACCTATAATGAAAATCACTTATTATGGCCATTCTTCTTTTGAGGTGGAAACTGGCGGCAAAAAATTGCTTTTTGATCCTTTTATTTCTCACAATGCCCTGGCGGCGGCAATTGATATCAATAGCTTAAAACCTGATTATATTTTGCTCTCGCACGGGCATGGCGACCACATGGCCGACCTGGAAACGATTCAAAAAAACAGCGGAGCGAAGGTTATTTGCATTGCCGATATTGCGGGCTGGTTAAATAACAAAGGTATTGACAACGTGCACGGTATGAATTTTGGCGGCGGCTTTAATTTTGATTTCGGCAGGGTAAAAATGGTTTATGCGCTGCATTCAAGTTCAATGCCGGATGGTGCCTATGGCGGTAACCCGGCTGGCTTTGTGATCTTTTCTGAAGGGAAAAAACTTTATTTTGCCGGCGATACCGCGCTTACCCTTGATATGAAACTACTGGCGGATGAAAACCTTGATTATGCAATTTTACCTATCGGCGATAATTACACTATGGGTGCAGATGATGCCATAAAAGCTGCCGGCTTTATAAACTGTAAAAATGTTATAGGAATGCATTATGACACTTTCCCGGTAATAAAAATTGATAAAGAGGAAGTGAGCGAAAAATTTAAAAAAGCAGATCTCAACTTGAAATTGCTGCCGATTGGAGAAAGTTTAACGATATAAATAAAAACTCCCCGGCATCCCGGGGAGTTTTTTGTGGTTGTTACTTTCGTTTAATTTGCTGTTTTACGTCAGTAGAGTCCTTTTTCCTTTTTGTAGAATCTCTTTTTGTTTTTTTCTTTTTAGTGGTATCATTTTGCATTACATGCCTGTTTGTAGTAACGGCACTGTGCGCATATACGCTGCCGAAGGAGATTGCTGCTAAAGCAACCATACAAAATAACTTTTTCATAGCTTTAATGATTTAATAACTAAAATTGATTTTAATTAATGATTAATTTTATTACTTGAAAGAATCAACAATTTCCTTTTTTATTTGTTTTATATTTCCATAGGACCACCAGTCTTTTCATTTCCTGCAAAAATAACAGCGGTCAACCCACTGCCAATGAAAGCGCCGTTGTAAAAGAAAGCTTTACCCTTATGGCGGCGAATATCTCAAAGGGCGTTTCCGTTAAGGGCCAGGTTGCCTGGCTTGATTATTTTGAAAACGATGCGTTTTTTTTTATGGCGAATGACGGGCAGCTGGCATTAAAGGATTATCCATCAGCTGTATCATTTGTAAAAAACACCCTTATTAAATTAATGCCAAAGATCAGCTTGCAATGGAAAAATGTGAAGATTGACCCGCTTAGACCATCCCTGGCAATATTGGAGCCACGTTTCATGAAGATATTGTAATGTCAGATGGTAAAACACTTTCTGCTGATGGTTATTTTACCGGAACCGTACACTTCGATGGTAAAAAATGGAAACTGAGGAATTTGCACTGGTCGTCAAAAAATCTTCAAAAAATGTCAAATTAAAAATGCTGCATTTTTAAGGTTGATATTGATCGGCGTTGCAATCTCAATTAGCAAAAACGGTTCCTGTACCTCACAAGTTAACGGCTGTCAATCTGTTCCCTGTAAACTTTCAAGGCATGTACTATTGCGGCTGCAATGGCCTCCTGCCCTGCCTGTGAGTTTAAATATTTTTCTTCAGCCGGGTTATTAATATAGCCTGTTTCAACCAATACGGCGGGCATGGCGCTGTGGGCCAAAACCAAAACACCTTGTTCCTTAACGCCACGGCTGTGCCTACCGTCTTCATTTACAAACTCGTTATTCAATAGTTGCCCATATAAAATGCTTTGCTTGCGGTATTTTTGCATAAAGGTATTTAGCACGATGAGCGAAGTTGGGTCGCTTTCGCTGTACCCGCCATAATTTTTCTGGTAATCTTTTTCAATATAGATCGACGCGTTTTCCCTTAAGGCCTCCATTTGCTCTTCTTTTCGGTGAAAACCATAAACGAGCAGCATTACCCCCCTTTCTTTATGCATTCTTTCGGCGGTACCTTCAGGCGATGAATTGCAATGGATAGAAATAAACAGGTTGGCATTGTTTTCATTGGCTATTCCGGCGCGCCGGTTTAAAGGAATAAACCTGTCGGATGTGCGGGTCATGATTACCTTCAGCCCGGGCATCGTGTTTTCTATCAGCTGATCAACTTTTTTGGCAATTGCAAGCGCGACGTTTTTTTCAAGGGAATAGGAGCCGTGGGCGCCGGGGTCTTTGCCGCCGTGTCCTGCATCAATTACAACCGTTTTGAATTTAAACGCTGGTTTTGATTGCTGCCCTGTGGCCATGTAGCCAATTAATGTTAAAAGTAAGGTTAGCCAAAAGCTTACCGATACCTTTAAACTTTTAAGGTATTTAATCATTAACTGGATAAGGGTTAATTAAAAAAATTGTTTTAACTCGCTTTTTTTGCCGCAAGTTTATTGCATTTGGGGCACACGCCTGTTGCATACAACGTAAACCCGGTTGGCTTAAAGCCATTGGGGAGATTTAAAGCAGGGAGGTTTAGCTCGTCAAGGCAATATACATTATTGCAAATGGTGCAATTAAAATGCAGGTGTTCATCATGATGATGATTTTCTTCACAATTGGAAGAGCACATTGCATAGTTAGCAGTTCCATTTAAGTCAAATACTTTATGGATAATACCTTTTTCTTCAAAAGCATTCAGTATCCGGTATAGTGTTACCCGGTCTATATCGTCCAGCACGCTTTCGAGATCAGGCTGCGAAGTGGCTACGTTTTTTGCGGCTAACATTGACAACACCTTTAATCGCGGTCCTGTTTTTTTGAGGTGGTGCTTTTCAAGCAATGCTTCAAACTTAGTATCAGATGTTTGTATCATTGAAGCTGAGATAAAATGTACGGGCAAAGGTAAAAAGAATAATGATAGAATTTTAATCTGCCCGATTTTCTAATGAATATTTAACCCTGTATAGTCGTTATGGCACTTGCTACGTCAATACTGTTTTTTGAGTTTTTCAGGTTAGTGTTTATGCTGGCTATCGCCTAAGTGGTAGTGCGAATGCCCGCTCTGCCGGCAGCTGCCGCTGTACCTGAAATTAAAAAAATGAGCCGTGGCGATCATTAACCCCCCTATAGGAACTACCAGCGCCTCATGCCAACCGGAAACAAATACGTGCCCGATGATGATAATCACGAAGCCTCCAATCAGTAAAAAAACCGGCAAAGGCTTATGATGGGTATGTGTATAGGATAAACCTATCGCGTATACTCCGATGAAAAATGCAAAAATAATCATACTCCATTCAAGCACCGGGTTTGCTAAAAAGCCCAAACCAACCAATGGTAAAAAAGTGATCAGTATGGGTACAATCGCACAATGAATAGCGCATAATACTGAGGCGGTCATCCCTACGCTATCCAATTTCGAGTTGCCTTTTTCAAAAATCATGTTGCAAATATCGTAAAAATGCAATTAAGTTGCATTGTAATTTGGTGTTATTTTACACGCAGATTATTTTACATGAAATTAAACTTTTCTTAATAATTTATCTATTGTTACTTTTGCGCATTAATTGCGTCTAACAGTCATATGCAGAAAACGTCTATACTAGAAATCTGGAAGGAAACCTGGAACTCCCCGGTTAAGCGCCTGCAGTTGACGGCGATTATGGTGCTTATTCCCGTTTTTTCTATTTTTCTTCCTCATTTTTTTGCTTTTATTGAAAAACGGAATGGGGTGGTTTTACATGACCGGGTGTTAGCTAACATAGCGCCACATAATGTTTCTGTATTGATATTTATCATTATATGGTCAATGATCCTGCTGATATTATACAGGGCGATACATAAACCTTCTATTTTTATTACCTATTGTTTAACCCTGGCCATGGTTACCGTTGCACGGGTTTTATGTATCAGTATGGTGCCGCTGTCGCCCCCGGTAGGCTTAATTCCATTATCTGATCCGCTGAGTGGCGCGTTTTACGGGGAAGCGTCAGTAACTAAAGACCTTTTTTTTTCAGGCCATACGGCTACCCTCATGCTTATATTTTTATGCCTGGAGAAGCCCGTTGATAAAATAATAGGCCTTTTAGCTACTATAACGGTAGCCTACCTTTTGTTGGTACAGCATATTCATTATACTATTGACGTAGTTACTGCGCCGGTTGTTGTGTATATACTTTACCGGTTTACCTTTTATTTTCTGTATAAATATAAGCAGTCGAAAAAAGAGCCGGTCCGGGCCTATGATATTGTTGAATAAGCGTTAGTGTTTTTCTACTTTATTTTAACATAAACATGTTTATTGTTTCCCTTGCCTGATTCTCTTTCATCAAAATCAAATTTATTAAGGCTTTTGATTAAAGGCAGCATTTTGGCAAACCCGTAATTTCTTGAGTCGAAATCGGGTTTCTTTTTCAGGATCTGTGTGCCCAGGTTCCCTAAATGCGCCCATCCGTTTTCATCGGCGATGTCGGCAATACTATCCCGTAACAGCTTTACCAGTTCCTGGCCTACTTTATCTATTGGCGCCGATTTTGGGCTTCCGCGTTTCTTCGAAGGCCGGGTCTTCCTGTCTTCGTCGGGCGTGGCCGCGGCATCTTCCTTCAATATTTCAATATAGATAAACTTGTCGCAGGCGGTAATAAAGGGGATCAATGTTTTTTTCTCACCTATGCCAATCACTTTCATGCCGGCCTCACGCAGCCTGATAGCGAGGCGCGTAAAATCACTATCGCTTGATACAATGCAAAAGCCATCTACCTTGCCCGAGTATAAA
Source organism: Mucilaginibacter gotjawali (assembly GCF_002355435.1). NCBI lineage: Bacteria > Pseudomonadati > Bacteroidota > Sphingobacteriia > Sphingobacteriales > Sphingobacteriaceae > Mucilaginibacter > Mucilaginibacter gotjawali. The sequence goes on from NZ_AP017313.1 coordinate 165,130, forward strand.
ATATCCATCGCATCAATAATCATGGCGCTGTCGCTCGAGTTTTTGCCGGTGGAGTAGCTGTACTGTTGTATGGGCGTGATGGCATTTTCCAGCAAAACTGTTTTCCATCCCGAAACGGTTGGTTTCGTCCAGTCGGCATAGATCCGTTTAAACGTAGGCGTGCCGTACTTGGCTATTTCCTCAAACATTTGTTTTACATTGGCATAAGGAACATTATCCGCGTCTATTAAAACGGCAAGCCTGAGGTCTTTGATCGCATCCATAGCTATTCTTTTTGATATTTTTTTCCGCTTACTTTTCGGGCCAACCGGTAAACGAGCATCTAAAGGTATCTATATTTTGAGGTTTATAAAGTTTTATTTGATGTGGAAGAGGTAATATTTTGACTAACACTTTGCCAGAATAAATATACTGGTTAATTGGCGTCTTTCGATTGCAATATGTTACCGACGGCAGTAAAATCCATTGCCTTCGGATTAACCAACTGTTCAAAATAATAAACCACCTGCAATATCCCCAGCGTTATAAACGCAGCTATAGCATCGTAAGATGCGGAAAGCGGGTCGTGATTTTGGTTATGGGTATAAAGTGCGCCGATCATAATCAGCATCAAACCGGCGGTGGCAACGGGGCCGGTTTTTAGTTTAAAATGGAGCAGGATCCCTAAACCCCCCAGCGCCTCGGCGGCCATTATAAAATAAAGAAACCAGGGCGCATATCCCGACGTTGAAAAAAAGCAGCACATTCTTCCCATATTTTCATCCTTCCAATAGCTTTCAGTTAGGAATGCAAAGCCGGTTATAATGCTCATGCCCCATAGGGTTAAGCCGACTATCTTTCTTGTATGGCACACATCGGTATCGGACGAAGTAAGTGCTAAAAATATATTCATCAGCAAATAGCCCAAGAGCAAATGGCCCACCAATTCAAAACAGCTATTCGTAAGCTGCAGCGCCCAGCTTATTAAAGCATTGTTAAAGCCCGCCCGGTAATCAAACCAGGAACTCACACCCATTAGCATCGCCATAAAAACATATCCCCAGGCAAGTTTGTAAGCAAACTTAAACGTAACGTTAATAAAGTAGCTTAACAACCCTCCGGCAAATAACAGGGCAATTAGGATCAACACTTCCATAATGCTAATTGGCGTTGTTTTTTAAATTGACAGGGATCATCAAAATATTCCCTCTGCCGTTAAAAATGCTTCCCATTTCTTTTTCCAGGCCATCATAATTCAATGCCGGCCCTTTCGGATCCCGTTTATAAAATCCCTTAACGCGGGCAGATGTATAGTAAAGCATTTTGCCATCGGGTGATACCGTTGGGTCCCAAATACTGTCGCCGTTGTTAACCTGCGGCCCCAACTTTTGCCCGGTGGCCCATCCGTCTCCCTGCCTGTAACTGATATAAAGCTCATTGTCCCCGCTTACAAATATGATATAGCGTTCGTCCGGCGCTATAAAAGGGTCCTGTGTTTCCTCGTTGCCGTTTAGGGCCATCAGTTTTGGCGTATCATAATGGTCGCCCAGCCTTTTGGCATAGTAACTGCCCATCCCCGCATGTCCGTCCCTTCCCCTCGAACAAAAACAAATCGTACCTGAACGGCTTACAGAGGGTGCAAAATTATTTACACTATCGAGGTTAAAAGGCGCGTCCAGCAAATGCGGCGCCGACCAGGTATCACCCTGCAGATGGTCGGCATACCACAGATGCGTCTTCTTTTTCGGTTTAATTAATGACTTGTCATCCTGCGGACGGCTCGAAACAAAAAACAACCGTTTGCCGTCCGGACTTAAAAAAGGGTCCCAATCGCTGTACTGCCCCGAAAATGGCGCCACTTCAGGCTTTGCCCATTTGCCATCGATTTTTTTTGAATAGCACACGGTGTTATAAATCGTCCCCTGGTAAAAATATACGGTATTGCCATCAGGCGAAAATGTCGCCGCCGCCTCCTCAAAAGCCGTTGAAACAACCCCTGGCGCAAATACTAGGGGTTGAGCGCTAGTATCGATTACATTTTGCGGCACCACCGAAGGTTGGGTACTTTGCCCTAACGATGAAAAAATGGTGCACCAGGTGATGCTCACCCCTAAAATAGCTTCACGTAAAAGCCAGTGAACAAGTTGCATCATAGTATGGGTCATTGAGTCATTCGCTGCGCGTCGTTGATCATTTTAGAAAGTTCTAACGTCCTCTTTCTTTCGGACTTTGCTGCCTTCCAGACTTCTTCTAATCTATAATCACCAGTCTCCAATCACTAATTAACATCCTTCCCATCCTGTAAATTTTTGATCATCTTGTCCATCGTATTGATGTTGAAGGTGCCTGTTGCCTGTGTCCTGGCTTTTTGAGCGTATGGCAATGCCTTTTTATAATCGCCGATGGCTGAATAGCCCCTTGCCATACCTGCATTGGTCAAAAACTCATCAGGGTGCTTGTCATAGTTCAATTTAAACACATCAAAGGCTTCTTTACCTTTTTTACCGCGGGTCAGTCCTCTTGCATAAAAGTACAATTCATTAATACTGCCATACGGAAGCGCTTTTTTCATGGCTTCTGCCGCTTCGGTACTTCTGCCTAAACTGTCAAGTACCATCGCCCGGGTACTCCAGGCCTGGAAGCTCTGGCTGCCGCCGAAATCAGGGCCGGTTGCCTGGCCGGCCCATTGCAAAGCTTCATCAAGGTTGGTTTTATGCTGTGCGCAAAATGCGGCCGCCTGGTCCCAGCTCTCCCAGGTAAAACCTTTATCACTCCGTAGCTCTTTCCTGAAGGATGCAAGCTGTGTGCCGACAACATCCACCTCAACTTTAAAAGGAATGATCAGTTTTTCCCATTGCAGTTGCACAACAGCGCTGTTGGGTTGTTGGTCGGCAAATTCATATTTCAGCCATTCAACGCTTTTTTCTGCGGGTACAGGTTTTACTTTTACCCGCAAGGCGTCCTCTTCAGGTTTATAAAAAAAGCTGCCCCACGAAGTATAATTTTTTGAGAAGATCAGCGTGCACTCGTTCGGGTCATAGGCTACAAAAAAGCCATACTTGCCAGCAGGTAAAGGCTGCCCTTCTATCATCACATCTGTCGAAAATTCAATCCAGGTATTTTCATTAGCGCCGGCACGCCATGGCGCTGCTTTTGAAGTGCCGAAGCCCTGGTCTACATAGCCGGGAGGGACGAGTTGCCCCCAAATTTTTCCTTCGCGGCCTTTAACATGCGGGCGGTTGTAATGAATAGTTACCTCTGTAATGCCAATCCCTTCGCTGATAGTTGCCCGCCTGTTGCCGGCATCGGGCAGGGCGCTAAGTTGGGCCACCGAGGTGCCGGTAAAGGCAAGCTGGCAAATTGCCGCCATTAATACGGCCATTAATATTTTTTTCATGATCAAAAGTGTTAAGTATGTTGTTTGAATAATTTTTTCAATTTAAAACTGGCGCTAAATCTGCTGCCGGGCAAAAGAATTCAACAGGCAGGCTTGTATTTTTAACCAATTGGCATATAAAATCAATATTGCAAATAGCTGGAAAAGGGCGAAATGCATGGTATTGAACGGGGGGACGACCCGGCGGACATTAACGCTATAGCAACACGGCGTTATCACATAAGGGGTGCCTTGTAAAGGGTATAATACGGCTTCACCATACAAACACGAACCTGATTCGTTAAATAAACCCGCCAGTTTATTGAAAACAGTTAGCTGAAATAAAAAAGCTTTGTAAATTTAAAAATGAATTTTATTGAAAGGATGCCGACGATCATCCGGCTTCAGTGGCTGGTTTGGATTGCGGTTGTTTTAATTATTTTTTTTTCTGTGCTTCCCGAAGGCGGGTTTATTCATGCCTGCCTGTATACGTTGATCAATATTTCGTTTTATGCCATCGTAATTTACGGGAACATCAGTTTCCTGTTCCCGCTTTTATATGAAAAAGGACAAAAGGCAGCCTATGTTATCTGTGTAGTGATACTGGTAACTGCCGCCGGAGTATCACGAGGGTACTCGCTCACCGCCTTATATAATGCCTATTACCCCAACATGCCCGATAAAATGACGGTAGAAGCGATCATTAATTTTACGGTGGCGGGTTTGTTAACCTATATGCTCAGCTTTATTTTTCGTATGGCGCTGGCCTATTTTGAGCTGAAACGTCAATCTGAAAAAATATTGGTGCAAAAAAGCCAGGCAGAGCTAAATCTATTAAAATCACAGGTGCAGCCACACTTTTTATTCAACACGCTCAATAATATTTATTACGAAGCCTACCGCGAGGCGCCGCGGACTGCGAAACTAATTGAACGCTTATCGGATATTATGCGCTATTTTGTTGATGAAAGCCCGAAAGACGAAGTTTCGTTAAGCACCGAGATCCAATTTCTGGAGAATTATATGGTGCTTGAAAAGATCAGGATAAGGCATGAGATCGACCTCGATTTTATAAAAGAGTGCAATACCGAGGTGCGGATCCCACCCATGCTGCTGATGACCTTTGTGGAAAATATTTTCAAGCACGGCATTGATAAGTCAAGCAGCGAAAATAAGATCGAATTGTCACTGGTTCAGCAGGACGGTTACCTGCTTTTTCAAACTAAAAACCGCATATACGATTTGCCTGGCGCAGCCGTACACACCGGCTTTGGCATAAAAAACCTGCGCAAAAGGCTGAATTTATTATACGGCGATAACTTCGAACTGAATATCATAAACGAAGGAAATTATTTCACCGCCTTTTTAAAAGTTCCTTTAACATGAATTTAAGCTGTATCATTATTGATGACGAACCGAATGCGGTAAACCTGCTGGAGATCCTGGTTAATCAAAATACCAAATGGGAGCTTTTAGCCAAGTGTTATGACGCGCTGGAGGCGATGGTGTTTTTAAAAGATCATAAACCGGACTTTATTTTCCTGGATATCAATATGCCGCAGCTTACGGGTATGGAGCTGGCGGGCTTACTGTCAAAAGAAACCAAAATAGTTTTTACCACAGCTTATTCTGAATATGCTGCAGAAAGCTATTCTTTTCAAACAATAGATTATCTGCTAAAACCCATTACCCTGAAACGTTTCCTGGCGGCTATGCAGAAGATCGAAGCTTATTTCTGCAGCAGGGCCGACAATGAAAAATTATTAATCCCGACTGGCAGCGAGTATTTTTTCGTGAAATCGGGCAAGGAATTAAGAAGAATCCTGCTGGAAGATATTCAGTATTTTGAGGGTGAAAAAGAATATGTACGCGTTGTTACGGCCGCCAGCCAGATACTGATTTATCGCCGTTTAAAAGATATTGATGAGCAGCTGGCGCCGCCGTTTGTGAGGGTGCATAATTCATACATTGTGAATACCAAACAACTGAATAAAATACAGGATAATCACATTTATATAGCCAATAAACAAATACCGGTAAGCGAAAAATTTAAAGACAGGTTTATGGCGGTGATCCAACAAAGAATATTCTAAAATAAAAGTTGTCGCAAGTAATTTGTTTTCTGCAGCATTCAATAGGGCGGCCTCGTTCGTAGAATAGCAAGATGACAGGAGTTTAAAATTGACAGGCAATCCTAAAATCTTCTAATCCTACGAATCTTAGTTCAGACATTATAACTAGATTAGATTAGTAAACCAAACATACAGCATCCGAAATATTCCTCATATTTGTTATTATGGCCAATATCTGTTTAGTAGAAGATGAGCAAAAAGTAGCAGCCTTTATCTGCAAAGGCCTTGAAGAGAATAATTATAAGGTAAAAACGGCTAAGGATGGGGCTTCTGCAAAGGCAATGATGCAAACGGCTGAATTTGATCTACTGATCCTTGACGTTATGCTGCCCGATATCAGCGGGATTGAATTGTGCCGGCAAATACGGCAAACAGATACCAAAACCCCCATCATGATGCTTACCGCGCTTGACCAGGTTCAAAACAAGGTGTCGGGCTTAAAGGCCGGGGCAGACGATTATTTGGTGAAGCCGTTTCACTTTATTGAATTGCTGGCACGTATCGAAGCCTTGCTGAGAAGGAAAATTGTGAATGATACGGAAGAACATATCCTTGAATTTGAAGATCTGAAATTGGACACGTGGAGCAATATCGCCGAAAGAGGCGGCAAACAGGTTGCTTTAACGTCAAAGGAGTTTTCACTGCTCGAGTTGTTTCTGCGGCATCCCAATAAGGTATTATCCCGCGAATATATTGCCGAACAGGTTTGGAAAATTGATTTTGATACGGGCACCAATTTTATTGATGTTTATGTAAATTATTTGCGCAATAAAATTGAAAAAGGACACAAAAATAAATTGATCCATACGGTTATAGGAATGGGCTATGTTTTAAAGGGTTAAAAATAGATAATGTCTATATTTGTATTTATCCTCTTTGACATTTGATCGGTGTTGTAAGCCATTACAGTGTAAAACCATGAAGATTAAGAACCGGCTATCCCTTTATTTTACAAGCATAAGTGCCATTGTGTTGCTAATTGTTGAAGTGGCCATCTGCATTACTTATAATTCATTGGTCAAATCCGATTTTTACGATCATTTAATGGTGCGGGCGTATATTGCCGCGCAGCGTTACCTGGAGGCTGATGAAATTTCGGCCGACTCATTAAGCCATGTGAAATTAAGATACCTGCAGGCCCTCCCCAATGAAGTGATACGGTTTTATAATGATAAAAACCGGGCAGCTTTTATAAATGAAAAGGGCCAATTTTGGGCGCCATCGCTGATAGATGAGGTGCGTAAAAGAAAACAAATTGAATTTACCGAAAGAGGTCGGCAAAACGCTGGGATTTATTATTACGATAACCAGGGCAACTTTGTAATTCTCGTTTCGGCCGTTGATGTAGAAGGGAATAAAAGAACAAAGGACCTTGTTAAAAGTATGGCGATACTATTGATAGGTGTAACAGCAGGCTTGTTTCTTATTAGCCGGTGGTTTGCGCAAAAGGCATTGCAGCCCATTGATAAGGTTATTGATCAGATGCGGAAGGTAAGCGCGGGAAACCTGAGTTTACGCGTTGATGAAGGCAAAGGCAGGGATGAAATAAGTGCGCTTGCCCATAATTTTAACCAGTTATTGGAACACCTTGAAAACGCGTTCGAGCTACAGCAAACCTTTGTCATCAATGCCTCACATGAGTTAAGGACCCCCATAACAACCATTATAGGTGAAATCGAGATCGCATTAAATAAACTGCGGTCTCATACCGAATATGAACAGGTGCTGCAATCTGTTTTAACTGATGCTGAAAGGCTGAACGGGACCATTACCGTGCTGCTGGAATTGGCAAATGTTGATATGAACTATACCCAGCCTGCCCTTAAGCCGGTTGCTATGGATGAATTGATATGGGAGCTGAATGACTATTGGCTGGCAAAAAAAGGTAAAGGCATGTTTAACATTAATATATTGAACCTGCCTGAAGATCCCGAAAAATTGCAGCTCCTGGCCAACAAATCGTTACTGGCCATCGCTTTTAATAATATCATTGGCAACGCTTATAAATTTTCGCGGAATAAGCCTGTGCAATGCGATTTTTATGCTGATGATAAAGAAATTGTGATCAACATTACAGATACAGGGATCGGTATATTACCCGAGGAGATTGCAAAAATTTTTAAGTCGTTTTACCGCGGAAAAAATGTTGAAGGGTATAATGGCAGTGGAATAGGTTTGTATGTAACCTACAAAATCATTAGCCTGTTTAATGGCACTATTGCGGTTAACTCTGTTCCGGACAGGCATACCATTGTTACTATCCAATTCAAACGCTGAATTCTAACCGTATTCTAATCTCCCTTTAATTAAGCTTTAATACAGGTGGTTTAACTTTGTTCCATCTGTATTAACATGTTCAAAATAGCTATTCGTCCTTTAATCCTGGTTTCATTTTGCGTAATATTCACGATTTTCAGAGCCTGTGCACAAGGGGCGCCTGATACTTTAAAGGTTAGCATCGCACAAGCCGAAGACCTGTTTCTGAAAAATAACCTGAAAATTATCATACAACGTTATAATATTGACAACGCTGGCGCACAGTTAATTACTGCCCGCTTATTTCCCAATCCTGATTTTAGTTTCAATAACGGAATCCATACCAATGATGTAATGCAGGGCCCGGCTTTTAAAGACCAGTCGTTCAGTATTTCGCAGTTATTTACAACTGCCGGCAAGCGGAATAAGAATATACAGCTGGCAAAAATTGGTGTCGATCAGGCTAAATACCAGTTTTTTGACCTGCTGCGCACGTTGAAATTCACGCTCAGGAATGATTTTTATAATATCTATTTCCAGGAGCAATCGGCAAAAGTTTATAATGATGAAATCAGCTCCCTGGCAAAAACCTTAACTGTTTTTAAAGAGCAATATATTAAAGGGAATGTTGCCGAAAAAGAGGTGCTGCGGATCCAGTCGCAATTGTACACCCTGCAGGCAGAATACAACAACTTGCTGGTGGGTATTGATACCGTTCAAAGCGAATTTAAAATGCTGGTAAAAGTCAGTCCGGATACCTACATCCAGCCGGTGTATAATTATGACCTCGATGGAAAGAGTATTGTGGAAATGGTATCCTACCAGGCGATGCTCGATTCGGCCTATTCAAACCGGTATGATCTCAGGCTGGCAAAAATTAACGTTGATTACAACAATATGAACCTGCAGTTGCAAAAGGCAGCCGCAGTTCCCGATTTCTCCTTATCGGTTAATTATGATAAATATGGCGGTTACGGCACCAATTTTATTGGCGCAGGGGTGGAATTCAACCTGCCGTTTTTTAACCGCAACCAGGGGAACATCAAACAGGCACGTATTGCCATTGATCAAAGCAAGGTGCAATTGCAAAGCCAGCAGGACCAACTGCAAAGTGACCTGGCAACGGAGTACCGCGGCGCCCTGCGGCTCGAAAAATTATATAATAGTTTCGACCCCCGGTTTAAACAAAATTTTACTCACCTGATTCAGGAAGTTTTTAAAAACTATGAAAAAAGGAATATTGGTTTATTGGAGTTCCTTGATTTTTACGACTCCTATAAAACCAATACCCTGCAATTAAATGCGCTGGAGCTAAACCGCATTGTAACGCTCGAGCAACTTAATTATGTTACAGGAACCCCCTTTTTTAACAACTAATCCATTAAAATGACTACGTACCCTTATTTGAAAATAACAACCATTGCTGCGGCTTTTATAGCCGCGGCGGTGGTTTTGCAGAGCTGTCATCATGCGGAGACACCTGAAAAAGATAGCAAATTCCGGGTTACTGACAGTTTTCTGAGCAGCCTGCTGGTTGATACGGTACAGGCGGCAAGCGCGTTATCACAAATAACATTAACCGGCAATATTGCTCCTGATGAAACTAAAATGGTGAAAATATTTCCGATGGTAAGCGGGGTGGCCGGAATTGTAAAAGTGCAATTGGGCGATGTCGTACAAAGGGGGCAAACCCTGGCCACATTAAGGAGTCCCGAAATGGCCGGTTATACCAAGGACTATATTTCATCGGCCGCTGATGTACGAAATACACGCCGCATATTGGAGTCAACCCAGGATATGTACAAAGGCGGCCTAGCCTCGCAAAAGGATTTGGAACAGGCACAATCTGACTATCAGAAAGCTGTTGCTGAAAGCAAGCGTGCCGGCGCAGTTATCTCCATCAATAAAAGCAACGAGAACGGATACCAGGTTAAGGCGCCCATTCCGGGGTTTTTGGTTGAAAAAAATCTGACCAGTAACACGCAGGTAAGGGCCGATAACAGCCAGAACCTTTTTACAATCGCCGATCTGTCGACCGTATATGTACTGGTTAATGTTTATGAATCCGATATTTCAAAGATCCAGACCGGCGATCCTGTAAAGATCACGGCTTTATCGTATCCCAATAAAGTGTTTGCCGGCAAAATTGATAAGATCGACAATATGCTCGACCCGGATAACAAGGTAATGCATGCGCGGATCAAAATAAATAATCCTGGTAATCTGCTCAAGCCCGGTATGTTCGCCAATATCCTGATCAAGGCCAAATCTGCAGAGGAGCTTCCATTTATCGATAGGAATGCCCTTGTTTTTGACAACGACAAAAATTATGCGGTGGTAATTGACGGGAAAGCCAAAGTACATATCCAGCCGGTTAAAGTGGCGAAAACGGTTGAGGATAGAGCATATATCAGCAGCGGGCTAAAGCCGGGGGATAAGATTGTCGCCTCCAGGCAGGTGTATTTATACGAATCGCTTAAAGACTGATTGTGATTTCGGATTTTCCATTTCGGAATTAGCCGGAATTTGAAAATCTGCAATCGAACATCCGAAATAAAAACATGAATAAATTCATAAAAAATATACTTGCTTTTGCACTCAAAAACAGATTTTTCATATTTTTTGTAACAGCCTTAATGGCTGTTGCGGGATATATCAGTTTTAAAACTATCAGTATTGATGCTTTTCCTGACGTTACCAATACATCTGTTGTTATTATAACACAATGGCCCGGCAGAAGTGCTGAGGAGGTTGAAAAATTTGTTACCCGGCCCATTGAGCTTGCCCTGAACCCGGCTGAAAAAAAAGTGAGTATAAGGTCGTCATCTCTATTCGGCCTTTCGGTGGTGACCATTACTTTTGATGACGGGATTGATTATCCGGAGGCCCGGTTACAGGTAAATAACCATATCGGCGATGCCGACCTCCCTGATGGCGTCAGTCCCTCCATTGAGCCGCCTTATGGCCCAACCGGCGAAATATACAGGTTTACTTTAACCAGCAACAAACGGTCATCCCGTGAATTAAAAACACTTGAAGACTGGGTGGTAGCACGGGAAATCCGTGCTGTGCCGGGTGTAGCTGATGTAAATAGTTTTGGCGGACAAGTGAAAACCTACCAGATCACTATCGACCCCCAGAAGGCGGTGCAGTATAACGTAACCCCTTTGCAACTGTACGACGCCGTATCAAAAAGTAATGTAAACGTTGGCGGGGATGTGATCGACCAGGGAGGCCAGGCTTTTGCCGTGCGGGGGATAGGCTTGCTCAACAATATTGATGAGATTAAAAATGTAGTCATCAACAATATAAAGGGCACACCGATATATGTAAAAACAGTTGCCGAAGTAACCGAATCGGCATTGCCGCGGCTTGGCCAGGTTGGCCGGGATAAAGACCCCGATGTTGTTGAAGGAATTGTGGTGATGCGCAAAGGTGGCAACCCCAGCATGGTGATCAAAGCGCTTAAAGATAAAATATACGAGCTCAACCACTCCATTTTACCGGATGATGTAAAACTCAGTACATTTTACGACCGTGAAGACCTGGTGAATTTTGCTACCAATACCGTATTGCACAATATGGCCGAGGGGATCATCTTAGTAACGGTGATCGTTTTCCTGTTTATGGCCGATTGGCGTACCACGCTCATCGTTTCGCTCATCATTCCGCTGGCGCTTTTGTTTGCTTTTATCTGCCTCAAATTAAAAGGCATGTCAGCCAACCTGCTTTCAATGGGGGCCATCGACTTTGGTATTATCATCGATGGTGCAGTGGTAATGGTAGAAGGGATCTTCGTCGTGCTTGATCACAGGGCAAAAGAAATCGGCATGCCGGCATTCAACAAAATGAGCAAGTTGGGCTTAATCAAGCGGGCCGCGCTGGTAAATGGTAAAGGCATATTTTTTGCCAAACTCATTATCATCACAGGCCTGTTGCCCATTTTTAGTTTTGAGAAAGTGGAAGGAAAAATGTTCTCCCCTTTAGCCTGGACCCTGGGTTTCGCCCTGCTTGGCGCCGTTATTTTAACATTCACCTTCGTGCCGGCATTGGCCAGCGTTTTGCTGCGTAAAGATGTAAAAGAAAGGCACAACGTTTTTGTTGAGTTTATCACCAAAAATGCCATGCGCTTTTATGGTTTTTGCTTTAAAGGGCGCCGGATAGTTTTCCCGGTGACGGTTATAGCCCTGGTGATTAGCCTGGGCTGTTTTAGCCTTTTGGGTACCGAGTTTTTGCCCGAATTGAACGAAGGCGCGATATATGTGCGTGCTACCGGCCCTTTAAGTATTTCGTTAAAAGAATCGGTCAAACTGGCTAATGAAATGCGCAGGATCTTTTTAAGCTTTGATGAGGTAAAGCAGGTAATGTCGCAAACAGGCAGGCCAAATGACGGTACCGATGCAACCGGTTTTTATAACATTGAATTCCATGTGGATATTTACCCGGAGGGCCAGTGGAAATTAAAAGAGACCAAAGAACAGCTGATACGGCGGATGCAGGAAAAACTAAAAAATTTCCCCGGTATCGACCTTAACTTTTCCCAGCCAATCTCTGATAATGTGGAAGAAGCCGTGTCGGGCGTTAAAGGCTCAATCGTTGTAAAAATGTTTGGCGATAATTACAAGTATATCGAAAGCAAAGAAATGGTGATCGATTCAGTTTTAAAAACAGTGAAGGGGATCGAGGATCTTGGGGTAATGCACAATATGGGCCAGCCCGAACTGCAAATAGACCTGAACCAGCAAAAAATGGCCCAGTATGGCGTAACTGCTTCAGATGCCAACGCAGTAATTGAAATGGCCATAGGCGGCAAAGCCGTTACACAAATTTATGAAGGCGAACAAAAATTCGACTTGCGGATCCGTTACCCGGAGGATTTCAGGAACAATGAGGAATCGATAGGTGACCTCCGCGTTCCCACACTGAACAACAATACGGTTCCCCTCCGTGAAATCTCGTCCATTCAAAAAATCACTGGTATCAGCATGATCTACCGAGACCATAACCAGCGTTACGGAGCCATCAAGTTCTCCATTCGCGGCAGGGATATGGGCAGCACCGTAAAAGAAGCGCGCGATAAGGTAAATGCCCGCCTGAACCTGCCAAAGGGCTATACCCTTGAGTGGGCCGGCGACTTTGAAAACCAGCAGCGCGCCACCAAAAGATTGAGCGAGGTAGTGCCCATAAGTTTGCTCATCATTTTCTTTATCCTGTTCATCCTGTTCGGTAACTTCAGGGATTCGTTGCTGGTGCTCAACAATGTGCCATTTGCCATTATGGGCGGCATACTGGCATTGTTAATTACCGGCATTAACTTTAATATTTCGGCGGGCATCGGATTTATCGCACTGTTTGGCATATGTGTGCAAAATGGGGTTATCCTGATCTCCAAATTTAAAAGCAACATCGCCGAATTGAGGCACCACACCCATTGGACATCGTTTGCTGTAGCTATAAAAGATGGCGTGGCCGACAGGCTGCGGCCGGTAGTAATGACGGCCATGATGGCGGCAATCGGTTTATTGCCTGCGGCAATGTCCCATGGTATCGGCTCCGAAGCCTCAAAACCGCTAGCTATCGTGGTTATCGGCGGGTTGATTACCAATACCATATTTAACCTGTTTGTATTTCCAATCGTCTTCTTCTGGTCGTACCGCAAACGTGTTGAAAGCGGCATCGTCAGCCGGATCTGATTAGTTTGACTAATACCCCTATATATCAATTAGTGTTGTTGAAGGCGGTGCAGTGAAAGCTGCACCCGCCGGAGACTATTGTTCGATTGCGGAGGCCGCTAAAGCCGCAACCTGTTAATTATTAAGATGAAACAGATTAAGTGACTGTGCCATTTAAATTAAATTATTTCGATTAGGGACGAGTACAATTGAAATTTATCGTCTGTAGTAACAATTGTAAGATTTTCATCTTTAGCAATAGCAATTAAGAACCGGTCGAAAGGATCCCTATGTTCCTGAAATAATGGTAAATGCTGGTATGAAAATATATGTTCGTTCTTCAGTGGCAAGAGCTCAAACCCATTAGCCAACAATTGATCGGCCACCATTTGTATGTCAGGAACGAAGTCAGGCAGTTTATTTATATTTTTCTTTATAGCAATTTCCATCAGGCTGACCTGACTCACTAAAATCCTGTTCGAGTTATTTTCAAGTAATTCTTTATGTTTTTCGGACAGAGGAGAATGGATATAGAAAGACCAGATAAGAATTTGGGTATCTACCAGTAAATTTATTTTTACATATAATCTTTTAGATCATCCAATGGCTCATTGAAATCATCTGGTATGGTGACCTTTCCTTCCAAACCACCTAATTTTCTTTTGGGAGACTGATTTTTTGATGTTTCCCCGGTAAGAAATGTCACCATCACTTCGGTCTTGGTTTTTACCGGCGGAGTTTCCTCAAGCACTATCTGCCCGTGATCATAATATCCCTTTATCGTGGTAAGCATGACTTATTTATTGTTCGATACACAAATATAATAAAATTCCATCGTTTAAAATTTTCTCTAAACGTCAATTGTCTCTTATTTTGAAAGGCTCGCAGATCCATTTTCGCTAAATATTCCTAAATTTAAGCAAACTGAGAAGTGGCTTTTTTACGGAGAATATTTATTGCCATTCTCTCTTTATATTAAGTGCGCTACAGTAAAAGGGAATGATCATCCGCATTATCGAAAAAACCGAATATCCTAAAGCACGCAAGCTTTGCGAGGCTTGTAGTTATAACGGCGGCCTGCAGGATGATGACCTGGTTGTAATGGCTGAAGACGATGAATTCATTGGCGCGGTAAAGATCTGCACGGAGCACGGCGAGAAAGTTTTACGCGGCATGCAAATAGATTGCGCCCGCCGCCGCAAGGGCACAGGCACATTGGTGCTTAAATTCCTGCGGGAAAATATTGACAGGAAAGATTGTTATTGCATTCCTTATAAACACCTCAAGGCATTTTACGGGCAGATAGGGTTTGAGGAAATATCGCCCGCCGGGGCGTCCTGCTTTCTGGCGGAGAGATTAACAAAATATTCAGCTAATGGATTGGACGTTATGGTTATGAAAGAAAAAACTTAAACATCCATCCAAACCGAAATTATCCAAACCTTCAGCTAATGCCAAAACCTTTAACCTTTCGCCCCCGCCTGTCGGCGGGCAGGTTTATCCTTTCACCTAAAAAATCACTCGGCCCGCAAACTCTCCACCGGGTTTACCATGGCCGCTTTGATGGTTTTAAAAGCGATGGTAGCAAATGCGATAATGATGCCCGCGGATAAGGATATCGCGAACATCCACCAGCTGATCTGCGTCCGGTACGAAAAATCCTGCAGCCACTTGTTCATCAGGTACCAGGCTAACGGCCAGGCGATGATATTGGCAATGAGGATCAGTTTGAGGTACTGGTTTGAGAAAAGCATCACAATATTACTTACGCTGGCGCCCACAACCTTGCGGATGCCTATCTCCCTGGCTTTTTGGTGAACCGAATAGGTAACCAGCCCCAGCAAACCCAGGCATGAAACAAAAATGGCGATAAAGGTAAAAATGCTGCTCATTTGCTGCGTACGTTTGTCCTGGTCGTAATCGCTTTGAAAAATCTGATCTAAAAATCCGTAAGAGAAGGGCGTGTCAGGGTTTAAAGCTTTCCATTTTGCGGCCGCGAATTGGATGGCCGTTGCTGCGTGCCTCCCATCAATTTTTGCGATGATAGTACTGCACCTTAAAGGGTTTACCCCCATAATGGCACACGGCCCAATGCTTGCACGCAACGAAAAATAATGATAATTTTTAACGATACCCACTATTTTATAATGATAAACCACGCCGTTGTGCAGGTGCGAAACATATTTGCCCCGCGCCGTGGCCGGATCAAAACCTAATAGTCTGGCTGCTTCTTCGTTCAAAATAATTTGTTTGCCAAAATCATGCAGTTCCATATCTTCCTGCATATTGGTATTGGTAAATGCCTCCTGGCCAAAGTTACTGCCGGCCACCAGTTGCAGGCCGAGTGTTTGCATATAGTTGGTGTCGGCAAAATCAAGAAAAACGATCTGTTTATCGTTGATGGTTTTATCGGCAGGGTACAAATTCATATCGCCGGAAACCAGCGGGGCCGCGGCATCGGTTACCGATTTAAAGTTTGCATTTTTACGTAGCTGATCAGCCAGCAGGGCGCTGTTTTTTTGCGATGCCCCGCTGTTGAGAGTAAGTACCAATTGCTGTTCCTGGTCGAACCCGGGTTTAGCACGCAGCATAAAATGAAGCTGGTTCCATATAACGATGGTGGCAAATATCAAAACTGTTGAAATAACAAACTGAGAAACAATAAGCACTTTGCGAATGCTGAACATTCCGTATGAGTCTTTTATTTTCCCCTTTAATACGTTAACGGGCTTAAAGGCTGATAAATAAAAGGCCGGGTATAGCCCTGCCGCCAGTCCGGTTACCAATGTAATAAGCAACAGCCATAAAATCAGAGTGCGGTTCTCCGCATCAAAAAAAGACAATGCCTGCCCGGTGAGGCTGTTAAACACGGGTAAAAACAGGAATGCCAACCCGATGGCAATCACGAGTGCTGAAATGCTGACGGCGAGGGTCTCCAATAAAAACTGGTAACGGATTGATTTTTTACCGGCGCCCATCACCCGGCGTACACCTACTTCCCGGGCGCGGCCAATAGCCTGCGCCGTTGTTAAATTCATATAGTTGATACAGCCCAGCACCAGAATAATGAGCGCTATGGCGGCCAGCAGGTAAAGGTATTTGATATTGCCTTGTTTGTAGGCCAGGTAATCCTGGTAATCGCCTGAATAGAGGTGGATATCAAGTAACGACTGCAGCGAATTGGTGATATGATCATTATATATTTTCATTTGGGCGCCCGCGTGCCGTTGCAGGTAGGCATTCAGTTCATTAATTACATGTGGTACATTGCTGCCATGCCTTAACTTGACATAGGTATAATAGTTGTCATTTACTATCCAGTTATCGGCAGCGGCAAGCTTTTCCCTAAAATTGGTGCTATTGTTTGACGCGAAGAAATCGGGTTTGATGTGGTTCAGGAAATCTTCTTTAATAATCCCGGTTACCGTGTATATATTGCCACCTGCCTTTAAAGTCTTTCCAATAGGGTAACTGTTTGCAAAAAGCTTCTTCGCCAATGATGCGGAAAGCACCATCGTGTTGGGCGCGTTAAACGCGGTTTTTCGGTCGCCCTGTAAAAAATGAAAGCTCAGTACCCCGAAAAATTCAGGATCAACCCAATAGCCGGAATCCTCAGCGTAGGGCGTAGCCGTTTCGCTGCCTGTGGCCTGAACAATAGTGGTCCCGTTGGTTGGGTCAATACGGCTCACCTTTTCTATTTCGGGAATTTCACTTTTTAAATATTTAGCGTAGGTTAAGGCGACGGTAGGAGCCTTGCTGCCATCTTTAAAAGTGGAAGTTACCCGGTAAACGTCCGCGGCGTTATCAAATCCTTTATCAAAACTCAGCTCATGCTGGTAAAACAAAAATACTAATGCACAGGAAGCCAACCCAACGGAAAGGCTTAAAACATTGATTGCGGTGGATGTTTTGTTTTTCCACAAATTGCGGAGGGCCAGTTTTAAAAAGCTTTTGAACATAGCAACGGGTTATATTCAAAAATAGCGCGATTTACGCTAAGTAGCTGCTATTGACGGATCTATTTAACAGTTTTTAACGCGCTTATTATACGGCAATCTTTTTAGGCGGTTCCGATTTTAGCAGCAACTAAATAGTGCTCCTGCCAACTTTACTCCTCGTGCCAGTTTTTGTCAAAAAGCTGCTTAGTCGTCTGAATAAATCTGTTACTAAATACTGGCTTTGATAAATTATTGGTTTTTAAATCATAAATAAACGGTGTAGTCTCCATTTTATCATCCCCTTCGTTCATATGCTCCCGCCCGACTGCGTACATTAACACTTTATTGGTTTCCTTAATCAATTTCCAACTCTCTACAGTATAATTTTCAGGAGAAATTTGCCTGAAATTATTTCCTGTCCTGTCTGATATAAAAAGGTACACAGGATCGGCATCGTCGAGCACACCATTTTTGTTGGCATCATTAACCGTGACGGAATAATAAATATGTTTTTCATCCCTATTATGGCTGTTTTCCTCAGTATTGTCATTCGAGGATTGATCAACGCTGTATTCCCTTATCAGCATCTTTCTTGTAGAATCAAGCAAGTGATATTGCTGAGTTTGCGTGTTCAGGAAAACTATGTTCCATTGATATGATCCTCCTCTTGATTTGAAACTATTGTCGTCATGTTTAATTTCCAGCGGAAACATTAAGTATGCAGACGTGTCAATTTGAACCGCCTGCCCAAAACTAAGTATGGTTTGACTGGCTTCTTTCTGCACAGGTGTTTTTGAATGGTCTTTTGAGTGTTGTTTTTCCTCGTGCGGCCCTTTACAACCGCAAAGGGCTGAGCATATTAATAGCGTCGTTAATATTTTATTCATCTGGTTTAAGCTAAGTAATTATTTAATAACGAATAATTTATAACTAAAATATCGTAAAAAAAATATCTTAAATGCAGATAGAAAATCAGGGTATATAATTGAACGCAAAAAAGCCTTCCGCCGGAAGGCTTTTTGTTGTTCGTACGTATGTGGTTAACAACTGCACGTAACACTATTAGGAATAGGGACTTATTTGTGGTAATTGGCCTGCAGTTAAATCATCCTGTCAGTACTTCAATATTATGTACCCGGTTTTACGTTTTGTTATGCCATTAACCGTATAACTTAACGTATAAAAATAGGTGCCGGCGCGCTGTAACGCCCCGTTCTTGCTTGAGTGTCCGTCAAACGCTTTCGAGCTGTTGTTATATCCCTTCGCTTCAAATACAGGCTCGCCACTAGTAGTCATAATGGACAGGTTGTTGTCGGGGTATTTATCGATCCCGTCGATAATCAAAAAATCGTTAATGCCATCGCCATTGGGTGATATCGCGGGATGGACAGCAACCTCCGCATCTGTAAGCAGGGGTTTATCTGGTTGTTGGGCAACAATTAACGGTTGGTAAGCACTATTTAGTAAACCGAAACCGCTCCCCCCAGGTCTGTAAATAGCCATCAAATAAGTCTTCGCGATAGGAATATTATTGACAATGGTCACCCCGACATAATTAGTGCCAAAATGAAGCGGTATGGAATAGGAAGGAACACCCGAGGCCGTTACTGCATTATTAACATACATAGTCCCTACGGTACCATTGTTGGTGGCGGTGACTGTTATGGATGATACTGTACTGTCGACACTTGCCGTATAGTAGGTTACTGAAGGGTCGAAGGCAGGTGATAACGCACCGCTGCTCAACTGAATTGAGGATACTGTAAAATCAGGATCGCCCGGTTTTATAATAATGAGCCGGTAAGTTCTTCTGCCACCGTCAGATCCTTTAACAACAATGGTGGTTAAATTTGCTCCATCGCTCAGATATAACGGAAAGAATGTCCCGGACGAAAGGTTTTCGCCATTTATCACTACTTCTGCGTTTGGGTCAACTGTAAAGCCCGCTACATGAGCGTATTGGGTATCGCTGCTTACGGTTGTCGTATAATTTAGCGTATCCGTATTGAATGCCGGCGAAATAGTGCTTTCCGTTATTTGAAGATCAGAAAGGTTTCCGTCAGTGGGGTTTTGCTTGATTACCGTCAGGATATAATCTTTTATATCACCGCTTTCAGCTTTTACTTCAATAGTTATCGTATTTGAACCGGGAGCTAGCGCAATAGGCGCCGACCAGGACCCGGAAGCTACAGTCGCTCCGTTAACAGTGACGATAGCCACGTTGGAGGCGGTAAAAGGTTTTACGGCAATGTTTGGGGTTGCAAGCGTTACCGTGTCGGCATAACTGGCAATCGTATGGTCAAAAACAGGCGCCAGTGTACCTGCGTTTACCCTCAAGCCGGCAAGATTATCATTAGTGGATGGTGCCCGGGTTACCGTTACCGTATAGGTATTTAATGCGCCGTTTTGCGCGGTTACTGCAATGCTAATGGTATTGACACCTACGTTTAAATTGATGGGTGTGGAGGGCGTACCCGAAGTTAACGGCGACCCATTGACAGTTGCAGTTGCATCAGGGCTGTTTATTTGAAGGGTAACAGTTGTTGAAGTTATTGTATTTCTGACGGAGGTGGCATAGGTGTTTACCCCCGGGTTAAACCGCCGCTGTAATGTCATGCCGCTTAATGATAAGTCAGACAATGTTGCGTCAGATGACTGCGCACGGGTAACCAGTACGGTGTAAGTTTTTGTAGTCCCGTTTTGTGCCGTTACCACTATATTGATTTGATTTACACCAACGGCTAAGCTTACCGCATCAAAGGTGATTCCAGATATGGGATAAGTTCCATTTACGGTTACCGAGGCATTTGCGTCCTGGGCACGAGCATTTATAGTAACAGATGTAACCGCGTTGCCCACAGATGCCGCGTAATTGGTAACTGACGCACTGAATGCCATTGATTTAGTTACCCCGGCGAGCTGCAGTTCGGCAAGATTGTTATTAGATGAGGCCGCCCTTGTTACCGTTATGGAATACGTTTTTTGTGTCACGCCGTCACGTGCGGTTACGGTAGCGGTAATGGAATTGTCCCCGACAGCTAATGCAATGGGAGCCGTCGGCGATCCTGAAGCAACGGTTGTTCCATTGATAACCACTGTTTCTCCTGAAATAGCGGTAACAGGAGTTACTGTAATGTTGGTGGTTAATGTGTTAACTTTTACAGCATATACCGTTTTCGCCGGATTAAATAGAGGATTCAAAGCCCCGGCACTCACCTGTAAAACAGAAAGGTTGTCGTTTACGGCATCCTGCGCAAATAGTTTTAAAGGTGCAGTGATGGTAAAGAAAACGGCTATAAATAAGAGCTGCCTGATCGGTAATTTTATTCCGCCGCTTGAAAAGCCTTTTGACTGGAGACACTGCGATTTTTTCATGATCTGGTTTATTTAATCCTGTTTAATTTTGCCTGTACGGTTTAAAGCTGTAAATGCCGGTGAAATGATCCCGGGGATGCTTTTTACACTACTAAAATGGCAAAAGCTGGCAGGCGCTTTTCCCCATTTTAGCAAGTGGCGGTTTTAGGCGAGTAAATGGTGGGATTGGGAGGGGTATCGTATCTTTCGGCGCTATTTTTTGTGCCGGTTTCCCGGCATTGATTTTTAACCATTCGGGATGCAGTTCTTCGGGCGGAGACGAATAGAAATGATACATCGGCATCACGAGGCGCCTGAAGGGTGCAGCCGGATTACTTATATAATAGTCAGGAAGAGCGTTTTATCTGAAGCAGGACTAAGAAACCGTAATCTCCCCTCTTAAATCCGTTTCCAGATATTCCTTTACTAATTTAGGGTCGTCATACTGGCCCAGCAGGTACATCATTTTGGTAACTGCCGATTCGTAGGTCATATCATAGCCATTAGCTACGCCTACATCTTTGAGGTGGCGGCTGGTTTCGTAACGGCCAAGCTCAACGGTGCCCACTTTACACTGGGATATATCAAGGATCACTTTGCCGCTGTCGATAGCATTTTTAAGCAGGGTAACAAACCATTCGTCGGTAGTAGTATTGCCTGCACCGAAGGTTTCCATTACAATGCCCCGCACATCGGCGGTTAATATGGTTTCAACTACTTTAGGACTGATACCGGGATACAACTTAAGCACAGCCACGTCGCTTACAAGGTTTTTATGGACAATCAGCTTTTCACCCTCTTTCGGATGTCTGATATCATTCAGGCTAAACTTCAGGTGAACACCCGACTCGGCCAGGATAGGGTAATTGGGCGAACGAAATGCCTCGAATTTGGATGAATTATATTTAAAAGACCGGTTTCCGCGGAATAGTTTATAATCAAAATAAATGCAAACTTCGGGAACGCGGGCGCGGTCGTGTTTTTTGGCTTTAGCTATTTCAATGGCCGTCATCAAATTTTCCTTCGCGTCTGTACGAACGGCGCTGATAGGCAATTGCGAGCCGGTAAATATGACTGGTTTGCCCAGGTTTTCAAGCATAAAGCTTAAAACAGATGCGGTAAAGGCCATCGTATCTGAGCCGTGAAGGATCACAAAGCCATCAACGGTATCATAATTGCTTTCAATTAAACCGGCAAGCTCGCTCCAGATCGCAGGGTTCATGTTGGATGAGTCGATGATCTCATCAAATGAGTGCACCTGGATCTTGCAGTTCAATTTTTCAAGTTCAGGCACGTTATCCATGATCTGCTCAAAATTGATCGGTTTGAGTACCTTGGTAACAGGGTCGCTCATCATACCAATGGTACCGCCGGTGTAAATGATCAGGATCTGGCTCATGCGTTTTATGGGTTCATAGTTGATAGTTCATAGTTTATGGCAATAGTCAATTATATGAACAAAAAAATAAATCTATTTAAAAAAAACTAAACGCCGAAAATCAACTTCGAATTTTCAGTGGTTACAGTCGCTACTTTTTCTATACTTACCTGCAGTGCATCAGCAACTTTTTGGGCCACAAATACAAGGAACGCGCTTTCATTGGGCTTACCCCGGTGCGGAACCGGTGCAAGGTACGGAGAATCTGTTTCCAAAACTATCCGGTTGAGATCAATTTGAGCCACAACTTCGGCCAAACCGGCGTTTTTATAGGTTACCACCCCACCTATACCCAGGTAAAAGCCCAATTCGATAACTTTATGGGCCTGTTCAAGGTTGCCGGTAAAACAATGGAAAATGCCGCGTAAATCTTTACCCTGTTCTTGTTGCAGCACTTCAAAAACTTCGTTGAAAGCTTCGCGGCAGTGGATCACAATAGGCAATTTAAGTTGTTTAGCCCAGGCGATTTGTGCCTTAAAGGCTTTTACTTGTTCAGCAAGGGTAGTTTTATCCCAATAAAGATCAATGCCAATTTCACCTATTGCATAAATTTTATGTTCACCTGCAGCCTGTTTTATCGTATTCAATTCTTCTTCCCAGCCATCTTTTACCGAGCAGGGGTGCAGCCCGAGCATCGGGTAAAACATGTCTGGGCAGGTAGCGGCCAGGTCAAAAACTTTTGGCACAGATGCGGCATCAACGTTTGGTAAAAACAGGCGCTCCACGTTATTGCTGATGCAGCGTTCCACCAGGCCGGCGCGCTTTTGCAGGTCTGTTTCGTAATAAAGATGGGTATGGGTATCGGTAAGCAGCATCGTGCAAAAATAAGAAAGCCTCCCGGATTTATGAGGAGGCTTTCTTATTTAACTTTTTTTCTTTACCGGATATTTTTTATGGACCGGTTTCTTAACAGCCGGTTTGGCAACCACCGGATGTTTAACAGGTTTTACTTTAACCAGTTCCAGGTCAAAAACAAGCGTGCTAAAAGGTGCTATTGCGCCCATTCCCTGCGCGCCGTATGCCAGGGAAGAAGGGATTACAAAAGTGGCCTTCGAGCCTTCGTTTAATAACAGCAAGCCTTCATCCCATCCGGGGATAACTCCCCCGGCCCCAACGATTACCTCGTAAGGTTCATAAGTGCGCCCCGGTTGGTTTAAACCTGATGCTTTTGCTATGGATTCAATGCTCGAATCAAAAACTTTATCATCAAGCCCGCGGCCTGCATAATTTACCAGCAGGGTATCACCTTTTTGCGGTTTAAGTTTTAGTGATGGCTTGGTGATCACATACTTTAAACCCGACGGGGTAGTTTTTAAAACAAGTTTATGGCTTGCTATATATGCTGCCGCAGCAACCGCTTCGTTAGCCTGTAGTTTTGCTTCTTCAGCTTTGGCTTTTTCCATCTCAGCATTCCTTTCGGCGATAGCATCATTCAGCGATTGTATTTTTTCTACCTTTAAAACAAACACCAGGTTACTCCCTTTAGGGAAAAACGCCGGGCGCTGCGCATCATGTCCCTTAAATACGGAATCAGTAGGGATCTTTACCTCAACACTGTCATTTAATGCCAGATTTGGAAATACTTCCATCAAATTAACTTCCGCTATATCCTTAAGGCCTTCTATCGGTAAAACCTGTGCCTTGCCTTTATTTCCGGTAATAAAAGAACTCATCAGAATGGAGTCCTTATCCGTTTTTTGAATAAAGTCAAAAGTGATTACATCGTTAACCTTTATTTTATCACCGGTACTATGGGTAAATACCCGGTAAGTTGCACCATGCGGGGTATGTTGTACGTCAGTTTGTGCGCTCACATTCACAGCGAGGCCCAATGCCATAATAAACAGGATATATTTCATCGAAAATAAAAAAAGGCCCTCCCTTTTTAGGGGAAGGCCGTATTTAATTAAATATTATTTCTTAACAGGTTGTTGTTGCGGCTGAGCCATCATTGGCGGAGCAACCGGTTTTGGAGCGTTTGGATTTGGATGAACAATGTCAACCAATTCTACTTCAAATACAAGCGGCGTAAACGGGCCTATCATCTGGTTGCCACGTTCGCCGTAAGCAAGACTTGATGGCATGATGATGGTTGCCTTAGCGCCTTTTGAAAGCAATAGAATGGCCTCATTCAATCCCGGGATCATACCCGGAGTGCCAAGCGGGAAACGCAAAGGTTTGTAGGGGTTCATCGGGTTAATTGGCAATTTGGCTTTAACAGCTTCAGATTTGATGCTGGTATCAAAAACTTTGCCGTTTAAATATTTACCCACATAAGCTACAGCCACGGTATCGCCGTTTGCAGGTTTTGGTTCCGAGCTTTCTTTGGTGATCACATAATCAAGCCCTGAAGCTGTTGTAGTAACTTTAAGGTTGTTATCAGCAATATATTTTTTAATTTTTGCCGGTTCTGCCTTTTTTGCTACATCCATTAGCGAGGTAACATAAGCCTGGCAACGGCCGTTGAATACTGTTTGGTCGAGGTTGCCTTTCTGGATAACTTTTTCAACTTTCACAATAAAGATCATGTATTTGCCCTTCATTCCGGCAGGGCGCGGATGACCTGCGCTTAACGAATCAAGGTCGGTTTTAATCACAGCACTGTCGCCTTCGCTCAGGTAGCTGATCCCGGCAAACACGTCACCTTTACCACTTGGTTTTGGCACTATTTGTGAAAACTGCTGGCCGGTTTCGAACGAACTCTGTAATACAGAATCAGCATCATTCTTAACGATATAGTTGATACTGATAAAGTCGCCTGGCTGAACGCTCGGACCCGATTTGTCAGATACAATTTGATATAGCAACCCGTGTTGCCCTTTTTTAAATCCATTACAACTTGCCAATCCAATTGCAGCAAGCGCTAAAAACATCAGGTTTTTTTTCATTTTTACTTTATTAATAGTTTTTTATATTCAGGTAATATTTGTTTAAATTGATTGATTACATTTTCAAGGCTGTCTTCTGAATGGCCGCCGGCTGCGTTAAAATGGCCGCCGCCGTTAAAATATTTCCTGCAGATCGCATTCGCAGGGATATCTCCCTTTGATCTTAACGAAAGTTTTACCTTATCCTTACGTTCAATTATAAAAGCTGCCAGTTTTATGCCGGCAATGGATAACGCATAATTTACTATTCCTTCGGTATCGCCCGTTTGGATATCGTATTTCTCCAGGTCCTGTTTGGTTACATGGAAAATAGCGGTATTAAATTCGTACAAAACCTCCAAACGCTCTGACAGGCACAGGCCCAGGAAACGCAGGCGGTTTTCGGGTGAGTTGTTATAAACCAGGTCGTATATGCGCCAGTTTACGGCGCCCGCGTCAATCAGGTCGGCGGTAATACGGTGCACCGCCGATGTTGTATTTGGCAGGTGGAAGGACGCTGAGTCGGTTAAAATGCCGGCATACAGACAACTGGCCACATCCTTGTTCACCAGTTCTTTATGTTTAAGTTCTTCAACTATAAAAGTATAAACCAACTGCGCGGTAGCACATGCACCAATATTCCAGTAACGGTAATCGTCAAAATCCTCCGGTTCCAGGTGATGGTCTATCATTACCTTATATGCAGCACTTTTGCCGACCAGTTCGCCCAATTCATTAATCCTTCCCAAAGCATTAAAATCAAGGCAGAAAATGATTTTAGCTTCGCTGACGAGGGCTGCGCATTCTTCCGGGTGTTCTGTATAAATAACCACACCGTCATTACCCGGCATCCAGTTAAAGTAGGTCGGGTAATCGGTTGGGGTAATCACGGTTACATGGTGCCCCTGCTGTATCAAATAATTATATAAACCTAACGACGAGCCTATAGCATCACCATCAGGTTTGTGATGAGTAGTAATTACTATTTTTTGAGGCTGCGCTAAAAGTTCAATAAGCGAGGCTATACTTAACATTCAATTTTAAAAAAGAGCTGCAAAGCTAAATAAATAAATTAAATACAGCGAGTTAATTAATGTTAAAGCAATATGCTTAAATGTCAATGATTATTTGATTTTTTGATCCTTTTATGGTCGCTCTTTTTTCAATCCTGTTTGTGTGGTACCAGGCCTCATCGGTATAAATTATTTCTTATCATTATTTACATACTAAGGTTTAATTGAAAAACCCTACTTTTGCGGGCAATTTGAATAAGCGAGCGGCGGAGCCGGTTTTGAGCCTTAAAAGTAGCGGGCCATTTAACCTATTGCCACTTAAACAAACCATACATTTATAACGCAAAAAATATGAGCACTAATAAAACTTTTACCATGATTAAACCTGATGCCGTTGCTAACGGGCATACAGGTGCTATTTTAGACCACATTATTAAAGGCGGCTTTAAAATTATTGCCATGAAATATCTGGCACTGAGCAAAGAGACTGCCGGCAAATTTTACGAAGTACACAAAGAGCGCCCTTTTTATGGCGAGCTGGTTGATTTTATGTCGTCCGGCCCGATTGTTGCAGCAATATTGGAAAAAGACAACGCTGTTGAAGATTTCAGGAAACTGATCGGTGCTACTGACCCGGCAAAAGCTGACAAAGGAACGATCCGTAATTTGTATGCAGAATCAATCGGCGCTAATGCAATCCATGGCTCCGACTCTGATGAAAATGCTAAAATTGAAGGAGATTTTTATTTTTCGGCACTCGAGAAGTTTTAATTTTTACAGCAAGCCGGTGGAAATGTTAACAAATTGAAACACCGGCTTGTTCTTTTATTTTGTTTATTTAAAAAAAAATAAATATTTTTATAAAGTTATGGTAATATGAAAGTTATCTTTACTTTATCTCAATTATAAACTAAATAAGGATTTATGAAACTCCTGCTGAAATATATCTTATACTCACTGCTGATAATTGTATTGGTTTCAGGTACGGTATTGCTTTACAGGACGCATCCCGAAGCGCAATTGGTGTTCATACTTCCGGGGATTTTAATCCTCGCTTTTTCCCGCATGAGCGACGATCTCAACTTCCGTACCTTCCTTCCGCGCTTTACTAAAGAAAAATAATTTCTTCTACCAGGATTGAGTTAGCCTCTTCGTTTATTTTTTGAATGATTTGCGTACGCATGTTCATCAGCTCATTTTTTACCACCGACGATTCCAGCCGGAGGAATAATTTTTTATCGTGGATAAACAATTCTTTGGTGCGGTTGGCTACCGGTTTGCCTACCAGTTCGGGCCAGTGCGCTATAATGCCTGTTTCATCAAACTTTCGCTTGATCTTGTAAACCTGCATCATTTGCTCAATCGCTTCTTTCAGCGATTTATCGTTGGCTTTACGCATCTATTTCTCCTCCTTTTACTTTAAACAAGTTAATCTCTATCCCAATTTCCTTAAATACGTTTTTAACCCTTGCCACATTGGTATCGGTAATAAATACCTGCCCGAAATCATGATTTGAGATCATTTGCATCAGTTTGGTTATCCGCAGGTCGTCGAGCTTATCAAATATATCATCCAGTAACAGGATGGGCTTAAATCCGTTCTGCTGGTATAAAAAACTGTACTGCGCCAGTTTAAGGGCAATAAGGAAAGACTTTTGCTGCCCCTGCGACCCAAACTTTTTCATCGGCATGCCATGTATGGTAAATAAAAGGTCATCTTTATGAATGCCGTACGTAGTACGCTCCAGTACCCGGTCTTTTTCAATGGCCTTTTTTAATAAGGCGCCAAAGTCATCCGCCAGCAGCTGTGATTCATAGCTCAATTCAACCAGCTCAGCGTCTTCGCTCAAAAAGGTATAATGCCGGTTAAATATCTCCGTAAAGCTTTCCATAAAAGCTTTGCGCTTTTCAAAGATCCTGTTACCCGATTGGGTCAACTGCTCGTCCAGCACTTCCATTAAATGAGGATCGTACCGGCCCGTGTCAGCAATTTGCTTTAATAAAGCGTTCCGGTTCACCAGCACCCTGTTATAAGCGATCAGCTCATCCAGGTAGGAGTTATCTGTTTGCGAGATCACATTGTCAATAAACTTGCGCCGCTCTTCGCTGCCTTCAATAATGATACTGATATCATAGGGTGATACCATTACCAGCGGGAACAAACCGATGTGGTCGGCTAAACGCTGGTAATCCTTTTTGTTACGCTTAAACTGCTTTTTTTGGTTTTTTTTAACAGAGCAGGCTACTGCTTCGGGATTGCCGTTTTTATTGAAGTTGCCGGTGATGATAAAAAATTCCTCGCCCTGTTTGATCTGCTGACTATCAATCGGGTTAAAATAACTTTTACAAAGCGAAAGGTAATGTATGGCATCCAGCAGGTTGGTTTTGCCGGCGCCATTATTGCCGGTGAATACGTTAACCCCCTCACTGAATTTCAGTTCGGCCTCGGCGTAATTCTTAAAATTGATGACTGACAGCTGCTGCAAATACATTGGTCAAAGTTAGTGATTAGATTCAGTCCGAAAGTCGGGAAAGTCCGAAAGTCCGGAAGAAAAAAGTGATTGGCGGATTGTTTGCTATTTGAAATCTATGTTTTTGGTGTAATTTGTTAAATCCGGCAGGTGTGTCAAGTCAGCCAAAATATTGCTATAAACGCTGTTACATGCGAATTTTGCATCTTTCAGACTTTCGGACTTTCCCGACTTTCGGACTAAAATATTTAATTACAATAACCTATTGCTAAAAATTTTGAAAAACGTATTTTTGCAAACTTAATTTTACAATAGAAATGTCAAAAACCCAAACGGACACCAAGGTTGCAGGCGGCCACAACGATATTGGACAGACTGGTAAGTTTGTGCGCGAGAACCAAAAAGTTTGATATTTATTGTCGGGGCTGTTTTAGCCATGGTAATTATTTATATAGCCTACCAGCGTTTTTATATTGCACCGCGCGAAGTTACCGCGGCTAACCAGATGCATGTTGCGCAGGATTTTTGGGAGAAAAAGCAATGGGACAAAGCCATTAACGGCGATGCTGGTTATCCTGGTTTTGCAAAAATTGCAGATGAATACAGTAATACCAAATCAGCAGACCTTGCTTATTTTTACTTAGGCATCGCTTATTTAAATAAAGGAAACTACCAGAAAGCGATTGACAACCTAACCAACTATAGCGGTAACGATTATATGGTTGCTGCAGAAGCGCTTGGCGGAACCGCCGACGCCTATGTTGAACTGAAGGATTATGACAAAGCCGTAACCTATTATAAAAAAGCAGCTGATAAAGCGAACAATAAATTTTTAACCCCTATGTATCTTAAAAAACTGGGTTTGGTTTACGAAGCGCAAAACGATTATAAATCAGCTGATGATGTTTACAAAAGGATCAAAGCAGATTATTCAGACAGCCCGCAGGGCCAGAATATTGACGAATATATAGCAAGGGCTGAAGCGAAAGGATAATTTGATTTACGAATTACGATTTTAGATTTTTGAAGAAAATCGCTAACCCGCATTCGTAAATCGTAAATCGTAAATCGTAAATATGTCGACTCAACTCAAAAATCTATCTGATTTTAGTAATACTGATGTCCCTTCAGCGGTTTTGTATCGTTTTGGGATCGTGGTAGCCGAATGGAATTCCGAAATTACCAATGCCCTGTACCAGGGCGCCTACGAAAGCCTGGTTGAACACGGCGCAATACCCGATCATATTTTCACCTATTCAGTTCCCGGCAGTTTTGAATTGACTACCGGCGCCGACTTATTATTAAAAAACAGTAAATTAGATGCGGTTATTTGTTTAGGCTGTGTAATACAGGGTGAAACAAGACATTTTGATTTTATTTGCAATGCCGTAGCAAACGGAATAAGTAATGTTGCTATAAAATATTCAAAACCTGTTATATTTGGCGTATTAACAACAGATAACCAGCAGCAGGCTATTGACAGGGCAGGTGGCAAACACGGAAATAAAGGTGTGGAAGCTGCTGTAACTGCCATAAAAATGGCGTACCTTGCTGAAACTTTAAATAGCTAAATTTCGTTTAATATCATTAAGACCATACGCTGATGAAAAAAGTAATTTATATAGCAGTAATTGCCCTGGTATTAGGCAGCATCTCTTCATGCTCAAATAAGTTGTGCCCTGCTTATGGCACTTATCCCAAAACCGGGCGCTAACAGTTTAATGTCATATTTTTTCTTTTGCTGAAAACAAGCGGGCATTTTCCGTTGCTTTGCATTTTTTTAAGCTAATAATTAAAATTTGATTTATGAATTGGATACCGCTGGAATCGGCAGACCAAATTGACGCTATTAAGCAAACTCAAGGTTATAGTTTAATATTTAAGCACAGCACCCGCTGTTCCATCAGCATGATGGTAAAAAAACGTTTTGAGTTTGATTGGGATAAACTCCCCGACAACTTACCCCTCTATTTTTTAGACCTGATCAAATACCGCGACCTTTCTAATAAAATCGCTGCTGATTTTCAGGTTTACCACGAATCCCCCCAATTATTATTGATCAAAGACGGCGAATGCACTCTCGATCTCTCACATGGCGAAGTTTCTGTGGAGGAAGCTATGTTAGTGATGAGTTGATTAGTGATTTGAGATTAGTTAACATAACACTGGTTTGATGCACTGATCTTTCCGCTTATTTATTCCTCGTTTTAAGATAGTCTTTGTATTCGTCCTGGATCATGCCCCGATTTACAAATTTGTCAAGTGTTGCGCTGTATGCGGTCAAAACAAATTGCAAAGCTTCATCAACCGTATCAAAATTGTTTAACAACTCGGGTTCGTCGGGGTTCATAAAGTTGAATGCGTAGACATCGGTAAAGTCTTCATTCCCATCGTCGAAGCTACGTAGCTGGTTGTATAGGTTGAGTCCCGCTCTTTTCTGATCGTTAGCGTTCTGAGGGTTACATAGTTGGGGAATATAGTCGGCCCCAGCCATTGTTCAACAGATCTCCCTATTGACAGGTTGTCTTTGAGCTGTTCGGGCATTAAATATCGCATAGCGGATTAAATTCCTTTCTTAGTCATGACAATAAAAATAAAAATTACTGCTGGAAATAATACCGTTGCAAACGAGTCAATAATACTATACCTGGATTCTTCTTTCAGATAAGCTTGGTCCCAATTTTTTGTTGTAGTTGTGAATACGCCTATCAGGAAACAAAGGCCTGCTAGTACATAGAAATCTGCGTGTTTGCTGAATAGAAATCTATTAAATAAATACACTTGCTTGTTCACTATAGCGCACGAGATTAGGTAAATGTCCGTGACCGAAAATAGTAAAATTGCCGCGATAACAGTTCGGCAATGAAAAGCGCAAAGGCCGTTGCTATTGCCTCTTTTCTTCGACATGGAATACAAAGGAAGTACTATTTGCTCTAAAAAATTCATGCTTTTGGTTTAGGTCTATTCCATATCGAATATATTGCGAAAGAGCAGGTTGGTTAAGGGTACCTCCTCTTTCGATCTTAATAATAAACTAAATCCAATCGTCTCAGGCCTTCACTGATTCTTCCCACCCAAAAGTCACTGTCTTTTTCAAATCCTCGTTCAGGCTGAAGATAACAGGGCAGGTAAGCGCCGAGCGTTCTAAAAGCAGTTGCTCCTTTTCGGTATATGCCTTCGGGAATTTAAAATTGATCACAATTTCACCAACACGGCGCGGGTCGGCAGCCATAATTTTGGTGATGGACATGGTGGTGCCATCGATATCAATATTGCTGGCGCGGGCTTTTATCCCCATAATGGTCAACATGCAGCTTCCCAAAGATGCCGCCAGCAGGTCGGTCGGCGAAAATGCTTCGCCTTTTCCCTGGTTATCCAAAGGGGCATCGGTAATTATTTTTGTTCCTGATTGCAAGTGGGTTGCTTCTGTTCTTAAATCGCCCAGGTAGGTAGTTTCAATAGTTGCCATAATGTTTTTATATAAACACAAAGCTAAGGGTAAATTTCAATTTTTTATCCGGCCGATAATCCTGGTGGCCAAAAGAAACATACAAAATGATAGAATTGTGAGATTCATCATTATTTTATGTTTAGTTATATTCCTATATTTGAATTGTGAAACGCACTGCACTTATATTACTATCAGCCATTTACCTGCTCTCCTGCACAGGTATAAGCGCCAATAGCCAATATTGTTGCGGTGTGCTACAGTCAACCACGCTTTCTGAAAGCCCGAAGGCTGCCTGCAAAATGAATATACCGATGAAGAGTTGCTGCAAATCAAAAAAGCAATACTTCAAAGTAAAGGATCAGCACGTGAGCCCTTCGGCCTTTGGTTTTTACACTAAACTGGCTCCGGCAATGGCTGTTCTCTATTTGCCATTTATTTCGAATTTGAATATCCCTGTCCGGGAAATTGTTTATTTTAATAACCACGCCCCACCCGACCGGCGGCACGCCACACCTTCTTATATCCTCAACTGTACTTACAGGATCTGATCTGTACTTCTGTTTAGCCATACGTTCTGTATCTGGCTATAGTCTCCGTTTAATTCGTCATCTTAATTTACCATCTGCGCAATAGGTTTATTAATGCCGTTTGCCATTAATTCATTTTTTAATTAAAGAATCCATGAAAAAAGTAACGCTGATGGCTATCGCCATCCTATTTTCAGTCGCATCCGCATTTGCGGCGCATACCAACACATCAGTAGCTGATACTACAAAAACCAAAAAGGTAAAACCGGCAAAATTGATGTACACCTGCCCGATGGACGCCGATGTATTGAGCGACAAACCGGGCAAATGCCCAAAATGTGGTATGACCTTAGTGAAAAAGGATACGTCAAAAAAAATGCCCATGAAACATAAAATGAGTATGTAAATAAAATACACCCGGGGAATATTAAAAAGAGCTTTCGAAGCTAAAATTGCAGCTAACCCTCTTTACGGCTCGCCGTAGAGAGGGTCGGAGAGCCTGCCTGCCGGCAGGCAGCCGTAGCGAATCCGGGGTGAGTCACTCGCCGCCATGCATTGGCGGTAATGTCCGCCGGGTTGACTCACCCTGCCATCGCTGCGCTTGGCATCCCTCTCTTCGCTGCGCGAAAAGAGGGAAAAAAGTATCGAACATTCAAAAATAGTCGCCCCGGGTAATTAAACTTTTTAAGATGATCAATCAACTTATTTCCCTGTCCTTAAAAAACAGGTACATCGTGCTGCTGATCGCGGCCATTTTGTTTGCATGGGGTTTTTATTCCATCAATCAAAACCCTATCGATGCCATTCCCGACCTCTCCGAGAACCAGGTGATCGTATTTACCGAATGGCAGGGCCGCAGCCCTCAAATTATGGAGGACCAGGTAACCTATCCCCTGGTGAGCAATCTGCAGGGGATCCCCAAAGTAAAATCTATCCGCGCAACTTCTATGTTTGGGATGAGCTTTGTTTATATTGTTTTTGATGATAAGACCGATATCTACTGGGCCCGCAGCCGTGTGTTGGAAAGGTTAAACTACGCTCAGCGCCTGCTGCCGGAAGGGATTACACCAACACTTGGCCCGGATGGTACCGGTGTGGGCCATATCCTGTGGTACACCCTCGACGCCAAAGGCATTGACCTGGGTGAACAGCGTGCCCTGCAGGACTGGTATGTGAAATTCGGCTTGCAAACCGTACCCGGCGTAAGTGAAGTAGCCTCCTTTGGCGGCTTCGAAAAACAGTACCAGATCAGCGTCGACCCAAACAAACTTAATTATTATAATATTCCGTTGTCGCAGGTTCTAAAAGCCGTTAAAAGCAATAATAACGATGTCGGAGGTCGCAAATTTGAAATGAACGGCACAGGGTATATTGTGCGCGGGCTGGGTTATATCAAAAGCATCCAGGACGTGGAGAATATCTCCATCGGCACTATTAATACCGTACCGGTGAGGATAAAGGACGTTGCGGCCGTGCAAATGGGCGGCGACTTACGGCTGGGTATTTTCGATGAAAACGGCGAAGGTGAAGCTGTCGGCGGCATCGTGGTGATGCGTTACGGCGAAAATGCCGATAAGGTGATCCACGCCGTGAAAGATAAAATGGCCGCCATGCAAAAAGGCCTGCCGCCGGGTGTAAAGTTTAAAATAGCATATGACAGAAGCGACCTGATAGAACGGGCCATCGGTTCGGTAAAGCACACGCTGATCGAAGAAATGATCACTGTATCCATTATTGTAATCATTTTCTTGTTTAGCTGGCGCAGCGCGCTAAGCATCATCATCCAGATCCCCATTACTGTTGCCACCGCCTTTATCCTGCTGAATGCTTTTGGCATTTCTTCAAATATCATGTCCTTAACAGGCATCGCCCTGGCTATCGGGGTAATTGTAGATAACGGGATCGTCATGGTAGAGAATTCGCACCGCAATTTATCCATCGCACAAGAAAAAGAAAGATCATGACCACAGCAGAAAGAATAAAAATTATAGAAGCGTCCTGCAAGCAGGTGGGGCGGGGTGTGTTCTTTTCCACCCTCATCATCGTGGCTTCATTCCTGCCGGTATTTTTACTGGAAGGGCAGGAAGGGAAACTGTTCGGCCCGCTGGCATGGACAAAAAGCTTTATCCTGGCCATCGATGCCATCCTGGCGGTAACGCTGGCGCCGGTGCTGATCTCCTTTTTTCTGAAGGGGAAATTACGGACCGACGAGCATAACCCGCTCAATAGCGGCTTACAAAAAATATATCACCCCGTGTTGAACTGGTGTATGCACTGGCGAAAAACAACGCTGGCCATCAATATTATCGCGCTGCTCATCAGCATCCCGCTGTTAATGAGCCTCGGCAGCGAATTTATGCCCCCGCTGGATGAAGGCACTATCCTGTTTATGCCGGTTACCCTACCCGATATCTCGAACGCCGAGGCTAAACAGCTTTTGCAGTTGCAGGATAAGATCATCAAAAGCATCCCCGAAGTGAAAAATGTTTTGGGTAAAGCAGGCAGGGCCAATACGGCAACGGATAATTCGCCCATCAGCATGGTCGAGACCATCATCCTGCTGAAACCTGCCGACGAATGGCGCAAAGGCATCAAGAAAGAAGATATTATTAACGAACTGAATGCAAAACTGCAGATCCCCGGCGTAGTGAATGGCTGGACGCAGCCCATCATCAACCGCATCAATATGCTGTCGACGGGCATCCGTACCGATGTTGGCCTGAAAGTGTACGGGCAAAACCTGGATACGATTTATGCACTTTCAAACCAGATGAAACAAGCACTGCAAGGGATTAACGGGGTGAAGGATTTATATGTCGACCCAATAACCGGCGGCAAATACCTGGATATTCAGGTAAATAAAGATGCCATCGGCCGCTATGGTTTAAGTGTGGATGATGTGAACGAGGTGGTGGAAAGCGCCCTCGGCGGCATGAACCTTACGCCTACCATTGAAGGCAGGCGGCGTTTCAGCGTGAACCTGCGATTTGCACAGGATTACCGCAATAACCTCGATCAGATTAAACGTACCCTGGTGCAAACCCCGGCAAGCGGGCCGATCCCATTATCTGCAGTGGCTGATATAAAGATCAGCGACGGCCCGGCGATGATACAATCGGAAAATGCATTGCTGCGCGGAACCGTGCTGTTCAATGTGCGCGACAGGGATTTGGGCAGCACCGTTGCCGAAGCGCAAAACAAGCTGAACAGTATGGTTAAAACCCTGCCCAAAGGCTATTTTATTGAATGGAGCGGGCAATATGAAAACCTGGTAAGGGCGCAGCATACTTTAATAATGATTTTACCCATCGTACTCATCATCATTTTTGCCTGCCTTTATTTTGCTTTTCATTCCATCCGCGAAGCCTTTTTTAGTTTGATCAGTATTCCGTTCGCGCTGATAGGCGGCGCTTACATGGTGTTTTTCTTTGGGGTGCATTTGTCCGTAGCGGTGGCGGTCGGCTTTATCGCCCTGTTTGGCATCGCGGTAGAAACGGGTATCGTGATGGTGATCTACCTGAATGATGCCATGCAGCAGTTGGTCGCCTTAAAAGGAAATTCCAAAGAAACCATTACCCGGGAAGACTTGCGGATTTATGTGATGAACGGCGCTGTAAAACGCTTAAGGCCCAAATTAATGACCGTTTGCGTGGCCCTGTTTGGCCTGGTGCCGGTGCTTTGGTCGACAGGAACGGGCAGTGATGTAATGGTACCCATTGTATTGCCGATGATCGGCGGGGTATTAACATCGTCCACGCATATTTTATTGGTTACCCCATTGATCTTCCTGATGGTAAAAGAATATGAATTAAAAAAACACGGAAAACTGGATGTACTGGAGGTGAATGCATAATGAAAACAAGAAATCAAATTATATACATAGCAACCATTTGTCTGGCCGGAATTTCAGCAACAAATGCCCAGCAGCGTTTGCCCCTGGATAGTGTGCTGGCGAGGGTATCAGGTAATCCTGCCTTGCTGGCCTATGATTCAAAGATTGGTGCGCAGGATGCTTACGCCACCGGCGCAAAAAGCCTGGATGCACCCAAAATAAGTGCGGGCCAGTACCAGGTGCCTTATAGCTTCAACCCTTCTGCCGGCTCGTTTATGATTACGGCGGAGCAAATGTTTACCAATGGCGCCAAACTGCGGGCAAAGGAAAATTACATGCAGGGTTTATCAAAAGTAACGGCCGAGGATAAAAACTATATGAAGAACCAGTTGGTCGCGCAAGCTAAACAGGCTTATTACGATAGGGTAGTTTTAGAAAAAAAGCTCAGCGTCCTGCAAAATACCCAGACGCTGCTGGAATATATGCTGAAGGATGCCAATATCAGGTTGACCTACGGCAAGGAAAAGCTGAGCAATATTTACAAAGCAAAAGCTGATCTTTTTGAATTGGATAATACCCGTGAACAGCTCAATAACGAGATCCGCCAGAAAAACATCATGCTGAATACACTGATGAACCGCGACCAGCAAACGGAGTTTTTGGTGGACACTGCAATTGTAGTTAAAAATTACGAATCAGCGCTAACAGATACCTCTGCATTGGCTTCATCGCGCAGTGATATTAAAAGCATTAACCGGAATATTGAATTGCAGCAACTGAATGCACAGGTGGAAAACAGCAAGCGTAAACCGGATTTTGGCATCCAGGCGGGACATATGTTCAGTTACGGCGGCATGGCTAATCAGTATGTTTTGATGGGGTCGATCACGATACCTATATTTTCCTGGTCGTCCAAAGAGTATAAAGCCAACCTGAAAGGGATAAAGTACGAAGTGGAAGAATTACAGCAAAACAAACTGGATATTATTAACCAGGCGCGGGGCCAGCTTGCAGGAATTAAAGCAGAAATGAGCAGCAAAAAAAGACAGCTGAACAACTACCGGGTAAACATTATCCCCGCTTTACAAAATAGTTATAAAACGGCCCTACAGGCTTATGAACAAAACACCGGCGACCTGCAACCGGTATTGGATGGTATTAAAGATATGCAGCAAAATAAAATGGAAGCCCTTGATCGTTTGCAGGAGCTTTTACAATTACAGGTGGCTTATGAAAAAGAAAATGAAAAGTATTAAAAGTATATCTGATATAAAAAATATATCTTATACCTTATTGTTGTGCATTTTGCTGATTAGCGCCTGCTCGCAACCAAAAAAGACAAAAGACGTCACGCAGGAAAAAAGTGTCACCCTGTATACCTGCCCGATGCACCACCAGATTTTGGAAGAACATCCGGGAAGTTGCCCTATCTGCGGGATGACACTCGTTAAAAAAACAGGACAAGCCAGCGAACTGGCAAGGATCAGTTTAAACACGGTATTGAAGCCGGTTAATTCTTCAGTGATCTCAACTATTGACGCTATAACGCCTGAAGAAAAGGCGGTTCCCACGCAAATTAAAGGGCAGGGCTATCTTGATTTTGATTCGAGGACATTCGATAATATTGCCGCCCGTTTTTCGGGGAGGATTGAAAAATTGTATATCAAATCCGCCTTCGAAGAAATTCACAGAGGCCAGCGAATTTTGGATATTTATAGTCCGGATATGGTCACTGCGCAGCAGGATCTGATCTTTATTACCAAAAACTCCGCACAGGAAGCCGGGTTGATCAATGCCGCACGGCAAAAACTATTATTGCTGGGGATGACTGAACAGCAGGTAAACCAGGTGATAAAAACCGGGAAGGCTTTTTACAGCCTTCCGGTTTACAGCCCTTACGATGGGCACGTGCATGATGCGGCGCACAGCCTGATGTCCGGCCCTGCTGATCCCAAAGCAACCACAAGTGTTACCGCCAACCTGCCGCTTTCCATTAAAGAAGGCATGTATGTGCAGCAGGGGCAAACGCTGTTCAATGTAGCCAATGCGCATATGTTATGGGCGCTAATTAAAGTTGAAAACTCCTCGGTTGCAGGCCTAAGGCTAAATCAGCCTGTTGAGATCGCTTTCCCGGATATCCCCGGAAAAACCATAGAAGGCAAAGTTGATTTTATTGAACCAGCCTTGCAGGAGGGCGATAAAACCATCACCATCAGGGTCTATGTACACAATATGGATCATGCCCTGAAAGTGAACAGCATCATCAATGCAACTATCCAAACTGGTGAAACGAAGGGCCTTTGGATCCCTCGCAAGGCGATATACAGTTTAGGGCATACAACCATCGTTTGGATAAAGAACGGGCCTGTTTATTCGGCACATAAAGTAATAACGGGAACAATTGATGGTAATGAGATAGTGGTTAAAAGTGGTTTGTCTGCAACCGACAGCCTGGCATCCAATGCCCAATATTTAACAGACAGTGAAAGTTTTATTAAAACAGAAGGAAATGAATAGTGTCATCGATAAAAACACAAATTGTGTAAATCAGCTCGTCGTTATAGCACCAAACGTTCCTACGGAACGTAGAACGGCGTTGGGATATATTTCTACCGACCAGGCGTCCCTATGGGACGCTAAATTCACGAAATTCGTTTCGGAAGAATGGGGGGCCGGCAATTTTCCTGACAACCGGACATCCCCTCAGGATACCGCATGCGCCCAGCTCCCGTCAAATGGCCATTTGGTCGGCATTCGCGCTTCTAATCAGGCCTTGCCAAAGGATGTAGCACCAGCCGCACTCATCCCGGAGGGACGTTTGGGTGGTAGCATCAAGAGCAAAACAGGGTTAAGCGTTCCATCGGCTTCGGTATATTTTTCTACCAATCCGGCGTCCCTATGGGACGAGAAATTTGAAGCACTCGTCCCGGAGGGACGTTTGGTTGGTAGCATCCAGAGAAAAACAGGCCTAAGCGTTCCATTGGAACGCCTGGTGAGTAAGCGCCCCATCGAATTGCTCCAACGGAAAGGTTATAAAAAAACGGGGAAGTTATTTGTTTTGGTTTTCCTGTTTGCAGTTCTACTTTCATCGTGCAAACAAAAAACACAACCCATTGCCAGGGTACAGGACAAAGTTTATTACACCTGCTCCATGCACCCGCAAGTACATGAATTACATCCGGGCAATTGCCCCATTTGCGGCATGAAGCTGATAAAAGTTGAGTTTACCGGTGCGCCGGCAGGTCCCGATAAAAACAAACTGGTGCTTACTGCTGCTCAAATTCAGCTTGCAGGCATTCAAACCGATACGGTTAAAGAAGAAAATACCGGCAGCGAAAAAACCATTTCGGGAACAGTAACCACCAATGAAAACAAGGCGGAAGAATTGAGCGCAAAAATTGCGGGAAGGATACAGCAGTTGTTTGTACGTGCGCCCGGCGAAAAGATCAGTGCCGGCCAGCCCATCTATGCTATTTATAGTGAAAACCTGCAGGAATCGGAAAAAGAATACCTTTTAGCCAAACAACAGCAAAAAGTATTGCATAATCCCGATGTGGATTATGCGCAACTCATCAGCGCGGCAGAAAACAAACTTTTATTGTGGGGATTGACACCGGCGCAGATCAGGAACCTGGCGGCATCCGGCAAAGTATCGCCAACGGTAACGGTATACAGCAAGGTAAATGGAACAGTAAGCGATATCGCCGTTCATGAAGGCGATTATGTAACCGAAGGCATGACGATCTTAAAAACCCAGGCATTAAGCAGCCTTTGGGTGCAGGCCCAGGTTTATGCCAGCGAAACCGGCTATTTTAAAGTGAATGACCAGGTAAATGTTTCCTTCCCCGATTTGAACGGGCAGGTAATTACGGGTAAGGTTGAATTTATGAACCCGGAACTATCCGATAACTCCAAAGTGGATTTAATAAGGATCAGTATCCCCAATAACCAGGGAGTGATCCGGCCTGGGATGCAGGCTTATATCGCCATGAACAAGGGCGGGAAACGTTCGCTGGCAATCCCGGCTTCAGCGATATTATCAAGCGGCACAGGCAATACCGTTTGGGTCAGGAATAGTGACGGCAGTTTTTCCATGCGGCAGGTTAGCCTGGGCGCGGGAAATAACTCTTTTGTGGCTATTATATCCGGCTTAAGCCCGGGCGAAGTGGTGGTAAGTAACGGCGCTTATTTATTGAACAGCGAATATATTTTTAAAAACGGGGATGATAAAAAGGGAATGGCGGGGATGAAGATGTGAGTTTTTCTAAAAAAATATCATACAAAAACGCAACATAATTTTTCCGTTGTTTGAAGTCTGGTAACTTCGGATTACCATGCTCGTAGTCGTAAACTACAAGTATAGCCAATTCGCATACGATCGACGGGGAGTAATAGATTCACGAACTTAAGCTTTTTATTAATAAGCAAATTCAAGTCTGTTCTTAACGTGTCTGCTTTCTTCTATCCTGATGCCGGTATTGGTCATAATTTCATGTTCCTTGTCTTTTTGTAACAGTTTGAACCATGCAAGGGCGGGGATCATACCATTCGAATGTAGTTCCAGCCTGATAACGAATTTTTCAGTAGGCTTCCGGTGATTGTTACGGTATTGGCTAAATACGGCAGGGGTTACATCAATCTCTGCTGCAAATTCTTTGTCCTGTTTGTTCTGTATGTTCACATATTCGTTTAAGAAATATCCAAAGTTTAAAACAGCCTGGTATTGATTGCTGCCAATATAATCTTCCAGCTGGAATTTCAATTGCAGCAATTTATCATAAATCTGTTGTTGAGGGGTTCTGTTCGCAAACTGTTTTCTTCGTTCTTGCCAAAATTCTTCTTCTTCCTGTTTTTCTTTTACAGTCAAAGGCTCCTTTGAGGGAAATATAAAAGCTTCTGCCAGTTCCTCATTACTCAGCTTCTTAAAATCCGTTAATTCATACCTATTGCTCATCTTGTTTTTCATAATATTTCTTAATTAAGGATAAGGAATTATTTCCGTGAGTAATTAAAAATAATTTCGTGGAAACAAATCCATATGCACGCTGATAGTAGGCTTCTAATTCAGTTTTGGGCTTCAAGCAAACATAGCCACCGTATCCGGCTTCAAATGCCCCTCTGCATGCAAATGCAATTAAGCAACCAGCTATCCTTTGATATTGCTTTGCTTTACTTACATTCTCCAAAGATGACGCGAGAAGCCTGATTTCAATTGCAAAGTCGGCGGGGCGATCAGCCAATGACATTAACCCCAGGGGCTCATCAATACCTTCAGCGGTTAATTTGTAGACATCATACTGCTTTTCTTTATTCCAGTTGAAGTCAAAACGCTTACTTTTATTGATTAACGCAATCTCCTTAGCATCGAGTTTACTGACAGTAGCCTGAATTTCGCTGCCACTTTCGCTATGTATTACATGCATTATAATTCAAATATACACAATAGTTTACAATTTACGTAAACTTTTCCTTTCAAACTAAAGAACTGCTGCCCGGATTTTTAGCTACCGGTGTACTATGGTTGTTGCCTAAGCCTACCGGCATAGCATTCGCAAACACATACCATTGACATCGTTTTTCTCTTAGTTTGGTTATGATAATGTAAACTCTTTCTTCCGGACTTTCGGACTTTTTCCCTATTTTTGTTCGATGATTGAATTGCCCGTAGTTCCGGTAAACCAGATGTCCCGTAAGCCGGATTGGCTGAGGGTGAGGCTCCCCGTAGGTAAAGAATATGCCCAGGTAAGGGGCCTTGTTGATGAACATAAGCTGCATACCATTTGCGAAAGCGGTAATTGCCCCAATATGGGCGAATGCTGGGGCGCGGGTACCGCTACCTTTATGATATTAGGGAATATCTGCACACGTTCCTGTTCATTTTGTGCGGTGGCAACCGGCAGGCCATTGGCTGTAGATATAGACGAACCTAATCGCGTAGCCAATTCCGTGAAGCTAATGGGTGTCAAACATTGCGTGATCACCTCTGTCGACCGCGATGATCTAAAAGACGGCGGCTCCATTATCTGGGCCGAAACCATCAATGCCATCCGCAGGGAAAGCCCTGAAACTACGCTGGAAACCCTGCTCCCGGATTTTAGAGGTGTTTGGGAAAACCTGGAACGCGTGCTGGAGACCCGCCCTGAAGTGGTTTCGCATAATTTAGAAACTGTTAGGCGTTTAACCAAAGAAGTGCGCATACAGGCCAAATACGACCGCAGTCTGGAATGTTTAAAGCATATAGCAGCAGCCGGATTGCGCACCAAATCGGGTATTATGCTGGGCCTGGGCGAAACAGAAGAAGACGTATTGGAAGCCATGCAGGATCTGCTGGATGCAGGCGTTCAAATACTTACTTTAGGACAGTATTTACAGCCCACCCGCAATCATCATCCCGTGATAGACTGGATCCATCCGGATCAATTTGCAAAATACAAACAAATAGGGCTTGATATGGGTTTCAGGTATGTGGAAAGCGGGCCGTTGGTACGCTCATCGTATCATGCAGAGAAACACTTGTTTGAAATCTGATAATTCCTTTATATATTCAGCCCATTGAGCAAAAAACGAAAAATATCGCTTACTGAAGAGGAATTGGTTCTTGCATTGAGAAACCGAGAAAAGATCGCTATTGAGGCGCTTTATGACATGTATTCGGCTTCTTTATTTGGGGTGGTTTCCAGGATTGTTGTTGATACTGCTACCGCTGAAGATCTTTTACAGGAAACTTTTGTAAAAATATGGCATTCTTTTTCAGGTTACAGTACCGAAAAAGGCCGGTTATTTACCTGGATGGTAAACATTGCCCGCAACCTGGCGATTGATAAATTAAGGTCGAAAGATTTTAAGAACCAGAATAAAAACCAGGAGCTCGAAAATAACGTAACTTTCATAGACGAACAAAGAAACACAGTTTACAAACCTGAGCTGTTGGGTATCAAGGAATTGGTGGAGACACTAAAACCCGAACAAAAGCTAATTCTTGATCTCGTGTATTTTAAGGGTTATACCCATGTGGAAGCTGCCGACGAACTGGGCATCCCTTTGGGTACCATAAAAACACGTTTAAGAATGGCCATACAGCAACTCAGAAAACATTTTAACTGAATTTGAGCAGTGGAAGATATTAAAGCATATATAGAATCGGGGATACTGGAACTTTACGTTTTGGGGGATATGAGCCCAGCCGAAAAGTTGCAGGTGGAGGAGCTGGCTTTAAAGCATCCGGCCATAAAAGCTGAACTGGATGAAATAGAGCGGTCGATGGAATTATATGCTGAAAAAAATGCCGTTGAACCCGTTGAACATTTGCGCGGCAGGATCTTAAACAGCCTGCTGACAAACTTCGCCGACGACAGTACTTTCGATAAGGTTATAGAAAAGCCTAAAGA
The DNA here is from genome assembly GCF_002355435.1 of Mucilaginibacter gotjawali. Classification (NCBI taxonomy): domain Bacteria; kingdom Pseudomonadati; phylum Bacteroidota; class Sphingobacteriia; order Sphingobacteriales; family Sphingobacteriaceae; genus Mucilaginibacter; species Mucilaginibacter gotjawali. Next base: position 208,824 of record NZ_AP017313.1, read on the forward strand.
TAATGTGGTTGCGTTTTCGGCTCCCAAAACAACTAATTTTTACAAATATGCTTTTGCAGCATGCCTGGCCTTACTGTTAGCCAGCATAGTGGCGCTGGTATCTATGTACAATAAGCTTCAGGATTCTAACAGCACCATTGCTGCGTTGCAATCAGACAAACAGCATTTTGCAAATACTGTTAGTTTAAAAGAAGGTGAGCTGGAAGTGTTACAGGACGCATCTTTTAAATTCCTGAAATTGCAGGCAACCACAAAAGCGCCCACCGGATCGCAGATAACCGTTGCGTGGAGCCCTGCAAAGAAAAAAGTGTGGATCGATATGAAATCGTTGAAAATGCCTGAAAACGACAAGGAACACCAATACCAGCTTTGGGCGCTTGTTGCCGGAAAGCCGGTTGACCTGGGTGTTTTTGATGCCAATGCAGACACCGCCGACATGAAGCAAATGAAATCTATAGCTTCTGCGGATGCTTTTGCCGTTACCCTGGAGCCTAAAGGCGGCAGTCCAACGCCTACGATGGACGAAATGATGGTTATCGGTAAGTTTTAATCCGTGATTGCTTTTTTTGGTTAGTATCCCCCCTGAAAAACCCGTGGAATTTCTTTGTAATTAAATATTTACAAAACATTAATGTAAATCAGTTTGTTGCTAACTATAGTTTTTAAAACAATAAAAACTATTTTTTACGTTTTAATTGTAACTATAAAGACAGTTAAGCTGTCTTATGGTTGTAGCAGGTTAAGCGGAGGATTGCAGATTACAAGATGTTGGAACAACCTGCCAAATAATTTTGAGTATTTTGTTCTTATAAGATCAGTTAATAGTTAATTAAAAAAGCCGTACCAATACTTACGGCTTTTTTTATGCCAACAACTTAGCCATCGTTAACGGAACCCTCGCCGCCACTTGCGAAGGCAGTATAACATTTATCTTATTGGGCAAGGCCAATTCATCACCGGCCTTACCGTGAAGGTAGGCTCCTAATATACAGGCTTCTTCTGGTGTATAATGCTGTGCCAGCAGGGCCGAAATAATTCCAGTCAGTACATCGCCCATGCCGCCAACAGCCATAGCCGGGTTACTGGTGGTATTGAAATACACCTTTCCGGCAGGGCTGATTACTATTGTATAATCATTTTTTAACAGGATAAACACAGCATATTCCCTGGCTTTTTGGATCCCCGTTTGAATGCGTTGCCACCAGTTGCCGTGGTCGCCAAAAAGCCTGTCGAACTCTTTCATGTGCGGCGTTAAAATGGAGTTTTCAGGAACAGACCGCCATAATTCCCTGTGAATAGTCAGCAAGTTAAGCGCATCCGCGTCAATCACTAGTGGCTTTTTGTAGTTGGTAAAAACGTCCGTTATTAACTCGACCGCGAGTTCGTCCTTGCCGAGCCCGGGGCCAATGCCGATGGCGCTAAATTTAGCCCACTCAATCGTGGGTAGCTGCATGTCATGTCTCACTATCGCCATAATTTCGGGCATATAAGCGTTTAAGGCCGTAAGTCCGCTTTGCGGTATACACGCCGTTGTTAACCCCGATCCGGCATAAACGCAAGCCGAGGCGCTTAGCAGTGCTGCCCCCATCGTTTCGGGTTGCCCGGCAACAATCAAAGTATGCCCGTAAGTACCTTTATTACTGAACCGGTGGCGGGGTTTAAGCATTTTGCGGATATCCTTTTCCTCAACCGCCAGGTACGGCAAATGAAGTGATTGTACAAAATGCTCGTCAATCCCGATATTAACTGCCTCCCAGCATTTAATATAAGGGCCTGATTCAGGCAGTAAAAAGTTGATTTTTGGCTGCTGGAAAGTAATTACCAGGTCGGCTTTCAAAATCCCGGCGCCATGGGGTATTTCACCATCGGCAAAAAAGCCGGTTGGTACATCAACGGCAACTATCGTTTTATCCAGGCTGTTTAAATGATCAACCAGCCTTTTATAATCGCCCTCAAGCGGTTTGTTTAAACCGGTGCCTAACAGGGCGTCGATTATAAGGGGGCAGTCCTCAATTGGAAAACCGCTTCCAGGGTGTATTTCTGATATGCTGATGGATGTTTTTTTTAGTCGTTCAAGATTGGTATTAAAATCTGGTGTAGACTTATCCGAAAACCGCGCCACTTTGACATTGATCTTTTTATATTGATGATCGTCAAGCATCCGGGCAATGGCCAAACCGTCGCCGCCGTTGTTACCGGTACCGCAATAAACCGAGATGGCCTGGTCTTTATCCGGAAAATGGTTGATAAACCAGCCCACAAATGCCTTTGATGCCCGCTCCATCAGGTCGATGGAGGCAATCGGCTCATGAGCGATGGTATATGCATCCGCTTCGCGGATCTGGGGGGCAATTAGTAAAGGCAGCATAATGCTTAAAGTTACGATTGCAAAATTTGTTTGCAAATACTTTTAGCAGATAAGAATTATGCTATAACGCGATGTTCTGGCGGTGAACCGATGGGTTACTTTACCTCGGCCGCAATAGATATTGCCTTTTCTAAAACCTCATCTCTGCCTTCAATAATTCCCTTTGCAGTTGGTTTTACAACAATATCCACGGCTATTCCTACGCGCTGCGTTTCGCGGCCATCGGGATAATATACACCCAACCCCGACATATAAGAGGCATAACCGCCCGGAAAAACAATCTTCACCACGTCTCCATCCGCGCCGGCGGTTTGGCTGCCTACCGTTACCACGTTCGGAGCATTTTGCAGGCTCATTGCTAAAAACTCTCCGTGGCTTTGGGTTTCCTCATTCACCAGCAGAATGATCTTCCCTTTATAAACGTTATTATTTGGTGCAATAGCCTTTAACCTTGAAACAGGTACAAAGACACCGGGAAAAGCAAGGTCGGGCACGGTGATTTTCACGGGTGGTTTTGTGGCATAGCCAATATATTCGGCAAGCTTATTTTGAACGTCATACGGATAGTTTCTGATATCAAAAATAAGTGCTTTGGTATTCATAAACTTCACCATTGCCTCATCTACTTTATCCGGCTTAAGGTAACGCAAATTGATGTAGCCGATATTATTGTCAAGCATTTTCCAGGTTCCATTTTTAGAAATAGCTGTGTCTATTTTTAAATCACCAAGGGGGTAAAGTTTTAGCTGTTTGGTTGCGGCCAGGCCCCTCCGTTCGTATGTTACATCAAGGCGGCCGGTATGACCACGCAACAAAAGCAGCACAACATTGCGAAGCAGGGTAACTTCATTTGATCCGTACGTGAATTGTAGCTTTTCTTTAAACAATTGGCCAACGTCTTTTCCATCCACTTTTAATATCCTGTCGCCAGGCAGCAGCTCGCTTTTATCAGCCACTATATAATTGTAATATCCGGTCACCAAAACCGTATCATTTATTATTTTCAGGCTGATCGGGCTGCGATATTTTCCGTTGATTTCCCGCAGTTGATCTGTGCCGAAAAAGGCATGGGTATCGTTTATTTTTCTTACCAGACGTAACATTGCCATATGATAGGCGACGGTATCGGCAGCATCATTAAATTGTGGTACCATTTCATCCAGCACCTTGTTCCAATCTTCGCCTACTGCATATTTATAGGGATAAAAATAGTTAATAATGTTCCAATACCTGAAAAGCGATAACAAACGATAAGGGGCGGCAGGATAAATATAACCAGGGTATTCTTTTTCATTGCCCAAACCAACATTCCCCACCCGGGTAAACTTTGCGTAGTAATAATTATGCTGTACCCGGTTAAGTTGAATATAGTGAAGGACGTTTGATAAAGAATCGGTAAAAATATTCTTGTCATCCATCCAGTGCAGATCGAGGTTGCGTTTTAAACTGTCGGGCAGGTTATTTTCACATGATCTGCAGGGCGGCACGTCGCCAAGGCTTTTTATCCAGTCGATATAAAAACTGCTCAATTGCTCCTTGGTGCCAACAGCGGGCAATAGCTTTATATGATCAACCAGGGCCTGATCCCAATCCAACTTGCCGGTAGCGACTGCAGGATGATAATATTTTAAAAAGCCCCATACTTTGCATAACGAGGCCAGTTTTTGGTTATCGGAAATGGTTGGTTGGGCGAAAGTGGTATTGGCAAAAAATAGCAATAATATGATTGCGATGAGGTTGTTTTTTTGGTTTTTCAAAGGTTGAATAGTTTAGGGGCTGAAGGAATTAATAATGATACCGGCATTGAAGAATAACGATCGAATCCTTATCAATTTTATATACCAACCTGTGCTCCAAAGTTATTCGCCTGGACCACCAGCCGGCAAGGTTATGTTTTAAGGGCTCGGGTTTCCCGCTGCCTTCAAATGGAATGCGTTCAATTTCTTTTACCAGTGAATTGACTTTTTTTACCATGGCTTTGTCTGTATTTTGCCAATACAGGTAATCATCCCATGCCTGGTCCAGAAAAACGATCTTCATTCTTCTATAAGCCTTCTTTCTTTACCTAACCCTTTTTCATAGGCTTCAATGCCTTGTAATAGCCGTGAAGCATTTGCGGGGCTTTTAAGCAGATAAAATGTTTCTTCCATGCTTTCATAGTCGGATTTTGAAAGTACTACAACATCTTCGCCATTTGCACTCGTCACATAAAGTGGTGTATGGTTATTCCGAACTTTATCCAAATAGGATTTTAACTTCTGGCGGAAACTTGTGTAAGTTGTAACCTGCATTTAATGATTTTTTATAAAGATAAAAAACATTATTTATATGTACAAGAAATTGTACATATGAGTTACGCTACTTAATTTTCATCTCCTTTTTCAAAAACTGCCCTGTAAAGCTTTCTTTTACTTTGCACAAAGCCTCCGGCGTTCCGGAAAATAATATTTTACCGCCGCCTGAGCCACCTTCGGGGCCGAGGTCGATCACATGGTCAACTACTTTAATTACATCCAGGTTATGCTCAATCACCAGTACGGTATTGCCTTTATCAACCAGTTGGTTTAACACGCCGAGCAGTACGTTGATGTCCTCAAAGTGAAGCCCGGTTGTTGGCTCGTCAAGGATATAAAAAGTATTCCCCGTATCTTTTTTGGAAAGTTCTGTCGCCAGTTTAACGCGCTGCGCTTCGCCGCCTGATAGTGTAGTGGACGATTGCCCTAAAGTGATATAACCCAGTCCCACATCAAACAGGGTTTTTACCTTGCGGTAGATGGCCGGGATGTGTTCAAAAAATGTGGTTGCATCTTCAATACTCATATCCAGCACATCGCTGATGGATTTGCCCCGGTAACGCACTTCCAGTGTTTCGCGATTGTAGCGCCTGCCGCCGCATTCTTCGCAGGGCACCTGCACATCCGGCAAAAAGTTCATTTCTATTACCTTTAAGCCGGCACCCTGGCAGGTTTCGCAGCGCCCGCCCTTTACGTTGAACGAAAAACGGCCCGGCTTATAACCCCTGATCCTTGATTCAGGCAATTGGACATAAAGGTTACGGATATCCGAAAATACCCCTGTATATGTTGCCGGGTTTGAACGCGGCGTGCGGCCGATTGGCGTTTGATCTATCTCAATTACCTTGTCAATATGCTCTAAACCTTCTATTTTTTCATAAGGCAGCGGATGTTTTTTAGCCCTGAAAAAATGGTGGTTCAGTATCGGGTATAACGTTTCAGTGATCAGGCTTGATTTGCCGCTGCCGGATACACCGGTAATACCAATCAGCTTGCCTAATGGAAAATCAACCGATACTTTCTTTAAATTATGCCCTGTTGCCTTTTTCAGGCTCAATATTTTACCCGTCCCTGCACGTCTCTTCTCAGGGATCGCTATTTCGCGCTCGCCGTTGATATAGGAGGTTGTGAGGGTATGCTGCTTCATTAGCTCGGCAGGTGTGCCCTGGGCAACAATTTCACCGCCGTGTACGCCGGCCGCGGGGCCCATATCAATTACATGATCGGCATGCAGGATCATATCCTTATCGTGTTCAACCACTAATACGGTATTGCCCAGGTCGCGCAGATTTTTTAGTGCGTTGATCAGGCGCTCATTGTCCCGCTGGTGCAGGCCGATGCTCGGTTCGTCCAAAATATACATTACATTCATCAGCTGTGAGCCGATCTGCGTAGCCAGCCTGATGCGTTGCGCCTCGCCACCAGACAGGGTTTTGGCTGTTCGGTCGAGTGTTAAATAACTTAAACCAACGTCCAGTAAAAAAACTATCCTGGCGCGGATCTCCTTTAGTATTTCTTTGGCGATGACATTCTGGCGATCTGTTAAACGGCCTTCCAGGTTGGCAAACCATTCCTGCAGGGTGCGGATGTCCATGCAAGCCAGCTCAAATATGTTTTTATCATCAACCTTAAAATGCAGCGATTCTTTTTTCAGCCGGGCGCCTTCGCATGTCGTGCAGGTTTTTAATACCCTGTAGTTCTCCATATCATCCATGCCTTCGTCGCCACGGCGTTCCTGCTGTTCTTCCAGCATCCGTACAATACCGTCAAATGCTACCTGGTAACTCTGCACATTCCATTTGTTGTACTCAACGGCTACGGTTATCATTTCAGTTGATCCATTCAGGATGATATCCAGGTGATCTCGTGAAAGTTTTTCAATAGGGGTTGATAGCGAGAACTCGTATTTTTTAGCAAGCGCCTTTAACACCTGGAAGATCCATGTTTCGCGGTATTCCCCGATAGGAGCAAGGCCACCGTTGAGGATATTTAGTTTGGGATTGGGGATAACCGATGCCTCATCTACCTCGAAAATATAACCCAGCCCGTTGCATTTATCACAGGCGCCATACGGGGAATTAAATGAAAATGTATTTGGCTGCGGCTCGTCATAAGAAATTCCTGAGATCGGGTCCATCAGGTATTTACTGTAGTAGAAAACGTTGTTGTCTTTATCTGCAATCCGGATGATGCCTTTGGCAACTTTTAAAGCCGTTTGGATGGAAGTGTACAGTCGTTTGGCATCTTTTTCTTCAATCACCAGGCGGTCAACCACAATATCAATATCATGAATTTTATAACGATCGACCTGCATTTTTGGCTCCACATCGGCCATTGCCCCATCGATATAAACCTTTAAATAGCCCTGTTTGCGGATCTGCTCAAACAATTCGCGGTAATGGCCCTTGCGGGCTTTAACCACCGGTGCAAGGATATTTACCGGCTGCCCGTTAAATCTTTCGGATATGGTTTTCAGAATCTGGTCTTCAGACATGCGCTCCATTTTCTCGCCGCTTACGTAGGAGTAGGCCTCGCCCGTACGGGCGAAAAGCAAACGCATAAAGTCGTAAATCTCGGTAATGGTACCGACGGTTGAACGCGGGTTTTTGCTGGTTGTTTTTTGCTCGATAGCAATAACGGGGCTGAGGCCCGAAACCTTGTCCACATCGGGCCGTTCCATTCCACCCATAAACTGGCGTGAGTAGGCCGAAAATGTTTCCATATACCGGCGCTGCCCTTCGGCATAAATGGTATCAAAAGCCAGGGATGATTTTCCGCTGCCGCTTAAGCCGGTGATGACCACCAACTGGTTACGCGGAAAAGAAACATCTATATTTTTTAAATTATGTACCCTGGCCCCGTACACTTCCACTTCGTTTTGCTCGCCAAGGTCGATAGTTTTCTCAATCATTTATTGAATTATTGATTTAGTGAATTAGTGAGTTAGTGATTGTTTAAAAATGGATAAATTGAATGCAAAAAAAACGTTGAGCTGAAATTGCAGGTAAGCTATAATCCCAACCACTTTTTCATTCAATAATTCACTAACTCACTAATTCAATAATTAGCCCCGCAAAGATAAATAAAAAAGGCCGGGCTCCCACCTGGAAGTCCGGCCTTTAAGTGCTCCGTAACATGAATTTTTACGCGCCAATGGTAAACTGATCAGTTATACGCAAATAGCTCGTTAGGTTTTAAATAGGTTTTATAGCCATACTTTCCGGGCTGGCTGATAATTTGTTTCATGGCAATAATGTTATACACGTAGGCTGCGGTTTCGCCATTCAAATGCATCAGGAAATAATTATCCTCGTTTTGCCTGTTTATCGCCCTTTCAATCTGGTTCTCTCCGTTGTTATAGGCCGCAGCAGCTAAAGTCCAGCTATTAAACTCCACATAGAGTTCTTTGATGTATTTACAAGCTGCGATGGTTGATTTGCGGGTATTCATGCGCTCATCAACCCCGTCCCGAACTTTCAGGCCATAAGTACGCGCGGTGCCTGGCATAAACTGCCATATTCCCTTTGCTCCCCTTGCAGATGTACCTTCGCAAAGGCCCGACTCAACCAGGGGGATATATTTAAAGTCATCGGGAATTCCGTAGGCTTTTAAAATAGGTTCAATGATGGGAAATAATTGCAGGGCTTTTGTCTGGAGGATGTTTGTCCTTACATTTCTGAAATTATGCTTAACAAGCGAACGCTGTAATTTGCGTTTTACACTGGCATCATTAATTGGCAAAGCTTCGTTAGCGAAGCTAAAATCATTTTCGGCTGCAATGCTTTTTGGGACAAAATTTACAGTTTTAAATGCAAGGGCAGGAACGTTGATTACCGGTTTTACCGCCGGTTCAACCACTGTTTTGCTTCCCATTGCGCTGTAAATATTAAGCGTTGAAATGATAACCAGCACAATTATTACGGAGCACGTAATCAAGTGTTTTTTAGTCATTTCTTTTTAATCATAAGCTGTACATTTGGTAGAATGTGCTGCAAAGGTAATTTATATAAAGCACATTATCAAATACTTAGCTTTTTGCGACTTTTGAAAACATTGGTTTTTGGTTCAAAAACGCCTTTTAAAAGCCCTAAAGCAAGATTTTGAGCCGTTGAAAAAAATTATAATTATCGGCCTAAAAACCGTAACTTTGACCCTCCACGCTGAGAAAGCGCTAAATAAAAAACTATGGTATTTAAGAAACCAGGGAGCAGTCGAAACGACCAGTCCGGCAGATCATCAAACAGGGCTTCAAAGCAAGATGACAGGCCAAAAAGAGCCTCCTCATCAAGAGGAAATACTGCAAAAGGGAGCGATCGTTCCGATAGCAACAAACCACCCCGTAAAGATTACAGCGAACGCCCGGCCGAAAAAAGATCTTTTTCGTCTTCAGGCAGTAAGCCTTATCAAAGCAGGCAAAGCGATGGTGACAAGCCTGCAAGCAGCTTTAGCGGTGGTGAAAAAAAATCGTTTACCCCAAAGGGCAGGCCATATACCGGGCGCCCGGCTGATAATGATGACCGGCCAAAAAGAAGTTTCGGCGGCGACTCAGCTGGCGGAAAGAAATCATTTGCACCCAAAAGCAGGCCTTATACCGGTCGCGTAGCCGATAACGATGCCCGCCCGCCAAAGAGCTTCGGCGGTGAATCATCGGGAGGCAAGAAAGCATTTACATCGAGAGAAAGATCGGCGCCATCAAAATTTGGCGGCGACGAAAGACCGAAAAGAAGTTTCGGCGGTGATAAACCAGCCGATAAAAAGTTCTCTGGCAGGCCATCGTCTCCCGGGGGATTCAAAAAACGCGAAGGCGACAGACCGAACAGCGCTGATCGTCCGCAACGCTCAAAACCAACTTACGATAAAATCACACCCGACCAGGATGCCCCTTCAAAAACTTTACGCGGTCGTAAAAAAGCAGCAGAAAGTAAAGATACCGGCCTGATCAGGCTGAACCGTTATATTTCAAATGCGGGCATCTGTTCGCGCCGTAAGGCCGACGAGCTGATAGCTGCCGGCGTGGTATCGGTAAATGGGGTGGTGATATCAGAACTGGGCCATAAGGTTGACCCGATGAAAGATGAGATCCGTTACAACGGCGAATTGCTGAAACGCGAGAAAATGGTTTATGTATTGTTAAATAAGCCAAAAGATTATATCACCACTACTGAAGACCCGCATGAGCGCCGCACGGTAATGAACCTGGTTGAAAAAGCCAGCAAGGAACGTATTTACCCCATCGGCCGTTTAGACAGGAATACCACTGGCTTGCTTTTAATGACCAATGACGGCGACCTGGCTGATAAACTATCGCATCCGCGTAACAATATTGTTAAATTATACCAGGTTGAGCTGAGTAAAAGCCTCACACAAGGCGACCTGAACAAGATAACCTACGGGCTTGAACTGGAAGATGGTTTGATAAAGCCTGATTCTGTTTCTTACGTAGCCGGGGGCTCAAAAAGAGAGATCGGGATCCAGATCCACAGCGGCAAAAACCGCATTGTACGTCGTATTTTTGAACATTTAGGCTACGAAGTTGTAAAACTGGACCGGGTAGTTTATGCCAACCTCACCAAAAAGGATCTCCCACGCGGCCGCTGGAGATACCTGGATGAAAGCGAGATCATACAATTGAAGCACTTAATATAGAGATTGGGGGTTAGTTGATTAGAGATTAGTTAGGAATTGGGGTATTCAAACCGCTGCGATTTTTTTCCTAATCTCTAATCTCCGGCCTCTAATCTCTAAATCAATTACTATCTTGCGTGCAATAACCAATGTATTGTATGATGAGAAAGCTCCTGCTGATAATTTCGCTGATCTGCCCGGTATTTACTTATGCCCAGCATAAAAAAACTAACCCAACCACTTTCGACCTGCTGATTGGTACTTATACCAAAGGGAAAAGTAAAGGCATTTACGTATATCGTTTCTATGCTGAAAAAGGAAAGCTTGCTTATTTAAATGAAATTGATGATGTAAGCAATCCCTCCTATCTCACCTTGTCAGGTGATAACAAATTTGTATATGCCGTAAATGAAGACGGCAAAGATGGCGCAGTAAGCTCCTTTACTTTCGACCCGAAACTGGGTAAACTTGTTTTTATAAATAAGCAATCCACCTCCGGCGCCGACCCATGCTATGTTTCGGTAGATAAAGACCAGAAAAATATTTTTGTAGCGAATTACAGCAGTGGTAACCTGGCGGTTTTGCCGGTTAATAAAGATGGCTCGCTGGCGCCTGTTTCTCAATTGATCCAGGATAAAGGGCAGGGCGTTAACAAGGACAGGCAGGAAGGCCCGCATGTTCATATTGCCCAGTTATCGCCTGATGAAAAATATCTTCTGTACAGCGATCTGGGTACTGATAAATTGAATGTAATGCGCTATCATGCTTCGCACCCGCAGCCGTTAACCCCAGCCGATGAACCGTTTGTTAGCGTACCGGGGGGCGAAGGCCCGCGCCATATTGTTTTCTCGAACGATAAAAAACATGTTTACCTGGTGACCGAAATGGGGTCAAATGTGCATGTATTTGACTATGATAACGGGAAATTGAAAGAAACCCAATCCATTACTTTGCTTCGCGATGGATTTAAAGGAAAAACAGCCGGAGCTGCTATACATATTTCACCAGACGGACGGTTTTTATATGCTTCCAATCGTTTGGATACTAATGAAATTTCAGTTTATGCTATTGACCCGGATAACGGTAAATTGATATTTAGTCAGCGCGTAACTACAGATGGTAAAAACCCGCGTGATTTTGCCATTGACCCTACCGGGAAATTCCTGCTGGTAGCCAACCAGGACAGCGATATGATTTTTGTTTACCTGATCGATAAAGCCTCGGGTAAATTATTCAGATTGGCGGGCGGCCTTGAAATAGGCAACCCGGTTTGTTTGAAGTTTGCACCGGCGGAATAGATTAGAATTTAAAGGAAAAAGGGTTGAATATCTGAGTGCTTTTTAATCCTTTTTCCTTTCAGTTCCGATCTAGGTCCATAAGTACTGGCGTATTTTTATCAGTCTTATCAGCATTTCATTATCGCTTTCATATTGTCCTTTTGTCCAGATAGGATCAATATTGTTTTCAGCCTCATTTTTAAGACGTTCTTTCCACCAGTTATATAACTGATCTATTTCTTTTCTTGCGTTTTTTATTTCTTCATTGTGTTCCCAATTAACTATATCCTGGCTGATTTCTTCTTCTACAAAATCTGTTAGGAGCTGAAAACATGCGTGAAGCATTACGAGGTCCTTGTCGCACCAATCGCCGTCAATAGTTTTGATAGGTAATGTTTGTGGATTGCGCATGGGTTTGGTATTTAAGTAGATGAAGGTTATAACATCGACAGGCTTTCGGGATGAAGAATAGACAATCCTTTAATATTGTCAAAATCTCTGTCGCTCGTAATCAAGGTTAAATTATGTTCAATTGCGGTAGCTGCTATAATTGCACCTGGAGTATTAATTTTTTGCCGCGTCTGATTTTTACGCATTGTTTTACAATTGCCGGTGTAAGCCATAATACATTGGAGTCTTTTACAAATTCCCCTATTATTTTTTCTTTCCTTATATCGGGGCTGATCCAGGAGAGGGCTTCAATTTCGGTGATAACAGAAATATTAGGTATTTGATCGATTACGCCTGCAATAAACTCCATTTCTTCATCAGAAAAAAGCTCTGAAAAATAATTTGAAATTACATTGTTATCAATCAGGTATTGGCCAATTCTTTACGCATTTTCATGGTATGCTTATTAAAGTCCAGGGCATCTTTTTTTGAAAATACACCTCTGTATTTATCAGAAAGCTTGGTCTTAGAAGGGACTATATTTTCTTTTATTACTTTGATGAGGTGCAATTCTTCCATTTCATGCAAAAGCCCAATTGCTTTTTCATTAGTGAGTTGTATGGTTATCGTATTTTCCATATGAAAAATTTAAACTTTTATTAAATAAAGCTTACTGCACCTTTTACAAATTTAGTTTAAAAATTAAAGTTTAGGTAAATAAATTTGTTAGCCTCTTTTGTCATTGTTTTTAATCCAGAAAAGGTTCCCTGGCTAAATCAATTCCGCTTTAAGCTTTCTCCCTGCATTTCTCAATCACCTCCACGTAATAATTTTCATACAAAGGAAGTATATTGGCGAGGTCGAATTCTTTGGCACGGGCAAGGGCGTTTTCTTTAAAAGCATTCAGGCGCTCTTCATCTTCCAGTACGTAAATGGCTTTTTCGGCCATGCCTTCAATATCACCTACATCTTTTAGGAAACCAGTTACGCCGTCGATATTTAGTTCGGGTAAGCCGCCTGCATTTGAAGTTATTACCGGGACTTTACAAGCCATCGCTTCCAGGGCGGCCAAACCGAAGCTTTCTGATTCCGAAGGCATCAAAAACAAGTCCGATACGGAAAGGATCTCTTCAATAGCATCCTGTTTGCCTAAAAAACGAATATTTTCGTTAACGCCCAAATCCCGGCTTAGCTGCTCACATTGCGAACGTTCAGGCCCGTCGCCCACCATCAATAATTTGGCCGGGATGGTTTTTACCAATTTTGCAAATATCCTGATGACGTCTTCGGTTCGTTTCACTTTGCGGAAGTTGGAGGTGTGGACAACAATCCTTTCGCCAAATGGGGCTATCGCTTTTTTAAAGTGATCTTTAGGTTTAAGGCTGAAACGTTTTAGGTCGATGAAATTGGGAATCACTTTAATATCGTTTTCAATTTCAAAAAACTCATAAGTGTCATTCCTTAAATGCTCCGAAACGGCTGTTACGCCGTCCGATTTATTGATGGAAAAAGTAACTACAGGTTTAAAAGTACGGTCCTTGCCTACCAGCGTAATGTCCGTGCCATGTAATGTGGTTACTACCGGGATATAAATACCGTAGGTCATCAATATTTGTTTGGCCATAAAAGCGGCTGACGCATGCGGGATAGCATAATGCACATGCAGCACATCCAGTTTTTCGAACCGGACTACATCTACCAGGCGGCTTGCCAGCGCCAATTCATATGGCGGAAAGTCGAAAAGAGGATAATTGGATACTGAAACCTCGTGGTAAAACAGGTTCTCTGAAAACAGGTCGAGCCTGGCGGGCTGATTATAGGTGACAAAATGCACCTGGTGGCCACGGTCTGCTAAGCCTTTGCCCAGTTCGGTGGCTACAACCCCGCTGCCGCCGAAGGTTGGGTAACAAACTATTCCGATTTTCATTTACTTGATATGCTATTGTTAATTGGTTGCTGCCGCGTCTTTTTGTCTGAATTCGCGAGTGCAAGTTTAACAGCAATTTACGGGATTAGTGTTACCCGGATGTAAAATGATTTATGGCAAAGTAATATTCTTTAATCCTTTAGATGTCAGACAATAACCCGGGCGTGTTTATCGGCTGTTTTTAAGGGTGCCGGAAAATCGAAAAAAGCATAATCGCCGATACCTAAAATTTCGCTGACGGCATCTTTAACCTGCCTGAATTCAAATTTAAAACCTGCATCCATCAACCTTTTTGGCAATACCCAGCGACTTTTCAGTATCAATTCGGTTTCTGTGCCAATAAAAATAGCGCCGGCTTCCAATAGCCATTTTGGGGCTGGCAGTCCAAACAGGTTTCCATTGATATTCCGGATCACTTTCATTAGCTCAGCGTTTTTAACCGGGTAAGGCGCTGTACAATTAAATACGCCCTCCAATTCCGTGTGATCTGCCAGCCATTCAGTACTTCTGGCGGCATCAAGTTCGTGTACCCAGCTTACATATTGTTTGCCGTCGCCCTGTTTGCCACCAAGTCCCAGTTTTACCAGGTTAAGCAAACGGGGGAAAACACTGTCGCTGCGGCCGAGTACAATACCCATCCGCAAGGCAACTTTACGGGTTTTTGGGGTATCGTATTTGTTGAACGCGGCTTCCCATGCATTGCAAACGTCGACAGAAAAGCCGTTGCCGATTTCACCTGTGTCTTCATCCTGCGGGCGGTCTTCGGCATGGCGGTAAATGGTTGCTGATGACAAGTTAATCCAAAGTTTTGGCGGTTCAACCAGGTCATGTATTGTTTTGCCCAACAACTCAGTCGGCAATAACCTTGATGCAAATATTTCCTTCTTGTTTTTATCGGTGTAGCGGCAGTTCACATTTTTACCGCAAAGGTTAACCAGGATATCTGCATTTACCAGTTCTGCAGCCCATTTACCCCAGGTTTTTCCATCCCAAACCACCGTGCGGATGTTTCCGTCAATTTGTTTTTCGTGCCGGCTTAATATAATTATTTCACTGGCTTTGCCTTTATAATAATTTGCCAATACCCTGCCAAGGTAACCGTTACCACCTGCAAGTACTATTTTTTTGTATTTCATGATCTTTTATTTAAATACCAACCTAATTAACCAATATTATCCACAACAATGCTACCCGGTATAAAACCCAGGTAAAGGTTAATGTCCACCCGAGCCCAAGCAACTTTGTTCTGCGGATATGTTCCAAAAACATCAGGGCAGCCACAGCTATAAAGTATAATGGGAAGGCTGTGGCGGGAAAACTGATCCACTGGCTCATGATCAGCACAATTGCCAGCAGCAAGCTTCCTGCAAAGGATATCGTCATCATATTGCCCAGGTAACTCCATAATTTGTCACGGGCATAGATGCCGATGACAATGCCCTGGAAAATGATCTGCCCGCCGCAGATAAAATACTCTCTTGACGGATTACCAATGGGAACTACGCCCGTGAGCAGGTGCGCATAGCCGGTTAAAATATATCCTGTGCAAAACCAGGCAAACAACAGGTAGGCAATACGGTACTGTATTTTGAAAGTTGGCTGGTAAGGGTAGCTACCGCCTAAGGTGCCCGCAGGAATGATGACCCTGCGGTTGTAGGATATAAACGCGTAAACTTTACTCGATAACCAGGCAAACGGCTTAAAATTAAAAAGTGGTTTTAATACCGGGCAGGTGTTGCCAATCACTTTAAAAAGGCTTTGAATACCATAGGTTACTTCACCGTTGTTGAGATTGATCAAAGCGATCTCGTCAACAGCTCTTTGTTTGTCAATCACGGGGCAAACCTTATCCATGTCATTTTGATAAGCGGCCCTGCCATTGGCTGCAAGCATCCCTGTACTTACAAATGCTTTTGTATATAAGTTACACATAGGGCACTCTCCATCGAACAGGATCATGTGATTTTGCAATGTTTTCATATTTTCAATAATTAATGAAACATATATTCATAAAATATACCGGGTGCTGGCCGGTGTAACTGAAACTTTCATTTCGTTAAGCAAATGTAAATATATTTTTTAAACTTTCAATAATTATTGAAAATAAAAATATCAATTGTCTGAACTAGGATTTATAAGATTTGAAGATTATAGGATGCCAGGCAGAAGGCATAAAAAGTAGCCTGATTAATCCTGTCATCCTTTAATCCTACGAATCCTGGTTCACACAAAAAAAGCCCTGCAACAATTTGTCGCGGGGCTCAGCTTAGTTTATAGTTTATTTTAGTTTGTATGCTTATTTGTTGATCACTTCATCAATTGCCACCTGTGGGGTTAATGATTTATGTGTTTTTTCGGTAACAATTTCTTTGGCCAAATTAAAGCTTACTGATTTTGCGATCTCCCTTGAAGATGTACCAATTTGTACTTTGTATTCGCCGGCATCCGCTACCCATGCTGATTTATCAGTATAGAAAGAGGCCAGGTCGCCTGCATGCAGGGTCAATGTAACCACTTGCGATTGGCCTGGGGCCAGCAAACCGGTTTTGGCAAATGCTTTCAGCTCCTGTGCGGGTTTGTCAAGCGTTTGGTTTGGCGCCGTTAAGTAAAGCTGAACCACTTCCTTACCGGCAATTTTCCCGGTATTTTTAACCGTAACGCTCACACTGATGCTGCCTTTAAACTCAGGTGCGCTTACTTTTACGTCACTCAGCTTAAATTTGGTGTATGATAAACCGTAACCAAATTCATAAGCCGGTTTAATTTTAAACGAGTCGTAATAACGGTAACCAACATAAACGCCTTCCTGGTAAACCACTTCTGATGGTGCTCCAACCATTGGGTTAGGCGCCTGGCCAGCCGGACGCGGGAACTCTTTGCCCGGGAAATTTTTGGCAGAAGGTACATCCTGGTAAGCAACCGGGAAAGTAGACGCCAGTTTTCCTGAAGGGTTTACTTTCCCGCTTAATACATCAGCTATCGCATTGCCGCCTTCGAGGCCGGGCTGCCATGCTAGTAAGATGCCGTCAACACTATCGCGCCAGCTGGCAACTTCAATTACACCGCCTATATTTAAAACAACCACAACTTTTTTGCCTTTGGCATGGAAAGCAGTAGAAACGCCGTTGATCAATGCTTTTTCTGCATCAGTTAATGTAAAATCGTTTTCTACTTTACGGTCAGCGCCCTCACCGGCATTTCTGCCTATGGTGATGATCGCTGCATCCGCGCCGTCAGCCTCTTTTTCAACCAGGCTGGTTGCATCCATTTCAGGGATTGGTGGCGGAGCCATAAAGAAATTAGGGTTTTTGGGTTGTTTGGCCTTGGCATCAACAATGTAATCAGCATAGGCTTTAGCTAACGCAGGCTGCACCTTAATGCCTGCATTTGCAAGGCCCTGTGGCAGCATTACAGTATAAGCCTTGTGCACATCGCCGCTGCCTGTGCCACCCGCTATCAGGGCGTAGGAAGTATTGCCAAATACGGCAACTTTTTTGCCTTTTGTGAGGGGCAGGGCTGCGCCTTCATTTTTAAGCAACACCATGCCCTGTGCGGCAGCCATACGCGAAACGGCTGCGTGGCCTTTCAGGTCGGGTTTATCAGAATATTTATAGCCTTTAAAAGTAGGTGATTTAAGGATGATCTTCAGCATCCGGGTTACGTTGGCATCCAGTTGAGCGATGCTTAAGGTACCACCTTTCACGGCTGCAACTATCGCGTCTGATTGATCAGGATTACCCGGCATCAGCAAATCGTTCCCTGCGTTCATTTGGGCAACGGCATCACTGCCGCCGAACCAGTCGGTCATCACAAAGCCTTTAAAACCCCATTCTCTTTTCAAAATGTCGGTTTGCAGGTCACGTCTTTCTGAAGTATAGGTACCATTTACTCTGTTGTACGAAGACATCACGGTCCATGGCTGCGAAGCTTTAACAGCGATCTCGAAACCTTTCAGGTAAATCTCGCGCATCGCCCTTTCGCTTACAATAGTATTGATGCTGTTCCTGTTAGTTTCCTGGTTGTTGGCAGCAAAGTGCTTGATGGAGGTACCAACCCCCTGGCTTTGTATGCCGTTAACAATGGCGGCTGTCATGCTGCCTGCAACCAGGGGGTCTTCTGAATAATATTCAAAATTACGGCCGCCCAGCGGGTTGCGGTGAATATTAAGGGCTGGTCCCAAAATCACGTCAACGCCGTATTCGCGGATCTCGTTTCCGAAAGCAACCCCCACTTTTTTAACCAGAGCAGTATCCCATGAAGAAGCCAGCAAAGTAGCTACCGGGAAAGCAGTTGCATAATAAGTTTTTTTGTCATTCGGGCGGGTGGGGTCAATCCTCAATCCGGCCGGTCCGTCAGAAACAGTGATGGACGGGATACCTAAACGAAGAATCGCGTGGGTGCGGCCGGCAGTACCGGCAACTTTTTCGGGTACATCATAAGCTTCAGGGTCTGACGGAGGGAGTGTAAAACCGCCAATATTCACAGGTTTTGGCTTTTCGCCTTTTACAGGTGGGGGCATACCGGGCATTTTAAAGCCCATGCCTACTACCAGTTTGGCCTTTTCTTCAACGGTCATTGCGTCCACAACCTGCTTCAGGCTGCTTTTACCTAATTGAGGCAGTGGTTTTTTACCCTGCGCATGGGCTGTCAGCACAAATGCGCTGAACAATACCAATAACGCAGTCAATGGTTTGTGGGTAAGTCTCATTTTTATGATTTAAAATTTTAATTGATAATTGGTTCTCAATACAATTGGTCATTGTGTCAATAATACACAATTGTAAATATTATTTTTTAGAAAAGAAAATAAACAGACAGATATCTCGAAAATACCGACGAATATTGGTTTTTATACTATGGAGCGTTAGTTGATTGGGTTGATTAAGTGAGCACTTGATTAGCTGAGCTAAATTAACTCAATCTAACCCAATCAACCATTCACTAAATAACCATCCTTATGTAATACTTCATACTAATTTTAGCGTTAAAAATATAATAGCGGTATTTTAGGGGCTTATTAAATTGTTTCGAGGATAAATGACCTACAGATCAACATACCAGGCTGCCGCAACTGCCGCCCCCGCCATTGAAAGCCATTTTGAACGACTGCTGCAGGCCGCTTTGCTGCAGGGGGGTGATGAGCTTGCGCCTGCGCCATCCATCAGGGTGATCAGTTCGGTAATTGATGTAGCATTTTGGGCCAGTTTGCGAAAGGAAGAGAGCCGTTCGCCTAAAATATCACTGGCCTATTTGCCGCCGCAGCTGGCGGGTCAGCCGCTTGTTTTTGAAGAACGCATATTATTAACACCCTATTTACTTACCAAACTTGCACCGGCTGTTGAACGGTCAGGCATTCACCTCGGCATCTGGGATGATGAGAACGGCGACCTTTATGTTTGGGGTACCACACGTTCCATTCCTGATTGCTGTTTTGTGCTGGAGGTGATTGAACCCGGTTTGTTAGTTGTAAAGCACCGCCGTATCAAAGGTTTTGGGAAATTCATCAACGTAGCTGTGTTAAAAGGAGATGAAATAAAGATCATTGATGAAGACAGCAAAAGCCTGCCCGACTGCCCTGCCATGCTAACATCGCTAATTGATTATAATTCCCCCACCGGGTGGAACGATTCGGTAAATATGCTGGTACAATTGGCTGCTTCTATGCGGGCCCATGGGCACGGTGGCATATTGCTGGTAGTGCCAAAGGATAACGATACCTGGCGCGACTCGATCATTCACCCCATCACCTATCCCGTTACCCCCGCTTTTGATGAGCTCAGAAAATTGATGGAACAAAAAGTTAGCGGCCCCGACCTGGTACACTGGCAGGAGGAAGTTAACCGTACCGTTGAAAATGTAGCGGGCCTTACTGCGGTGGATGGGGCAACCATCATTAACGACGAAATGGAATTGCTTGCCTTCGGCGCTAAAATAGGGCTGTCATCAAATGGGGGCTCCGTTGAACAAATGCTGGTGACTGAACCCGTAATAGGCAACATCGGCGTAATTATTCATCCCTCACAAAATGGGGGTACCAGGCACCTCTCGGCGGCGCAATTTGTGTTTAACCAACGCGAGGCCATCGCCCTGGTTTCATCCCAGGACGGAAGGTTTACCGTGTTTTCATGGTCGCCATGCGAGGGGATCGTGCATGCGCATCATGTAGATGCCCTGTTGCTGTAGGTTAGTTCATGGTTGATGGTTCATAGTTCATGGAAGTAGTTTCCTTGCTATGTTTGATCAACTACCCGCCCCGGTCATATCCCGGCAAACATGGTTTGTGCCATAGCGCCAATAAAAGGAATTGGCTTTTCTTCGCCGTTGATGGCGCCAATGAACCCTATTATCCAAAGAACAAAAAACGCCACGTTTATCAGCCAAAGGAGAGATACTAATGAAAAGAAGCCTCCTGACAGCCACATAGCGCCCAATACAAACCCCAGTCCATACCTTACGATCATAAAAATCAGGTGTAATAGCAAAGTTTGCCGTAATTGGTAACTGCCTAAAGCGGTTTTATTACCCTGGTGAAATCCGAAATAGGCGATGAGCCAGCCTACAATAGTAAGATAACTGATGATACCGGCGGTTTTACCGTTCTCCTGGTTTACTAATGGTTCCATAAAATTAAGATTTACTGGTTGAGAAATTAAATTTAAGGTAATTCATTGAAAACAAGTAAATTGTGCCAAAATATTTAACAAATAAGCTATTTATATTATATGGCCGAAAATACCCTCATTAGCAGCGGGATAGATGCATTTTATGCCGGCGCTGCCGAAGATAAACGATTAACCTATGGCCTCGGCCCTTTGGAGTTGGAACGGAACCAGGAACTGATCGCCAGCCGCATACCGGCAAATGGCGGCGTCATTGTAGACGTGGGCGGCGGCCCGGGCGTTTATGCCGAATGGCTGGCTGGCTTGGGGCATACGGTTTATTTGATCGACCCGGTACATAAACATATCCAGCAGGCCCAAAAACGGGCTGCTAAGCTTAAAAAGCCGTTTAAAGCAACATTGGGCGAAGCGAGGCAGCTGGACTTTCCGGATAATTCTGCCGATGTGTTGATCCTGCACGGCCCTTTATACCATTTACAAAAAAAGGCCGACAGGTTGAAGGCTCTTTACGAAGCTTACCGCGTACTTAAACCCAATGGCGTTTTGCTGGCCTTTGCCATCAACCATACCGTATCCACATTAACAGGCTTATTAAACGGAATGATCCACGACCCGCAGTTTTACGCCATGTGCCAGAGCGAACTGCAAACCGGCATCCACAACCCGCCGGCCAGCTGGCCCGGCATTTTGCCCGAGGCCTTTTTCCATAAACCGGATGAGCTGCTGGATGAAGTAAAGGAAGCCGGCTTTGCCAGCCTGGAGCTGTTTGCCGTGGAGGGAATGATCTGGCTCGACAGTAAATACTTTGAAAGCCGCTCCAACCCCCAAAAGAAGGCCGCCATGATGAACCTGCTTAAAACCAACGAACAAAACCGCGAGCTGCTGGCATTTAGCCCCCACATGATGGTTTGCGGAAGGAAAAGCGCGGGAAACGCGTGAACCACCCGATACAGATGAATAAACGTGGGACACCTGGTACGCAAATAAATTCTGTATTTTGCTTGGATTTTTAAAGAAAAATCCTTATAAAAAGAGCATTTAATTCATTTGTTGGGTATCCCACTGGGTTAGCTACTACCAAGTATAGAAATCGGACATCAAATTCTGTCATGGAAACCTCGGGAAGACATTGAATATTGCATTTAATGTCAGGGTTTCACCGGCTCATATTAACCGCGCCTATATCGCCCCGCGTAGAAGTATAACGCCCTTTCAGGGCTCGCCGGGTGTACCGATACCCGCCGGACTTCGCCCGGCGTTGACGTATAAGGCCCTTTCAGGGCTGATGTAAAAAAAAGTAAGTCCTGAAAGGACGTAATATACCAACGATGGGTGCAGCCCATCGCATAACGACAGGAATAACCCACCTGCCCCCGCCAGTTCAAGTGTCTTTCACTTGAACTTACCATATTTTGAGCGTCCCGCTCAACCCAACAAACTATTCCGATTTACGTAAATATAATTCTATAAAAGGCCTCAAATCATTTTTAAACCAATCCGGATTTTGGCTGCGCAATTCCAGCTTTTTAGTTGCCTTACTATATTCAGCTACGGTAAAAAAATCATTTTCTTCGGTTGCGTTAATTTAAATTAAATTATCAATAGCATCGAAATTAGTTTTAAGCAGCGGAAGGGTATTGTTATACATTTCGGTAATGGTTTCGGGCGTTACCAGGTGCAGGCCACTTTCATACCTTATTTTTGCCCTATCAAGACATAACTGTAAACTATCGGTAAAAAACAGGATAACATTCAGCTGGTTTTCGTTATTGAACTTTTTGGCTGCCAAAGCATATTCATACTGGTGGGGATAGCCCAGGTTCAGTTCAAGGGCAATATCTTCATTGCGGATCAGTTTCCGCCTTATAATCTCGCGCACCCTGTAAATGGAATATTCATTGTAATCGGCAAAACCTTTCGCCTTATACTTAAAACGCATTTCATCTTCGTTCAGGATATCAAGGTCCTCATCGATATACTCAAAACCCTTAGTGCTTTTACCGATACCCGGCGGCCCGGCAATAATTTGAATCGCCGACATTAATGAACAGGTACAATCCTTCCGTCAGCATACTCGGCTATCATTACCCCGTCTTTTTTATAAACAAGCGGTTGCCCTATCGAAAACAGGTAAGCCTTCGCCTCCTTCTGTTTTTGAATTTGCCATTCCTTCTCTTCTTCAAAAGTCATTTTAAAAGGCGATTTGGTCATCGTCCCTTTTCGCATCAACTGTTCTTCGGGTGTTTCAATCATAACAAGATGAATTTACACAAAAATAACGAAATCCCGGCAATCAAAATAATTTTGCATTTGGCATTCCCTGCCGGCGGACGCAATCCGTATTCATTAACAACTGGTTTATAATGGGTGGAAAATGTGGCGTTAAATTGAAGTATTACGGTTTGACGAAACAGACCTGCAATGCGGGTAAAAGCTTTTTCGTGCTTTTGTGCACCCTATAAAATCAAATGATAAAATGAACCCGCTTCCTTTTACCGACTTCAAGCTATTGGAATAAAAAATTCACCCGTGCAAAAATCATAAAGGCAGGTGAAATACTGATTGCGCCGGGTAGCGCCTTTCACTTTTCCCGCACAGCACTATAGCCTCCCTTTCAGGGCTGTTAGGTTGCGCACAAACCCGCCGGACTTCGCCCTGCGTTGACGTATAAGGCCCTTTCAGGGCTGATGTAAAAAAAAGTAAGTCCTGAAAGGACGTAATATACCAACGATGGGTGCAGCCCATCGCATAGCAAACGGGTAACCCAGCTACCCAGCCACAAGACGTATCCTTCACTTCAATTTTCCATATTTTAAGGGTCCCGGTGTATGGCTTTGTTGCAGGGCGTTGTACGTGTAGCAAACGCAACATTTTGCCTTGATGAATTTGGCCTTTGATAATTCCCTCTTTCATCGGGTCTGTCGACCAGGCCTTGTAGCATGAAACCCACGCGCCGCAGCCGGCTAATGAACTTTTTCCGGCTCCCTTTTCCGCAAAAGCCCCTGTATATAAAGTGAGGCAGATCATTTGTTATTAACAACAATTGCATTACATTCAGCTACTTATTTTTTAATCATGAGTCTGTACTACCTTATTTACTCAAGCATACCCACCAGGATTTTAAATGATGCAGAGCTGGAGCAATTACTAGCCACTTCGCGGGCGGAGAATAAAAATCACCGGGTAACTGGTATGCTGGTTTGCCTGGCAGACAGCTATATACAATTAATAGAGGGGGCAGAAGAAGCGATTAAGCGACTTTACCAAAACATTGTTAAAGATGCCAGGCATGAGCAGGTGGTCACGTTAATGGAAGGGCCGGTCAGCGTGCGGTTTTTTCCGGATTGGGCAATGGGCTTCGATAAGGACAAATACACCTTATCAGATTATTCAAACACCTTCCACCTGCTGGACGACGACTTGTCTAAATTATTGGATATTCTTTACCGAAACTAAAAAACTGATCAGCGCTTATAAAACTGCAACATGTTTTTTACCCCGCCCCTTCAATCGTGCGCATTGGCAGATGAAACACAACGTTTTTACTTGTTAGCTGTTTGGGAGGTACATCCGGGTGTGCCTGGCAAAGCAAGCCGCTAATCAGCTAAGGGCATTTCAAATGCTATTTGCCCTGCTTAAATAAAAATTATTTCTTTTAAATTGCATGCAGTAAAAAAACAAAACTTCATTGTATGATCATTGCGGCAATCGTCCGGAACAAGCAAAATATAATCTACGGCTTAGCCCTTGCCCTGTTATTGCTGTTGCTGAATTGGCTGGAGTGGCATTTTGTGATCATTAACCATGCCTTTGAAATTTATGCAGGTGCCATTGCGCTGATTTTTACTGCCCTTGGCATCTGGCTTGCCATAAAACTGGTTAAACCAAAAGTAAACACCGTTGTGATTGAAAAGCCGGTGATTGCCGTTACAGGGTTTATATTAAATGGGGCCGAATTAAACAGGCGGCGCATCAGCAGCCGCGAGCTGGAGGTATTGCAGCTGATGGCCACCGGCCTGAGCAACCAGGAAATTGCCGAACGCTTATTTGTATCATTAAACACTATAAAAACGCATACCTCAAACCTGTTTTTAAAACTGGAAGCCGGACGGCGTACCCAGGCTATTGAAAAAGCAAAGCGATTAAATTTGATCCCCTGATCCCTTCATGCTTAAGGGTGACTGTGGCGTTTTTTTGCAAAATCACCCAAAAGTATGACGGAGAAATGAACATGAAATTTCAATTTTGAGCAGATGTTAAACTTTAAATAATCAGCAAAATGAAAAAGACAGTTTGGGTTTGCGGCTTAATAGCCGGTATGATCAGTATCTCCTGGGCTTTGGTTGGTGAAGGTTGGTTGCACGCTCATTTAAACATGAATACGCGGATGTTTTTGGGCTATGCCACCATGATCCTGGCGTTTTCACTCATCTTTGTGGCCATAAAAAATTACCGGGATACGCACAATAATGGCCAGGTTACTTTTGGTAAGGCGTTGGGTATTGGCCTGTTGGTAACGCTCATCGCATCAACGGTGTATGTGGTGGTTTGGATGATAGATTTTAAATATTTTATACCTGACTTTGGCGAAAAATATACCGCACAGGTAATAGCCGAAATGAAGGCAAACGGCGCAAACGCAGCAGCTGTAAAAAAGGAAACAGCTGAACTGACAGCCACCATGACAAAATATAAAACAAGCGCCCTTTTCAGGATAATGGTTACCTATTCAGAAATTGTGCCGGTTGGCGTGGTGGTTTCCTTAATAGCTGCGCTTATCCTCAAAAAGAAATCGAAACCGCTTGCGGCGACGGCATAATTCAATAAACAAACCAGCTAAATAATTAATATGAAAAAAGTAACAGGTATAGGCGGGGTATTTTTTAAATGCGATGACCCCAAAAGCATGAACGATTGGTATGTAAAAAACCTTGGCCTGCCGGTAGGCCAATACGGAACAACATTTGAGTGGCGGCATAATGATGATCCGTCCAAAACAGGGTCAACTTCCTGGTGCACTTTCGCAAAGGATACCAAATATTTCGATCCCTCGGTGAAGCCATTTATGATTAATTACCGGGTTGAAGACCTCGTCGCGCTGGTGGAAGAACTAAAAAAGGAAAACGTAACCATTGTGGATGAAATTGCTGATTATGACTATGGTAAGTTCATTCACGTACTCGATCCGGAAGGAAACATTATTGAACTTTGGGAGCCGAAGGGGGAGTAGGCAAGGATAACCATAGCAATGGGTTTAAAACCCATCGCTATGGTTATCCTTAATTTGCTGATTCCTGCATGCACCATTGTGCGCACTTTGCCGGATAAGAAAATGGATCGAACTATTCATCCATCACAAACAAACCCCATCATTACATAACTGCTTTTTACATTTGGCACATAAAAACAGCTCTTCCCCATCCACCTCTTTAATGGTTCCCTTTGCATCGTTCATTAAACATCTTTTGTCGCCGCTGGTGCAATGTTCAAGGCCAAGGTTGTGGCCGATCTCATGTAAACAAACTTTGATCAGCCTAAGATGAAAAAGTTGTTTAGTTGCATAGCGTTTTAACCTGAAGGTTGAAATAACACAGGTCGTTCCCGGCATAGCGCCCAGGCCAAACACGCCCCATTCATTAGTATGCCGTTCCGGATTTTTAATAGCGATATCATTTTGAGTTAAAATCAGGGTGATTTCACCTGATCTGTATTTAGCCAATATCCGGTTGGCCTCGTAACGGGTTTTACTGCCGGCAAGGATGTCGTCGCTTAAGCTTACAGCCGGTTTAATAACGCATTTATAATGATAAAAACGTTCCACCGACGACTTCACCAGGCTGATCTCTTCTTTATTTACATTTCCAAGCGGCTGAATGAAGATAATTTTTGAGTGGTCAGCCATTACCCACATCATTACAGCATAAAGCGGGAACAATAATAATCTCATGAAGAAAGATACACATTATAACAATAGTCCGGTACGCCCTACCAGTAATTGCCTTTTTGTTTTGCTGTAAATATAAATAGTTATATATCAATATAACGTGCCGCGGCCATCTGGAAACCCCGCCAGATGGGCTGTGTTTTAGGATCTAAGCGTCAAGTAAAGCGCAACAATTACTAAAAATACGGGCACAAAAACCCGGATACATTCCTTTAAATTATATGATCCGTTAACAAAAACTGCTTTGAAGGCGGATACTTCGGCTTCGATAAAGTGATTCATGGCTTTAGATTTAAAATGTACATACTGGTAGAAATCATTCCTAAACCAGCACCGGATTAAAATGGAATGAATTTACAAACGAATATACCCGGATAAATACTGATAAAAAATGCGTTTGAACAGGTTGAAATGTGATCATCGGCATAAAAAACCGAAGTGGGATCTTCAGGTTTTGTATGCAATATTTGCAAGTGTGCAGCGTTCAGTTAGCAATTGCAATTTTCAGCATATTATATTTAACTTTGCAAGCTGATTAAAGCCCTGAGGATTTAAATGAAACTTTTACTGGTCATTTTTTTTGCCGCCACATGTACTTCGGCCTCGGCCCAGTGGTACCGCGTCGACCAGCTTTTAAAGAAAAGGGCCACCCGTACGCCGTACGAAGATCTTTCAGGCGGCCGGTATATTGCCAGGTTCAAGGCTGAGAAAGCCCCTCATCCAAAAATTTCCCCGGTATTGATCGATCGTTCACAATATAGCCTGGAAGCGTCTGAAAATGTGGTGATGCAATTGGCCCAGCACAATATGCGCTTCCGGATCTACAATGATGCCAGCTATAACTTCAGCGAACTGGCGCGTTTATATGTTAAACAAAACAGGCTGTCAGAAGCTAAATGGTTTTTATTGCAAAGCAATAATATATCCCGCCAGCAAAACGACGATAAACATACCATCGAAAACCTGGTTGAACTGGCCAGCATAAAAGCCACTATGGGTGATGTGCTGCTGGCACGGCAGGACCTTGCCGAGGCGCATGACCTGGCCTATGCAAAAGGGCTAAACCAATACTACGAAACCATCGAACTGGCAACCCAGTATTTGAACCAAAACAAGCAGCCCAAACAGCGGCCCGTGTTAATTTATGCCGACGGGGCACAGAATAAAACCAAAGCCGAATAATAAAGTGGCCTGTAAATCAGTTCTAAACCTGCTTGTTTTGTAACAATATAGTAAAAAGCAAAATGTTTTGTGAAACAATTGAAACATTATTGTATAATTGTTATTCATAAAAAAGAGACAGCAATTCAGGCCGTCTCTTTTTTGTTTACTTTAGCGAAATTATTTATCAGCAGGCACGAGAATTGATGTTTTATTTAGTCCCCGATTTAAAAAGCGTAAAAGATATGTTCAAGAAATTTTATTTATTGCTGGTGGTTGGTGCAGCACTCGCCTGCCATGCAGCTCCGTCAAAGCCTATAAAAGTTGCCGGTTCAAATGATCTGCAGCCCGACGAACAGCAGAGCATTGTTTGTCGCACCGTATCTGAACTGATCACCAATTATAACTATAAAAAAGTTCCCCTTAACGATTCATTGTCTGAGGTGATCTTTAACAGGTATATCAAAATGCTCGACGAAAGCCACAACTATTTACTGGCTTCGGACATTGCTGATTTCAGCAAATACAAAACTGTTTTGGATGACGATGTAAAAACCGGCAACCTGAATGATGTATTTTATATTTTTAATGTTTACCAGAAAAGGTATATCGAGCACATTAACTATTCCATCGCCCAGCTGGATAAGACCTTTGATTTTGACAAAAACGAAAAATTTGTTTTTGACCGCGATAGCCTGCCATGGGTAGCTTCGCAAAGCGAAATGGACAACATCTGGAGTTTACGGGTTAAATACGACCTGCTCAACCTGAAATTGGCTAATCCCGACCTGGCAAAAGATAAAGAGACTTTAAAAAAGCGTTATCAAAACCTGTTGGCGCAAACCAATAAACTGAACAACCAGGATGTTTTCCAGGTGTTTATGGATGCCTTTACCAATGCCATCGATCCGCATACCAATTATTTTACGCCTTCAAACGCGGCAAATTTTAATATCGATATGTCGCGCCAGCTGGAGGGTATCGGCGCAGGTTTAAATATCGACAATGATTATATCGTCATCAAATCCATAGTTCCGGGCGGCCCGGCCGATAAAAGCAAACAATTGGGCGTTGATGACCGCATTGTTGGTGTTGGACAGGGTAAAGAAGGTGAATTTCAGAATGTGATCGGCTGGAGGATTGAAAATGCCATCGCGCTCATCCGCGGTACAAAAGGTACTGTTGTAAGGCTGGAAATTTTGCCGAAAAGCAGCAGCGTTTCATCCAAACCAAAAGTTGTTGAAATGGTACGCGAAAAGATCATCCTGAAAGATGAGTCGGCTAAAAAAGAGATTAAGACCTACGATTATAACGGGAAGACCATAAAAATTGGGGTTATATCAGTTCCCGCTTTTTATATCGACTTTAACGATTATAAATCAGGCAACCCTAACTATAAAAGCACCACCCACGATGTTAAATTGCTTATTGACTCCTTAAAGCAGCAAGGTGTTGACGGTATTGTAATGGATATGCGCGAAAATGGCGGTGGTTCATTAATGGAAGCTATCGAGCTAACAGGCTTATTTATTAAAACCGGCCCTGTGGTACAGGTAAGGAGCGCGAACGACCAGGTAGAGCAGGATAAGGATGAAGACCCCTCAATTGCTTATTCGGGCCCGCTGGCGGTACTGGTTGACAGGTTTAGCGCTTCAGCTACCGAGATCTTCTCGGGCGCTATCCAGGATTACGGTCGCGGTATTATAGTAGGTACCCAAACTTATGGCAAAGGATCGGTTCAAAATGCTATCGACCTTGATAAAGTGATACAAAGCTCATTGCGCGACAGGATTGCCTCCTTAATGGGTAAAAATGGCAAGCCCGTATCAACAGGCAGCCAGAGTGTTTTTGGCCAGTTGAATTTAACCATCGCCAAGTTTTACCGTATTACCGGCAACTCCACCCAGCATAAAGGCGTTGTGCCCGATATCCAGTTCCCTTCGGTTATTCCTATGGATAAATATGGCGAAGATACTGAGCCTTCGGCAATGCCTTTTGACATTATCGAAAAATCAGATTATACCAAAACAGGCGATTTTTCAACTGTATTGCCGCAGTTAAAAGCATTGCACGAACAACGCATGCAAAAAAGCGCCAGTTATAATTTCCTGATGGAGGACATCGCTAACTTTAAGAAGCATGATAGTGAAAAAAGTATTATCCTGAATGAAGATCAGCTTAAAAAACAAAGGGATGCAGATGAAAAGAAATCATTTGCCGACGATAACCAGCGCCGTGTTGCTATGGGCCTGCCGGAATTAAAACAGGGACAGCCAAAACCAAGGAATGAAGACCTTGACTTTTTAAAGAAAGAAGCAGGGCAGATTTTAACAGATTACATTACGCTTGACACTAAGTATACCAATACAACCGGTACCCCCGGCAAGTCAGGCAAATAAATAAAATTGCTGATTAGCATAACAAAAAAATCCTGGCTTCGCCGGGATTTTTTTGTTATGGTGACATTTTGTTCGTTGTCTGTAATACTTATGTTGGATTTATTGGATAGAGGTCGGTGCATTGCAAGAGCCCGAAGAGGAACAAATATGGTTGATAGTTTGAATGTGTTTATAAGAGTGTTAGCACGTAATAGATTTATGGCAGCTTTTTAATTTTTAAGGATTCCTGAAAATGAAATTCTGCTCCTTGAAAGTCATTGAAGTGATCTCCCAACAATATAGCTAATCTAATATGTGTTTGATTGTCATTTGGATTAATTTTAAGAACTTCATTATAATGAAATTTGGCATTCTCGAAATCTGAAAAACGTGAAGCAAGCAGGACAGCTAGGTTGAAATTAGCAAACTCATTTTTGGGGTCAATTTTTAGAGCTTTTTGATAGTTATGCTTTGCACCTTCAAAATCTAAGAAATGCTTTTCAAGAAGTACTGCTAAATTATTGTAAGCATTCGGGTGTTTAGGATCTATCCTAATCACTTCATTGTAATGAAATTTAGCCTTTTTAAAATCTAATAAATGATCTGTAAGGAGCTTTGCCAAATTGAAATGAGCAGCTTCAAAATTCACATCAATTTTTATGGCATTTTCATAGTCAATCTTTGCTTGATCAAAATCTGAAAAATAATTAGTACGAAGTAATCCCAAATTATTGTGAGCGAAGGCGAACTTTGGATCAATTTTGATCCCCTCTTCGTAGTGAAATATTGCGCTTTTGAAATCAGAAAAATGCTTTGTCAAAAGATTCGCTAAGTTGTAATGTAAATTCTTGTCTGAAGGATCTATTTTGATCGCTGCGTTAAAATGAAATTTTGCGCCTTCAAAATCAGAAAAATGCTCTTGTAGATTTAATGCTAAATTATTGTGTGCTAATGTAAACATTTGGTCATTTTCTATTGCTTTCTCATAATTAATCTTAGCACCTTTGTAATCCCCAAAATAACTTTCTAAAAGTATTCCTAAATTGTAGTACCCAGTTGCAAATTTTGAATCCACTTTGATTGCATCCTCAAAGTATTTTTTAGCTTTTTTGTAATGTTTATCGGGTATTGCTAGATAAGCTTTTTGAAATAATCCATATTTATTGTTGGGGTTATTTTTAAGAAAAACATCCAGGGCTAATTCCCGCTCTTCTGCGTCTTCTATATTCCCAATTTGGATGGTCTTTTCTAACAAAAGTTCCTCACTAAACCCTATAATATTTAACAAATCACGATAGTTCCCATCTTTTAGTCTTTTAAAAGACGAAGCGTTAAAGTCAGTAATAATTTGAAAAAACTTTGGAAGATTATCCTCTATGTTTCTGCATTTCTTAAAATACTCAATTGAAACTTCGTTGCCATGCTTGCGATTAAATTTTTCAGCATCTTTTTTTTTATCAGTCCAGTATTCATAATAGGTAGCTTGATTAATAGGCTTAAAAATGCGGGTAGCATTATCAATTATAATAGGCAGAATGCGTTTTTCAAATTCATGCGTATTTAATAGCTCCATAACCTCATACATGCAATTCTCACTTCGCAAATATTCGTCGCTAATAATCATCAGCACAAAATCGCTTTTTCCCACTTGTTGCATAAATTCCTTTATACTGTTGCGGTAAGTCAAATCACGTACATCACGTTTAAACTGTATGCCAATCCTTTTAAAATCATTATCAATTTCGTCAGCGATGGATACATTCGCCCAGCAATAGGATAAAAAGATATTTGGGTTCAGGTTATCTGCCATATTTATAAAGGTGAAAGCAAAAAGCGAAAGGTCAAAGCTTTTTCAATTCACTAAATTAACATGAAATTGTGACATTATAAATCAAACAATACAAATCAACCTTTCTTATCTTTGATAATAATACCTGATATTTCCCTTTATGAGCATCCTCCATATCCTTAACGGCGATTCAACTGCGCTGGGGTTCGAAGAAACCGGCCTTGAAGGCGATGTATTGGTTTGGCGCGAAGTATTATCAGAAGGGCCGCTGGAAGAAAATATTACATCGGCAAGTTTTTGGAAAAAACGTTCGGAGTGGATTTGTGAGACCTTTAATGACACACCTGAAAATTACCAGCAAAATGTGCTGGACCAGCTGGCCAAACTGGATGATTCCTATGACGAGATCAACCTGTGGTTTGAGTTTGACCTGCATTGCCAGGCAAATTTGTTAGGGATAATGACCTACCTGAAACAAAAAACAGATCTTTCCGCCCCGGCTACTTATTTGATCTGCCCGAATGATTACCCGGGCAAGGATAACTTTCGCGGCATGGGGGAGCTAAACGGCGAAGAACTGGTTTATTTGTACGATACCATAAGAATGCAGTTGAGCGAAATTGATT
This sequence comes from Mucilaginibacter gotjawali, assembly GCF_002355435.1. Lineage (NCBI taxonomy): Bacteria > Pseudomonadati > Bacteroidota > Sphingobacteriia > Sphingobacteriales > Sphingobacteriaceae > Mucilaginibacter > Mucilaginibacter gotjawali. The sequence continues at coordinate 241,223 of NZ_AP017313.1, forward strand.
TTGTGCTTGCGGCGGAAGCCTGGGCGGCTTACACCATGCGGGATGCAGAAAAACTCCAGCGCTTTTTAAATAATACCACTTTCTGGGGCAGCCTTCACCTGTTAAAACCTGCCCTATCCGCCCAGCTTAAAAGGCTGGTGGTTAATGACAAAGGCCTCAACTACATTGAACAGAAATTATTGGATATTTATAATTACGGGTACAAAACCTGGCCCGAGATCCTGAGCGTTTTTTGGGAAAAAGAAAAAATATTTGGCATGGGCGATATGGAGATCAATATCTACCTTCAAAAGCTGATCAGCAAAAAATTGGTTGTCCTGAATTAATTAACCTTAAGCCTGCCTGGGCTATCTGTTTTTTTGCTATTTTAGGGGCAACCTTAAAACATGAAAAAAATAATCTCAACCTTACTTTTATTTGCGGCCCCGGTTTTTCTGCTGGCGCAAACCATATCGCTCGCCGGTAGTGTGAGAGATCAGCATGGAATTCCTGTTGTTCACGCCTTTATACTTGACCAACAGCAAAGGAACGCCACCTTTACCGACTCGCTCGGCAATTTTAGCCTGAAAGTTGAACCAACTTCGCAGCTAAATATCAATTGTAATGGTTATCAGGATGATTCGCTGCAGGTTGGCGGTAAAAACCACCTGGAAATTGTATTGCGACAAAACCCGGTGAGTATTTCCGGCGGCGAGAAACTAAAAAACAAAGATCTTGACATTTTGCAGGAGGCGTTTAAAACAAACAGTTCGCAATACATGGAAGGCCACCTTAATGGTATTGGAGCAATGGTTTTTACCGAGATAAGGGAGACTGTTGGCAGCCGGTTTTTGTTTAACCAGTGGGTGCCTGGTTTCGTAATAAAAAAAGATGGCAGCCTGGTGCAAATGAAAGAGGTAACTTTTAATTATGATAAAATGGCTGGTGACCTTTACCTGGCCGTAACCAATGCTTCGGTAATGATGGCAGATAAAGCAACAATTAAATCGTTTTCATTGTTCAGCCCAAAGGGACAGCTGATGACTTTTGAATTGGTTAGCCAGGTCAGCAAAGACCTTTATCTGCAGGTGATCAGCGCCGGGAGTAAATATAAAATATACAAGTTGTTTATTACCAAATTTGTGCCTTCCAATTTTAAAACCGACGGCATTGTGAGCTCAGGGAATACCTATGATGAATATACTGACGAATATGCCTATTTTATTTATAACCTGTCCACTAATACTTTAGCAGTTTTAAATACCAGGAAAAAAGATATTAAGGCTGCATTTGCTGCTGAAGGAAGCAAATTAACCGATTATATGACCGCCCATAACGATAAAATTGACGAAAATTATATTAGGGGCCTGGCAGATGCAATGAACCAGTAATACATTACATTTTTTACCGGCTGCAAGAGATTATCCTTCTTTCTTGATTCTCACTACTTACTTTATGATAATGTGGTCAAAAATGGTTGGTAAAATCATTGTAACTAACAGGCTATCAAATAAATACATTGAGTTAATTGAAAATGGTTTCAATTGACTTTTTTCGTTTATGAAAAGTGTTAAAAAAACGCGTGTTGGGCCTGCGGTAGCCTGACAGTTATTGGCTGGGGTAAACGCAATGACAGGCAGCGGTTTAAGTGCAAATCCTGCGGCATGATGTTTACCCGATCGAACTCCGGGGTCGCTTACAGCAATCAATTTATTTGGTTTGAGAAGTGGGTCAGCGAGCGGCAGGTTTATAAATACCTGGTTCGTGACAGTGGATTATCGCAAAGCAGCATACAGCGCTTGTTCCATTATTACCTGGAGCAGGCACCTGAAGTACGGATTAAAAGCAAGGTAAAGGCACACCTGCTGATTGATGCAACTTACTTTCCAAACGATCTTTGTCTTGTGCTTTACTACGATCATGATATCCGTTATACCCAGCTTTACCGGATGACTGATCAGGAGCGCTATGAACAAATGCAGGAGGATCTGGAGAATCTAAAGAAGCTTGGTGTTAATATAGCTAGTATCACCTGCGACGGGCACAAAGCACTATTAAAAGCTATCCGTAAAGTCTATCCAAATGTATTGATCCAGCGATGCCTGGTACACATTAAACGCCAAAGCCAAACCTGGCTTACAAAGAATCCTAAGGCTCCGGTTGCACAGCAACTGTTATACTTATCCAAACAAATCACTTATTTAAGGACCTATGAACAAAGCAATCAATGGCTGGCAGATATTTACCACTGGTATGAAAGAAGTAAGTTCTATGTTAATGAGAAAGCATTTAACCCGGATACCGGCAGATATTGGTACAGGCATAAGATGCTGCGTCAAACGGCAAGCCTGATTATTAAAGCGATACCCAATATGTTTCACTACCTGGATGATCCGCAAATTCCTTATACTACCAATCGCCTTGAATCATTCTTCGGACATCTGAAAGAAAAGCTCGACGTTCATCGCGGCCTGCGGCCAAAAGCCAAACGAAACTTCATCAAATGGTATCTGCATTTTAAGAATAACGGTAAATGAGTTTTCTTAGCCATTGGAGGAACCAGCCAATAAAAAAAGCCGGTCCGATGCTTCGGAGCGGCTCTGGCTTTATTCCTGTAAATCATATTGCTGACAAGTTGCCCTCCGGCAGCGCCTGTTTCCTCTTCTGATCTACAAGGCCTATTTAATACTTTTTCTGCAAATTATCACCAACCATTTTTGACCACATTACCTACTTTATCGTCGCAGCAATAGTTGGCGAAGGTTCGCTTTCATTTTTTAGCCGGTCAATCGCCGTTACTATGTACAAATAGGTTTTGCCCTTTTCGGCAGTGTCATCGGTATAAGTAGTATTGCTGTTATATTCAATATCCAGGATATTTTTGGGGTCTTCAATATTTACCTGTTCATTGCCATCAAACCGGTAAATAACATAACCATAAATGGGTTCGTTATCTTTCGCAGGCAAAGGGGTGCCCCAATGCAATTCAACCGTGTTTTTTAGGGTGACCGTGGCCGTAAAATTAACCGGTGGATTTGGCGGGATCGAGTCGAGCCAAAGCATTTCGGGCGGAAGGGCCAGGTATTTATAATAATTTTCTTTTAGTGAATCGGTGATGCCAAGCGGGTTGTTTTCAAGCGATTTTGCGCTAAAATAAACGCTTCCCTGTACGCGGGGGTTATTGCGCTGGTATTTGATCTCTTCAGGTATAGCCGAAGGATCGTTTTTAAATTTGCCGGTGCGGTGTTCCCCTAAACGATAGGCAGCCATGCCAATATACAAATGCCTGTTATAGGTATTGTTACTCCACCAGTCGAGCAGTTTTTCAAAGGGGACCGATCTGTCCCCAATCGGGAAATATATTTGCGGGTTAATGTAATCAACCCAGCCTTCTTTTATCCATTTTCTTGAATCAGCGTACAATTCCAGGTACGATGGCAAACCGTGGGTATCAGAACCTTCAGGGCTCTGAAATTTATTAAGCCAAACGCCAAACGGGCTGATGCCAAATTTAATCCGCGGGTTATGTTTATGGATGCTGTCGTTCAGCATTTGTATCAGGGTGTCAACATTATGCCTTCGCCAGTCATTAATGTTATCAAAATGGCCACCATATGCTTTAAATGTTGCGGCATCGTTAATGTGTTGTCCTTCAATTCTATATGGATAAAAATAATCGTCCATATGCACCCCGTCTATATCGTAGTTGTCCACTACATCCAAAAAAACCTTTACAATATAGGCGCGTACTTCCGGTATGCCGGGGTCAAATTGTTTTTTCCCCCCGTAAACAAAAAACCACTCTGGTTTTATCCTGGTCATGTGCTGGGGGCTTATTGCCGCAAATTTGCTGTCGTTAGTGGCCCGGTAGGGGTTAAACCAGGCGTGCAGCTCCATACCACGTTTATGGGCTTCCGTTATGGCAAATTGCAGGGGGTCATATGCCGGGCTGGGTGCCTGGCCCTGTTTTCCGGTAAGCCATTTCGACCAGGGTTCACGGCTTTTTGCATAAAAGGCATCGGCAGCGGGCCTTATTTGCAGCATTACTGCGTTCATACCGGCCTCCTGCAAAAAGTCAAGCAAGTCCGTTAATTCCTTTTTTTGCTGATCAACCGGCAAACCAGGGTGGCTGGGCCAGTCGATGTTTTCCACTGTTGCTATCCATGCGCTCCTGAACTCACGTTTAGGGGCCGGTTTTACCTTAACGGGCAGGGCGGCTGGTTTTATGAGGATGCTATCCGCCTTTGCAGTTGCATTACCCTGTTGGGCATATACCTGTAATGTAGTGATTGCAAAAAAAAGGAAAATTAACCGCTGGCAGATGTACATTAATCAAATTATTTAAAAGTTGCAAAGATATGAACTCAGATTAAAGCTGATTTAGTATTAGACATAATAATTAGTGTCTTTTTGTGTTTTAATCATATTGTGCTTATTTTTAAGCGCACAAGTAACCGGCTTATATTGAATTGTTTTAAATTATTATAAACCTGGAATGATTATTTGTGTTAAGCCAATTATTACGATATTGTTTCATTGATTTGTGTAAATTAAATTAATTTGACCTTTTTGAAGGCCGTCCAAAGTTAATTTTAAATGATTTATCAATTATTAATAAAGTCCGCATCTAAAAAAATCCAAACTAAAAACTAATTGCTATGGAAAACCAAACAGGTCAAACACCTAAAAAAAATTCAAATGTCATTTACTTCCTCATCGTGGTGGTATTGGCTTTGCTTGCTACGGATGTGTACTTGTATCTACAAAAAAATAAGTCTGATACCAGAATAGTTTACCAGGACACCGAGCGCACCCGGCTGCAAACCGAACTGGATAGCCTGGAAGCGCAGATTGAACAGGTAAATTCCGGCAAAGCCAAGCTATCAACCGAGATGCAGGCGAAAAATGACTCATTGCAGTCGAAAATTAAAGTTTTACGCCAGGAACTTGCCAAGGGTAAATTAACACAGGCCGAGCTTAATAAAGCACAGGAAGACATTAAGCAACTGAGGTATTTTGTAACTAATTATACCGCACAGATTGAAGAATTAAAGAAACAGAATACAACTTTAGCAAGTGAACGGGATACATTAAAAACAAACCTGGCTGTCGCCGCAAAAAAAGATAGTACACTAAGTAAGCAAAATGAAGACCTTGGCGCAAAAGTAAAAGTTGGCTCGGCTATTAAATTAGCTACAGCCGACGTTGTTGCTTATAAAATTAAAGGAAGCGGTAAAGAAGTTGATGTGAAAAGAGCATCGCCTGCAAAAAAGATCAAGATCAATTTCACGGTTGCAAGTAACTCACTTGCCGAAAAAGGGATGCATGATATTTTTATCCGCATTATTGATCCTACAGGTAACCTGATCACTGAAACCGATTCCGGAAATTTTAATGCTGATGGACAGGACCTGCAATTTACCTATAAAACATCCATCGATTTTAAAGATGATGGCAGCGTTTATACCATTGACTGGGTAAACCCGGCCGCCTTTCAAAAAGGAACCTATACCGTTTTGCTTTATGCTGACGGTTATACCATGGGTAAAACAAGCTTTATGCTGAAGTAAAGGGAGGTTGATTGGGTTGATTAAGTGAGTCGTTGATCAGGTTATAGCTGTAACTATTCACTTAATCAACTCAGTCCAACTTAATCAACCTGATCAACTAATTATGCCGAAGGTAAACTGATATAAAAAGTGGTCCCCTCGCCTGTAGCCGTCTCAAACCATACTTTGCCGCCTGCATTTTCAATGGAGTTTTTTACAAAGGCAAGCCCAAGCCCGGTGCCCGAACTTTTTGTAGTAAAATTGGGTTCAAATATTTTTTCGCGCAATCCATCCGGTATGCCGTCGCCATTGTCTTTTATAGTCAGCAGCACATTTTTATTGGTAACCATATAATTGATTTCAATCAGCCCCAATTTATTTGAAGGAGTGGCTTCGATAGCGTTTTTAAGTAAATTATTGAAACAACGCAGTAACTGATCACGGTCTGCGAGTATAAAAAATGGCTTATCAGATGCCTGGTTTATGATTTTAATATTGTCCATTTCCTTAAAAATGGTAACCGCCTGGGCCAATATCTCAAAAATATTTAAACGTTCAAGTCTGGTTTCGGGCATTTTTGCAAACGCCGAAAATTCAGATGCAATAGAGGAAAGGCTTTCGATTTGTTCAACAAACGATTTGCTGAACCTTTCAAACTTCTGATCGAACTTTGGATCTTTGTCCTTCCATGATTTATCAAGCAGCTGCAGGCCAAGCTTTAATGGTGTTAACGGGTTCTTAATTTCGTGAGCCACCTGTTTGGCCATTTCACGCCAGGCGCTTTCCCTTTCTGATTGTGCCAGCTTGTGTGCACTGTTTTCAAGCGCGGCTATCATTTTGTTGTATTCTTTAACCAGGGCGCCTATTTCATCGTTCCTGTCCCACTTTATCGGCTCGTTTTTTTGGCCATAAATAGTTTTACTTAAACTATACTGAATAAAGCTTAATGGCGAAGTTATTTGCCGGGCAATAAAAACGGCAAATAAGCCAATGGCCATAAACACTATTGCATAAACATTTATCATAACATTCAGCAACGAACCAATATGTTCTTTATAATCCGATTCGTTCGAAAAATAGGGGAGCTGTAAATAGGCTATCGTTTCGTTGGTTGAATTACGTACCGGCATAAATGCGGCGGTATAATTTAATAAACCAATTTTTTCTTCATTCGTATATTCTGATTTTTGCAGGTTCCTGAGATTGATAAAAGCCCGCGTGTTCATTCGCCTGGCCTGTAAGCCGTATTCGAATATTTTGGGCTGCGTAGTAACCAGCGCTACGCCATCCAGGTCAAATAAAGTAAGATCGGCGGAGTAAGCGTTGGCAAAATTGTCAAAATCAACCTGGGTAGCCTCATTTACGTTTTTAAGGTATTTTGAATACTGGCTATTTTCAAAAGCTGTGGCTATTTTATGTATTTTTTCTCTTATCGTTTTATTTTGCTGTGTTTGGTACTCCGTACTTATGGAGAGGTACGTAATAACGCCAACCATTACCAAAGTAGCAACAACCGCAAAAACCATTGAAAACTGTATCCTGGTTTTGTACAACACCAGGCCAAGGTTTAATCTGAAATTCCAGCTGAAACGATTGTTTTTGATGCTTAATATCCTCAACCTCTTCCAAAGCCAGCGCACTGAAATTATCAAAACACTAAAAATCAGGAACACCACAAAAAAGAAGGTTAAAGAAGCTATGCTAAAAATTAGCGGCTTGTTTTCCTTACTTACTACGATAAGCGTTCTTTTAGTAGGTTTGTAAATTAAGTGGCTGTAAGTGGTAAAGTGCATAAACCACTCGTCACCATTGTATTTTGTGTTTTTGAAAACATATTTGCCTGTTGCCCCTTCAAACTGGGTATTGGAAAGGTCATAAACAAAATTACCGCTTTGGTTAAATAATTTATTATCGCTGTAAAAAGCGTACGAATAACTTTTAAAATCGTCATTATTATCAGGTTCGCCATCAACCAGTAATCCCGGAAACGATGGCGCAATCTGTATTGGTTTTGATTTAAGTTCGATTACCAACGTTCCTGATCGTTCGCCGTTTTGCATCAACGGCAGGATAGCAAAATAACTGAGGAAGCCGAACGATTCGTTTTCCCGGTAAAAATAGTCAGATACCTTATAGGAACTATAAAGCACCATATCTTTAAAAACACCCAGGTCAAAATTTTTGTCGTTCGAAAGCGGCTCGTCTTTTTTATCAAATGCAAATATTTTAAACTCATATTTCGACAGGTAACCGCTAAAATAAAGTTTCTCCAGCCGGATCCTTATAAAATTGTTGTCATGGCCGCTATCCTTAAAGTATTGAACGATAGAAGAATCGGCAATAATTTTCTTCTCTAATCTGTTAAAGTTAAAGTCAGCCTGCGCGTCATCAGGTAATTCAAGTTTTTGTACAAATGTTTTTCGGGTTTGTATTTCTTTAACAGATTCAAAATAGTTTAGTTTAATGGATGAAATTAATGCGCACACCAACACGATGAGGGCAAGAGAGGCTGAATCAAGCTCGCCTCTTTTTGAGCGGTATGCATAAGCCCTTATGGCTACCAAAATGCCCCACAGAATATAAAAAAGAGAAAAATCCTGGTAATAAGTGGATAAGGCGGTGGCCAAAACGATGCTTGCAGCGAAGATCAGCGTTTTATAGTTTTTAGCTATGGATAGTTTACATGAAACCGCAAGAAAAACCTCCACCAACAGGTAAAAGATCATGTAACTAAAGCATAACATTAATATGCCAAGAAAGCTGAAAAACGAAAGATTGAGCACATTGGTTACATCAAAACTGATCTTCGAGTTAATGACAACGCCGTAAAAAAGATTTACAAGAGAAGTTGACACGCCAATAAGCGCGGCAATTAATGTAACATATATAAAGTAGGACCAGGGCGGACCAATTACTTTCTTGATAAGTTTTTTTCGCTGTTCATATACAAAAACCACCAACCAGCACACAAATAAAATGTTAATGCACAAATCGCCCAATGAGGGGTAAACCGCACTTGAACCATACAGCTGCGGACTGAATATTTTAAGTTGGTATGAAAAATCCGGCCAGCCGTAATGAAGGTTAACAAACCTTATTAAAATGATAAAGCTGCCTAAAAATAGTATTGAAAGGAGAACAAAGCCTTTACCGGCAATGAAGCTGCAAATGTTGTGGACTAACAAACAAAGGCTGATCAGGGTTAATAGCCATAAAGCCAGTTGGTAATATAATAATGTAGTATTTAATTCCCCGGGCTTTAGTTTTACTGAAAAAAGGTAGGAATGATTTGTCGTGTAAATTTCAAAAACATTCTTGTCTGTAAAGTCAGCTATATCGATATTGTTGTCCTTTAGGAGATTGGGTGAGAAAGTGTTTTTTAAATATTGATTTTGAAAAGCATAACCAAATTTTACCGGGATAAAAAAGATAGCCGAAAAATCGCCTTCGCTTTTTTTGATCACCTCGTAATAGCCGTTTGATTCGTTTCTGAAAGAATAACCATTCTTTATGGTTTCCGGAAAATCGGGGATTATTTTTACCCCGCTCCAAAAGTTTAAGGCGCCTTTGCGGGTCGTAATAAACCAAATACTTTTGTCGGTAGTAAAATGCTGAACGTATTTAAGCGCTGTGCTAGTGTTTTTGTCAAGACTTTTTAACTGTTCAAATAACTGCGGGTTATTTAGCACTTCATTCACATATCCTTCGTTTTTTTGAAGGTTATGTTCAAGCTTTTTAGCCGTTTGGGCGAGATCGTTTACGGGGGTGTAGGTTTTTTGGACAAGAATTGCCGTAATTAATAAACTGGCACATAATAATGCCAGCATAACGCGTATTTTTCCGGCTGCCCCCAATTTGTTAGTAGTTTAAAACGTAACTAAAAATAAAGCCATCCTGTTTTAAAGGATGGCTTATATATTTATTTCCTGCTTAAATAAAGGCACTTTCAGTGGGTATGTGCCGGTCAACTTTTTTTACAAGGCCCTGCAGAACGCTGCCCGGCCCAACTTCAGTAAAAGAGATTGCGCCATCTTCCAGCATATGTTTAACTGTTTGTGTCCAACGTACAGGCCCTGTTAGTTGCGCTATTAAGTTGTGCTTTATTAAAGCAGGGTCAGTGTATGGTTTGGCATCAATGTTTTGGTAGACAGGGCAAATAGGTGCATTTATTTCTGTATGAACAATAGCATGCTCCAGCTCAACCCGTGCAGCTTCCATTAAAGGTGAATGAAACGCGCCGCCAACATTCAGTTTCAGCGCCCTTTTTGCGCCTGCAGCTGTTAACTCTTCGCAGGCTTTATCAACACCGGCAATGGTGCCCGAGATAACCAGTTGCCCGGGGCAGTTATAATTGGCAGGCACTACAATGTCACTGATGCGGTGGCAAATATCTTCAACGGTAAAATCATCCAAACCTATAATAGCCGCCATGGTTGAAGGTTGTATCTCGCATGCTTTTTGCATAGCATTGGCACGGGCCGCTACCAAACGGAGGCCATCGGCAAATGACAGCGCTTTGCAGGCCACTAATGCCGAAAACTCACCCAGCGAATGCCCTGCGGCCATGCCTGGTTCAAAGGCATCGCCCAATACAGTGGCCAGGATAACGGAATGTAAAAATATGGCCGGCTGGGTAACATTTGTTTGCTTAAGGTCCTCAATGGTGCCCTCAAACATAATATCGGTGATGCGGAAGCCCAGTATTTCATTGGCTTGCTCAAACAGGGCCCGGGCCTGTTCTGATTGTTCGTAAAGGTCCTTACCCATACCCACAAACTGGGCCCCTTGTCCGGGAAAAATGTATGCTTTCAAATTAGTGATTAGTTAATTGGAGATTAGAGATTAGTTTCTTATCGGTTGATTTATATTTTTTCATCCCAAAAATAGTTATTCAGGGCTAATATTGAATATTTAAGATCGATTAAAGATGTTTTTTCCTAATCTCTGGTCTCTAATCTCCAATCACTACCCCAGCTTCGCTGAAATGAGGTTCAAAAATTCAGTACGTGTTTTCTCTTTTAAAAACTCGCCGGTAAAGGCCGAGGTGGTGGTAACCGAGTTTTGTTTTTGAACGCCGCGCATGCTCATGCAAAGGTGCCGGCATTCAATAACTACGCCTACGCCCAACGGATCTAACGCATCCTGGATGCAGTCGCGGATGTCATTGGTCAACCGTTCCTGTACCTGCAGGCGGCGTGCAAAAACATCAACTATCCGCGGTATTTTACTTAGCCCAACCACATGGCCGTTAGGGATATAAGCCACATGCGCTTTGCCAAAAAACGGCAGCATATGATGCTCGCACATCGAGTAAACCTCAATATCCTTTACGATCACCATCTGGCTATAGTCTTCTTTAAAAACAGCCGAAGCCATTATCGCTTTGGCGTCAAGATCATAACCCTGGGTGAGGTATAGCATGGCTTTGGCAATCCGTTCAGGTGTTTTTAATAACCCTTCCCGTTCCGGGTTTTCACCTAACTCTTTTAAAATCTCGTGGTAATGTGTGGAAAGGCTGCTGATCAGCTCCGGGTTATAACGGTCAATTTTTATGTAACCTTCTACATCGTCGTCGTCGGTGTCCTTTATAAAGTTTTCGTTAATCATGTTGCAAGTTTAATCGCCAAAGTATTCAGCTGAATTATTTTCAGTTTCGTACAGCTTTACCGAATGCAAAAACACGCCTTCATAAGCTTCGATAGGTTTTTTCAACTGGTTAAAAATTTCGATACAAAGTAACTCGGTCGAAGCCATTTTTCCTGTCATAAAATCAACATCTTTATTAATGTTTTTATGATCAAGTTTCTCAATTACATAGTCGTTGATAATTATTTTTAACTCCTTAAGGTCCATCAGGTAGCCCGTTGCATGGGTAACCTCACCTTTAACGGTTACAAAAAGGTTATAATTATGGCCATGCCAGTTAGGATTGGCACATTTGCCAAACACTTCTGCATTTTTCTCTTCGCTCCATTCCTCGCGGTACATGCGGTGTGCAGCGTTAAAATGTTCCTTGCGCGTAATAAATATCATCATAATAAATAATGGTGCAAATATACAAAACAAAAACAGGCGTTAAGTTTTATCTTAGCGTCATAAAAATAACGAGATGCGGATATTGGTTGTAGCGGCTACACGCGAAGAAGTAAGGGATTTGATTTACGATTTACGATTTACGGTTTACGATTTTGAAAAAGGGGATAGGCCTGCGATTGCCAAGATCGGAAATATGAAAACCGATATTCTTATTACCGGCGTAGGCATGGTTGCTACGGCTTTTGTGCTAGGCCGACATTTGACTAACAATGATTACGATTTGGCTATTAATTTAGGCATTGCAGGCAGCTTTGACAGGAACATAGCCTTGGGCGAGATGTTGGAGATCACCCAAGATACATTTGCTGAATTAGGTGCTGAAAACGATAATGAATTTTTGCCAATAGATCAACTTGGTTTTGGGCAGGGGACTTATAACCCAGACTACTTTCTCGGCGACCTGGGGGAATTTTTCCCTGCATTGAACGTAAAGCAGGCAACGGCAATAACCGTAAACACAGTACATGGCAATGAGGATTCTATTAGAAAAGTCGCAGAGCGTTTAAACCCGCAGCTGGAAAGCATGGAAGGTGCAGCTTTTTTTTATGCATGCAAACAATTTGATATTCAATCCTTACAAATCAGGGCTGTGTCAAATTACGTGGAAAAACGTAACAGGGGCAATTGGAAAATTGGCTTAGCCATAAAAAATCTGAATACCTTTGCGGTAGAATATTTGAATCTAATGCTGCGTGGCAAACAAAGGACGAAAATAACCACAGTCACCATTGACCCCCCAATATTTGAAATGCCGGTCATGACAAAACTAACCCTGGGTTTTTCGCCCTGCCCCAATGATACTTTTATTTTTGATGCGCTGATTCATCATAAAATTGATACCGAAGGACTGGATTTCGAGGTGTTTTATGATGATGTGGAAACGCTGAACCAAAAAGCCATGCGCGGCGAGCTGGACATTACCAAACTAAGCTACCACGCCTTTGCCTATGTGGCCGATAAATATGTTTTGCTTGATTCGGGCAGCGCGTTGGGTTTTGGCGTAGGTCCAATGTTGATTTGCAAAGATGATCCCGGAAAATTGATCTCAAATCTCAAATCTCAAATCTCAAATCTCAAAATAGGTATTCCCGGCAAGTACACCACCGCAAACTTCCTTTTAGGCCTGGCTTTCCCGAATGCCACCAACAAAGTGGAACTGGTTTTTTCGGATATTGAAGATGCTGTTCTGGAGGGTAGGGTGGATGTCGGCCTCATCATCCACGAAAACCGTTTTACCTACCAGGATAAAGGCTTAAAAAAGATCATCGATTTGGGCGACTACTGGGAAAAACAAACCGGGTGTGCTATCCCGCTGGGCGGAATTGTTGCTAATAGAAATTTGCCCTCAGAAATCCAGCATAAAATTAACCGCGTTTTGCGGCGCTCCGTAGAGTTTGCTTTTGAAAATCCGAAATCCGGGCTTGAATTTATCCGCTCCCATGCGCAGGAAATGAGCGAGGAGGTAATGTATAAGCATATCGAACTCTATGTAAATAAATACTCGGTTGATTTGGGCGAAGAAGGCAAAAGGGCGATTAAACTGCTTTTTGACACCGCCAGGAAAAAGGAAATTATACCGGAATTTAGCGACAATATATTTATCACAGATTTAAACTGATTATTACGATTACGCTGATTAATTTCGCGGCGTTTTTGTATATTTTTGTAAATCAATAATAATCATACAATCAATCGGTGAAATCACCTCAAAACAAATCGGTGAGATCAAAAAAAATCAGTGAAATCATATAAATCAGTACAAATCTGTGATCAACCCATTTACTACCATAGAAGAATTTGCAGAAGGGCGTTTGCTGCTGATCAACAAACCCTATAACTGGACCAGCTTCGACGTAGTTGGAAAATTGCGGAATTCTTTTAAACCTTTAAAACTGAAAGTGGGTCATGCCGGTACACTTGATCCGCTGGCTTCGGGCTTGTTGATCATCTGCACCGGGAAAATGACCAAGCAGATCGATACTTTCCAGTCGCAGGAGAAAGAATATACCGGGACGATGGTTTTGGGTGAAACCACACCATCCTTTGATATGGAAACCGATGCCGATGCGCATTTCGATATCAGCGCCATTACCGAAGAACAAATCAGGGCGGCCTGCGCGCAGTTTATCGGCGATATCCAGCAATATCCCCCGGCACATTCGGCTGTAAAAATTGACGGCGAACGACTTTACGAAAAAGCCAGGCGGGGTGAAGAAGTGGAGCTCCGGATCCGCAATGTTACCATTACTGAATTTGAGATCACCGGCATTGCTTTGCCCGAAGTTAATTTCAGGGTGGTATGCAGTAAAGGTACTTATATCCGTTCATTGGTAAATGATTTTGGGAAAGCCTTGAATAATGGCGCTTATCTGTCCAAATTAAGGCGTACCCGGAGCGGCGAATACCGCATCGAGGATGCTTTTGAAATTATGGAACTGGTTGAAATGATCAGGGATTTGAAAATGAATTTACCGGCTTTTGAATAGAATATAACATGAAGATCTATCATCATATTGATGAATTCGTTCCTTTAAACAATGCGGTGGTTACTATCGGTACTTTTGACGGGGTACATTTGGGGCATCGCAAAATTATTGCCGGGATAAAGGAACTGGCCGAAAGCACAGGCGGCGAAACCGTATTGCTTACATTTTTCCCTCACCCCCGGATGATCTTACACCCGGAGGATGAAAGCCTTAAGCTGATCAATACCATGGCCGAAAAGGCCGAACTGCTGGAAGCTTTGGGCATTGATCACCTGATCATCACCCCTTTTTCAAGAGATTTTTCAAACCAAACGGCTGAAGGATACGTCCGCGATGTGCTGGTGAATAAGATCGGTACAAAAAAGATCGTGATCGGGTACGATCATCGTTTTGGCAAGGACCGCCAGGGAGGCCTTGCGGAGTTGCTTCAATTGGGGCCGGTTTACGGCTTTGATGTGGTTGAAATACCTGAGCAGGATATTAATGAAGTGGCAGTAAGTTCTACCCGGGTGCGGGAAGCTTTAATTGAAGGAGATATAGCGTTAGCCAATACTTTTTTAGGCTACCCTTTTTATATTACAGGCACCGTGGTACGCGGCGATCAGTTGGGCAGGCAAATTGGTTATCCAACGGCCAATATTGTAATTTCAGAGACTTATAAGCTGATCCCGTCTCATGGCATTTTTGCCGCCCGGGTAAAAATTGATGGTAAAATGTACGATGGCATGGCTTATATCGGTTCGCGCCCCACTATCAATGGCTTAACCCGTAACATTGAGGTGAATATTTTTGATTTCGACCAGGATATTTATAACCGCCGTATCCAGATGCAATTCCTCAATTTTGTGCGGGATGATATGAAATTTGATTCACTGGAAGCGTTGAAGTTGCAGATTGCGAAGGATAAGATTGAGGTAGAGAGGCTGTTGGGAAGTTCATAGTTGATGGTTCATAGTTCATAGCCGAAATCATTTTTAACAGCAAACATTTATTTATAATAAATTCGCCACTCCGATGGCACCCTTTGAGGTTTAAGGGGCAAGAGATCTTACTGCTCCTGTTTTTTAATGTTAAACCAAAATAAAACTAAACAGTCACTAAGTAATGATCAATTCCAAATATGTACTTACGTTGATTTTGTTGGGCCTGTTGTCCTGCAAACAGCCAAAACCCCAAAGCGTAAATAAAGACATTTTTTTGATTGGTAAATGGGAGAATTGCCAGGAACTGTTTCTGCAAGGTGACGGGCGGTCAATTCCGATGAGCCGCAACGCTTGCCCTTTTATTATTTTCGATAAAAACTATATGGGGTATGTAAAAATGGGAGATGCAACTATAACTTCTTCCTTTAATTGGTCAGCCGGGAATGATAAACTAATCATCAGGCAATCCAAAAATGCAGGCAGACCGTTTTTTGGCCTCGGGGTATTCAAACTGCTATATAAAAACAATCAAGTAATCAAACAAGTTGTCATGTTTGATACAGTACGGAAAGTAAAATATATACTTGAGAGGTAGCACTACCCCTTAAAAAACACCAGGTAAACCTGCTTAACCACATGGTAAGCCGCGAAGGAAAAAAACAGTATAGCTATCCCTGTATTGATTACCCGCGTGCTTAACGCGAATTTGCTTTGAATAAATTGGGCAAACTTTGCATATAAGTACAGGCACAAAAACGCGCCGGCTGCCGATCCTGCGCTAAATACCACCAGCGCCAGTTTGCCATCCAGTATCCATTCATGCGTAATCAAATAGGTGCCGGTGATCATCCAGAAAGGTACCTGCATCGGGTTTAAAAAACCTAAAAGAATGCCGTATCTGATACTTTCATGCTCCGAATAGTTTGCCTTGGTTGGCTTTTTCCGATGGATCCAGGTGATTGTCCCTAAAGTGGCAAATAAAACTACCATCACCCAATCAATCACCGTATCCAGCTTTACCTGAGTCGACAACCATTTGGCGGCGTGCATGATAAAATAGGTAAAGAAAAATTCAACACTCGAAAAGGCGATGATAAACCGCATGGCCTGTTTAAAGCCGCGGTTAATGGTGATCTGCACCAGGGTAAGGTTAATGTTCCCCGGCGGTATATATCCGATAAAATTGGCGAACAGGCCTAAAAATAGCGTCAAAAAAATCATCGTCCCAAAGTAACAGGTTTTATTTGAAATCCGGTTTCCTCAAAATTGTTTCCGGGTATAAAAAACATAATGGTTATTTAACATTAATTACCTTTGCGCTGTGAATGATCTGTATCCAAAAATAGTTACCCTGTTGCCCGCAGCAACCGAAATTGTTTGCGCTTTAGGGCTTGAAGCAAACCTCGTTGGCCGCTCTCACGAATGTGATTTCCCTGAAACGGTAAAACAACTGCCCGTATGTTCGGAAGCCAATTTTCCGGATAATTTGAGCAGTGACGATATTGATGTTGAGGTAAAGGAAATATTGGCCGATGCCTTATCCGTTTATACAGTTAACCGGGAACAAATAAAACAACTGGCGCCCGATGTGGTCATCACCCAGGCCCAATGTGAAGTTTGCGCGGTATCGTTAAAAGAAGTGGAAGAAGCGCTGGACGATTACCTGGATAAACCAGTCCGCATTGTCTCCCTTCAACCCAACTCACTCAATGATATTTTTAATGATATCACCACCATCGCCAATGCTTTAAATGTAACCGACGCCGGTGTTGTTTTACTGGAAGATTTGAATGAGCGGGTTGATATTATCCGCCACAAACTAAAATACATTGATAACAAACCCACTGTTGCCTGCGTGGAATGGTTGGAGCCCTTAATGATCTCCGGCAATTGGGCGCCTGAACTGGTAACCATTGCCGGTGGAACGCCCATATTGGCCGAAGCGGGTAAACATTCGCCTTACGTTAAATGGGAAGACATTAAATCCCTGGATCCTGACATCGTACTGATCATGCCCTGCGGCTTCCCGATAGAACGCACCTTAAAAGAAATTCATCTATTGCTCCAATTACCCGGTTTTAATGAATTAAAAGCCGTAAAAAATAACCGTGTTTATATTGCCGATGGCAATCAATACTTTAACCGCCCTGGCCCACGGATAGTAGATTCAATCGAGATACTGGCAGAGATCATCCACCCCAAACAATTTATTTTTGGTTATGAAGGGAGTGGGTGGATAAAGTTTGCGGTGTGAGCAGATAAACTTACGAAGTTTTAGAAACTTCGTAAGTTTTAAAAAGAACTCGGTTTTTGTAAATTTGATACGATAAACCGCTTTATATGGCACAGATAGTATTAGAAGTAAATGACGCCGTCGGAAAAAGTTATAATAGTTTAAACCAGAAACAGAAGGAAAAGTATAATCGGGCAATTAGTTTAATGTTGACGAAAGTTTTAAACGATATAACAGATGCTGATTACTCCAGGCTTCTTGACGAAATTGGCAACGAAGCAATAAAAAACGGACTAACCCCCGAAATTCTGGAATCGCTTTTAGCGTCCGACGATTAATACTTCATTCCATCACCCTAAACTCCGTCCTCCTGTTTAACTGGTGCTCAGCTTCAGTACATTTTACATCGTCTGTGCAGCCGTTTACCAAATGCGTTTTGCCATAATACTTTATGACCAGCCGGTCGCCCGAAATCCCTCTATCAACCAAATAAACAACCACCGCAGCGGCCCTCCGTTGGGACAGCGAGATATTATATTGATCTGATGCCCTTGAATCGGTGTAAGATGATAATTCAATTTTAATGGCCGGGTATTGCTTTAAAAGTACCACCAGTTTATCCAGTTCGGCAGCAGCATCCGGGCGGATATCCGCCTTGTCCAAATCGTAATAAATATTGTTAATGACGATGTTAGGCTTGGACTGCGTTTTTGCAGCAACCGGTTCCGGTGTTTTTACTTTAACAATTTGCTTTAAGGGGATCGAATCTATCCGTATAAAACTGTAAATATCATCACCGCCCTGCCCGCCTTCGCGGTTTGATGACAGGTACCCGCTTTTGCCGTCGTTTGTTACCAAATAAAAATCGTCACTGGTGCTGTTAATTGGATATTTCAGATTTACAGGGGTACTCCATTGATCTTTTTGGCCTTTGGCGCAATAGATATCATATCCGCCCATCCCCGGCAAACCTTTGGAGGCATAATATAAATTACCATCCCCGCCAATTACCGGGAAGGCATCTTCTTCAGCGGTATTAATATTTTTTCCGCAATTTATAGGGATGCCCCAGCTGCCATCTGTGCGCTTTTCGCAGTACCAGAGGTCTGTTTTGCCAAAACCGCCCGGCATATCCGAAGTAAAATAAATGGTCTTTCCGTCTTTCGACAGCGCCGCTTCTCCGACAGAATATTTTTCGACATTATCATACGGGAAATCCCCCCCAACCACCCATTGGTCTTTCTTTTTGTGCGCCATCAGTAAATGCAAACGGCGGCTGTAAAGGCTTTTTCCAGGTGTTGAATCTGTGTCCGTGGGTAGCGCCGCGGCTGATCTCGCCGTGGTAACCGTTATGTAAGCGGTATCGGCCGTTTTGTTCAACACTATCGGGCCGAAATGATAATAGTCGTTATAGCTTTGGCCCAGCGAGTTGACCACATCAAAAGCGCCGATCCGGGTTCCGCTGGTATCGCACTCGTATAATTTAAACCAGTTATTGCCGGTCCGGTAATCCAAATCGTTTTCGTCCGCTATCCGGTCCGATGTAAAAAACAAACCCGTTTTGCCATAGTAAGTTAATCCCCAGTCTGAAAATGATGTGTTTAACTTAGTGTAATTCTTTATTTTATAGGCAGATGCCGATCTCATCCATAAAGCAGCCGAATCGCAAAGCGCCAGCTTTCGGGAAAGGCCCACGGCCCCGCCGCCATAATAAAGCCCGAACTGCTGTTTGGCCAAATCAAATTTTTCATCGCGCAGCAAAACTTCGGCATAATAATAATGACTGATCTTACTGGCTTTTAGGTCTGTCGTTGCTTTTGCGTACCACGTTTCTGCATCTTCATAACGATTAATATTCCGGTAACAATCGGCAATTCGCTCCAGAATCCGTATATCGGTTTTCTTCTTTACCAGTTTCAGGTAGAGGTTCAGGCTTTTAAAATATTCATACCGGACATAATAATTATCCGCTTGTTGTTTTATGGATAATTGTTCCTGTGCCCCGGCGTATTTAGCCAGTATGAGCGTGCATAAACCGATGATCATTAATCTCTTCATCCACTTAAAAATAACGCGGACTAACAATCCGCTGTTTTCTTCGACCAAAAGTTAAACTCAAAGAAATCTCATGCGAACCACTCTGGTAGCTGGCCAGCTTGCTCAGCGTGAAATCGTATGAATAGCCGACCCTGAAATGGTCGTTTAAATAAAACTGTGCAATGGCTGATATGGCGTCTGTTTCGTTGAGGCTGCTTTGCAAATTTGCTTTATTAAAACTTATAAACCCTGTTTGGTAGGATGTGCCCAACCAAACTATTTTGTTAAATACCAGGAAAGCCGTCAGATCAAGGTTGGTTGGGCCTTTAAAATCCTCTTTGATCATGAATGAAGGTTTCAGATCCATAAAGTCAGATAAGGGCACCATAGCACCGGAAGTGAGGTAAATGGTTTTAACCTCGTTCACTATCGGCGCGTTGTTGGTAATGTTAACCAGCGGTTTGGCAAGCAAATTAAAAACGGATGCACCCACGTAAAATTTGGCGTATAATAATAAACCCCGAAACGAAAATCCGGGCTTACTTTACTCACTGTTCCGGCGGGGATGCTTCCGTCGGCGGCATCTGTCGCATTAAATTCAGAGCCGTTCAGGCTGTATTGTTTTACGCCGAAACCAATACCAAAACTGATGCGTTTGGTATCCTCCGCATCCAGGCGCAGCCGATAAGCATAATTGGCATAAACAGACGACATATTTTCTGGTCCCAAACGGTCAACGGTGCCGATAAGTCCTATACCCACATTACTGTTCCAGCTATTGGCTATGCCATCTATGGAGGCCGTTTCGGTTTGCGGCGCGCCGTTAATGCCCACCCATTGCAGTCGGCTGCTTAAATTAACGGTCCAATCGTCTTTATAACCGGCATAAGCAGGGTTTACCGCAAGGCCATTAAATACATACTGGCTGAATTGTATGGTTTGCTGTGCGGACGATTTCAGCATAACTAAAACCATCCCTGTAAGCAATAGGTATATTTTCCTCTTTATCATTGCTTACTTCGTTTTAAAAATACCCAGCCTTTAAATGCGGTTAAGCCGCCATTACGGTCACGGCGGTTTAAAATATAATAGTAGGTGCCCTCGGCCAGGCCGCTGCCGTCCCAGTTGTTCAGGTAATTGTCGGCCCGGTAAACTTCGTTACCCCAGCGGTTAAAAATAACCAGCTGCGAACCCGGGAAACTTTCGAGCCCGGCAATTTTAAATACATCGTTCTTGCCGTCGCCATTTGGCGTAAAAATATTGGGGATCGTTATTCCCGCGGCTATAACCGTAACAGCAACGGTATCGGCACAAGCATTTTCATTGGTTAAAATAAAATGATAGACGCCTAAATTATCAAAGCCGGTTACTGCTGTTGAACCGCTTGTGGGGTTGACAATAATTGTGGCTGATGGGTTATTATTTGCCTGCACCCAGGTACTGCCCTCGGTGCCAGAAAGGGTAGCCGTGTCATATTGAACGATCGTTTGATCGGCTCCTGCAGATGGCGCGGGTTTATAAACTGTGTTTATCGTTTTAATATTATTGCAGCCCTCTCCTGATGGCAATGCATTACATTCATCAGCGGGGTCGGTTGGCGGCGTGGCATCCGGGTTAGTGGCATCGGGGTCGGTAACGTCCGGCGGACGCATTATACTTGCCGATACTGGCAGGCTGCCGCTTGCGGTTTGGGCTATGGTGCCGGTTATTGTAAATGTTCTTACCGAACCGCTTGCCATGTCCATTTCCGCGTTATAGGCACCTGGCGAAGTAGTTTCGTTTGATGTTGACGATATACCCGATGTTGATGCACTATTTACAGAAATATCCGTAATTTCTGATGGGAAACTAAACTTAAACTTTGCTCCTGTAACATCGCTTGGTCCATTGTTTTTTACGCTGACGGTATATTGTACCGGCTGGCCACCGCAACCCGCTATTGAGCTGATGCTATCAACAGCAAGGTCAGCCTCCTGCAATTGAAAGGTAACGGAACTTAAAACGGGCGCTGCTGAGATGTACGACCATGTATCGATCCCCTTGTTGTTGCCGAAGTCGTTTTGGTTGACTGAATCTGTAGTCGGCATACCCCATTTATGGCCGTTTACCGTACTTTTTATACCGGTTAGGTTTTTTACAGGGTTAGGCGGTGTTCCCAAAGCGATAATAGGTGAATCGTTCCAGTAAACAGTATCATCAGGGGCATAATTGCCATTGATCCGTGTCAATATAATGCCGTTAACGTTTCGTTCCACATCAAAAAACGGAAAGTGAACTTCCCCGGCCTTGTTTGTCACCATGATATTGGCGCTGTAATTTCCCTGCGGATCGGCAGGCACTTTATTGCTAAGGCCGTCAAGGCCATCCCAATAGATAGTGTTGATACCCGGGTTAACTATCCCGGTAATTTTGCGGTCTATGGCATCAGTAAATACCCCGTTTTTATTTACATCAATGGCTATTAAATAAGTGCCCGCCGCACTTGCCGTAAACGTAAAATTAGCCCCAAGCGGGTTTGTCCCCGCCTTGCCGCTTGTGCCCTCAATACCCGTAAACGCAGCATTGGTGATAGATGGTACAACCGGTGGGCTTAACAACCAGGTAGTAATACCACCGGGTGTTTTGGCTGCTGCGGGCATATCGGATGCCGGCGGATTAAAAAATATTTTTTGGGTGATATCTGTTTGCGAATCAACAGTACGGGGGTCCTGTACATTTGGGTGGGTATCATCATCAATGCTGAGGTATGAGGCGCTGCCATTTGCGTTTCTGAAACCTTTATTATTTACAAAAAAAGTAAAGCCATTGCCTGCCTGCCCATTGTTGTTTAGGGTATATTGATAGCCGTCGCTGGTGAGGATATTAAAGATCCCGTTAAACCCAACATTGAAAGTGCCCAGTATCCCCGAAAATACATTGGTAAATACCCGGCCTTTTAAAAATTTAGAATTATTTACATCGCGGACAGAAACATCAAAAGCAGCGATGTACTGCCCCTGTGGCTGTGTCCATGCAGCGCTGGCCGGTACCGGGGGTGGGTTGCCAAAGTCGATACCGTTGCTTGGCGAAATAAAATCAATTTCCCAGATGCCTTCCTGTGCGGCCTGCACTGTTACAGTATAAGGGGTATAGCCCCCGGCATTTGGCGTCGGGCCTGCAATTTCCTGCCCGCGGTTGCCAATAAGGCCGATGGTAGCTGAGTGGCCGCTGGTATAGGTGGATCCATCAGGGGCACGTAATTCAATGGTGCCTGAATCAACCCCCTGCGCGCTTGAGCCCACATTAATAGTTTCCCCCGCTTTAACGTAAACTTTCATTGTCCCTAAAGTTGGGAAGGGGTAGGATGGGTTGCCCGTTGGGCTTGAGAAAAGAAAAGCCCGGTAACCACCGTTTGCCGATATATCTTTGCTTCCTTCCGCAAATAATTGACCGGCCAAAAGCAAATAAAAAAACAAAATAGGGTAAACGAACCTCAACCCCTTTCTCAGAAGTAGTTTCGGAAAATGTAAATAAGGCGTGTTAAAACTATAGGAATGTACACGTTTTGGCATGCAGCACGGTTTACAGCCTGAAATTAAGCAATTAGGCGTTATAAATGAAAATGATACCGTTAAAATTATAGAAAGGAAGGCTGCATGATGGTTTGCTCAGGTAATTACATCAAATTAATCAACAAATGTAGAATTAAGGATAAAATATCCAGTTAGGGATAACCCATTTGTAGAAAAAATACGGAAAGAGATAGATGCTCTAAATTTATTTTTGCCCTCTTTTTTGCCTGCAAAAGAGAGGGCAGATCAAGCGTAGCGATGATCGGGTGAGTAAACCCCGTCGGACATTACCGCCAATGCAGGGCGGCGAGTCTACTCACCCCGACTGCGCTGCGCTGATCGCCCCTCTCTTCCGCTCGGTGACCGTTGCACAACTAAAGTAAGTCGATGAAGACTCACAATAAAAGTTCTTTGAAATATTGATTAAAATTTTGATTTTTAGTATATTAGCCTATGCAAGGCAAAAAAGATCATCAGGAAAAGCTGTTCATTCAATTTCAGCTTTCAGACTATGTTCCGGCGGATAACTTCTATCGACGGTTAAAAAAACTGCTTAATCTGGATTTCTTATATCGGTCTACTTCAGCGTATTACGGTAAAGAAGGCCAAAAGAGTATTGATCCGGTGGTTTTTATGAAGTTAATGTTAGTTGGTTATCTTGAGAACATTAACAGTGACCGACGCATCATTGCTGCATCAGGCATGCGAATGGATATTCTTTACTTCCTGGGGTATGACCTTGGTGAAGAACTGCCGTGGCATTCTACTTTAAGCCGCACCCGTAAACTCTATGGCGAAGAGACCTTTTTAGACTTATTTAAACAGGTGTTAAAACTCTGTATCAATCACGGCCTGATTAATGGTACACGACAGGCCGTGGACAGTGCTTTAATACCGGCAAACGCCGCAAAGCAAAGCATGGTTGAGCGGCTGGTCATGGAAGATGCTTCCGTTTTCAGCCGGGAGTTGAACGATAATAGTGAAGATGAACCCAAAACGCCGGAAGATGATAATAAAGGCGGTCAGGGTAATCCGGATAAGAAGAACAAAAAATCAGCTCAGGTTAATGAAACCCATTATAGCCCTTCAGACCCTGACGCCCGTTTAACCACCAAACCCGGCAAACCGATGCGGCTGTATTACCGGGCACAAATGAGTGTGGATACAGC
Organism: Mucilaginibacter gotjawali; assembly: GCF_002355435.1. Classification (NCBI taxonomy): domain Bacteria; kingdom Pseudomonadati; phylum Bacteroidota; class Sphingobacteriia; order Sphingobacteriales; family Sphingobacteriaceae; genus Mucilaginibacter; species Mucilaginibacter gotjawali. The sequence continues at coordinate 265,246 of NZ_AP017313.1, forward strand.
CAGCCATTATATCACTTATATACAAGCCTTTAAGGGAAACCAGGCTGATAATACTTCACTGCCGCTAATGCTTCCGCAGATTGCAGGTAATATGGCTGATCAAGCTATTCAGGTAGAAGAAATACTGGCTGATACAGGTTACAGCAGCGGTAAAGCGATACGGGCATTAACAGCCAATGGTATGAAAGGGTTCATTCCCAATCCTGGAAACTATAAATCTTCAAGAGAGATCGAAGGGTTTACCTATGAGGCGGACCATGACCGGTACACCTGTATAATGGGTGTACATCTGCCTTTCAGGCGCATCGAGTCCGCCTATAAAGAGCCAACCGTTCTCAAAAAGATTTATGAGTCCAACATCAGCGACTGCAAAAACTGTCCGTGCAGGGAAATCTGTGCTAACAAAAAAGGGTTTAAAAAGCTGATCGACTCTGCGGATAAACCACTTTATGAATACATGCAGCGGCGGGTAGAAAGCCCCAAAGGCAAACTGATGAAGTTGCTTCGGTCCAGTACGGTCGAGCCGGTTTTCGGTTCTTTAATTAACCACACGGGCTTAAACAGGATAAACAGCAAGGGGCTTAAACAAGCTAACAAATGCATGCTTATGGCCGCTACGGCTTATAATCTCAAAAAACTCCTTAAATATAAGTTCAAGCCCATTCAAGAAACACAAAAACAGATCAGTAATTTCTTAAACAGCATATTTGATACGCTATTAAGCAGCTTTAAACAACAATATGCTATAAATGCATCGTCTTGGTTTTAATCGATATTTCAAAGAACTTTTTATAGTCTCACGACTATAATCCTTCAAACTGGACAAGTTTTTTTAAAACTTAATCCGGTTTGGTTGTGCAACGGCCACCGAGCGGAAAAGAGGGGAAGACAAATAACTTAATGACATTGCCCTACGGGTCATAGAATTCGGTTTGTCAGGCAAAGTATTGTACAACCTCAACAAAGAAAGCGCGAAGTGATGCAAAAAGGATCTCTTCCGGTGACCTATAACTTAGCTTCTGTTGGATGCATTACTGTCGTGACAGCCAATTAATTCCCTGTATCATCTGTTTCCTTTAATTCATCTTCCTGTTTTGCTCTTCCCAAATGAATATTTGGTTTCGCTTGCGTGCCGGTAATGGTCATCGGGATGCCGAAGATGCCAAACGGCGGCAATCCCAGCCTGAAATGCAGGTTAAGGGCATTATCAAAACTTACCTGCCCGTCAAACTTTAACCTGAAGCCTGCCATTTTTATCTTGGTTTGCTTAATGGTGATGATGTTATTGGCAATGGTGGTTTCAATATTCACTTTTGACATATCGCCGGTATCCAATCCGTTATGATCGGTTTTGCTTCCCACTGCCGAGAATAATTTAAAGCCATGCAATTTTATCTTTTTAACAGAAAGCACGCCCCCGCCTTTTATGGAAGGGTAAACCGGCTGCATATTGGCGTTTAACCGCCCGCTTAATTTATAATCCAACGATACCTGGCCCGACGCACTTTTTGCCGAGCTTGCCATGTCACGGAAAATCTTGATCTGGTCATACGCCTTCTTGATATCAAAATCCTTCGCAGTAAGGTGATAATCAAAGGTGGCATTTTTAGGGTTGATGCTTGTATAGGTGGCATCCATCATAACGGGAGCGCCAATTAAATTAAAGCCCGCCTGTTTTAAAACAATGCTGCCGTTATTAACAGCCATTTGTCCCTTAACATCATTCAGCTCAAGCCCGTTGTACTTTACTTTTTTTACATCGGCGCTAAAATTCAGGTTCAAATTACCCGGCACCATAATGACGCCCGACGGGGAGTTTTTTGGCTTGCCGCTCACATTTGGCGAGGGGCTGGAAAATGCCATAAAATCATCGGCAGTAACACTGCTGCTCGAAAAGCTGAAGTTCCCCCGTAGCGTATCTTTTGAGTTGCTGGCATAGCCAAAGACATTGGTAAGCGCGCCGTTCAAAATAATAACCGATTTACCATAGGTAGCTGTAAAGGCATCAAAATTCATCTTGTCCTGGTTAAAGCTAAAGTTGCCGTCTTTAATAATGAACGGTTTTGGGAAAAGATCAGACGTGAGCGCGATATCTTTTACCTGCATTGATCCGCTGTTATTCAATTTGGCATAATGGCCGGCCATAGCATCACTTTGTTTGCCTTTGAGCGACAGGTTAGTGGTGATAAATCCCTTTACGTTGTAATCCTTAACCGCGAATACCTGGTAAATTTTACCAATATCCAAAGTGCCGTGCGATTTGATATTATATTCCAGGTTGTTAAAATTTTTCAGATCGGCGGTAACCGAAAAAGGCTTATCCTCAAAAACCAGTGAAACCGGTTTCAAAACCACCCTCAGGCCGGCAATGGAGGCCGAACTGTTGGTTATATTGGCATTTACCTGTATATTCTGTATGGGATGCGGATAATATTTTGTTTGAATTGATCCGTCCTGCAGGCTGATGTTGGCTTTTGTTTGTGGGAAAATACGTTTTGCAGGGATATATTTACCCTTGGTTTGCAAATTGGCTAGCAAGTTGCCTGATAGCACCAGGCCATCAACCGGGTATATCTTTTTTATATCGGCCATGTTAAATTTTGCCTGTAAGGAGCCATCCATCGGGAAGCCGGGCCCCATACTCATTTTAAAATAGCCTTTAAGGTAATTTTCCAGCACATTGGCATTCAGGTTCTCTATTTCAAAAGTGGCGTGCCGGTAATCATTGTCTTTGCAGGCGGCGTTCATATTAAAACTGATATTTTTAACAGCTTCCTGCACCCCTGCATATTTTATATACCCGTTGCTAAAAGACGATTTAACCGTAAACTTCGGAATACTGGTAATCACCGTATCCACTTTGCGGATCCCGCTGCGTTTTATGCCCGTAGTGAATTTGCCATCAGCCAGCATATGCAGCGAATACCTGCCCTTTAACTCGTACGGCTTTACCCCAAATGCATTGCTCCATTTTTCGAGGTCTATTTCGGTGTTTACCTTGGCGTAGATCTCTGGTTTTTTAACCCCTTTTATCCTTAATACCGATCCGAAATAATCCTTACCCATGTTAAAATAAATAGAATCAAGGTTTAACTGCAAACTGTCGGGGTCAAGGCCGGGAACCCTTGTCTCAAAATTCAGATACAGGTTGCTGACAGGTACCGGCGACTTTTTATTATTAATGTATCCGTTCCGGATATTCACTTTCATACTCAGGTCGGGCAAGGTACTATCCGCAGCGTTATATCTTCCTGCCAGTTGCAATGCGATGCTCCCTGTTCCGCGAACGTCCGTTTGATTGAGCCATTTTAAATATTCGGGTGGAAGCGCTGTAACGACGTCGTGCAGGTTGCTCTCTTTGGAGTTTACTTTAAAATCCATGAGGTACCCGCTTTTCAAAAAGGCGAATTTCCCGATAAAATTTACGGGTAGTTTATTGATCACCAGGTCGTTTTTCCTGAATTCAAAAGCCAGTGATTTGGTATTGATACTGGTCACCAGGTCGGCATCTATCTTTTTTGAAAGTACATAAGCCTTGTTATCATAAATAAAATCTACCGAGGCCATTTGCGTATGGGTGTGCAGGTCGAAAATATCTTTGCTTAAATCGCCGCTTCCGGTATAGTTAACGCCCCTTGCATTAAACTGCATCGGTATTGACCGGTCGTTATAAACAAAATGGCTGTTTTCAATAATAATCTCGTCTATGCCCAATGAAGCGCTGCTGGTATCCGCAGGCGATTTGGGCGTGACATTTTTTGATTTATATACATTGTAATTTACATGGCCCGCAGTATCAGCCTGGATATTGATGAATGCATCACTCAGGAATATTTTATCGATGGTGATCTTGTCCTTGAAAACCGAACTTACATCAATCCCAAAAGAAACATCTTTTGCCGCAATAAGGGTGTCGTTTTGAAAAGGAGCGCTGCCTTTTAGCAAAAAATCATTTAAAGTTAGCGTCAGGCTGGGGAAATGCTTAAAAAAGGATAACCGCGTACCTGAAAATGCCAGCTGGCCATTAATACTGCCGTTGGCCCATTGTTTTATCTTATTGCTTACCGTTTGCGGGAATAGATAAGGCAAAGCAAATAACAGTAAGAGCAGTGTAGCTATGGTAATAATTGTTATTTTAATGCTTTTAAAAAGTGTTTTTTTAATAGAGAAACTCATAAGCGAAGGCTGACCGGCAAAAATTAATCGTAATAATTATAAATATAAAAGTATTAACGGCTAAAATACAGGAAACTGACGGCAATGGGGAAATGATTTGTACTAATTAATAAAAGGTTAATATTAGCACATTCAGCATTTAATTTTTTAAATAGTTAGCAAAAAAAGATTGCGGACAAATAACAAAAATGCCCCTTCAAAATCAATTGAAAGGGCATTTTATTTTACAAGCTGTGTATTACAGGGCTGCAAATTCTGTTGGGTGCATATGAAATGGCCTGTGAGTCTTCACTGATGTTACTAAGTTTGAAACTTCCAGACCGGTAGTATTTAAAGCAGAAGCGTGCGTGTATTGAATGTTCCCGTTAGCGATTTTACCTGTTAGCAGGGCAGTTGTGCAATCATCTAAACTGATACTTGCTGAAAAAGTATCCATATCCAGTTTTGCGGAAGCGTTGTTGAATAATTTTACATCGAGGTCAATAGCAGAAAATTTACCGAATGATTTTACTTCGGCATTGTCATAGGCAGATAGTTTAGCCAGTTGGTTAGCGGTAACCCAAACCACCAGTTTTTCGGGGCTATAAGAGGTAATGCGCAATACGCCGTTCTCGTCCTGTACCAGTGCGTTTTCAGCATAGTAATTGTTGTAAACTTTTACCTGGTTAGTATTTCCTTCTGATAAGTAAACCTGCACATTGCCGTGCACTTCAATTTCGCTGATGTTGCTTACGCCTGATAATTGAGTCACTTGTTGTGTCCCGGTGGCGGCATAAGTGGTTTGGCTGATTCCAAATAGTGTTGAAACTGCAATTGCGATGGTTAAAATTAGTGTTTTCATTGTCTTAATATTTTTTGTGATGTGTGTGTTTGTTATTTTCAATGTCCAAAACAACAACCTTTTTCATCACCAAAAAAATAGAATAGACTACGGGTTTATACTCATAGACAAACCTATTGATAATAACCGATGAAAGGTTAATTGCCTGATTTTCTGTGGGATTTTAGAGATTAATCGACTGTGTTAGAGGTTTTGTCGGGGCTTAAGCCCGCTTCGTCGGTTGAGAATAATTTTGGGGGCGACCACAGGGGGCCGTCCCTACTAATTTATCTTTCTCAGGCGAACTTGCTTTTCGATCTCAAAAGCTTAATGGACTTGAAATCCGAAATCGAACATCCCCACCCGCGGCGGGCAAGCGAATTCCGAAATTATTCTTATCTCACCTTCCTGAACTCATAAGGGTCTCGCTCAACAAAATCGGCTACCTTCACCACCACGCCGGTTACTGCGCCGTTTTGCACGTGAAAGGGGAAGACCGATTTGCCTAAAGTAGGGTCGCTGAAGGTAACTGCAAAACGGTTACCGCCCAAGGGTTTTAAAAGCGCGTACATGCGGGTATGGTGCTCAAAACGCATCTCCAGGTTATTGCCTTCACCCTGCGTTACTTCCATAGTTCCATATAAGGCATTTATATACTTGCCGGTATAGGCAGTAACAGGCAATGCGGGTGGGCGATTCATGGCAATCGTGTCCCTTACCTTTTTATCAATGGCGTCCATTGTTTCCAGGTTAGCCTTAAAATTGCCCAGGTAGGTATCGCTGTAATTCCTGAACGGCATTTTAAAATAGGCATCCATTATTTCCCATCGCAGGGCTTCAAACAAATCGTTCTGGTCGGTATTGGTTAAAATAATGATCCCTAAATGCTCTTTTGGCACCAAAGTAACTGAAGACAGGTAGCCGTTAACCCCGCCATCGTGCATCACCAGGTGATGGCCGGCATAATCCTGTAAAAACCAGCCCAGGCCATAAAGTTCGTAGCTTTCCTCTCCATTGAGATGGCTGACACTGCCCACAATGTCCTGCGGCTCACGCGTGGCTTTAATAGCAGCCAGGGGGATCACCTGTCTTGCCCCAACCTTGCCGTCGTTAAGCAAAGCAAGCACCCATTTGCTCAAATCGTTAACGGAGGAGCTGATAGCGCCGGCCGGCGCCAGGGCATCGATCTGGCAAAAAGGGATAGGCGACAGGCGTCCGTCTATCAGCGTATGCGGTACCGTTCTGTCAAGCGATTTTGGCATGTCGGCACTAAGGGCTAAAGTATTGATCATGCCCAGCGGGGCAAAAATATTTTCTTTTAAAAAATCTTCCCAGGGTTTTCCTGTAACCACCGGAATGATCTGCCCGGCGGTTAAAAAAGCGGCGTTAGTATAACCCCATTTGGTACGGAAAGGATAAGCTGCTTTTTCTTCGCCCAGCTTTTGTACCACCTGCTCGCGCGTAAGGTTGGTATTGTAAAAAGTAAAATCGCCCTGGAAGGTTTGGAAGCCCAGGCGATGGCACAGCAGGTCTTTAATCGTCGCCATTTGGCCGGCCGCAGCGTCGTCCAGCTTAAATTGCGGCAGGTATTTGGTCACTTTATCATCCAACGAGAGTTTGTTTTGCGATTGCAGTATGGCCAGCGAGGTAGCAGTAAAAGCTTTTGTATTGCTGCCGATCATAAACAAGGTGTTGATATCAACTTTAGCTGCCTGGCCCAATTCTTTAATTCCATAGCCCTTCATCCAAACGATCTTGTTATCCTTTACAATGCAAACGGCCGCGCCCGGGATCCGCCAGTTGGTGAGCGCACGGTTGATGTAATAGTCGAGGCTATCTTTAATAAACTTACTCCTGTCCACCTTTTGCGCAAAGCAAAATGTTGTACAACAAAGAAAAATGATGATTATAGAGAGTGTTTTTTTCATATTATTATCGACACGAACTGCACGAATTAATGCGAATTTCGCCAATCGTAGTTTCTTTTTTTGTTGAAACCACAATACAGCATTTTCGGTAGATTAGCTACGATGCCACAATTCGTATAATTCGTATAAATTCGTGACATTCGTGATTTAATTAAAGTGCTAATTTAACGCAAAATTTAAAGTGTGATTACTTATTGAACAACATTAAACTAAAAATTGATGAATATTAAATTTTACCGGCTTGCGGGAACCGGCCTGCTATTTTTTCTACTGTTATTTTCAGGATCGGCACTAAAGGCCCAATTCAACAAAACACATTGGGCTACTGATGGTTACCAGTACTATTCGATGGAGGGCGACCAGCTGGTTGAACTGGACACCCGCGACAGCGCAAAGAAAACAGTATTGTTAACTAAAGAAATGCTTACCCCGGCCGGCAAGCCCGCACTGAGGGTTGAAAACTTTTATATCTCGGACGACGGGCAAAAGGTGCTGATCTTTACCAACAGCAAAAGGGTATGGCGTTACAATACCCGTGGCGATTACTGGGTATATGATCTTGCCGCCAAAACTTTAAAACAATTGGGCACCGCCCGGCCCGCATCGTCACTGATGTTTGCCAAACTATCTCCGGATGGTACAAAAGCTGCCTACGTGAGCGAACATAATGTGTTTGTGCAGGAACTGGGCAGCGGAAGTGAAAAGCAATTAACCACCGACGGCACCAAAAAGCTGATTAACGGCACTTTTGACTGGGTTTATGAAGAAGAGTTTGATTGCCGCGACGGTTTCCGCTGGTCGCCCGACAGCCGGGCAATAGCTTACTGGCAGATTGACGCCAGCAAGATTAAAAACTACGACATGTTGAACACTACGGACTCTATATACCCGTATGTAGTTCCGGTTGAATATCCCGTGGCCGGTGAGGATCCAAGCTCATGCAAAATTGGCGTTGTGGATGTAAGTACAGCCAAAACGACCTGGATAAATGTGCCGGGTGACCCTATTCAACATTATATCCCAAGGATGGAGTGGGCTAAAAATCCCAACCAGCTGATCCTGCAACAATTAAACCGCGCGCAAAACGATAGTAAACTGATCGTCGCCAACGTATCAAACGGCACTACTGCTGTAATTCACGACGAGCAGGCAAAAGCATGGATTGATGCAGGCGATGGCCGCGACCCGATTGGCTGGAACTGGCTGAGCAAAGGGACGAGTTTTTTATGGCTGAGTGAAAAAGACGGCTGGCGCCATATGTATAAAATAGATCTTGACGGTAAAGAGACGCTGATCACCAAAGGCAATTATGACGTGATCGATCTGACGCTGATTGATGATGCAGGCGGCTATATCTATTTTATGGCTTCGCCTGAAAATGCCACCCAGAAATATTTATACCGCATCAAAATAAAAGGCGGCAATGCTGAAAGGGTTACCCCTGCTGAACAGCCGGGAACGCATGAATACGAGATCTCGCCCAACGGCAGGATCGCCTTGCACTCCTTTTCCAACATTTATACCCCGCATACCAGCGAGGTGGTGAGCCTGCCCGATAACAAACATATTAGCGGTAAACTCATTCAACTGAACCAGGCCGCTAAAAACAAGCCGGAGTTTTTTAAAGTAAAAACTGTGGATGGTGTTGAAATGGACGGCTGGATGGTAAAACCAACCAATTTTGATCCTGCCAAAAAATACCCCGTTGTATTTTATGTTTACAGCGAACCTGCAGGAGCAACAGTTACCGATTCCTGGGGCAGCGGACGTAATTTCCTTTATACCGGCAACATGGCCGAGGATGGGTATATTTATATCTCATTGGATAACCGGGGAACCCCCGCACCAAAAGGCGCCGATTGGCGTAAATCCATCTACAAAAGCATCGGTTTGGTAAATATCGAGGACCAGGCCATGGGCGCCAAAGAGATCCTGAAATGGCCTTTTGTTGATTCGACCCGTGTTGCGGTTTGGGGCTGGAGTGGTGGCGGATCATGTACTTTGAACCTGATGTTTCAACACCCTGAAATTTATAAAACCGGTATCGCCATTGCCGCAGTGGGATGGCAGCTAACCTATGATAACATATACCAGGAACGTTATATGGGCGTGCCGATAGATGACGCAAGCCGCCAGGTATTTATAAAAGGGTCGCCAATTACCTATGCAAAAAACCTAAAAGGTAATTTGTTGTACATACATGGCACCGGGGATGATAACGTGCATTATAAAAATGCCGAAATGCTGATTAATGAACTGGTTAAATATAACCGGCAGTTTGAGCTGATGTCGTTCCCTAACCGCTCGCACGGCATATTTGAAGGGCCGGGGACTACTACCTACCTGCGCACCTTATATACAAAATACTTAAGAGAGCATTGTCCTCCGGGAGGAAGATAGGTTTTTTTAAATGACGAATATTGAACGCCCAATTTCGAATGATGAAATATCCTCCTTTATTTCATCATTCGAAATTCAATATTTTTAAGCGTATAAACTATCCTGTTTTAAATCAGTTCTCCTCATTCGCCGGCTAAAAAAGTCCTTTAGGGATAAAACAGGCCCGGTACAAAAAAACGCCAACCTTTTCGGGCCGGCGCTCATTCATAAATTGCAATATAAGGTTAATAGGACTGTTCATCAGGTAATGCGGAATTGGCGCCGAAGCTCTCTCCCGCCCTTGCAGACAGTTTTCCATGGTTGGTTCCGGTTTCAAAATCAGTTTTACGCCCCAGCAGGGTAAAATTCTCAGCCACCACTTCTGTGGTGTATTTTTTTATGCCTTCTTTATCTTCAAATGACCGCGTGCGCAGGCGGCCTTCTATATAAACCAGTTTCCCTTTTTGAAGAAATTTGGCAGCCACGTCCGCCAGGCCACGCCACATTACAATATTGTGCCATTCGGTTTGCTCAACCTTCCGGCCCTCTTTATTAAAAATTTCAGAGGTAGCCAGCGGGAAACTTACTACAGATACGCCGCCATCTAACTGACGCGCTTCAGGGTCTTTGCCCAAATGGCCTACTAAAATTACTTTGTTAACACCAGACATATTTTAAAGCAACAAAAATTATTTTATAAATTAAAAATATTTTTTAAAAATATAAAAATAACTTTTGGTAATGCTAATTTTTTCAAATTATTCCTGTCAGTGATAAACCATTGTTCTTTTAATTCAATATGGTGATGCTGTAATTTAATAAATCGAACAAAAAGCCGCTGGTGGGTAAGCACATGTTTTATAACCGGGAAGATTTCATCGATCTTAATGTCATCCCCAAATAGTGCTTTTAGTTGGGGCAATGCCAGTAACCCGTCGGGCGGGAGCAGTGTATCAGTCTCAATCAAGGGAAGGTCATACATATTGGCCCAGATATCTTTGTCGCCGCGCCTGTTCATCACAAGGGTATGCTCATCGGCCACCAAAAAGTAGTTGAAGTACCGCTCGCGGATCTTGATTTTATTTAGTTTAACAGGCAACAAATTAACCGCATTGTTGGCGAAAGCATAACAACCTTCGCTGACCGGGCAAATGTTGCAGGCCGGGTTTTTGGGTCTGCAAAGCATGGCGCCAAACTCCATCATTGCCTGGTTATGAATACCCGGGCGATGCTTATCAAGCAGCTCATTGGCTGCCGACTGGAATATTTTTATACCCTTTGGACTGTTTATCGGCTCATTGATGCCAAAATATCTTGCTAAAACTCTATAGACATTGCCGTCGACAACCGCTTTTGGCTCATTTGCTGCAAAAGAGGAGATAGCCGAGGCTGTATATTCGCCTATTCCTTTCAGTTTTATCAGCTGGTCATACGCTTCAGGGAAAATGCCGCCGTAGTCGGCCTGTACCATCCTGGCTGTTTTCAACATATTGCGCCCACGTGAATAATAACCCAGGCCCTGCCATAATTTTAAGATGTCATCTTCACTGGCTGCGGCGAAACTGCTTACATCCGGATATTTTTCAAGGAAAGAGTAAAAATATGGAAGTCCCTGTTCAACACGCGTTTGCTGCAGGATTATTTCTGACAGCCAGATCACATAAGCGTCATGGGTATCGCGCCATGGGAGCTGGCGTTTATTGCTTTGGTACCATTGCACCAGGTCGTCACTAAAACTCATTCAGTGCAAATTAACAATGAAAAGGCGTATTTAACGTTTAAATGTTCGTGTTTATACCCCATTTGGCATTGTAATAAAAAAATATGTTAATTATTTCAATCTTACGGAATAAAGAGATACTTTTGCAACCCCAAATCAGTTAAGTAATTATAAAAAAATAAAAGAAAATCAGATATGACTAAGGCAGAAATTATAACTGAGATCTCATCCAAAACAGGGATCGAGAAGGTTGATGTTCAGGAAACGGTTGAGGCGTTTTTTAAAGTAGTTAAAAATTCAATGGTTGGCGGCGAAAACGTTTATGTAAGAGGGTTCGGAAGTTTTGTTGTAAAGAAAAGAGCTAAAAAGACTGCGCGTAATATTTCAAAAAACACTGCAATAATTATCCCTGAGCACTTTGTGCCTAGTTTTAAACCTGCCAAAACCTTTGTTGACAAAGTAAGGACAGGTAACAAAGTAAGCAAATAATTTATAGGTAATGTACAGGAAGCAAATAGTTGTAATCGTAATCGTTGTGATTATTACCGGCTATTTGTACACTTTACCGGTAAAGGGGCTGATAAAGCCGGAACAGGCAGACGGGCATACCACCGCGGCTGCTTCACAAAAGCGACCGGTTGCTGATTTAACCGTTGAAATGGTTTCGGCTGCATCCAAAGCAATTGTTGGGCAAGCCCTGGCAACACAAATAAGCGCTACCGAAGCTCAGTTAAAAAACGCAGGCGGCGGTTCGCAAAAATTGGCATTGCAAAAACAACTTGCCAAACAATGGGACGATGTGAACCAGGCGGCGCCCGCGGCATTTTATTACCAGGCAGTTGCCCGGGAAGAAAATACTTTTGAAAGCTGGTCCAAAGCGGGAAGCCGCTTTAATGACGCTTACAGCGCTGTGCAGGACACCGTACAGCAACCCGCGTTGATAAACAATGCAATAGAGTGCTATACAAACGCGCTTAAACTGCAGCCGGCTAACCTGGATGCCAAAACGGGACTTGGAGTTGCCTATGTAAACGGGTTTAGTTTGGGGATCGGCCAGGATGGCGGCGGCCCTCCAAAAGGAGTAATGCTGTTGCTGGAGGTTGTGCAACAGGACCCGAAAAACATTAATGCAAATTTAAACCTGGGTAAGTTCGCGGTAACTTCGCACCAATATGAAAAAGCGGTGGAAAGGTTTAAAACCGTAATTGCCCAAAAGGCGATGCCGGATGCATATTTTTACCTTGCTGAAAGTTATAAACAGCTGGGCATGAAAAAAGAAGCAATTGATGCTTATCAAAAATGCAGGGCCATTGTAACAGATGCCGCCTTTGATAAGCAGATTGATGAGTACATTAAGGAATTAAAGAATTAGTAACATTTAAAAAAATAAAATTATGCCGAGCGGTAAAAAACGTAAAAGACACAAAATGGCTACCCACAAACGTAAAAAACGTTTGAGAAAGAACAGACATAAAAAGAAATAAGCTGTTACCCCAGGCTTATATCCCTGTTTTAACACGGGTGATTTTGTTTTTTACCCACTTATTAACACGCGGTTATTATAACTGCTTTAAGAAATGGAGTAGCAGTTGATAAAGGAATTAATTATCGATTCATCCCCAGGAGGGACTACTATTGCATTATTACAGGACAAGCAGCTTGTAGAGCTTCACAAAGAGCAAATCAGCAACAATTATACTGTTGGTGATATTTATCTCGGTCGTATCAAAAAGATCATGCCGGGTTTAAATGCAGCTTTTGTTGATGTAGGCTACGAGAAGGATGCCTTTTTGCACTATCTTGACCTTGGCCCGCAGGTACAAAGCCTGTTAAAGCTAACCAAGCAAGTTCGCAGCGGAGGGTATCAGTCAAAGCTATTGGATAATTTTAAGTCCGATCCCGATATCAACAAAGGGGGAAAGATTTCTGAGTTGTTATCCAAAAACCAGCTTATCCCTGTACAAATTGCAAAAGAGCCAATTTCAACCAAAGGTCCTCGTTTAAGTTCGGATATATCAATAGCCGGGCGTTACGTGGTTTTGGTTCCTTTTTCGGAAGTTACTTCAATCTCAAAAAAGATAAAAAGTAATACCGAACGCAACCGCCTGCGCAAGATTGTGGAGAGTATAAAGCCCAAACACTTTGGGGTAATTATACGCACCGTATCTGAAGGTAAAGGCGTTGCTGAACTGCAAAAGGATTTGCTCGACCTGATCGCCAAATGGGAATCATTCATTACCCGTTTGCCGGCTGTTGAGCCCGCAAAAAAGGTTTTGGGCGAAATTGACCGTACGTCGACCTTGTTAAGGGATATCCTGAATCCTGATTTTCAGCACATCTATATCAACGATACCAGCCTCCACGAGGAAATCCGGTCGTATATTCATGAAATTTCGCCCGAGATGGAAAATATCGTGAAACTGCATAAAAACAGCGTTCCGATATTTGAACATTACGGTATTGATAAGCAGATAAAATCAGCCTTCGGGAAAACCGTAAACCTCGCCGGCGGCGCCTACCTGGTAATTGAGCATACAGAAGCCCTGCACGTAATTGACGTGAACAGTGGTAACCGTACAGCCAGTAAAGAAAACCAGGAGGAAAACGCTTTCCAGGTAAACAAGGAAGCTGCAAAAGAAATAGCCCGGCAGTTACGCCTGCGCGATATGGGCGGTATTGTGGTGATCGACTTTATCGATATGCACAAGCCAAACAACCGTAAGGATCTGTTTGATTATTTGCGGGGCGAAATGGCCCACGACAGGGCCAAGCATACCATTTTGCCGCCAAGCAAATTCGGGCTGGTACAAATTACCCGGCAGCGTGTAAGGCCCGAAATGAATATTGTGACCAGCGAAGTATGCCCGGCCTGTAACGGTACCGGCACTATCCGCCCCACCATATTATTGCTGGACGATATTGAAAATAACTTCAATTACATCCTGGTTGAGCAAAACGAAAAAAAGATCACCCTTTGTGTTCATCCTTATATTGAGGCCTACATTAAGAAAGGCTTTTTTAACCGCCAGTGGAAATGGTATTTTAAATACAGCCAGTGGATAAAGGTGAAGAGCAACCCGGCCTACCAGATCACTGAGTTCCATTTTTTCTCAGCGAAAGACGAAGAAATTAAGCTATAATTTGCGGATATGCAGATTACAGATGTGCAGATGTTTTTAGGAGCATCTGCATTTTTTGTTTTAGGCAGGTGTCCCCAAAAAAATGTACCTTGTTTTGATAAAATAAAACAACTACATGAAATACCTGATACCTTTATTTTGCACTTTGCTATTGCTGTCTTGCAAAAAGAGGCTGCAGAAAAGCAATGAGATAACGAAAATTGAGTTGTCACGAAGCGGAGCATGGTCTGACTATGGCGCGACAATTATTATCGATAGCACATTAAATTATAGATACTTTGATGAAAACAAAAAACAGGGTTATACAGGAAGAATTGATGAAAAATTCTTTGATACTTTAAATAGAAAATTCGAGTCGATCAAGTTTAAAACGATGCCGACTTGGGGCTATCACGGCTGCAAGGATTGTGAGGTATTTGAGTTGATAGTCCACTGGAGGGACAAAAAAAGGCGAATAATAAAGGATTGGCCTATTGAAGTGGATTCCACGTTAAAAGTTTTACTTTGGCTAAATGATAGTTACAAGTATGTAAAGTTAGCGCCTACTAACACAGTTTTCCAATTCGAAACGAGTTTTCCTAAAGAGAGTACAAAAGCTCCTGCTTATTCGGTAGCGTTCCCTCCGCCAATAACAAAGCCATCTAAAAAACTTCAACATAAAATATTGACGCAATAGATATTACTAAATATATTAGTATTTAATTGTTTCTTGTCAGATAAAATACGCATATTTGTTTTGGTTAATAGCTTATTGCAATGAGCACATTTGAAATTTGTACAACTGCGTATCTCTCATTTGGACATTGGAATATTTGAACATAAAAAACCGCACACCAACAAATTGGCTAAAACAAGATTCGCATATTTCTGTCAGAGCTGTGGGCATGAGTCAGCTAAGTGGCTGGGCAAATGTCCTTCGTGCAGCCAGTGGAACACTTTTGTGGAAGAAGTGATCGAGAAGGATAATAAGTCCATCCCGAACTGGAAAACGGCATCTACCACGCTGCAAAGGGCCAATAAGCCTGTAAAGGTGGCGGATATTACTTTTAAGGAAGAACATCGCCTCCTGACGCCTGATAATGAGTTTAACAGGGTTTTAGGCGGCGGGATTGTAGCCGGATCGCTGGTATTGATCGGCGGGGAACCGGGAATAGGAAAATCAACACTGATGCTGCAGCTGGCGTTGAATATGCCGGGGATAAAAGTACTGTATGTTTCGGGCGAAGAAAGCGAGCACCAGATAAAGATGCGGGCGGAACGATTGGAAGGAGTCTCGAGTCTTAAGTCTCAAGTCGAAAGTCTGAATGTCCGGTCTAAATCCGAAATCGAACATCCGAAATCCGAAATCGGAGGTTGTTTTATCCTCACAGAAACATCAACCCAAAACATTTTTAAACAAATTGAAGAGCTGGAGCCGGATCTTGTAGTGATCGATTCGATCCAAACCCTGCATTCGGCGCATATTGAATCAACGCCGGGAAGTGTTTCGCAGGTGAGAGAATGCACTGCCGAATTATTGCGTTTTGCGAAGGAAAGCTCGACCCCGGTATTCTTGATCGGCCATATCACCAAGGACGGGATGATAGCCGGCCCGAAGATTTTGGAGCATATGGTAGATACCGTGTTACAATTTGAAGGCGATCGTCATCATGTGTACCGGATCTTGCGTACCGTAAAAAACCGTTTCGGTTCGGCATCTGAATTAGGTATCTATGAAATGCTTGGCGAGGGTTTGAGGGAAGTCTCCAACCCATCAGAAATATTATTATCACAGCGGGATGAACCATTGAGTGGCATCACCATCTCCACCACGCTCGAAGGCATGCGGCCGATGATGATCGAGACACAGGCATTGGTAAGCCCGTCGCCCTACGGTACGCCGCAACGAACTGCCACGGGTTTTGATACCCGGCGGATGAGCATGTTGCTGGCCGTGCTGGAAAAACGTTGCGGGTTTAACCTGGGTGCAAAAGATGTTTTTTTAAATATTACGGGCGGTATCCGCGTGGAGGACCCGGCAATTGACCTGGGCCTAGCGGCTGCCATTATCTCCTCGCACCAGGATATCCCCATCCCTTTTAAAACCTGCTTTGCAGGCGAAATCGGCTTATCTGGTGAGATCCGGGCGGTTAACCGGGTGGAGCAGCGTATTGCTGAAGCGCAAAAACTGGGCTTCGAGCAAATTTTTATTTCAAAATATAATCTTCCTTCAGGTGGGCATGATAAAAAAGGGATTGATTTGTCCCGCTATAAAATTGATATAAAAGTTGTAAGTCGGATTGAGGAGGTTTTTGAGATATTGTTTGGGTAAACTAAATCGACCAATACAATACCCTGCGCCATGCTTGGTGTCCCTTGTGAACCCTTTGTGCTCCTAGTGGTTTATTTTATAACCACAATGGACACTAAGGATTCACTAAAATCACAAAGTTTTAATAACCTTCACGGAGTACAATTTTCCTTCCTCCTTGTATCCACAATATAAATAATCTTCCAGCCATCAGCTGTTCTTATCAGCTGAAAAACATCGACGCCGCAATGGCTGAATTGAGCGCCCAGGTAAAACCTGTAGGGCGCCCAAACACTGGCCAGGTCGCCGTCAATTTTTATCCCGTCAAATACGATGCGTTCATCATAAACGGCCGCATGCGGGGTCCCTATTGCTTTTACAAAGCCATCGGCGTTTTCGGTTGACAGGACGGCTTTTCCATTTTTATCATTGGAGACACTTTGCAGGATCATCTCTTTCGAGAAAACCGATCTTAATAAGGTGCTGTCGCCTTTGCGCATCGCATCGAACATTGTATTGATGGTTTGTTTTACGGCGAGAGTGTCGGTTTTCTGGGCGAACAGGTTATTTGATATGATCAATAAACCGATGATGAGTATCTTTTTCATTTAAATAAGATTTTATACAATTAATTGGGGCCAGATGTTTAATTCTATACTTTCCCCCAATATCTGATTATATCTATAGTTGTTGACAATATAAAGAGGATTCCCACTACCCATATTGAAATTTTGGTGAGCTTTTTTAGTGGGATTGAAAAATCTGATCTTAATTTTTGCTGTTGATCAGCATCATGTATGGTTTTAATCTTATTGGCGACAAATATATTGTTTATGAAGTAGAAAGTAATAAATGCATGTATTAAGAACAGAAATATTATCAACGTACTCCCTGTAAGATCTGCTTTCCTCATGGGGCCGGTATTATATTTAGGATTGTGAAAAGTTAGATGAAGAAATGTAAAATAGCCAACATATACCAAGTAAATTGTCATAAATACCGCTGGAATTATAGCATTCAGCTTAAATATCGTCGACTTGATTCCGGATATAGAATTAAACCCGAGTACCAAATAAGTTTGATATAAAATCGCCATAGATATGCTAACCAAAAATAAAAAATTTGCCATTGCTGCAATTGTTTGGTGCCCATATAATGACGCGTAAGGAAGTCCGATTAATAGAAAACCTATCGAAAAAGGTAGAAATAGTAATATGGTTTGCCAGAAATTTAATTTGATACTCATTGGTGTGGGTTAGCGTATTACTAATGTAGGCTTTTACATTTTAATAGTCACAAAAAAGCCCTGCAAAAAATTACAGGGCTCTCATTGTATTCTTTATAAGATCAGTTAAGACATTTTTAGTTTCTTCTGAATATCGGCTACATAGCCTTTAAATTTTTTATCGGTATCAATTAAATCCTCAACGGTCTGGCAGGCATAGATTACGGTGGAGTGGTCGCGGCCGCCGAAGAAATGGCCGATAGATTTAAGCGAACTTTTGGTATGTGCTTTAGCAAGATACATAGATATTTGTCTTGCCTGTACAATTTCGCGTTTGCGGGTTTGTGATTTTACCATTTCTATCGGCACCTCAAAATACTCGCAAACCAGATTCTGAATATATTCCATGGAGATCTCTTTGGATGAGTTCTTCACAAAATTCTTCAGCATTTGCTTGGCCAGCGCCAGGTCAATCTCCTTACGGTTCAGTGTTGATTGGGCCAGTAGGGATACCATTGCACCTTCCAGCTCACGAACGTTATTGTCGATATTATGGGCAACGTATTCAATTACATCATTTGATAATTCGATGCCGTCCTGGTAGGTTTTGTTTTTAAGGATGGCCATACGGGTTTCCAAATCCGGGACCTGAAGGTCAGCTGAAAGCCCCCATTTAAACCTGGATAACAGGCGCTCTTCCAAACCTGCCAGGTCTTTCGGCGCTTTATCCGAAGTAATGATCACCTGTTTGCCTGATTGGTGCAGATGGTTGAAAATATGGAAGAAGAAATCCTGTGTTTTTTCTTTGCCGGCAAAATTGTGCACATCATCCATAATAAGCACATCAATGGCCTGGTAAAAATTCACAAAATCATTAATGTTATTATGTTTTAAAGCGTCAACAAACTGCTGGGTAAATTTCTCGCACGAAACATACAGCACCAGCTTATCCGGAAGGGTTTGTTTGATCTCGTTACCGATGGCCTGCGCCAGGTGAGTTTTGCCCAATCCAACACCACCATATATCATCAAAGGGTTAAAGGAAGTGCCACCCGGTTTTGCCGCCACCGCGTAACCTGCCGAACGGGCCAAACGGTTGCAATCGCCTTCAACAAAATTGTTGAAAGTATAGTTGCGGTTTAACTGCGGATCGACATTAAGTTTCTTTAAACCCGGTATTACAAACGGGTTTTTGATGTCCTTATTTATTGAAATGGGTATTGGCATTGATTGATTTTTTGCTTCGGCACCGTTACCGTTTGATGGTAGATTTGTGGTATAGGGCTTACTTGATGATGACTGTTCAACAACTATGTTATACTCCAAACGTCCGTCATCACCTAATTGTTTTTTTATTGTTTTTCGCAGCAAGCCTACGTAGTGCTCTTCAAGCCATTCGTAAAAAAATAAACTTGGCACTTGAATGGTTAAAACACTCCCTTCCATTCTTAAAGCTTTTATCGGCTCAAACCAGGTCTTAAAACTCTGGGCCGGTATGTTATCTTTAATGATTTGAAGGCAGCTATTCCAAACATTAGTACAAGTTTTTTCCATATAAATTTCATTAAAATATTGATTTCCAACCTACCAGCGAACTATCTTTTGGCCTGTTTCGGAACATCGAATATTCTAAAAAAAAGCGGATAAAAAAATTATATTTTCACTTTTTGTTGAAATATATTTCAGCCATATTTCATTTTATATAGTGTTTGTTTGACATAAAATATTTATATTTTGCGCAAGGGAATTGCACGAAAATCAGCGGTGTAAGCCATAAAAATTAAACTGAATTTTTATGATCCCTGCTATAAAAATCTGAATTTAAATACTAGTTGCTGGCTGTTTATATTGCACTGCTCAAGGTATTTAGGTGATTTTTAAACAATCCCGGGTAGTCGGGGCAATCATAAAGCATTGAAAAAAGAATGATGGCACGTGTTTTTAATACTCGCCGAACACTGCCCGCAGTGTATCGGCAATTTCACCTAAAGTGGCATACGCTTCTACCGCGTTTAGGATAAAAGGCATCAAATTGCCATCGCCCCTCGCTTCTTTTTCAAGTTGTGCAAGATATTTTTCCACATTATTATTATTCCTGGCTTGTTTAACCTGGTTGATCTTTTCTGTCTGCATTTTGCGGATAGCGTCATCAACACGGAACACGTTTACAGAAGGTTTTTCGGGCTCAGTAAACCGGTTAACACCAACTAATATCTTTTCGCCATTCTCAATCTCGGTTTGGTACTCATACGCCGACCGTGCGATCTCCTGCTGCATATAATCCTGTTCAATAGCTTTTACCGAACCACCCATCGCATCTATCTTTTCTATATAAACCAATGCAGCTTTTTCTATCTCGTCAGTTAGCGCTTCCATAAAATAGGAGCCGGCCATCGGGTCTACCGTATCGGTCACCCCGCTCTCAAACGCAATGATCTGCTGGGTGCGTAAAGCAATTTTGGCTGCTGCTTCGGTAGGTAAAGAGATCGCTTCATCGTACCCATTGGTGTGCAATGATTGTGTACCGCCCAGTACTGCCGCCATTGCCTGTGTACTCACCCGGATGATGTTATTCATGGGTTGTTGTGCGGTTAGCGTTGAGCCGCCTGTTTGCGTATGGAAGCGCAATTTTTGGGCGTCAGCCTCGGTTGCTCCCAGCTCTTTGGTGATATGTGCCCACATCCTCCGGGCGGCCCTGAATTTGGCAATCTCCTCGAAAAAGTTATTGTGGCAGTTAAAAAAGAAGGATACCCTTTTTGCAAAAACGTTGATGTCGAGCCCCTTTTGCAGAGCGGCCTTTAAATACGCTTTGCCGTTTGCCAGGGTAAAGGCAAGTTCCTGCACGGCGGTCGAGCCGGCTTCGCGGATATGATACCCCGATATGGAGATAGTGTTCCATTTGGGTACTTCAGTACTGCAATATTCAAAAACATCGGTGATCAGCCGCATGGAAGCGGCAGGCGGGTATATATAGGTACCGCGCGCGGCGTACTCCTTTAATATATCGTTTTGTATGGTGCCGGATAATTGTTTCAGATCGGCCCCCTGTTTTTTTGCCAGGGCGATGTACATCGCCAATAAAATAGGAGCGGTGGCATTAATGGTCATCGAGGTGGAAATATTTTTCAGTTCGATGCCGTCGAACAAGATTTCGATATCTTTTAATGAGTCAATAGCCACCCCAACTTTTCCTACTTCCCCCTCCGCCAGCTCATGGTCCGAATCATAGCCAATTTGTGTAGGAAGATCAAACGCAACGGAAAGCCCCATGGTGCCCTGGCTTAACAGGTAATGGTAACGTTTATTGGATTCTTCGGCGGTTGAAAAGCCGGCGTACTGGCGCATTGTCCAGGGTTTCCCACGGTACATATCCTTCCGGATCCCCCGGGTAAACGGAAATTCGCCCGGAAGTTCATTCATGCCCGAAGGCTCAGTATAAACCTCTTTTATTTCGATACCAGATGTGGTCGTATGTTTTTTTCCGGGCATGTTTTTTAATTTGAAAATTTGAAAATGTGTTAATTTGAAAATGAACCGGAGATTTAGGAACTATGAAAGTTTTTAATTTTCAAATCAACTCATTTTCAAATTAAAATAGCTCCTCCAGGTCTTTACGCATCATGCTGGTGCCGATGTCGTATGGGTTATTTTCTACCTGGCTCAAAAATCCCAGTATTGCTTTACTCAGCTCCAGTCCGGTTGCGGTTTCGGGCAATGATTTTACGGCATTGCCTACCATGGCCAGGGTATCATCCTTCAGGTTTTTCACTACTCCCCAGGCGCGGCTGCTTACATAAATTTGCTGGGTGATATTGTGCTGGTACTCGCTGCGGATATCCTCCATTATTAAACTGTGTAATTCATGGGCGCTGTAAGCCGTGGCATTCAACCTGATCAGCATATTGGCAGGATTGATGCGTTCAATAAATAAAACCAGGCGCTCATAAGCCTGCAGGCGCAAAGGCAGCGTCTGGCTGCTCATTGATTTCCTGAACTCCAGTAATTGTATTTTCTCATCTCTTTCAAGATAAGGCTTCACCAGGTAAAAGGCAATCCATACAACCCCAACGCCGGCGAAGGTATATTTTAAAATATCTAATAAAAATGGTAAAAGGTTCATACAGATGAATGTTAAATAGCGGTCATAAATAGTCCGGGTGCAACAAAAATCTGCAATTTACCTTATATTTGTGTACTTAAATAAAAATAAGATGAGTATTGCTGTTGAAACCGCGCCTGCACCGGTAACATTTACAGAAGGCGCCGTAAAGGAATTGTTTAAATTAAAGGACCAGCAGGAAATCGGCGAAGATTTCGGCCTGCGCGTTGGTGTTGAGGGTGGTGGCTGTTCAGGGATGAACTATATTTTAGGTTTTGACCATAAAAAAGACGGCGACCAGGAATTTATGATCGACGGCATCAAAGTTTATATGCACAAGGCCCATGGATTATACCTCGCCGGGATGCAGATCGACTTCCAGGACGGCCTGAATGCCCGCGGTTTTACTTTTAATAACCCCAATGCGGCCAGCACCTGCGGATGCGGTACCTCGTTCTCCGTATAGTCCGATAGCATCAGAATAAAAGAGCCGGGAACCAGGATTGAAGTGTTTATCTTCTCCTGGTTCCCGGCTCTTTTTGTTTATTTCTCTCGTTGGCTTAATATTTCAGTACTATAAAGCCCGTTTTATGTATGGTGGTACCGTTTGCCACATAATCCAGCGAATAAAAATAAGTGCCGGGCAGCTGCATTGCCCCCGTTTTGTTGCTGTGCCCGTCAAATACTTTATTGCTGTTATCGTACCCTTTAGCTTCAAAAACCAAAGCTCCGCTGCGGTTCATGATCTGCAGTTTATTATCCGGATAGCCGGTGATCCCATCTATCAGCAAAAAGTCATTGATACCGTCCCCATTGGGCGACAGGCCCTGGTGTACCAAAATTTCCTCCCCCATCATTTGCGGATGGGCTGTCGGATTACTTACACTAATAGGCTGGTAAACAGTATTTAAGGCATTTATAGCCCGGGTAACAACAACGGTGTACGTTTTTGTTATTACACCATCGCGGGCGGTTACCGTTGCCGTAATCACATTATCCCCTGGAGATAACACGATATTACCTGACGCTGTGCCTGTGGCTACTGTCGTTCCATTTATAGTTACAGTTGCCAATGGATCGGCCGTTGTGGGCTTTACCGTTATAAATGATACAGCGTAACCAACTACCGCTGTATAGCTTGTTGTCCCTCCCGCAAATGCAGGAGATAAACTGCCGCTGCTTAATTTCAGGATGGCGAGATTGGGGCTTGGCAGGCGGGTTAGCGTAATCGTGTAGTATTTTACAGTACCGTCCGGTGCTTTTACTGTCGTTGTGATAATATTGGGGCCTATACTTAAAGGCAAGTCTGGCGAAGCAGATCCCTGTGGTACGATCACCCCGTTTATCCTGATTGTGTCAGCAGGGTCTGCGGCGACCGCTGTTAAAGTTATGGATGCGGTTGCATTACCAACGGAGGACGTATAACCGGTTATTGCCTGCGTAAATACTGGCGACAAGTGCCCTGTGTTTAAGCTCAACGCAGTGAGATTTACATTTGGTGCTCGCGTTACCCTGATTACGTAGCTACGGGTAGAAATACCGTCCTGGGCAGTTACCAATGTAGTGATGGTATTGATACCCACAGCTAGTGGGATTGGTGCTGAAGCCGTGCCGGTTGCAACTATCGATCCGTTTACACTCACAGTAGCTGTATTTACTGTTGTGGTCGGGATCACAGAGATACTGGTTATTGCGTTACTTACTGAGGCTGTATAATCCTTATAGTCAGGCCCGGCATCAACTGTTAATGCGGTTGCAGGACTTAATTTCACAGAACTTAAATTGGCGTTATTTGAAGCTGCACGGGTGACCAGGATTACATAGGTATGGGTAGATATCCCATTTTCAGCGGTTACCACCGTGGTAATGGTATTAACGCCAACATTTAAAGCTATCGGTGCGGATAATACACCCGATGAAACAGCCGCTCCATTCACTGTTATAGTGGAAGTTGCGACAGAAGTAGTAGGAATTACCTGGATGCTGGAAGTGTTGTTATTAACCGATGCTGTATAATCCTTATAGTCAGCACCTGCTACTGTCGTTAAAACAGTGCCGGGGCTTAACCGGATCGCACTTAAATTATCATTTGCAGATGCTGCGCGTTTTACGGTTACAGCATAACTATTGGTTGTTGTGCCGTCCTGGGCAGTTATGATTACTGTTATAAAGTTATCACCAACATTTAATGGCTGTGCAGCTGATGCAGCGCCCGAAGCTACTACAACCCCGCCAACTTTAATAACCGCATTGGAATTTCTGCTTACGGGTGTTATAGTAACTGCAGTAATTGCGTTACCTACGGATGCAGTGTAGCCGCCTGCGCCATTTGCGGTAAACGATCCTGAACTTATGGCAAGGCTTAAAAGACTTGCATCTGCTGACGGCAGGATAGTTAATGAACCGTTAACGTACCCTATGATATAATTGGCATCCAGGGCCCCGGAGGCAGTTATTGTGTAAATGCCCGCAGCTGACGACGATGAGGCGGTTGTGGTAATTGCCGGCTGCCTGCTTAAATTCTCTTGTGTATCACCATTTACAAAGCCCGTAATGGTGGCGGTCAATACCGGCACAGGTCCGCCATAATTCATCGTTTGATTATTTGCTGTTATGGTCAGCGCAGCCGGGCTTACGGTAAGCAATTGTGTTACATCAGACGCCGCCAAATGTTTTTCGTCGCCTTCCTGTGAGACGGTAATATTTGTTGTACCTGCACCTTTAATTTGGATAGTACCATCGTTTAAGACTTCAGCTACCGCGGTATTACCGCTGCTGTAAATTAATGCTGAATCGCCGTTGTTGCTTGTTGCGCCTGCAGTAAAGTCTCCATCGCCATAAGTTTTGGCGGCAAGCGACCCGAACGTTATGGTAGCCGGAGTTTTTGCCCGGTTTACCGTCAACGTATAGCTTTTGGTAGTTACGCCATCCTGTGCAGTTACGGTTGTCGTAATAACATTGGTACCTATATTAAGACTGATGTTGCCTGACGCAGCGCCCGACGCTACAGCCACATTGTTAACTGTTATTGTTGCGTTTGTGTCATCTGTTGTTGGTGTAAGTGTAATTCCGGTAATGTCGTTGGAAACATTTTGTGTGTAAGCGTTTGTATTTGGATCAAAGGCCTGGTCGAACGCGCCGGTACCGGTTACGAGGCTGCTCAGGGAAGCATCGGGTGATGCTGCCCTGGTTATGGTCAGGGTATAAAAATTTATGGTTGAGCCGTCCTGCGCGACTACTATCGTGGTGATGGTATTTACGCCCACATTTAATTCAATATTCCCTGAAGTTGTGCCCGAACCTACGGCGGCACCATTGATAGTTAATACGCTGGTATTAACGTCAGATGTTACCGGGGTTAGGCTGATCGTACTAACGGCGTAAGGTACGGTTTCCGTGTAGTTGATGGTCGTTGGTGAAAAAGCCTGGTCAAATGAACCTGTGCCGGGCGAAAGGCTGATAAGCGTCGCATCAGTTGAAGCTGCTTGTATTATATTTGTCGTATAAGTTTTAGTGGTAACTCCGTCTTGAGCTGTAACAGTAGTTGTAATCACATTACTGCCCGGGTTGAGGGGTATCGGATCTGATGTGGCGCCTGATTCGACGGTGGCACCGTTAACCTTTAAAACAGCTGATGGATCGGCAGCAGTTGCTGTTACAATAATGCTTGAGATCGTGCTGGCCACTGTATCTGAATAAGCGGTGGTCCCGCTTGTAAATACAGGGCTTAGCGAGCCGTTACTGTACACCAGGTTTGCAAGCGATGCATCGTTAATAATGTTAACCGTTGACGACGATCCACCTGAATCTGAGTTACCATTATCATCGTTGCCGGTTCCCGGTTGGATACTGATCGACAATTGTCCATTGCCCGAGATGCCACTCAGTGTAACGTTAAACGAAGTGCCGCTGCCTGTCACCGCTACTGACCCATAAGCCGCTGTTCCGCTGGTTGAAACGTTTATATTTCCGGGCGCTAAAGTCACACTCATGTTTTCTCCTGAATAAGTAACCGGGAAGCTAAGGGGCCCAACAGCCGTATTGCTTCCTGACGGTGTGCCGATAGTGAGCGTTGGCGCAGGGTAAGGTGAAATAGTTACTACATCAGATGATGTACCGGGAACGCCTGAAATAGCGGAAGGGTTAATGCCAGTTGTATTAGCCATCGTTAATGCCACAGTTCCGCTGGCTCCGCTATAGGTTACTGCAACGTAATAATAATATAGTTCGCCACCCTGCCCATCTGAATACGGACCATAGGGGCCATACACGCCTTGCGGCGATGCGCTTAAACTTCCGGTGGTTATTACCGAGAAATTACTTGTTTTCAATCCTGCTATATTTCCTTCAAAAGCTACCTCAAAATCCATGTCTCCAAAACCATTATTGCGGTTGGTGTTATCAACCGAAATTGACGCAAGGCTGGCGGCACGCGTTATCATGAGCGTGTAGTTTTTAGTAGTTACCCCATCTGGCGCCATTACTGTAGTTGTGATGGTGTTGCTGCCGACACTCAGGTTGATGGTGCCTGATGCTGATCCTGATAGTACAGCGTTCCTGTTGACAGTTATGATCGCATTAGGGTCAGTGCTGGTTGGTGTTAGCGTTATGGAGCCGGTACTGTAGGGCACCGTTTGGGTATAGGAAGTAGTCGCAGGGGAAAAATCCTGGTCAAGTACGCCACCACCTGATACCAGGCTCCTTAAAGTTGCAATGCTTGATGCAGCGCGAATTATAGTTACAATATAAGTACTCTTTGTAATCCCATCCGGCGCAGTCACCACAACGCTTAACGAATTTGTGCCTGTATGAAGCAAAATTGAACGGGATGATGTACCGGAAGTTACCGAAGTATCATTTACGGTAATTGTTGCGTTTGCATCGGTGGCCGTCGGTGTCACAGTGATATTGCCGGTGGCGTTTCCTACGCTTGCTGTATAGGTGGTAGTTCCTCCTGCTAATGCCGGGCTTAAAGTGCCGTCGCTGAGTGTAAGATTGGATAGGCTAACATCATAAACAACCGAAAGGTTAATGTTTGCTGTACCGCTGCCGTAATAATTATAGCCTTTAACGGTATAATTGGTGGCCGGGCTGATAGCCGCTGGTATACCACTAACACTACCGGTGGTGCTGTCGAAGTTCAAGCCTGCCGGTAAAGCAGGGCTGATATAATAACCACTAAAGGCTGATATTTTAGTAACCAGATTGGTGTTCCAATCAGCAATAAAAATATTATTAAGGGCATCTACAGCTGCGCCGCAGGTATTGCTGAAATTTTGGCCAATGGCAACCTGTGATCCGCCGGCAGCCGGCACGATATAGACATAGCCATTGAAACCCGTAATATATATTTTGCCGTTATTGCCCGCTGCTATATAAGATGGCCCTGTTATGGTTGCGATAGTGACCGGTGTGCCGCCTCCTGCTGGTATTTTTTTCACCGCGTTGTTGAGCGCGTCGCAGACATAAATATTGGCCGAAGCGTCGAGCGCTATACCCACGGGATTGTTAAATCCGCTTCCAAGGGTTAAAATGGTGCCGCCTGTGGTGATCTCTTTAATGGCGTTGTTCTGACTGTCGGCAACATAAACATTGCCTGCAGCGTCAACGGCTACTCCTTGCGGATGATTAAATCCTGAACCCAGCGCGCGCTTGTTGGTCCCGTCAGCTGCCATTTCCCAAACTGAATTGTCGTTATATCCGGCCACGTAAATATTGCCTGTTGCGTCAACAGCAACGCCACAAGGGTAATTGAAAGTTGAATTCAGTGTTATAATCGCGCCGCCTCCTGCTGGTATTTTTTTTATCGCATTGTTTCCTGCATCAGTTACATACACATTTCCGGTTGCATCAGCGGCGATACCATGAGGGTTAATAAAGCCCGACCCAATGGTATACTGGTAGTTTGCTCCCGGTGCGCCAACTGTACCTGCACTAATCGCCGGTGCCAGGTTTGCCCCGGCTTTATGCTGCGTATAGATCGCGGGGCTCGTATAACTGAATGCCGGCGGCGAATCTGCGCGTTTAACAATGACCGATGTAGTTAAAGTGCTCGAATTATCAGCGGAGGTTGATACGACAGTGATGGTGTTATCCCCTATATTTAAGGCGATCGTACCTGAAGCCGAACCTGTGTTCACCGTTGTTCCATTTACAGTAACGGTAGCAAGAGGATCATTAGCTGTAGGGGTGATGGTTATACCACCTGAAGCATAGCTAACGGAATCGGTATAGCTTGTTGTATTTATTGAAAAAGAAGGGCTGAGGGTACCCGAACTTACCACCAGGCCGGACAGCCTGGCATCAGCAGTTGTTGTAAAATTAATGGGGTTATTTGCTGCGGTAGTAACATTAAAAACCGGGGTACCTGAGGTTCCATTTGCTTCAAATACCATAACCCGGTAGATTGTATTGCCCGTTAAATTTGAAATATTGACTGAAGAACCGATGCCGGCATAAACACAATAAAAACCGGATGTTCCTATTTGAGTGCCAGAGTGAAAGTTGCTGTTTGCTGAATAACGGGTAGCCGAAGGGGCCGGATTTCCACTGGATGCCTGCGCAACAAATACTTCCCTGAACACACCATTTCCGTTAGTCCACCGTATCGTTGCTGTGGCAGCGGTCAGGTTGCTGATTTTGACGCTATCGGCCTGCACCGTTGGCGCGGGGGCCGGTATACCCGCCCTGGCCTGGCCAGCAAAGACAGCTGCCATTAAAAAAATAACAAAAAAACCTTTAAGTGTTATGCTCTTTAATCGGGCATTAATTGTAGCAATCATATGTGTAAGTTTAAATTCATAATAAGTGTCGGTAATTTGTATCCATCAATATTTGGCGTTCCGCAGGTACCCTGGTGGTAATGCCCACTAAAATTCAGATATGCTGTTTGTGATGAAGTTTTTGCACCATAGGCTGTTTTAAGTGTAACCCTTTTTAAGTCTGAAAAACCAATACCCGGAAGCGCTCTGCAAAGGAAACAGCAGTTAAATTATCTGAAGAGCTTGAATTTTGAGCGCTCCGGGGTTGGCCAATTATTTTTTGTATCGCCTGATAAACAAAGGATAACATGATCGTTTTTTTCATTTGTGTTTGATAATGGTTTAATCCTTTATTAACTTCCGGTGATACGATGATCGTTTTTATAATTCAGGGGTATTATAAAAACAATCAATTGTACGGCTCAGAGCGGCTTAGGTTTATAGACCCTTTTATGAAATTGTTGTAGTGTTTTGGCTGACATCAACGGTTTGAAAATTAACAGATTGTCCTGCAACTGCTGGCGAAAATGATGTAACACGGGTGCATCCGGCCCTGCCCTTGTGCGCTATTAAACAAAAAGACCGCCCTGGGATAGCCAGGGCGGTCTTTTTTAAAAATAAGTCGAAATTAATACTTCAGTACGATATACCCGGTTTTATGTTTAGTTGTCCCGTTTGCGGTATAATCCAGCGAATAAAAATAAGTTCCGGGCAACTGCATTGCGCCGGTCTTGTTAGAGTGCCCGTCAAATACCCGGTTACTATTATCATACCCTTTGGCTTCAAATACCAAAGCTCCGCTGCGGTTCATGATCTGTAGTTTATTATCCGGGTAACTGGTGATCCCGTCTATCAGCAAAAAATCATTAATACCATCCCCATTGGGCGAAAGGCCCAGGTGCACAGTGATCTCTTGTCCCATCATTTGCGGATGATCGGTTGGATTACTCACACTTACCTCTGCTGACAAATTAGCGATTGCAGCCGCACGTGTTACCGTAATGGTGTAAGTTTTAGCGGTAGTGCCATTTTGGGCCTTTACCACTGTAGTAATAATGGTGTTACCTAAATTTAAAGCAATAGCGCCACTGGCTGAACCAGAAGCAACAGCTGTTCCGTTTACCGTTATGGTCGCCAGCGCGTCACTTGCTTTCGGCGTTACAGTCGTCGAAGATACCGAATTGGCGACTGATGCAGTATAACTGGTAGTTGCTGTTGCAAATGCAGGTGTTAATGGCCCTGCGCTTAGGGTTAAATTGGAAAGATTTGGATTGGCCGGCAGCGACCGTGTTAGGGTTACCGTATAGGTTTTGGTGGTTACCCCATCCTGCGCGGTTACAACCGTTGTAATGGTGTTGGGGCCTACACTTAAAGCGATAGCCCCTGAGGCGGCTCCTGAAGTTACGGCTGTTCCGTTTACCGTTATTGTTGCCGTGGCGTCACTGGTAGTTGGCGTTAAGGTTACTGATGCTTGCGAATTGGGTACCGATGCTGTATAACCGGTGGTGCCGGATGCAAATACCGGGTTAAGCGTGCCCGTGCTTAATTGCAGGTTGGCAAGGTTAGCGTTGTTTGAAAACCTGGTTACAGTTACTGTATAGGATTTTGTGGTGGTTCCATTCTGGGCTGTTACCACGGTGGTGATAACGTTCGTACCCACAGTTAAAGGAATAGCGCCCGAGGCCGTATTGTTACTTACCGCTGTACCGTTCACGGTTATGGTGGCCAGGGCATCACTTGCTTTCGGGGTCACCGTCATCGAGGTTACTGCATTGGCCACTGAAGCGGTATAACTTGTAGTTGCTGTTGCAAATGCAGGCGTTAATGTCCCGCCGCTTATGGTTAAATTGGAAAGATTAGCATTGGCGGGCAGCATCCTGGTTACGGTAACCGTATAGGTTTTGGTGGTTACGCCATCCTGTGCCGTAACAATTGTAGTAACCGTATTAGGGCCTACACTTAAAGGTATACCCCCTGAGGCTGTACCCGAACTTACCGCTGTACCGTTAACGGTTATGGTTGCCAGGGCATCGCTGGCTTTCGGCGTAACTGTTAGCGAGGTTACTGAATTGGCGACAGATGCAGTATAGCTTGTAGTTGCCGTTGCGAATACAGGCGTTAGTGTCCCCGCGCTTAGGGTTAATTTTGTAAGATCGGCATTGGCGGGCAGCGATCGTGTTACGGTAATGGTATAGGTTTTGGTGGTTCCGTTCTGGGCCTTTACCACGGTGTTTATAACATTGGTACCCACAGATAAGGGAATAGCGCCCGAGGCAGTACCCGAACTTACCGCGGTACCGTTCACCTTTATTGTTGCCAGGGCATCAGTGGCCTTCGGTGTTACGGTTATCGAGGTAATCGTATTGGCTACAGATGCGGTATAACTTGTAGTTGCTGTTGCAAATGCCGGCGTTAATGTCCCTGCACTTATGGTTAATTTTGAAAGATTGGCGTTGGCCGGCAATGACCGCGTTACGTTTACCGTATAGGTTTGGGTAGTTACGCCGTCCTGTGCCGTAACAACGGTTGTAATGGTGTTAGGGCCTACAACTAAAGGAAGGGCGCCGGAGGCCGTGCCCGAAGTTACAGCAGTGCCGTTTACTTTTATGGTTGCGGTAGCGTCGCTGGTGGTTGGTGTCAGTGTTATTGAAGCTACCGAATTAGGTACTGAGGCTGTATAACTTGTGGTGCCGGATGCAAATACCGGGTTAAGCGTTCCTGTACTTAATTGCATGTTAGCAAGGTTCGCATTGTTTGAAAAAGGCGAAGGAACTGTGGCGGTAAATAACCCGCGGCCATGGGTTGCGGCTGCCAGTGTCCTGTCAGAAGCCCGATAGGCTAACATATCCACCTCCACATTTGCCAGTCCGGTATTTGTTGGATCCCATACCGTTGACGATCCGTTGATGAGGTCGGTGGTCCACACGCCTAATTCGGTAGCAATGATCGCCTTGGTTGGGTCTCCGGGATAAAACAACGCCCAGCGAACAGGCATGTCAGGCAGGTTTCCGCTCACATTGGTCCACGTAGGGGTAGCGGCACTTGCATTCGTGGTTTGGATAACATGGGTTACGCCATAATTGGAATAGGTTACCATAATATGGTCCTCACTGGCAGGATCCACCGCAACGCATGAAACGTTGATATTACTGCCCAGGCTTGGGGCCAATACAACCCCTGCTAATGAGGTGCCTGTTTGCGCGTTGTCTACACGTACAACGCTGCCATTATCCAATCCAAAATACACACGGTTGGCGGTAATGGGGGCTACGGCCACCGTGGTTACGTTGGCACCGGCGAAAGCAGAAACAGCTACTTCGTTATAAGTGGGGCTCAAGATATTTGCCGCCCTGTAGTAGTAACCCGAAGCACTGCCGGCGTAGAGGTTTTTTGTTGAGGGATCATAAGCAGTCGGGTTGATAAACTGACCATTGCCAAACCCGCTTAAGCCATGAAAGCTAACGCCATTATCTGTAGAAACGTAATAGTTGTCGTACACATAGGAAGTTACCTGGATATTGCCATTGGTCTGGTCGATAAAAACATCAGCGCCATCGCCGCCGGTTGCCACTGACGTTGGCCCGATGCCCGCACTTGTAAATATTTGCGAGCCATTATCCTGGGCGCCCGCCAACGCGTAATTGGTGCTGGTAGGGTGCAGGGCAACTGAATAATACTGCGTAACGTTATAGCCATTGTTTTTATTCACAAAAGATGGCGTAACGTTGGCATTAACGGTATAAAATACACCACCGTCGGTACCCATCATTAAACGGGTTGATGATCCGGGCGCATAAACATAGGCGTGATGGTCTGCGTGTACGTAATTTGAAGCGGTGGTGGCAGCGCTCCAAACACTGTAGCGTGTCCAGGTTAGCCCGCCATCGGTTGATTTTTCGGCATCGAGGCTGCCAGCATATAAAACACTGGGGTTGTTAGGGTCAATCGCCGCAGCAATGGAATACCATGACTGCCCGTTGCTAAATGCCTCGGTGGGAACAGCTTTTACGGTCCAGGTATTGGCCGATTTGTTATACTGCTGTACCGAGGATAGTTTTAAATTACCGGTGCTGCTGTAATCGGGTTCAAAAAAGCCATAAACAATATTGGCATCACTGGGGGCCGTGGCTAGTTTTATCCGGTTCCAGGCGGTTGTACCCGGGGTTATCGTCCCGTTGCTCGCCGGTGTAATATTGGTCCAGGTGCCGGCATTCCCGGTATGTGTGCCGTTGACTGTAAAATCAGAAATATAAATATGCCCGGTTAAATAAATTACCCCGGTGCTTGCGTATACATCGCCGTTGGCCGCCATTTGAAGGTCGGCGCCGGCTTCGGCTGAATTGATTACATTGGTCCAGGTACTGCCGCCATCAGTTGATTGATCAACCCCAAAGCCTACAAATATATCGGTTTCACCAGCAATGTAAACATGGCCGTTTTTGTCAACCAAAATGGCGTTAATATATTTAAACCCTGCTGTACTGGCAAGATGTGCCCAGGTTGCGCCACCATCAGTTGATTTCCAAACCCCCAGCCCCTGTATGGCATCGCCATTTAAAAAACCTTCGCCGGTACCTGCATAAATTTCCAACGGATTAACCGGGTTTTGTGCAATACAACTGATAGCGATGTTGTCAAAAAATCGTTTATTTTAGTCCATTGCACCGGGGTTGCGGTAATATCACTGGTAACCCACAGGCCGCCGCCAACGCCGCCGGCAAACACTTTTTTATAGCCGTTCGCCGCATCGCCCATATCAAACATCAAGGCCCTGGTGCGGCCGCCAACATTATTGGGGCCGCGTTCAAACCATTGCATATTACTAACAGTAAACGGAGCGGATGGCAGTGCGGCGGGGGCGTTCCCTGACGGTTTTACCACGTTGCCCTGTGGTACGGCATTGTTTCTTCTAACTTTAATGTTATTCAAAAACTGATCTCTTTTTTGGCGGGCTATAAGCAGTCGCTCAAGCGGTACCCGGTTTAATTTGGGGTCGCGTTGCTGTAAAAATTCCTGGCGTCCGCGCGCGCGGATGTCGTTATCTACCCCATCCTCCAAATCATCCTCTTCCTTCTTTATTTTTTTCGTCCTTTTAAGCTTTCCGGGCTTCTGGAATTGCGAAGTATCACGCGGACTAACCGCCGTTTTCAGCGAACGCGCTGCTGCGGTTGTCCCCATTGCCTGTTGAAAGCACATAACGATCAAAAAAGCAACAACGATTTTGCAGAAGGTCTTAAAGTAGATTGTCTTCATAGCGTGAAATTTTTATATCTCTTAGGTTAATAATTGTTTTTGATTTAGATGAAATTTAACTTAAATGGCTTTACTTTCAGTTAATCTTTCCAGGCATCAGATATTCCTTATAATAGGGGTAAAAAGGATTTTAAATATAGAATAATATTTTCCGGAAAACAAATACCTTTTTTACATAGCTTATTGGTGGTCAAATTTTTATACAGCGCCTTTAATTAATTCAGCCTGTTTTTTTTATTTTAATAACAACCATTTAACATTTATTGGTACTTTTAAAGAGTTTGATTCCCCTCGTTCATTTTACACGGTATTTATTGCCTGTTACCGGATTGATCATCATTGCTTAATTTACGTCAAATCAAAAAAATAATTTCCATATCGTTGGTTTTAATACTCGGATTTAACCAGGTGGGCTTGCCTTTTTTTTATTGGGCAAAAATTCAGCTCTGCAAATTAAAAGCGGAATATGCCGAAATGGAACGGGCAGCATCAACAAAATCACTCATCGTATTTTCATCACAAAAAAAAGGTATTCAACAGGTAAACGGAAGCGAGCTGCTTGTTGCAGGCAAAATGTATGATGTGGTAAAAACCCGGTTGCATAACGGCATCAGGTATTATTATGTGGTAAGCGATAGTGATGAAGATACTTATATCCATAAACTGGCCGATACGGAAAAAGGCGACCGGGGGGAGAAATCGATGCCTGCAAAAATGTTTAAGCTTTACGAGGTGAAGTATGTAGCAGACGTGAAGAATTACGACTCCGCTTGCG
Organism: Mucilaginibacter gotjawali; assembly: GCF_002355435.1. Lineage (NCBI taxonomy): Bacteria > Pseudomonadati > Bacteroidota > Sphingobacteriia > Sphingobacteriales > Sphingobacteriaceae > Mucilaginibacter > Mucilaginibacter gotjawali. The sequence continues at coordinate 299,812 of NZ_AP017313.1, forward strand.
TGACTTCGGATCATATCACCGGCTTTAACGTTATCAATTCTCCGTTTATTTATCCTGTTCCTTTCAAAGATATTTTCTCCCCGCCTCCAAATCTTTCATTTTCCTGAATTTCCTGATAGGTTAATAACCATAAATGTTTAGGCTTGCATTGTTCACAATGTGCCTGCCTGGATATTATTACTATTAAATTTATTATCTGAATTTTATGAAAAGACGATTACATTTTTTTTCTTTTTACCTGTTCCCTTTTTTTGTTTTTCTTGCAGGCGGCCTGGCAGCAAGCGCCCAGGGAACGCTGGGTGGCAAAATAACCGGCGGCAAAAATCACCTGCCTGTTGCCGGGGCAACCATCAGTTTTTCTGATCTGAATATATCGGCTGCATCCGACTCGCTTGGTCAATATAAGCTCTCGCGCATTCCTGATGGTTACTACCTTATTAAGGTGTCTGCAACAGGGTATGCATCTAAAATTGAATCCGTTACGATTAAAGGAAGCATCAAAAAGGATTTCCAGCTCGACGCTTCAGCCATTGAACTAAATGAAGTAGTGGTTACAGGCGTGATTGCCGCCACTGCCAGCAAGGACGCGCCTGTGCCGATCACCACGATGAACTACGACCAGTTGCTTCAAAGCTCGTCGACGAATGTGATTGACGCCATTGCCAAAGCGCCGGGCGTTTCGGCCATTACCGACGGGCAAAGCATCTCAAAGCCGGTAATTCGCGGGTTGGGTTATAACCGCGTTTTAACGGTGAACGATGGGGTGGAACAAGTTGACCAGGCCTGGTTTGATGAATTCGGCATCGAGGCCGACCCCGATGCCGTAAACCGTTATGAAATATTGAAAGGTCCGGCATCACTGGCCTATGGATCAGACGCTATTGCAGGGGTGATCAATTTAATCCCTGAAGATCCCTTGCCGGAAGGGCAGGTTAAAGGCGATGTTTTGTTAAATTACCAAACCAACAATGGTTTGATGAAAGGAATGTTTCACCTGGGCGGAACAAAAAACGGGATAGCCTGGAGCGCGAGGGTGGATAACACCATGGCGCATGCCTATCAAAATAAATACGACGGATATGTGATTAATTCGCAGTTCAGTAATTTTAATGCTGATGGTACCATCGGGCTGCACCGCAAATGGGGATACACCCAGTTGCACGCCAGCTATTTTGACTTGCAGACAGGTATAGTGGATGGTACGCGCGATTCAGTATCCGGTCAGTTAATGCGGCCCGTTGCTTACCCCGATCTTAATGGAGGAGCCCCAACTTATGAAATCCCAACGCACCAGGAGCAGACTACCTATACGCCGTTTGTGATCAACCAAAAAATACATCACACCAAAATTGTTTGGGACAATAGCGTTGCTGTTGGCGAAGGACGCATAAAAGGCATATTCTCATGGCAGAAAAACCAGCGGCAGGAATTGAACGACCCTACCATACCCAATACCGCCGATATTTATTATTCGTCAAACGCTGCGACCTATGATCTGCGGTATATTTCGCCGAATTTAAACGGGTTCAATTTTTCTACCGGCACCAACGGGGTTTATCAATCGTCCCAAAGCCTGGGTACATTGCTGCTGATCCCCAATTATAACTTTTTTGAGATCGGCGCTTTTGCTATCGCCAATAAAAAGATCGGCAGGTTTAATTTAAGCGGCGGGATCCGTTATGATGAGAGAACGTTTAACGGCATCGATCATTGGGTTGATTCAACCACCCAGGCGCCGGTTGCACCTGGCGCAACTAATGGCTTTCATGAATTCCCAGGGTTTACCTCGCATTTCAGCGGGATGTCGTTCAGTTTTGGCGGCACTTATGATATTTCAAAAAGCGCTTATGTAAAAGCTAATATCGCCAGGGGCTGGCGGGCGCCCAACGTTGCCGAAGCAGCTGCCAATGGTGTACATGATGGTACGGTAGTTTATGAAATAGGCGACCCGTCACTTAAGCCGGAAACCAGTTTGGAAGAAGATATTGCCTTTGGCGTAAATGCAAAAGATGTTGATTTTGAGGTTGACCTGTTTAACAACAGCATCAGTGATTTTATTTATGCAAGAGGTTTAAAAAATTCAATGGGTGCTGATTCTATCAACAACTCCCTGAATGCCGTTGGTTTGGGCGCTGCGCCGGTGTATAAATACAGCCAGGGCGGTGCGCAATTGTATGGCGGAGAAATTACTTTTAATGTACACCCTTCGGCTATATCATGGGTGCAGTTGAATACCACTTTAAGTTATGTAAAAGGCGGACTGCAGCATGCGCCCGACTCTACCAAATATTTGCCTTTTGTACCACCAACCCGGATTACAGCGGACCTGAAATTCCCGGTCAATCCTGCCGGCGGTCCCATCAAAAATGCCTACCTGAAATTCGGTATGTTAAGTTGCTTTCAGCAAAATGATGTTTATCAGCAGTTTGCCATTTACAGCGGGTTAAATACCGCATTAACACCTTATGAATATGCAGCGAGTAAGTCGGCAACCAAAGGATACACCTTATTTAATGTGGGTGCGGGCGGTGATATTGTTGCGAAGGGGAAAACAGTTTGCAAGCTTTATTTAATCTGCAATAACCTGTTTAACACTGCTTATATTGATTATATGAGCCGTTTTAAATATAACCCGGTAAATTATACAACCGGCAGGGTCGGTGTGTTTAATATGGGCAGGAATTTGAGTTTGAAGCTGTTGATCCCGCTTGACTTTACGCCGGAGCGGAAATAATTGGGGGGAATTAGGGCGGTCTTCGGTCAGTTGACTATCTGAATTTGAACATCAGGAATATTGAGGTATATTTAAAGCCTGTTTAAATTTTAGATTAAATTTTTCAACTATGAGATCGCCTTACCCTTCCCCCAAATTTGCAAGTGTTATTGTTTTATTATTTTTTTCGTTAACGGTTAATGCCCAAAAAATAGATCCTTCGGCCTATAACATGCTGCAATGGCGGATGATCGGGCCGCACCGCGGCGGAAGAACCGTTGGCGCCACGGGCGTGGTACAACAACCGAATGTTTTTTATATAGGGGTAAACAATGGCGGGGTTTGGAAAACCATAGATTATGGCAGAACCTGGCAGCCGGTTTTTGATGAGCAGCCCACCGGGTCCATCGGCGATGTTGCTGTTGCGCCGTCAAATCCAAACGTGGTTTATGCCGGCAGCGGCGAGGGCATCCAGCGGCCCGACCTTTCGGTTGGCGATGGTGTTTATAAATCAACCGACGCAGGCAAAACATGGATAAATACGGGACTAAAAGATGCGCAGCAAATAGGCGGACTGGCTGTAGACCCTAAAGATGAAAACAAGGTTTTTGTGGCGGCCCTTGGCCATCCCTACGGGCCAAATACAGAAAGAGGGGTTTACCGCAGCACCAATGGCGGCAAATCCTGGGAAAGGGTATTATATAAAGATGAAAATACGGGCGCGATACAGGTGACGATCGACCCAACCAATTCAAATATTATTTATGCCGACCTATGGGCCGGCCGGCAGGGCCCCTGGGAAAACGGCGAATGGGAAGGTACCGAAAGCGGCTTGTTCAAATCAACCGATGGCGGTACTACCTGGGTTAAATTAACCAAAGGGTTGCCATCGGCTGCCGATGGTTTGGGGCGGATTGGTTTTTGTATAGCGGCCAGCAACCCGAAACGGATGTATGCCTGCGTGGATGCTACGAAAGGCGGCGGTTTATACCGCTCGGATGATGGCGGGGAATCATGGAAAGAACAAAGTACGGATGAGCGCCTTTGGGAACGCGGCGACGATTTTGCAGAGTGCAAGGTGGATCCTCAAAATGCTGATGTGGTTTATATTGCCAATGTGGTTACCTGGAAATCAACAGATGGCGGCAAAACCTGGCTGGCAATCCGCGGCGCACCCGGTGGTGATGACTATCACCGCTTGTGGATCAATCCGGAACATCCTGAAATTATTTTGCTGGTAAGCGACCAGGGCGCTGAAATTACCGTGAACGGCGGCCAGTCATGGAGCTCCTGGTATAACCAGCCAACGGCGCAGTTTTATCACGTAAGTGCAGATAATGCTTTCCCCTATAATGTTTACGGCGGGCAGCAGGAAAGCGGCTCGGTAGGCATTGCCAGCCGTGGTAACGACGGACAGATCACTTTCAGGGAATGGCACCCGGTAGGTGCCGAAGAATATGGCTATGTAGCCGCCGACCCGCTTAACCCGGATATTATTTATGGCGGTAAACTTACCAAATATGATAAGCGCACAGGCCAGGTTCAAAATATATCGCCACAAATTGGAAGAAGAGGCAACTATCGCTTTTTGCGGACAGCGCCGGTTATCTTCTCAACTGTCGACCCAAAGAGCCTGTTTTACGCGGGCAACGTGTTGTTTAAAACCATTAACGGCGGTAACTCCTGGGCTGTTCTTAGTCCCGACCTCACCAGGAGCAGCTGGGAGATCCCTAAAAGTGTGGGCATTTATAACAGCGATAAATTAAAAACGATGCCAAGGCGCGGAGTGATCTATACCGTTGCGCCGTCACACAAAAATATTAATACCATTTGGATAGGTACAGATGACGGCTTGATACAATTGACCAATGACGGCGGCAAAACCTGGAAAAATATAACACCGGAAGAAATTACCTCATGGAACAAGGTCTCGCTCATCGATGCCGGTCATTTTGATGACCTGACCGCTTATGCCGCCATTAATAAGATCAAGCTGGATGATATGAATCCGTACATCTACAAAACACACGATGGTGGTAAAACCTGGAAAAAGATAGTGAATGGTTTGCCGCGCGATCCGGTGAACGCGGTTAGGGAGGATCCTGATTGCAAAGGTCTGCTTTTTGCCGGAACTGAAAGAGCGGTTTATGTTTCTTTTAACGACGGGGAACTATGGCAGCCTTTAAAGCTGAATATGCCTGCAACCTCCATACGGGATTTGGTTATTAAGGATAACGACCTGGTAGTTGGCACGCATGGCCGTTCGTTCTGGATCATGGATGATATTGCAGCATTGCGCAACCTTGCCAAACTAAAAAACGCCAGGGAGACTGCTTTATATGAAACCGGTTTTGCCTGGAGGGTGCGCTGGAACATGAACAGCGATACCCCTCTGCCGCAGGAAGAGCCTGCCGGGCAAAACCCGCCTGACGGCGCAATTATTGATTATTATTTAAATGACGATGCAAAGGGAGTGGTCAGTATGGAAATACTTGACGCGACCGGTAACGTGGTGCGTACTTACAAAAGTAACGATGCGCCTTACGAGGTACCGCCGGTAAATATCCCGCTATACTGGATTAGGCCGCAGCAGATACTTTCGGCAGCGAAAGGCGCGCACCGGTTTATCTGGGATATGCATATGCAGCCGCTTAATTTGCCGCCTGATTACGCCATCGCTGCTATTTATGGCCAAACAGCGCCAAATCCAACATCGCCATGGGTAATGCCAGGCGTTTACACCGTGAAGCTGACCGTAGATGGTAAAACCTATACCCGGCCGCTAACTATTAAAATGGACCCAAGGGTAAAAACACCCGGGATCGAACTAAAAAAACAATACGACCTTTCGGATAAATGTTACGTCGAATATAAACAGGCTACAGCCGCTATGGATAAACTGCAAAGTTTACAAATACAGGCCGAAAAAATATTGCCCAATGCAACCGGTGCTTTGGCCGCCTCATTAAAAAGTATGGCCGCTGATGCCTCAAAATTGGAAAAAGGGGAGCAGGCAAGCAAGCAGGACGGCTTTGCAAGCGTAAAAGGGAAGCTGTTCGGCTTGATGAATTTAATGCAGCAAAGTGATATGCCGGTAACTACGCAGGTTTCAGGGGCGGTTACGGATGCCGATGCTTCGTTTAAGCGACTGAAATTGCAATTCAGCAGTCTTACCGGTGATAAGCTTAATTTATTGAATGAGCAGTTAATGAAGGCGGCCCTGGGAAAGATTGTTTTGTAAGTTGGAATTTAAGCGGGTGATTTATGGCATCAGATCGGGCGTAAGTTCGGCAACGGATTCGTTCGATCTGATATAAACAGATTTACCGTTTAATGTGCCGGTTAATATGAACGAACATGCTTCAGGTTTTTCAATTTTCCCCCGGAGTGTCAGTATTAACTGAGTTATTTTGCTTTTGCGGCCGGTTTTAATTATTACCGGCATATTGGTGTTTTTTAAGGTGCCGGCAGTTATTGTATCCTGTTCTGCCTGCACCGTTTCCACTTTATATTGGTTTCCATCTATAAAGGCTGTTTCCCAAACCGGCGATTCATTTTTCCTGCTTACTTTAAGGTAACAGATCAGTTGGGTTGTTTTGCCCTGTAAATGCTTTCCGTTTCTGTCGGCAGGTACGTTGCCGTTATATTGCGTTTTTGTAAAAAGCCAGACCTTTTGCACGTGGTATTCACCCTGCAGACTATAAAAGGAGAGCAAAAAGGAGAGCCATAGTACTTTGATCATGATTGATAAAAGTAAGTAATCATTTCATTTAAAACGCTATCGGGCAAAAGGTTGTTGTCCTGAAAAAATTATCCTTTTTATCTGAAAAGGTTAGAAACTGATCGCCAGTCTCTAACCTCTGATTAACTCACCTCAATACTTCAGTATAATAAACCCTGTTTTATGTTTGGTTACCCCCTGGTCGGTATAATCAAGCGAATAAAAATAGGTGCCCGGCAATTGCATGGCACCGTTTTTATTTGAATGCCCGTCAAATACCCTGGTACTGTTATCGTAACCTTTGGCTTCGAAAATTAACTGACCGGTTCTGTTCATGATCTGTAGTTTATTATCCGGGTATGCGGTGATGCCATCAATTAACAGGAAATCGTTGATGCCGTCGCCGTTGGGTGATAAACCCTGGTGCACCATAATTTCTTCCCCCATCATTTGCGGATGTTCGGTTGGATCGCTTACACTGATCTCCCCCGACAAATTGGCGATGGTAGCCGCCCGCGTTACGGTGATGGTATAGGTTTTGGTGGTGGTTCCGTTTTGGGCTGTTACTACTGTAGTAATAATGGTATTGCCCAAACTTAAAGCAATGGCGCCACTGGCTGATCCCGAAGCTACGGCAGTGCCGTTTACTTTTACCGTTGCCAGCGCGTCGGCGCATTTGGGGGTGACGGTAACTGAAGCCACCGCATTAGCCACAGCTATGGTATAGCTTGTAGTCGCCGTTGCAAATACGGGCGTTAAAGCCCCTGCGCTCAGGGTTAAATTTGAAAGATTGGCATTGGCGGGCAGCAGCCGTGTTACGGTTACGGTATAGGTTTTGGTGGTTACTCCATCCTGTGCGGTAACCACGGTTGTAATGGTATTGGTGCCAACATTTAAAGGGATGGCTGCCGAGGCAGTGCCCGAAGTTAAAGCGGTACCATTTACCGTAATCGTGGCGTTAGCGTCGCTCGTGGTAGGGGTTACCGATACCGAGGTTACAGAATTGACTTCGGATGCCGTATAACTGGTGGTAGCCGAAACAAATACAGGGCTAAGCGTTCCGGTGCTGAGCGTTAACGCGGAAAGGCCGGCATTGGCAGACACAGCCCTTGTTACGGTGATGGTATAGGTTTTGGTGGTGGTGCCATTTTGGGCAGTTACTACCGTGGTGATGACATTGGCACCCACGTTTAAAGGAATAGCACCAGAAGCCGTATTGGTACTTACTGAAGTGCCGTTTACTGTTATGGTTGCTGTTGCATCAGTTGCTTTCGGAGTTACGGTTACCGAGGTTACCGTGTTGGCTACGGATGCGGAATAACTGGTCGTAGCTGTTGCAAACACAGGTGTTAAAGTACCTGCGCTTATACTTAATGCAGCAAGGTTAGCATTGGCAGACAATGCGCGGGTAATGGTTAGGGTATAGGTTTTAGTAGTAGTGCCATCTTGTGCCGTTACTAGCGTTGTAATTACATTAGCACCTACATTTAGAGCGATAGCTGCTGAGGCTGTGCCGGATGCAACAGTAACGCCGTTTACTTTTAGTGTAGCCGTTGCGTCACTTAACGTTGGGGTTACTGTGACAGAAGTTACCGTATTGGCAACGGAAGATTTGTAAGTGATAGTGCCGCTGGCAAACACAGGTGTTAGTGTGCCGGTACTAATGGTTAATGCAGAGAGTGTTGCAATGCTGGATCCGGCCCTGTTTACAACGATGGTATAAGTTTGCGTGCTTACACCATCCTGGCCGGTAATTACAATGGTTATGGTATTTGGCCCGACATTCAGATCTACGGGGCTTGAGGCAGCGCCTGGTTTTACCCCGATACCGTCAACAGTAACAAATGCATTTGGATCTGTTGCGATTGGAGTTACCGTGATTGAACTTACACTATTGGCTACGCTTTCATTATAATTTGCCGTTGTTGAGCTAAACGCAGGCGATAGAGTACCTGAACTTGTAGTAAGCCCGGATAGTGTAGTGATGGCCGACGCTGCCTTTGTTACGGTTATTGTATAAGTTTTGGTGGTAGTACCGTTTTGAGCGGTGACTACCGTAGTGATAACGTTATCGCCTGCAAACAGCGTAATTGGAGCTGATGCCGTACCTGAGGTTACAGCTGCACCATTTACAGTAACGGTAGCAGTTGTTACGCTTGTTGTTGGCGTTACGGTTATGGTTGAAACCGAACTTGCTACCGACGCCGTGTATGTTAAAGTAGCAGCAGCGAAAACAGGTGTCAATGTGCCGCTGCTTATTACAAGATGTGAAAGGTTTGCATTTGCCGAAGCGGCCCTGGTAACGGCAATGCTATAATTTTGTGTGGTGGTGCCGTCAGATCCGGTTACTACCACGCTGATATTGTTTACACCCACAACAAGCGGTAAACTGGCAGATGCGGTGCCCGAAGCTACGGCGGTGCCGTTCACTTTTACAGTGGCGGCAGCATCGCTGGTAGTAGGTGTTACGGTTAATGTTGTTACAGTATTGGCTACACCTGCTATGTATGATAAGGTTGCTGAAGCAAAGGCAGGCGACAGCGTGCCCGCACTTAAAACTAAAGCTGAAAGGTTAACGTTTACGCCAACGGCCCGTGTTATAACAACGGTATAAGTGCTGGTTGTTGTACCATCCTGCGCAGTAACGATGGTTGTAACGGTATTTTGGCCCACATTCAGCGGAACATTTACCGGGGTTGATGGTCCGGCTATTGTTCCATTTACTTTCACAGTGGCCGTTGCGTCAACAACAGTAGGTAATACATTAACCGAGGTTACAGCATTGGTTACACTTGCAGTGTAGGAATAGGTGGTAGCAATAAAATTGGGGCTCAGCGTTCCAGCACTGATCGCCAGGTTGGCAAGCAAAGCATTTGATGATGCAGTCCGCGTAATTACTATGGTATAAGTTCGGGTTGATGTCCCATTTTGGGCCGTCACTTTTGTAGTTATCGTATTTTGGCCGGGCTGCAGCGCAATAGCCCCCGATGCCACACCAGAGACAACGGCTACACCATTTACCTGCACCGTTGCATGTGATTCTGCGGTTGTTGGTGTTATCGTAACGGAGGTTACGGAGAAAGGAACGGTAGCCGTATAGCTGAGCGTTGCCGCTGCAAAAACAGGGCTTAAGGTCCCGGAGCTTATTACCAGTTTTGATAGTGCCGGATTATTTGATAAAACCGCTCCGTTTACGGTTATGTTTACCGTTGCTGCTTTTCCTCCCCCTGCGTTATACCCGGTAACGGTATAATTGGTAGCGGGGCTGGCCACAGTTGGCGTTCCGGTTATAATGCCTGATGTGCCGCTGATAGCCAAACCCGCAGGCAATGCCGGGTTTACATAATACCCGCCAACGAGTTTGATTTCTTTTGCCTCGTTATTGCTGAAATCAGCAACATACACATTTCCGGCAAAATCAACTGCTACGCCGTATGGATTGGCAAAGCCGGACCCAATAGTAACCGGCGCGCCGCCTGCTACGGGAATTTCTTTAACAGCGTTTGATGTGCGATCAGCAACAAATACATTTCCCAGGTTATCAACTGCAACGCCATATACAGAAATAAATCCGGAGCCGATAACAACAGGAGCGCCACCTGCAGCAGGAATCTTTTTTACTGCATTATTTCCTGAATCGCCAACATAAACATTACCCGCTGCGTCTACTGCGATACCAAAAGGGTGGCTAAAGCCAGTCCCAAGGGCAGTAATGGTGCCTGTTCCTGCAGCGATCTTTTTCACTGCATTATTTCCATAATCAGCAACATAAACATTGCCCGCGGCGTCAACCGCTACACCGGCAGGGTTGCTGAAGCCCGAGCCGATAGCCGTGGGCGTGCCTGTGCCGCCCGTTATTTTTTTAACCGAGTTATTGCCGCCATCACCTATGTAAATATTTCCGGTCGCATCAATTGCAATACCAACAGGTAATAAAAAGCCCGAACCAACTATTGTTGGGCTTTGACTGCCCGGTGCAAATTTATAAACAGAACTGCCGGTATTGTTGGTTACAAAAACATTGCCGGTAGCATCAACAGCCAGTGCTTCAGGAGCGCTTAAGCCAAGGGCCAAAACCGATGGCACAGCGCCAAAGCCCTGGGTGGCTACGCCGCTGCTGGTTGGGGCAAGCGCTGTAATAGTAGTACCCATGGTATAAACCTGGGGGGTGGTGTAACTAACGGCCGGCAACGCTGGTGCATTTACGGTAATATTTACCCGGTTATAATTACTTCCGGAAGTATTGTAACCCCAAACAATATAGTCCTGCCCCACAACAGCCGTAGTCGGCGTTCCGCTTATGGTACCAGTTGTGTTATTGATTGTTAATCCGGCAGGAAGTGCATGGTCTACAAAAAAACCGCCATTGGGGATGAACTCCTTTACCGAAGCATTGTTATAATCGGCGACGTATAGCGCACTGGCAGGCGCTGCGTAGGTAGCGGTTGGCTGCGCGATGGCGATACACGAAGGCTGGCTTACTGAAGTGCTGAGCGTAAGTATAGTGGTGCTTCCGAAAGGAACCTCTTTGATGGCATTATTTGTGCCATCAGCTACAAAAACGTTCCCCGTTCCGTCAACCGCAACGCCATAGGCATTATTGAAACCTGATCCGATTGACGTATGTGTGCCGCCGCCCGCAGGTACTTTAATTATTGAGCCCGTGCCGGTAGTCCCGATGTAAACATTTCCGGCAGCATCAGCAGCCACGCTTAGTGGGGCGCTGTAACCACTGCCTATGGTAACAATTGAATTATCACTTGCGAGCAGTTCTTTTACCAATCCGCTGCCGTTATCTGCCACATATAAATTTCCGTACCCATCAACAGCCAGCCCGGTTGGATGGCTGAACCCACTGCCTACGGCAACAGGTGTAGTAGTTCCGGAGAAGATCTTTTTGATGGCATTGTTATTGTAATCAGCAATGTAAATATTTCCAAAGAAATCTACAGCCACTGCGGTTGGGCCGTTAAAGCCTGACCCTACGGTAACCGGGCTGCCACCGCCGACCGGGAATTTCTTTACCACATTCGCGGTGTAATCAGCAACATACATATTCCCCTGTACATCCAGCGCAACGCCGCGCGGATTGGTAAAATTTGACCCAACGGCTAACCCTGTAGCAGGATACGATGGCGCCAGCACACCGTTGGCAACCGGTGTAACCGGGGTAATAGCAGTGCCTGCATTATAAACTAACGCAACGTTATTGTTGTAAACCAACGTAGGCGCTGCACCGGCCGCTACGGTAATGTTCACCACAAAAGAGAATCCGCCCAGGCTGTTATAAGCTGATGCCGTGTAATTTATGGATGGCCTTGCTGTGGTTGGTGTTCCGGTTATGGTACCGGTACTGGTATCGAAGTTTAAGCCTGCAGGGAGCGATGGACTGATATAAAAACCACCGTTAGGCACTACTTTAGTAACGGAGTTATGCCCTGCATCGGCTACTAAAATATTTCCGTAAATATCTACTGCCAGGCCCTGAGGCGTACTGAACCCGGTAGCAATAACAGCAGGAGTATTGCTTCCTGCCGGGATTTTTTTAACAGAACCCGCGGTATGTTCGGTAACAAAAATATTCCCAAGGGCATCCACCGCAACACCTGTTGGTGAAACGAATCCTGATCCTATGGTGATTGCCGCGCCGCCATTTGCCGGAAGTTCGGTAACCAGGTTTGTTCCTGCATCAGAAACATATACATTTCCTGCGCCGTCAGCCGCTACCGCATTTGGTGTGGTAAACGCCGTACTTAGTGTAACGGTTGCTCCGCCGCCAACGGGGATCTTTTTTATCGCATGATTGCCCTGGTCGGCAACGTATACGTTGCCGAGAAAATCGACGGCTACGCTGACAGGGCTGCTAAAGCCTGTGCCGACGCTTACCGGGGTATTGCTGCCGAAAGGTATTTTTTTGACCAGGTTGTTGGTCTTATCCGCCACATAAATATTCCCGGTTATATCAATAGCTACCCCCGAAGGCGCGCTGAATCCGGAACCCAGGGTTGCTGTAACGCCTCCCCCGGCGGGGATCTCTTTAATCGCGTTGTTGGCCATGTCAGCCACATAAATATTGCCTGCAGCATCAGAAGTTACCGCATTTGGCGAACTAAAGCCGGTAGCAACTGCGGCAAGGGTACTGCTGTAGCCCGGCGCGCCAACTGTGCCGGTAACTACCGGCGAACGCGGTGAAATAGCCACCCCGGTATTATAACTGAGCGGTGTGTTATAGTAAAACGAAAGACCGCTTACCTGGATATTTGCCTGCGCCGTGCTGCCGCCGCCCGTGGTGGCGTAAGCAGTGATGGTATAGTTAGTGGCGGGGCTCACCTTTGTTGGCGTGCCGGTAAAAACACCTGTTGTGCCATTGAAACTTAATCCCGGAGGAAGGGATGTGGCGAAATAACCGCCGATCGGGATGATCTCACGCACATAACCGTCGCCATTATCGCCTGCAAACACATAACCTGAATTGGCGATGGTAACGCTCACCGGCACGTTTATACCCGAACCTATGGTTACGGGAGTTGTAGTCCCGGCCGCTATTTCCTTTACCGCGCCGTTGCCCGCATCGGCAATAAACAAATCTCCTTCAAGGTCGATAGCCAGGCCCTGTGGCTGGTTAAATCCTGACCCGATAGTTATTAATGCACCGCCTGCTGCAGGGATCTCTTTCACCGTATTATTACCCTGGTCGGCTACAAAAACGTTTCCCAAAGCATCCACAGCGATGCCGGTGGGGGATACAAATCCCGAGCCCAAACTAACAGCGGCTCCGCCGCCCACGGGTACCTTTTTTACAGCCGCATTTCCCTGGTCGGTTACGTAAACATTGCCCGCAAGGTCAACCGCCACTCCGTAAGGATGGTTAAACCCGGTGGCAATGGTGGCAGGGGTGTTGCTCCCCGCAGGAATCTTTTTAATCACGTTATTGCCATAATCGGCCACATAAATATTGCCGCCCGCGTCAGCAGTTAAGCCGTATGGAGCACTAAAGCCCGAGCCCACAAGCACCTTGCTTGCGTTACCGCCGCCATAGGGTATTTTGGTGATGGTATTTGCCACCGCATCGGCAATAAAAACATCCCCGGCGCCATTAACGGCTACGCCTGATGTGCTGCTGAAACCTGAAGCCAGCGTAACCGCGTTAACGTTATATGCTGGCGCACCAACGCCGCTGGTTGCCGGAGCAAGCGGTGTTATAGCTGTATTTACTACAAAGTTTTTGGCGGCATAACTGAACACCGGTTGTGCAACGCTGTGCAAAGAAATAGCCGAAAAAAGGCTGCATATAATGATGGAATACAATAATAGCCTGTTTTTGGGATGGCAGCCGCCAAACGGACGGCGGCTTATAAAAAAGTACTTCAAAGGGTTGCGGGATGATAATTTCTTTTTCATTGCGTGAGCGGATTGTTGCGTTGGGGATAATTTATTAAGCTTAAACAGTGCTTAATTTTTAAGCTGATTATGTTTATAGTAACATAAAAGTGACAATGTTTTGCCGATTCATTCACGCGTTTTAATAAGTGGCGGCAAAACTCTGATAAGTGGTAGTTATTTACTACAATGGCCTGGGGTATCTGGTGTTCAATCGTGGCCGGCGGTTATTAAATATCCGCTTTAAAAAAGCTAATAGGAGGGGTGGGTTTTCCAAAATATAAAAGCCCCCCTGTTAAAATAACAAGCGGGCTTTAGCAAAAATGAAAAGGTTGAGGCGGTTTGTTTGGTTTGCAGCGGTGGTTTGAACAGCCGCGCTAATATTTCAATATGATAAAACCCGTTTTACGTTTGGTTGTGCCGTTTACGGTAAAATCAAGGGAATAAAAATAAGTACCCGGCAATTGCATAGCGCCGGTTTTGTTGGAATGCCCGTCAAACACCTTCGTGCTGTTGTCATACCCTTTGGCTTCGAAGATCAATTGCCCGCTGCGGTTCATTATCGTCAGTTTGTTATCCGGGTAATTGGTGATCCCGTCTATCTGCAAAAAGTCATTGATACCATCACCATTGGGCGATAATCCCTGGCGTACTACAAGCTCCTCGCCCATCATTTGTGCCTTTCCGGCCGGGTTTGTTACGCTTATCGGTTCATAAACGCTGTTCAATGAGCCCGCTGCACGGGTTACCGTTACCGTATAGGTTTTGGTGGTCGTTCCGTTTTGGGCCGTAACGATGGTCGTGATCACATTGGTACCCACATTTAAAGCAATTGCACCCGAGGCCGTGCCTGAATTTACCGCCACACCGTTCACTGTTATGGTTGCCAGGGCATCGCTTGCTTTGGGCGTCACCGTAGTTGATGTTACCGCATTGGCAACTGATAGGGTATAGCTGGTAGTAGCGGTTGCAAAGGCAGGCGTTAATGCCCCTGCGCTGAGGCTTAAACCGGAAAGATTGGCATTGGCGGGCAGCATCCGTGTTAGCGTTACCGTATAGGTTTTGGTGGTGCCATCCTGTGCCGTAACTACAGTGGTAATGGTATTGGGCCCTACATTTAAAGCAATAGCACCTGAGGCGGTACCAGAGCTTACGGCCGTACCATTTACTGTTAGGGTTGCCGTAGCGTCACTGGTGGTTGGCGTTACGGTTACCGAAGTTACTGAATTCACCACTGATCCGTTATAGCTGGTAGTGCCGGATGTAAATACCGGGCTAAGCGTGCCGGTGGTGATGGCTAAACCGGCGAGGTTGGCGTTGTTCGAGAGCCTGTTTACCGTTACCGTATAGGTTTTGGTGGTTACCCCATCCTGTGCAGTAACTACCGTTGTAATGGTATTTGTACCTGCACTTAAGGCGATGGCCCCCGAGGCTGTCCCTGAATTTACGGATGTCCCGTTTACTGTTATCGTTGCTGTGGCGTCGCTGGTGGCAGGCGTTACGGTTACAGAAGTTACCGAATTTACAACTGATGCCGAATAGCTGGCGGTAGCTGATGCAAATACGGGCGTTAAGTTTCCGCTGCTCAAGCTTAAGTTTGAAAGGTAAGCATTTGTTGAAGGCGCCCGCGTTACCGTTACTGTATAGGTTTTGGTAGCGATGCCATTTTCTGCCGTTACTATGATGGTGATCAAATTGTTACCCGCATTTAAAGGGATGGCACCTGATGCCGTATTGGTACTTACTGCGGTACCGTTCACTTTTATGGTTGCCAGTGCGTCGCTGGCTTTTGGTGTTACGGTTATGGAGCTTACCGGATTAGCCACGGAAGCTGAATAGCTGGTTGTTGCTGTTGCAAAAACAGGCGTGAGTGTACCTGCGCTTAGGGTTAAATTGGAAAGATTGGGATTGGCAGGCAGCATCCGCGTTACGGTGATGGTATAGGTTTTGGTGGTGGTGCCATTTTGGGCTGTTACCACGACAGAGATCACATTGTTTCCTACTATTAGCGGAATAGCGCCGGATGATGTATTGGTATTTACCGAGGTACCGTTCACTTTTATAGTAGCCAGGGCATCGCTGGCTTTTGGGGTCAGCGTTATGGAGGTTGCCGAATTGGCAACAGATGCGGTATAACTGGTGGTTGCTGTTACAAATGCTGGCGTTAATGTCGAAGCGCTTATGGTTAAATTAGCAAGATTGGCATTGGCAGGCAGCATCCGTGTCACGGTTATGGTATAGGTTTTGGTAGTGGAGCCATCCTGTGCTGTAACAATTGTTGTTATGATATTCGCACCGACACTTAATGGGATGGCGCCTGATGCCGTTCCTGAATTTACAGTAGTGCCATTCACTTTTATAGTTGCGCTGGCATCGCTAATAGTTGGCGTTACAGTTACAGACGAAACTGAATTTACTACGGATGCTGTGTAATTTGTGGTGCCTGATGCGAATACAGGGTTAAGGGTTCCTGCGCTTAATTGCATGTTTGCCAGGTTCGCATTGTTTGAGGGCCGCGTTACAGTTATGGTATAAGTAGTGGAGGTAACACCATCCTGTGCTGTTACAACGGTAGGGATTATCGTATTACCCACAGACAAAGCAATGTTCCCGCTGGCTGTGCCCGAATTAACAATGGCTCCGTTTACGCTTACGGTGGCATTCGGGTCGGAAGTGGTTGGGGTTACAGTAACTGCGGTTACACTATTATTTACAATGTCGGTGTAACTGGTCGTACTGCCCGAAAATACCGGCGAAAGTGTGCCGGCACTGATGGTCAGCGACGACAATGTAGATATAGCCGACAATGGCCCTTCCACCGTTATTTTGTAGGTTAATTTACTAACGCCGTTTTGGGCGGTTACGGTAATGATTATCGTATTGGAGCCAGGCGCAAGCGGGATAGGGCTGCTTTGCGAACCGGAGGCAACGGCAACGCCGTTTACCGTGACGGCTGCCGTAGGGTCAGCCGTGGCAGGGGTTACCACAGCTTCAATATTTCCGCCAACGATTACGTATCCAATGCCTGCACTGGATAGCAGGGCATTAGATGACGGTGCCGCGCGGTTTACCGTTATGGTATAGGTTTTCGTGCTGGAATGATCGCTGGCGGTAACCACTATACTGATGGTATTGGCTCCAACCTGTAAGGCTATAGGTGCCGATGTGCTGCCGTAAGCCACGGCCGCGCCATTTACGGTAACGGTAGCATTACCATCCACCGCCGTTGGTGTTATGGCAATTTGTTGGGTAGCATAAGGCACACTCACCGCATAACCGGTAGTTGCTGTGGCAAAAGCCGGGCTTAAGGCGCCGGTGCTTACGGCTAAATTGGCCAATGCGGAACTCGGCGGTGTTACGCCAAAACGCAGGGTAGTTTGGGTGCTTCCGCTTGCGTTGTACGCGGTGATCCTGTAATCTTTTACAGGGGTGATAACGGTTGGTGTTCCACTGATGACGCCTGTGGTGTTGTTAAAACTCAAACCCGCAGGTAAGGAAGGCGATATATAATAGCCGCCACTGGGGGTATATTTCCGAACCTGCGCGAACCCGGCATCGGCAACGTAAAGGGCTCCATTTACGTCAACGGCTACGCCGTTAGGGGTTTTCAGGTTGGGGATTACTGTTATAACCGGCCCGCCGCCTGCGGGCAGCTCCTTTACCACGCCGTTGCCGCCGTCGCCTATAAATATATTGCCCGTGCCATCGGCTGCCAATTGGTAGGGTGCGTTAAACCCGGTGGCCACGGCAATTGGTGTACTGCTGCCGGCCGGTATTTTATAGAGTGTATTATTGCCCCTGTCGCCCACAAATATGTTCCCAAGCCCGTCGACAGCTATACCGGTTGGCGTAATAAACCCGGAGGCTATCGTGGTGGGCGTATTCGATATCAATTGCAACACTGTACCATTACCGGGACTTGCTCCAAACACATTGCCGTGCGAGTCGGTGCTAATACACATTACCGGAGCATTGTCATAAGCCTGATTTACAGCCATTGCCGGGAACGGTGATAGTTTTTTTGCCTGGCTGCGTATCGTATAAAATATGTTGCCTGTGCTATCCGTAGCAACACAAAACAAGCCGTAGTTATAAACTTCCCCTGGTAACTGTACATACGGTCCCCTACCCTTTGCAAAACATTTGTTACCACGATAATACCCCGGAGAAAAATCTGAGCTAACTGCAAATGTCCCAAAATTATAAGGATCGGCCACAAAAACATTTAACGAAGTATCAACAGCAACAGCATAAGGCGCGCCGAACTGGAAATCCATAAAGCCGGGCACCGGGTTATAGCCCTGCGCAGCTACGCCGGTTGAAGCGGGCGTAAGCGGGGTAATAGCCTTGCCGATATTGAAAGATTGGACACCACCGTAGGATACAACGGGCGGAGCGGCTATAACAGCCAGGCTTTGCACAGCCGAAGCGCTGCCCAGCGTATTATAGGCGGTCACCGTGTAGTTTACCGACGCGCCAGCTGTGGTGGGGGCAGTGGGTGTACCGCTGATGCCGCCCGTTGAACCGTTAAAGCTTAAGCCCGGCGGCAATACGGGGTTAATGTAGTAGCCCCCGGTTGGGCTAAAACGGTCTATTACGTTGTTGGTATAATCGGCCGCATACAAATTCCCTTTGCCGTCAATAGCCAGGGCTTTTATGGTACCCAGGCCGGAAGCAATAAGCACGGGCGTAGTGCTTCCAACCGGTAATTCGCTGATGGTATTGGCTATATTGTCGCTATAGTATAAGTTCCCTGCGCCATCGATGCAAATATTGGCCGGCGCGCCAAGGCCCGTAGCCAGCGTTGTCCACTGTGCGCGGCTGGCGGGAATCACGTCAATAGTTCCCGCGCCGGCATCTGAAACATAAACATTCCCGGCAGCGTCAGTCGCCACACCCGAAGCTGAAGAAAAACCATTCCCGATAGCAAATGGATTCGCCTGCGCATTTATGGGGAAGCCGTCAGTATATTCAATTACAGATTCGTTTCCATCATTCGTGGAAACATACGCATTACCCGCGGCGTCAATGCTAATTCCCGTGCAGGTATTGCCGGTGAGTGGCGCTGTGGGCGGAGACCCGTAGGCTACGCTTGTTGAACCAGGCGGAATAACACTAAATTGATAGATGCCGGTTAGTGTAGTGGTTGTAAGATTTGTAAAATAAAAGTTTCCCACGCCATCCGTTGCCAGTGGGCTATAGCCGTTGCCCAGGGATGTTGCCAGCACACTCCCCGGTGCAAATTTATCTATATTGTTGCTGTTATCCGCTACATATACATTTCCGGCGGCATCAACCGCCACACCCGTTGGCGATGTTACACTGGCAAAAGTGGTCGGAGTACTATTGTATTTTTGTGCCGATATACTCCCGCTGGTTGGCGTAATTGTTGTAATAGCCGCGCCCACTGTTGCATTTACAGGGACGCCATAACTTAATGATGGCGTAGTGATGGTTTGAATGTTTACTGCGGCCGTAAGGTTGCTGCTTCCGGCCGTTGCGCTTACGGTATAATTGGCCGCAGGTACGACGGCTGTGGGCGTCCCGCTGATCACGCCTGTTCCACTATTGATGCTTAGGCCCGCCGGTAGGCCCGGATTTACCTGGAAGTTGTTTATTACTGCCAGCTTTTCGATAGTTGTTCCTAAATTAACGTATAAGTTACCCTGGATATCAAAAGCGATAGCGTTAGGCGCCGAAGGTAAAGTGGCCACGGTTAACGGGCTGGTTGAGCCGGGGGCAAGTTCGTTGAGCGATGTTCCGTTTCCATACCACACATCTCCCTGCGCATCCAGCGCAAAAGCGGTAACGCCGCTCAGGCCGATATTGGGCGTACCCCAGGGGCTAACCACCGACCAGGCCCCGCCTGAGTAAGTGGCATAGTAAAGATTATTATCAGTACCTATATAGGCCAGTTTTAATCCACCCTGGTAATTATTTATCGCCATCGCCGAGCCTGGGAATGCATTGTTGATCAGGACCGGGGTGGACCAGGTCCCCGCGGTGCGCGTCACGAAGGCTAGCTGCCCGCCCGCGTTATAACCCCTGTTGATCATCGCAATTTCGGGGCCCGATGATGGGTGTACGGCAGCCACAATCGTTACACCTCCGGGTTGCGCTGAGCATATGGTGACCGGGGGATTAAATGAGCCGTTAGTAATATCCATAGCCCGGAAGGCGCCGTTAAAGGCGCTCAATAAGGTGCTGGTTGAGGCAGAAATGGGGGCAATGGCAATATTTGCACTACTGTTGGCAGGTAAAGGAACAAAGCTATTGCCCATTTGATATTGGATAATTTCGGTGCTGCTTGAAATAATATAAGCATTGCCATTATAGTCGAGGGCCAGGCCGGTGCCCGACGTAGTGCTGGCAAAAACACTTGTATTTACGGTTTCCACAGGCGTTAATGGGGCGATAGGCGTGCTGGTGGGGTATATATTTGGAGTGGTGTAACTAACTGAGGATGGCCCGCTAACCTGTATATTTACCGTCGTCGTAAACGCGCCGCTCCCGGTGGTTGCGGTAACGGTATAATTGGTGGCCGGGCTAACCGCGATGGGCGTACCGCTGATGACCCCCGTTGCACTGTTGAAACTTAGTCCGGCCGGAAGCGCCGGGCTTACCTGGAAGCTGCTTGCTACCGCCAGCTTTTCAATAGTTGTGCCTAAATTAACACATAGGTTTCCTGCTACATCGAATGCGAGGCCAACAGGTTTTGACGGCAATGTGGCCACGGTTATCGGGGTAGTTGAACCGGGAACGAGTTCGTTCAGCGAGGCGTCGGTAGCGTACCACACATTTCCTTGCGCATCCATCGCAAAAGCCACTGTATTTTCTTGGCCCAGGTTGCTCAAGTTGATATTCGGAGAACCCCATGGAGTAACCGCCGACCAGGCGCCGCCCGAGTAAGTTGCATAGTAAAGCTGGGCATCAGAGCCTACGTACGCCAGTTTAAAGCCCCCCTGGTAATTATTCATTGCCAGGGCAAAAAGGGGTTGCCGATACGGCGACAGCATATTCTCTGGCAGATAAGTCGGGCCGGACCACACCCCGGCGGTGCGCGTAAAAAAGGTTATTTGCCCGGCGTCATAACCTACATTGACCATGGCAATTTCGGGCCCTGATGCCGGGTGTACAGCTGCCACAAAGGGGAATGCTGTGAGCTGCGCTGAGCTGAATAATGATACCGGCTGCTGCAATTGTCCGTTGGAAACATCCACTGTTTGCATGATGTAAGAGGAACTTCCATTTATAGCCCATGACAATAAGGTGCTGTTTGTAGAAGAGATCAGGGCAGCGGCAAGGGAAACCGCCGAAAAACCTGGTACTGCAACCGGGGTGCTGCTACCCGGCGCATATTGATAAAAATTTGAAGATCCGTCGCCAGATTCCTGTATATACGCGTTGCCATTATAGTCGAGCGCGAGGTGTGTTCCAGGTACTGTACTGCCAAAAACACTTGAGTTTACCGTTTGCGCAGGAGTTAAAGGGGTGATTGCCGTGTTAGTTTGGTATGCGTTTGGCCCTGTGTAACTAAATGACAGCGTTTGCGCTGCTGCAGGCATGGCAAAAAAAACAAAAGAAAGTAAAGCCGCTGCAAAACGCAACGGCTTTTTTATTTGTGTAAAGGGTTTGGGGGTGTTTAATAAACGGCTGGCGGCTTTGCAAAGCTTTTTTGCACCGGCATAGTAGATTTCAGTATAAAAAATTGTCATATCAGGTCGGATTTTAATAAAGGGACAGCCAGTAAAAATTACCGCGCAGGCAGAAGATAATTGTTAATAACCTGCTTATCAAAAATATCCGAAATATCAACACGTGTCTATAACATCTTTGGGGTATATGAGGGTTAGTTATTAGAGGTTAGATGATTAGAGATTAGTTAATCAGCGGCCGATTTTTCCTAAATGCTAATTAACTAATCTCCTATTTTCAACTAATACTTCAGTATGATGAATCCTGTTCTGTGTTTGGTTGTGCCGTTTACGGTAAAATCAAGCGAATAAAAATAAGTACCCGGCAATTGCATAGCGCCGGTTTTGTTGGAGTGTCCGTCAAACACCTTCGTGCTGTTGTCATACCCTTTGGCTTCGAAGATCAATTGCCCGCTGCGGTTCATTATCGTCAGTTTGTTATCCGGGTAATTGGTGATCCCGTCTATCTGCAAAAAGTCATTGATACCATCACCATTGGGCGATAATCCCTGGCGTACTACAAGCTCCTCGCCCATCATTTGTGCCTTTCCGGCCGGGTTTGTTACGCTTATCGGTTCATAAACGCTGTTCAATGAGCCCGCTGCACGGGTTACCGTTACCGTATAGGTTTTGGTGGTCGTTCCGTTTTGGGCCGTAACGATGGTCGTGATCACATTGGTACCCACATTTAAAGCAATTGCGCCCGAGGCCGTGCCTGAACTTACCGCCACACCGTTCACTGTTATGGTTGCCAGGGCATCGCTTGCTTTGGGCGTCACCGTAGTTGATGTTACCGCATTGGCAACTGATAGGGTATAACTGGTAGTAGCGGTTGCAAAGGCAGGCGTTAATGCCCCTGCGCTTATTGCTAAACCGGAAAGATTGGCATTAGCGGGCAGCATCCGTGTTAGCGTTACCGTATAGGTTTTGGTGGTGCCATCCTGTGCCGTAACTACAGTGGTAATGGTATTGGGCCCTACATTTAAAGCAATAGCACCTGAGGCGGTACCAGAGCTTACGGCCGTACCATTTACTGTTAGGGTTGCCGTAGCGTCACTGGTGGTTGGCGTTACGGTTACCGAAGTTACTGAATTCACCACTGATCCGTTATAACTGGTAGTGCCTGATGCAAATACGGGTGTTAAGGTTCCGCTGCTCAAGCTTAAGTTTGATAAATCAGCATTGCTTGAAGCAGCGCGCGTTACAGTAACCGTATAGGTTTTGGTGGTGGTGCCGTTCTGGGCTGTTACCACTGTGGTAATAACGTTGCTACCCACATTTAAAGGTATAGCACCTGATGCGGTGTTGTTACTTACCGCAGTACCATTAACTGTTATTGTTGCCAGCGCATCACTGGCTTTTGGCGTCACGGTTATTGAGCTTACCGAATTAGCTACAGATGCCGTGTAGTTAATTGTTGCCGTTGCAAATGCAGGCGTTAACGTCCCTGCGCTGATGGTTAAATTGGAAAGATTGGGATTGGCAGGCAATGACCGCGTTATGGTGATTGTATAGGTTTTGGTGGTTACCCCGTCCTGCGCAGTAGAAACAGTTGTAATGGTATTAGGGCCAACACTTAAAGGAATGGCACCTGAGGCTATCCCCGAATTTACCGCTACAACATTTATTGTCACTGTTGCAGTAGCATCTGCGGTAGTTGGCGTTACGGTTACCGAAGTTACCGAATTGGGTACCGATGCTGTATAGCTGGTGGTTGCGGTCGTAAATGCCGGGGTTAATGTTCCTGCGCTTACGCTTAAACCTATCAGGTTGGCGTTATCTGAAAGCGAGGTAACGCTGGCAGGGTTGCCGGTACTTTGGGTTGTTAAATATCTTATGTTGCCACTTGTACCGTTATATTCGATTACCATTAACTGGTAGGTAGTTCCTTTAGTCAGGCCGGTAATGTGTACCGTGTTACCTGTTCCGTTATAAACGCAGTACCAGCCGGTACTGCCAACCTGGTCGCCGGTGCCAAAAGCCGCGTTGGCGTTGTAGGCTGTATTATTTACCGGCGCCGGGCTGCCTGACGAACCTGCAAACATAAACACAGCACGCGAGGTGCCGTTGCCGTTTGTCCAGCCGGCGGTGGTAGCGGTTTTGGTGGTGCCGGTAAAGGTTAGGTTGCCGGCCTGCGCGGTGGGGGCCTGCAATGAAATATATGCCCAGGCGGCGCCCAGGCTGTTATTATCGCCAAAGCCGCCTGTCATGGCGGTGTTGCCATCAGCGCTGAGCGATACAGAAGCGCCTATGTAGGCACCGGAGGTAGCATCTGTGCCCACCAGTTTTGGGCCCCGCTGTGTCCAGGTACCACTGTTGCGGGTGTAAACCCATGCCGCGCCCTGGTTGTTATAATCAGACTCCGCACCTACAATTGCCGTATTGCCATCCGAGCTTAGCGATACAGAAGTACCTTGCCCGGATTTGCCGGCAGCGCCCTTCCCAACCAGCTTTAGGCCTTGCTGTGTCCAGACGCCAGCGCTGCGGGTGTAAACCCATGTGGCACCTATGTAGCTATTGTCATGCGCTCCGCCTATTATGGACGTATTGCCATCGGCGCTGATCGCTACCGAAGTGCCCTGAGCAGCAGCACCGACAGCACCCGTACCCACCAGTTTTGAGCCCTGCTGTGTCCATACGCCACCGGAGCGGCTGAAGACCCATGCGGCGCCCTGGCTGCTATTATCGGCATAACCACCCACTATGGCGGTATTGCCATCGGCGCTAAGGGATACCGAACTCCCCTGGCCGGAATTGACGGCAGCGTCGGTAAAAACCAGCTTTGGGCCTTGTTGTGTCCAGGTGCCGCCGCTACGGGTGTAAATCCAGGCGGCACCGTGGTAATAGCTATAGCCACCGTAATCACCTGCTATGGCCGTATTGCCATCGGCACTTAGCGATACAGAAGCGCCTGAATAACTGCCGGCGAGCGCATCGGTGCCTACTAATGGCGAACCCTGTTGTGTCCAGGTACCGCCACTGCGGGTATAAACCCAAACCGCACCCGCGCCAGCAGCATTATACCCGCCTGCAAGGGCTGTATTGCCATCGGCGCTAATCGCTACTGAAGTGCCTTGAGCAGCGCCATAGGGGCCGATATTGTTGTTATCCACGAGTTTGGGCCCCTGCTGTGTCCACACACCGCCGGTTCGGGTATAAATCCATACGGCGCCCACGTTGGAATTGTCAGATGGTCCGCCCACTATTGCGGTGTTGCCATCGGCGCTAACAGCCACTGACGCGCCTTGACCTGCAATAGCACTGGAGCCCGTACCCACCAGCTTTGAGCCTTGCTGCAGCGATGGGTACAGGGTTGCAGTTACTTTGAAGTTACTGCCACCTGCAGCCATGCCGCCTGCCGCAGTTATTGAAACAGGTCCGGTTGCCGCGCCGGGCATCACCATGCCCACCAGGGTGTTATCTTTGTCTGATATTATTATTGCCGGCACACCGCCTATGGTAAGGCCGGCTGCCGCGATTAAATTTGTACCGCTTATGGTTACCAATGTGCCCACGGGTCCGCTCGTCGGGGTAAAACCTGCAATGGTGGGGGGCTGCGGCGGCAAGGTTGTTACCCCTGCCGGATTGCCTGTGCCTGCAGTGGTTAAATATTTCACGTTGCTGCCCGGGCCGTTATATTCAACTACCATTAACTGGTAGGTAGTTCCGATGCTTAGGCCGGTAATGTTTACCGTGTTGCCTGTGCCGTTATAAACGCAGTACCAGCCGGTGCCGCCCACCTGGTCGCCTGTGCCAAAAGCCGCATTGGCTATGTAAGCGGTATTGTTTACCGGTGCCGGGCTGCCCGACGAACCTGCATACATAAATACCGCCCTTGAGGAGCCGTTACCATTTGTCCAGCTGGCGGTGGTAGCTAATGTGGTGGTGTTTGTAAAAATTACGTTGCCGGCCTGCACAGTGGGGGCCGGCAATGAAATATATGCCCAGGCTGCGCCCAGGCTGCTATTATCGCCAAAGCCGCCTGCAATGGCTGTATTACCGTCCGCGCTGAGCGATACGGAACTGCCTTGTTCGGAACTGCTGCCGGTGCTGCCGGTACCCACCAGCTTTGCGCCCTGCTGGGTCCATACGCCGCCGCTGCGGGTGTAAACCCAGGCTGCGCCCTGGCTGTTATTGTCAAACCAGCCCCCAACCATCGCCGTGTTGCCATCTGCGGTAAGGGATACGGAAACGCCCTGTTCGGCAGCGCCGACAGCGCCTGTACCCACCAGTTTTGAGCCTTGCTGTGACCATACACCGCCGCTGCGGGTGTAAACCCAGGCCGCACCAACGCTGCTATTATCACTTTTCCCGCCTACTATGGCCGTATTGCCATCGGCGCTCAGGGATACGGAAAAACCCTGACCCGCATTGCCGGTAGCGCCGGTACCTACCAGCTTTGCGCCCTGCTGAGTCCATACGCCGCCGCTGCGGGTGTAAACCCAGGCTGCGCCCTGGCTGTTATTGTCAGCAAAGCCGCCCGCAACGGCTGTATTACCATCGGCGCTAAGCGATACCGACCAGCCCTGATAAACATTACTGCCAACAGCGCCCGAGCCCACCAGCTTTGCGCCCTGCTGTGTCCAGGTACCACCGCTGCGGGTATAAACCCAAACCGCGCCTACGCCTGAATTATCATAATAACCGCCCACAATTGCCGTATTGCCATCGGCGCTGATCGCTACCGAATAGCCTTGAACGGCGCCATAAGAACCGGCAACGCCTGTACCCACCAGTTTGGGCCCCTGCTGTGTCCAGGTACCGCCGCTACGGGTATAAACCCAGGCAGCGCCCTGGTTGTTATTGTCACCAAAGCCCCCTACTATTGCTGTATTGCCATCGGCACTGATGGCAACTGAATTGCCTTGATCGGTGGCACTGCCAACAGCATCATTGCCTAACAGTTTTGAACCCTGTTGTGTCCATATGCCGCCGCTGCGGGTGTATACCCAGGCGGCCCCACGGCTTGAATTGTCGAAATTGCCGCCTGCGATGGCGGTATTGCCATCGGCGCTTACCGCTACCGAAATGCCCTCCTCTGCGTTGCCCGTGTTGCCGGTGCCCACTAATTTTGATCCCTGTTGTAATGACGGATACAAGGTTGCGGTTACCGTAAAGTTGGCGCCGCTGCCTGCTGTACCGCCGTTGCTGGTAAATGACACAGGTCCGGTTACTGCTCCGGGCATCACCATGCCCACCAAAGTGTTGCCATTGTTTGATACTACGATGGCTGGCACACCGCCGATGGTAAAGGCAGTTGGGGCGGTTAAATTTGTGCCGCTTATAATTACCAATGTACCCACGGGGCCGCTCGCCGGGGTAACGGAACTGATAGAGGGCAAAATATCGCCGGAAACATTTACCGTTTGCGATGCGCCGGCGCCGGTATCTGTATTGCCGGCCAAATCGGTGGCATATCCCCCTGCCACTGAAATACCGAGGGTTCCGACACCCAAAATATGTGAAATGGTGACAACATAGGACGTGCCGGACCCCGTCACTGATACTGTGCCGCTTGCCGTACCGGTAGTATTTAAGGTAATGCCTGAAGCTGTAAGGTTACTGGAGCCGAAATTTGCATCCGCGTAGTTTACGTTATACGAAACCGAGCTCGTTCCGCTATTGCCCACTGTTGTTGCCGACGGCGAACCAATTGTTGCCACCGGCGGCGTTTTATCAATCGTCCCTCCTCCCGAAAAAGGTAAGTTTGTACTTATGCCGGGGGTTAACCCCGTTGCATTAGCCAGGTTTAAGACGATCATGCCATCGCCGGTGCCGGTATTTACCGTTACGGTATAAGTTGAACCGGATCCGCTGACCGATGCTACACTTGCTCCGCTCACTGCTCCGGTGGTGGTTAAGTTGAAATTACCGGTGCTTAGCCCGGTAATTGAAGCGCCGAAGGTTACTGTGAACGGCATCGCGCTTCCGTTTGAGAAGGCGCTGTTGGGAATAATGGAATTTATTGTCGTAGGATGAATGTTTACTTGCTGGGTAAGTGAACCGGTGCTTGACAAATAAGTTGAATTTGCGTTATAAGTCGCCTGGATATTGTAAGTACCTGCTGTTGAAAAGCTGGGGTTAAGCGTTGCCACTCCGCCGGACACCGTCGCGGCGCCAAGCGCTTTGCCATTGGCGGTAAAAGTAACAGTTCCCTCGTTAACAGTACCTGCTGCACTTCCAATTTCGGCAGTTAAAGTTACCGAGTTGTTGGGTGAAGTTATAAAAGAAGGATTAGGGTTTGAGGTAACAGTTGTAGTTGTTGGCGTGGTACTTATTTGCTGCGTAATGGTAATCGCCCAGCTGCTGATCGTGAAAGCATTGCTTCCATAAACTGCATACAAGCGCCAGGTACCATTTGGACTGGCACCGTTGAAAATGGAAGATAAAGTGGGATTGGAAGCGCTACTGCCTGGCAGATTATAAGGGCCGGATGGAGCAGGCGAAGGAAATGCGTAATTGGCTGGTACATAAGATGTAGGCTTATAGGTACCCGAATTCAAATTTCCGTTGGTGGCAAATGTACTTGCCTGGTCCGAGAAAAACAACTCCACATTGGATGGACCGGCAGTAGCCTGAGCTGCTGTACCAGCAAGTAAAACAATATTTTCTCCCAGGGGTCCTACCAGTAATAGTGAAAACGGACCCGGTAATGATGCAGAAGTTATACCCTGTACATCAATTGTTAAGCCACTTATTGTGCCTGCAAGACCGCTTACCGCTATGGTTGACGGGTATGGCGCAGGGGTGGCATTGCCCGAGGTTCCGGTAATTACGGCAGAACTGGCGAACGTTTGCCCCATTACCGTATTATTTAACCCAAACATGACGGTTAAAACAACAAAAAAAACAAATCGCCATTTGGCCTGCAAATGAGCGGCAAACGGGTGTAATTGTGCGTTGCGGCGGGTAAGGTTGTTGTGCATCATATCAGCTAAATATATAAACTGGAAATATGTATTGGAAACATCGCATGTGCTCAATGTCTTCATGCAACATATCCGCAAGAAAGTTAGCTCAAATGGTAATACCCATCAATCACATATTTGGGGTATATGGGGAAGTGGGAAAGTCCGGAAGGCGGAAAAGAAAAAATTTTAGCATTACCGTAAAAACTGCTGACAAGATTTTTTCAGGAGTTAAGTTATTAATTATTAGTTGTTTATGCTTTTTTAGCAGATGCGGCATTTTAGCGCTGCAACTACACTTTTCGATTTTGCGCCCGGTTACCTGAACTCGTTAATGAGCTGTACCCGGCTGTTCACCTGTAATTTGCGGTAGATGTTTTTGATATGCTGCCTTACGGTATCCGGTGAGATATTGAGCTTCCAGGCAATTTGTTTATACGTTTCGCCGGTAATGAGGAGCTGTGATACCTCGCGTTCGCGGAGGGTAAGTTGTTCATGCTCATTGCTTTCAGCCGCGACTTGCTTGCCCGAAAAATAGGCGATCACTTTCTTTGCAACCAACGGGCTCATAGGTGCGCCGCCATCCAAAGCCTCCAGCAAAGCCGTTTTTATTTTATGCAGTGGCGTGTTTTTTAACAGGTAGCCGGTAGCCCCGGCCTGCAATGCCTTAAAAATGCGCTCTTTGTCTTCGTAAACGGTAAGCATGAGGATATTTACCGACGGATGTTTTTGTTTGATCCTGAATGCGCCTTCAAGGCCGGTAATACCGGGTAGCTCGATATCCAGCAACAATACATCCGGCACGGTATTGATCTTCAGAAATGCCTCGACGCTTCCAAACTCGCCCACGTGATTAAATTCAGGCTGCATTTGTAAAAATTCAACCACACTGTTCCTGATATAAATATCATCCTCAACTATTGCAACATTTATCATGTATCAAAAATGATAATATTAAACCTTTTTGCCTATAACATGATTGGGGTATTTGTGGGTTAGTGATTAGTTAATTAGAGATTAGTCAGGAAGTCAGTAAAGTCCGAAAGAAGCTGCAACAGGACTTTCAGCAAAAACAACTAAGCTGTAGATGAAAGGAGTAATACTTAAAAAAGCAAAATTATAACTAATCTCTAATCTCCAGTCTTTAATCACTAACCTCACCATCGTTTCATCTTTATCGTTATCGTAAACAAACTTCCGTCATTCAAAATATCCAGCGTGGCTTTCATGCGTTTGGCGCGCATTTGCATGTTGCGGAGGCCCTGGCCGGTATGGGTTGATGCCGGTTTTTTTTCGGCAATGGTATTTTTTATACTGATGGTCATGCCTTTTAGCTGGTTGTTAAGCATTATAAAAACTTCGGGGTTGGTATTGTGCTTGGCTATGTTATTGATGGCTTCCTTAAATACCAGGTAAATGTTTTGCCTTACCAGTTGGGGCAGGTCGGTCACCCTGTCTAATCCCGATACTTCAAAATTCAGGCTTGCCATACCGTCGAGCATATTGTGGGCATGCTCCCGCATCCTGGCCACCAGGTCCTCGCGGGTATCGTTCCTCGCATCTATCGACCATATAATATCCGAAATAGACGCTATGGCTTCCTTACTGTCTTTTGATATCCGCTCGACTACTTTAGTATCAAGTTGCTGTTTAATGTTCATCAGTTCGCTGGTCAGCGATATCCGTGTAAGTGCACTGCCGATCTCATCATGCAAATCGCTTGCGATAGTGGTGCGCAGCAGGTGCTGGTTTCTTATTTGCCGGGCACGGGCAAGCCAGGCCATATAAATAATCAAGCCTATAACCAACCCTACTATCATATCAAAAAACCAGGTTTGATAAAAATGAGGTACCACTGTAATGGTTTTAATAAGCCAATAGCGCTGATCGGTGACAGAAGGAAACCGCACCTGCAATGTGTATTTTCCGGGCGGGATGGCGAATAAAGAAACTTCTTCAGATAACTTCCGCTTCTGCCAGGCAGTGCCGAGCTCCTTAATACGGAAGAGGATGTATTTTTGATAAAAAGGCCCCGAAAATTTTAGCCCTATAAAGGTATTGCCAGGTAAAATTTTGATAACGCCCTGGTTTGAAACAAAAATATCAGTAGCCGGCTGCTGCGACGTCTTATATCCCTTCTTAATATAGGATAGATTTACGCGGTCATTGGGTTTTCCCGCAGCAGATCTCAAATAATCTTTGTCTAAAAAAGTTAGTCCCTGGGTGCCCCCGAGAATAATCTTATTTTCAGCCGTATCATCAAATACTGCCGAATGATTAATTTCCTGATATAAACTGCCATCGAACGCCGGCAGATCAGGAATGGCGAGCGGCTGCATCCCGGATGACCGGTCAAAAATGCTTATCCCCCCGCTCGTGCCGGCTATTACCAGTTTATCGAGTTGAAATAAGGAATAAACGTACTCGCCTGCCAGCCCATCTCCAAAATGAATTTGTTTAATTACTTTTCCGGCTTTATCAATTTTTATCAAACCCTCTCCGTTCGTGCCTATCCAAAATCCGTCGTTATCTTTAAGTATGGCATAACAGCCCAGCGCACGGCCTGCGGGGTACACTTTATTTGCGTTGCCACTTTTATCAACTTTAAATAAACCCAGTACCGATGCTACCCATAAATCGCCATTGATAAATTTAAGGTCCTTAACAATCCCAATTTTTGCGTCGGTAAGCCATGGGGTAATTTTATAATCGCCGTTGGGCAAAGCAGTCAAATAGTAGATATATCCGGATGAGCCAGTCAGGAAACCGTTAGTGTACGGTATTATTTTAGTAGTACTGGTAGTACGCAAAGTGTTTGGGTTTAAATGCCATTCATCGGTACGTGTATCCAACAAATAAAATCCTGTGCCGCCTTCCATGCCTACCAATAGGTTGTTTGGCGCAACAGGCTGCACCGTATAAGCAATATTGCCGTTTATACGTTTAAAAGTATTGCCATCGTAAACAAAATGCCCCTGGTAGGTGCCCACGTATAACTTTTTATTTGACGAACGGTAGATGCTCCGGACACTTTTATTCTTAAAAAAATCAACAACCAGCTGCTGTTTGTCCGTTTCGCCGGGCATATCGTCCGAAGGGCCAATTTCCAGCAGGCCTTTATCTGTCCCTGCCAGTGTTCGGTTGGTGCCGGGTTCTTTGCACATATCCTGTATGCGCAAATCTTTTATCACTTTAAAAACCGGGAGCTGCCCGTCTTTGCCGGGGAGGGAAAGGCTGTAGGTTTCGTCAAAGCGTTCGTAAACAATTTGCAGGCTGTTTTTATCATATACTACCAGGCCATTACCACAATTGGCAAAAACATATTTCGAATCGCACCATGCTTGTTTTACAAAAGCCAGTGCCTGAAGTGGTGCAGCGGGAAGGCTCCAAATAATGCTGTCTTTCTTAACCAATCCTGCTTTTTTATGCGAAAACAAATAGGTGTTACCTTTTGCATCAATGGTATAATATTCCATACCATCGCCTTTAACCCAGCCCTTGCAGGTAAAATATTTATCTGTTTGCTTTAATCCACGCTCATCAGTAAACATCCACCGGCTGCCGTCGCTGGTCATAAATTGAAGTGCCCCGCCTTTGCCGATCATATAATTAATCGGCCTGCCAGGCATGTTATATTGGCTCAAATGCTTGTTGCCGATATTATAACAGAGTATTTGATACCTATTTGTGGGGACATCACCTAAACTAACAAATAAGAAATTATGATACCGGTATATGCCGTCCGGCACGGTGTTTTGCGGCAGTAAAGGGCTATGAATATCAACCGGCTGTACGTCGGAACCATCAAAACGCCAGATTCCCTGGTTGGTTATAAACCACAAAAAGCCTTCGTTATCCAGCATCAAATGTCTTATTTCGGCATGGTCAAACGGTTTGGGAAGATTGACCGGGTTTACAGTGATGGAGTTTTGCGCGGCCGATAATAAAGGAATAACGCAAATTGCCATCGCCAGAATACTAATGCTGATGAGTTGGCGACAAAAATGGTAAGGTAGAAAAAAGAGGAGCGGCGTGTCTGTGCTTTTTGAGCCCGGCGGTTCGTGCATTATTATTCTTTGCGATTGAATAATAAAGATAAGGATTTTGGTTGAATATAAACAACCCACTAATGGAGCTGCACAATGAGGATCTTTGATGCTTTGTTCAGCTCCAAAACTTTGCGATAGCACAATATTTAACAAAAGCATCGGGGCTGAAAATAATTACCTTAGGCCTATTGCCGGAAGCGACAGCTACCATGCTCTGGCACCCAGCTGTTTTGGTGCCGGTGAGCCAACGCACAACCACTAAAAAACGCCCGCAAACCCTATTTAAAAAAACCCTTTTCAAATATCATATTTATCCTTACATTTGCGGGCTAATTGTTGCTCATTGAAATCGCTAAGAAATTTTTCGATTCCTTTTACCGGCCTTAAACTGGGAAAGCACGGGTTTGAATTCGAAGTAACGGATGCTTTTTTTGATGAATTTGAATATTCACTGGTAAAAAAAGCGAATTTGAAATGCCAGGTGGAGCTGGAAAAACAGGAAACGATGATCATCCTGAATTTTCGGATCACGGGCACGATTGATACCAACTGCGACCGTTGCCTGGCGCCCTATCCGCAATATGTGGATGTACGCGAGCAGCAGGTGGCCAAGTTTGGTGAAGAGGCAATTGACGAGGATGAGGAGATCATTATCCTTACCAAAAACGACCACGAGATTGATATCTCGAAGTTGATTTACGAATACATAAACGTTGCATTGCCGCTGATTACGGTTTGCATTGATGAGGGTAACACCCCTTATTGTGATAAAGAAATGCTGGAAAGCCTGAATAAGCTGACCGCAAGTACTGAACAAAACGAGCAAGTTGACCCACGCTGGGAAGCGCTCAAAAATTTAAATAAAAAATAAAAGGATTATGCCACATCCAAAACGTAAAATATCCAAATCAAGGAGAGACAAGCGCAGAACGCATGACAATGCTCCTTTGCCAACTTTAACTACCTGCAAAACTACTGGTGCCGTGCATTTGCCGCACCGTGCTTACACTGTTGATGGTAATGTTTACTACAACGGAAAGTTACTGATCGAGAAAGCAGCCGTAGCTTAAGTTTAATTTTCTGAAATGAAGATTGGCTTAGATATTATGGGCGGCGATTTCGCTCCGCAGGCTACAGTCTTAGGGGCAATTGCTGCTTTTAAGATGTTAGCTGCTGATCAAAAACTGGTGTTAATAGGCGATAAGGACATCGCCGTTAGTATCCTTCAGGAAAATAATTTCAGCCCCGATAATTTTGAATATGTTCATACCACCGAGGTGATCGGCATGGGTGAACATCCTACAAAAGCCATCGTACAAAAGCCAAATTCCAGTATCGCTATTGGTTTTAAATTGCTTAAGGAGGGAGAGCTCCAGGCTTTTTCGTCTGCAGGCAATAGCGGCGCTATGCTGGTTGGGGCCATGTTTAGTATTAAAGCTATACCCGGCGTGTTACGCCCGGCAATCACAAGTATTGTTCCGCGGCTGAAGGGCAGTTTGGGTATGCTTGTTGATGTTGGCGCCAATGCCGATTGTAAGCCGGAATTTTTGCCGCAGTTTGGCGCCCTGGGCAGCTTATTTGCTCAATATGTTTACCATATTGAAAACCCGCGGGTTGCCCTGATGAATATTGGCGAGGAAGAGGAAAAAGGCAATATACTTTGCCAGGCCGCCTACCCGCTGATGAAAGAAAGCAAGCTAATTAATTTTGTTGGTAATATTGAAGGGCGCGATGCCTTTGAAGACTGTGCAGATGTAATTGTTTGCGATGGCTTTACCGGGAACGTTATCCTGAAGCTTGCTGAATCATTTTACGACGTATGTGTTCAAAGGAATATCAAAGACCCGTTTTTTGATATGTTTAATTATGAGCAATACGGTGGAAGCCCTATACTAGGTGTAAACGCGCCGGTGGTGGTGGGCCATGGCATATCAAGTCCTGAAGCGATAAAAAATATGGTGCTTTTATCAAAAAATATGGTGGAAAGCACTCTTGTTGAAAAAATAAAACTGGCTTTCCAGTAAAAAATAATAAAATGAGTAAAATTCACGCTGCTATTACAGCCGTACATGGTTATGTACCCGATTATGTACTAACTAACCATGAGCTGGAAACAATGGTAGAGACCAATGATGAATGGATAACCTCACGTACCGGAATTAAAGAACGCCGGATTTTAAAAGGCGAAGGTTTGGGTACTTCGGATATGGCCGTGCCGGCCGTTAAAGCTTTGCTTGAAAAACGCGGTATTGGCGCCGAGGAAATTGACCTGATCATTTTTTGTACCACCACCCCCGATTTTGTATTTCCGGCTACGGCCAATATCCTTGCCAATAAAATAGGCGCCAAAAATGCCTGGGGTTACGACCTGCAGGCAGCCTGCTCCGGGTTTATATTCGGGCTGGCCACCGGCGCACAGTTTATTGAAAGCGGCAAGCACAAAAAGGTATTGGTAGTTGGCGGCGATAAAATGTCAGCAATAACAAACTTTAAGGACCGCGCCACCTGTATTATTTTTGGCGATGGCTGCGGTGCTGTTTTGCTTGAACCAAATGATGAAGGCAATGGCGTAATCGACTCTATTTTACGTAGCGATGGTTCGGGCGCAGCTTTCCTGCACCAAAAGGCAGGCGGCTCGGTAAAACCCGCAACCCACGAATCTATAGATGCTTACGAGCATTATGCTTACCAGGAAGGCCAGGCTGTTTTTAAATTTGCCGTTACCAATATGGCCGACGTTGCTGCCGAAGTAATGGAACGCAATAGCCTTACTGCCGATGATATAGCCTGGCTGGTACCTCACCAGGCTAACAAACGGATTATTGATGCAACAGCAAACCGTACCGGCGTAAGCGCTGATAAGGTAATTATCAATATTGAACGGTATGGCAATACCACAAACGGAACTATACCCCTATGTTTGTGGGAATGGGAAGATAAATTTAAAAAAGGAGATAACCTGATCCTGGCCGCTTTTGGCGGAGGATTTACCTGGGGATCGATTTATTTAAAGTGGGCTTATTGATTTGAAAATGAGTTAATTTGAAGATTTGAAAATTAATCATGAGCGTTTCTGATTTTCAAATTAACACATCTTCAAATTTTCAAATTCTTTTAATTCGTACATTATTCATCGGAACATTATCAAATATGTTTTGTTAATTTGCTTATAACTAACTATCAATTTAACTAATTAAAATATTTGCATCCGCCATTTGGCGGACATATTTGCAAATCTGAACATTTTATTAAACCAATTAACCACCGGGCATGGATATTAAACAAATTCAGGATCTTATACGCTTTGTTGCCAAATCAGGAGTAAACGAAGTATCCATAGAACAGAATGATTTTAAGATCACCATTAAAACCAACCAGGTTCAAACTGTTGTTAATGCAACTGTACCCGAAGGGCTTCATTACGCACCTGCTCCGGCAGCAGTGCCGCCGCCTGCTCCTGTAGCGGCCGCGCCAGTCGCCGAACCTGTTGCTGATACCTCAAAATTTGTTGTGGTAAAATCACCAATGATCGGTACTTTTTACCGCTCGGCAAGCCCTGACAAACCTCTTTTTGTAAATGTGGGTGATGAGATCAAACCCGGATCAGTGCTTTGCATCATCGAAGCCATGAAGCTTTTCAATGAAATTGAATCTGAAATTTCGGGCCGTATCGTAAAAATACTGGTTGATAACGCATCACCGGTTGAATATGACCAACCTTTATTTTTGGTAGAACCTGCTTAATTAGTTGATTAAGTTTATGGGTTGATTCGGTGAATGGTTTGTTTCAACTTAATCAACCGCTCACTCAATCAACCAATAACCAATTAAAAAAATGTTTAAAAAAATATTAATAGCTAACCGCGGTGAAATTGCCCTGAGAATTATACGCACGTGTAAGGAAATGGGGATAAAAACCGTAGCTGTATATTCAACTGCCGACAGGGATAGCCTGCACGTGCGTTTTGCCGATGAGGCCGTATGTATAGGCCCCCCGCCCAGCCGTGATTCTTATTTAAATATCCCCAATATTATTTCAGCTGCTGAATTAACCAACGCCGATGCGATCCATCCGGGCTATGGTTTTCTTTCTGAAAACGCAAAGTTCTCTGCCATTTGTGCGGAGTACGGGATAAAATTTATTGGCGCTACTGCTGCGCAGATCAATGCCATGGGCGATAAAGCCTCGGCAAAAGAGACCATGAAAAAAGCAGGCGTACCTACTATTCCGGGTTCCGAGGGATTATTGACCGGTGTAAAAGAAGGTATTGATATTGCAAAAAAAATAGGCTATCCTATCATATTAAAAGCAACTGCCGGCGGTGGCGGCAGGGGCATGCGCATTGTTTGGAAGGATGAGGAGTTTGAAGCAGCCTGGGATTCGGCCCGGGCGGAGTCGGGTGCTGCATTTGGTAACGATGGCATGTACCTGGAGAAATATGTGCAGGATCCTCGCCACATCGAGATCCAGGTAGTGGGCGACCAGTATGGCAAAGTTTGCCACCTTTCCGAAAGGGATTGCTCTATCCAGCGCCGTCACCAAAAATTGGTAGAAGAATCTCCTTCGCCGTTTATGACGGAGAAGCTGCGCAAGAAAATGGGCGATGCTGCTATTAAAGGCGCAAAAGCTGTTAAATATGAAGGCGCCGGGACCGTAGAGTTTTTGGTTGACAAAGACCGGAACTTTTATTTTATGGAGATGAACACCCGCATCCAGGTAGAACACCCGGTTACGGAAGAAGTGATCAATTTCGACCTGATCAAAGAACAGATCAAAGTTGCTGCAGGCATCCCGATATCGGGCAAAAACTACGAGCCGCAGATGCACGCCATTGAATGCCGCATCAATGCCGAAGATCCGGCAAACAACTTCAGGCCTTCGCCCGGAAAGATCACCAATTTTCATTCACCCGGCGGTCATGGGGTTCGTATTGATACCCATGTATATACCGGTTATGTTATCCCGCCGAATTACGATTCAATGATTGCGAAAGTGATTTGCGTGGCACAAACCCGCGATGAAGCTTTAAGCACCATGGAGCGCGCGTTAAGCGAATTTGTAATTGAAGGCGTAAAAACCACTATTCCATTCCATTTACAATTGTTGAAGGACCCCAATTTCAGGGCCGGTAATTTTACAACAAAGTTTATGGACACTTTTGAGTATCACGGATAAATGCATGGCGTTTAAATAAACAAACGAATACATGGTTTCAGGGTGATAAGCGCCCGCAATTTTATAGGTAAAAATGAGCATATTCAGCAAACTGACCAGGTCGATCAAGGAAAAAGGGGAACAGATGGGCGCTGAAATGTCGTTTTTTCAGCACCTGGAGGCCCTGCGCTGGCACCTCATCAGGTCTGCTTTAGCGATATTGGTATTTGCCATCGTCGCTTTTATTTATTACCACGAAATTTTCTACAATGTAATCCTGGGTCCAACCCGTACTGATTTCTGGACCTACCGGATGATGTGCAACATGGGAGGCTTTTTTCATAGCTTGATTCCCTATATTGATGCCAAAGGGTTTTGTGTCGGTGAAATAAACTTCCATTTGATCAATACCGACCTGGCCGGGCAGTTTAACCTGCAGTTCAGCTCGTCTATCATGATCGGACTCATAGCGGGCATTCCTTATCTTTTGTATGAGATCTGGCGATTTATCAGACCGGCCCTGCACGAAAAAGAACGTAAAGCTGCCAGCGGTTTTGTGTTTTATTGTTCTGCTTTGTTTGCGCTTGGCGTTATGTTTGGCTACTATGTGGTAACCCCTTTATCCATCAGGTTTTTTGTCAATTACAAAATCAGCGATTCCATCGATAATTTGTTCAGTATAGATTCCTTCATCTCGTCGGAAAGTATGCTGACGCTTGTTGCCGGGATCGTTTTTCAACTGCCGATAGTAGTGTATATCCTTTCGAGCCTGGACATCTTGACGCCGAAGTTTATGCGCGAAAAACGGCGTTATGCTACGGTGATCATTTTGGTACTGGCTGCTATTATCACACCTTCGCCGGATGCGTTGACGATGCTGGTGGTAGCGATGCCATTGTTCATACTATATGAGTTCAGCATCTGGGTAGCCGTTATGGTACAGCGCAAGAAGAAGAAAAATGAGGAAACCGGATTGACGGTTCAGTAATATGATGTGCGGATGTGCAAATATGCAGATGTGCAGATAAAGAAATAATTTGAAGATTTGAAAATGTGGTAATTTGAAAATGCTTTTCAGGCCATCCATCTTCAAATTTTCAAATCAACAAATTTTCAAATTAATAATATGAAACAGGGGCTAAAAATTGCAATTGGCGGAGATCACGCAGGGTTTGAATACAAACAGGCGATCATTGATTTTTTATCAGGACAGGAAGTTAAGGATTTTGGTCCTTTTTCTG
This sequence comes from Mucilaginibacter gotjawali, assembly GCF_002355435.1. NCBI lineage: Bacteria > Pseudomonadati > Bacteroidota > Sphingobacteriia > Sphingobacteriales > Sphingobacteriaceae > Mucilaginibacter > Mucilaginibacter gotjawali. The sequence continues at coordinate 338,673 of NZ_AP017313.1, forward strand.
CCGATTCATGCGATTATCCTGATTTTGCCCACCCCGTGGCTTTAGCCGTTGAGAGCGGAGAATTTGATTTTGGCATCCTGATCTGCGGCAGCGGAAATGGGGTGGCCATCACCGCCAACAAACACCAGGGTATCCGCGCGGCTATCTGCTGGAATGAGGAACTGGCCGACCGTGCCCGCAGCCATAACAACGCCAATATTTTATGTTTGCCCGCCCGCCATATTTCTTTGGAAGAAGCAAAAAAGATAGTCGACATATTTTTCACGATTGAATTTGAAGGCGGAAGACACGCAAACAGGGTGGATAAGATTGCCTGCTGAGGGAATCCATGATTCCTATTCTTATTTTTTGATTTCCCAGCAAATGCTTTAGGCAAATGTAATTAAGTTAGGGATTTTAATATCGAACCCCCAATGCCGAACCTGCCCGCCGGTAGGCTGGTGTTGAATAATGAAGTAAGACACTTCGAAATTCGACATTAATAATTCATTATTCGATTTTAAATTCCTTCTATTTTTCCTTTAACTTAATGACTTGGGCTTTAGACTTAAGACCAAAACCCCTATCTTCGTATTAATGAGCAGTACGGCGGAAGAATTTTTGGTAGCTTCAGAGGAAAAGGCATTTGATAAAAGGCACAGGCGTATTATCAATTACAACATTGGTAAATACGATGCGGCTGTTGAAAGGGGATTGTCGCGCATCATCAACCTTGAAAACATTAAGCGCAAGCAGCATGTGATTAAATGGCGGGTGATGGAAAACCTGGATAAATACCTGCCCGAATTTGAAGCCAACTTTATGAAACACGGGGGCAAGGTGATTTGGGCCAATGATGCCGAAGAAGCTAACCGCGAGATCCTTAATATCCTGCAAAAAGCGGGCGCCAAAACCGTAGTAAAATCAAAATCGATGGTGACCGAGGAAATTCAGCTCAATGAATTTTTGGAGGCAAATCATATCGAATCGCTGGAAACCGATTTGGGCGAGTATATTGTGCAATTGCTGGGCCAAAAACCATATCATATTGTTACGCCGGCGATGCACCTTAGCAAAGAGGATATTGCCAAATTATTTAATGAACGCTTTGGCACCCCGCTTGATTACACCCCCGAACAACTCACCCAAAAAGCCCGCGAGTTATTGCGCGATAAATATGTGCAGGCGGATGTGGGCATTACAGGTGGCAATTTTTTAATTGCCGATACAGGCAGCGTTGCTGTGAGCGAAAATGAAGGTAACGCCCGTTTAAGCATATCATTTCCTAAAATACATATTGCGGTGGTGGGGATTGAAAAGATCATTCCTTCGATAGCCGACCTGGATATGTTTTGGCCCATGCTGGCTACGCATGGTACCGGTCAGAATTTAACCGTTTACAATACCCTGTTAAACGGCCCCCGTAAACCAGACGAAACCGACGGGCCCGACGAAATGTACGTGGTATTGCTGGATAATGGCCGCACCAACCTGCTTGCCCAAAAAGAACAGCGGCAGGCGCTATATTGCATCCGCTGCGGCGCCTGTTTAAATGCCTGTCCGGTGTATAAAAATATTGGCGGCCATACTTACGAAACCACGTACAGCGGCCCGATAGGCTCCATTATTTCGCCGCATATGAACGGCATGGAGCAATTTAAGCACCTGAGCTATGCCTCCAGCCTTTGCGGAAAATGTACGGAAGTTTGCCCGGTGAAGATCGACATCCACAAAATGCTGCTCCTGAACCGCCGGGATGCAGTAAACGAACACCTGGTGACCCCCATGGAAAAATATGGCTGGACGGCCTGGAAACAAGGGATGCTGAAACGCAAATGGATGGACTTTTTCAGCGGCAAAACCAAAAACTTCTTGCTAAAACGGTTCTTCAAAAAAACCTGGGGCCATTACCGCGAAATGCCCACAGTAGCGCCAAAATCCTTCAGCCAGGAATGGATGGAAAGGAATGGGGGGAGAGATTAGTCCGAAAGTCAGTAAAGTCCGGAAGTCCGAAAGAATCGGTGAAGGGAAGAGGAGTGCGGAAGGTCGATTGCGGAATGGTGAAGGAGTTTATGCTTACTTATTGATAGCAACGGCAGGTATTGTCTTCAAGTTTACTTTTCGTTATTGCAATCAAGCGGCACGTTGACTGGGCGGATTATCTTTCAAGTTCGTCTTTTCCTTGAATAACAATTTGACCATTCCTTTTAATTAACTCTATTATCATTGAATTTTTCTTCTTAATCAGCGAATCTCCTTTCGTTATCCTGTTATGGTCAAAATCCCAATTGTTGTCCGATAAATCATAACTACTACCATTTATAATTATGGTAGCTTTACCTTTTATATCATAAGAAACACGTTCAACCCGCCCATCAAATTGATAGGCAAGATATATTTTTCTATACTTATAAGAACCATACATAAATAAGACACGGGCTAAACACACGAAGAGTACAAAGAAAACCATAACTGTGACAGTGTGCCTTTTATTAAATAGCATATCAGCAAATTTTACATAAATATATCGTTACCTGGTGTATTTTGCAATCCCCAATCGAGCAAATATCTAAGTTAGTAAAGGCCTTCGGCGATTTGTATAGTCTCTTGCTTTTCGTTATTGAAGTTAAGCGACAGGGCCTGACTAGGCGGGGATTATCGCGACCCCAGCGGGGGCCAATATCGGTAGAAAAAATATCAGCCAGATGTGCCGTGCCATCGGTACGGAACCTATACGCAATGCATTGGCGTTAAAGTCGCTTCACGAGTTGCGTACCGATGGCACGCTTTTTATTTATTATTTATTTTTCTACCAATATTTTGCACCTAACGGTGCAATCAAAATAATCTATAATGAACTACCTCTAAACTCTTTTACAATAAATAAGCTTGTGGAATTTTCATTTATAACTTCTCTCAAGAGTTCTTTATTTATACTTAATAAATCAATACTGGACCGACCATAAATTTTCATTATAAATGATAATTCACCATGTGAAATATCCAAATTTTTATAATAAACCCCCTCTTTATTAAATATAGCGGATGGGTATGAGATTAAATCCCTGGAAAATTTTAGCAAATCATCGTTTGTAAAAATTAAAGCACCCCTAAATGCTTTCGGAATATTATTTTGTTTGAATAGGGCTCGTAAAGCGGTTAAATTATCCTCGTCATTTGGAAACCAATTCAAGTCTTTATCGTCGTGATTTACAGTCCAGGATGAACCATTATCAAGTTTTAATACTACATTCTTAAATAAACCTTCATAAGCGTCAACAAACGCTGTTAACCCGGGTACCTTTCCTTGATAAGCGCCGGGTAATTGAATTGAAACTCCATTCCATTCGGTAGGTAAATCACAATCATCATCCCAAAATTGAAGGTAAAGCCGTCTATTGTAAGGAAGTACTTTTTTAACGCTCTTATTAAATTCTATCATAACGGCATCTTATTTGCATTTAAAAAACACTGAACCAGTAGGGGACGTTTGTCAGGCGACAATAATGGACAGGCGGCCAATTACTTTTTGTGTAAACCCGCAATTTTATTAAGCATCTGATTGTCAATTAAATAATATCAAATAATCTGAGAAAGTGTGAACCTTTTGTAAACCCTGATTGCTTGTTTGCTTGTTTATGCCGTCAAGCTTCGTCTTTCTAACAATCTGTTCGTAATTCCGGTACAAGCGGGTTAATCAATCAGATTTTCAATAAAATCATTAAAAGAAATAGATAACTGAGTGAAATAATTTTCAAATATTTCAGCATCGTAATGGTGCATATCACAAAAGAATATTGCATTATACTTGTCAGGTAATGTCGAAATACAAAAAAAATCCCCTCCATCATCTGACGCAAACGGTAAGAAACCTACTGGCAATATCTGCTCGATAACAAATAAATCCATGTAGGCTTCTTCTAACTGGGTAAATCCCTTATATCGAATAGAGAAAAAATGGTTTATTCTTGTTTTGACTCCATCAGGCCACAGATAATTTCTATTAACGGGATACCCTCCGTTGTATTTGACATAATGATCTCTGAAATTTGGGGTAAACGAAACCCCTAATTGATTTTCTACTTCTTTTAGTTCTTCATAAGTCAACTTTTTGCTTAATTGCAAAAATTTCATATATCAACGTTAATTCCGCATTCGCCTCTCCGCATTCCGCAATTAAATAAATCCGAACCCACGCCTAATGCACATTCCCGAACCCGAATTCTTTATAAGTATTAGGCATTTCGTCTGAACTGCTGAAGGGGAAGGTGTAGGTGGTCCACCAGCTAACATAATCGGCATCTTTGTCGCCGGTAGGTTCCACATGCACACTGCGCAGCATATAAATGCCCTCGCGGCTCATGGTGATGGATATTTCGCCCTTATTATCGGTGGTATAGGTTTGGGTATAAACATTGCCGCCAAGCGATTTGATATAAAGCGCTACCACTTCGCCTTTTGCCGGTTTGCCGCTGAATAAAAGCTGGGCCACCATATCATCGCCATATTGCTTTTTGTAAGGATTGTCTTTTAAAACAATTTCGCTGGCTTCGCCAAGTACTTTTTCGTAGTCGCTGCCATCATGGTTATCAACGGAAAATAATGTTTTTATATACCGTGCATGTTTTTCCTTTACACGGAACTGGGTGCCATTTTTTATCTTGTCGGCCAGCTTATCATTACCCAATTGGGTTAAAAAATCGGCATAATTATCGCGCGAATAATTGCTGTGATCAACCCCGGTAGTGATGGACACCAGGGACTGCCCGCTGGTTTCCATGGGGAAATCCTTCAGTAATATCGAAGTGTCTTTGGCAAGACTGGTAAGATCCGTTTTCTTTTTGCCCGAATAAAGCACAAAGGAGATGATCTTTGCGGTTTGCGGGGCAACTTCATTCTGCTTTAAAAATAAATCACCCTCTAACAGGTGGAGGTTAAGTTTATCGCCCTTATGCAGAAAAAAGTTCTCGGGCAGCAGGAAATAATCGTGGGTAGTTGCCGCAAGGCCTATGGCCGCGGCCAGGATCAGCAGGATGAGGGGTATCTTTCGTTTATAGTTCATTAGTTCACAGGTTCATTTGTTCATTGGTGCATCGCGGATTAACCGTTTAGCTCAACGAACTATTATCACCGCAATTTATCATTTTGTTTAATAGCAATGAAGCATGTGATAAACAAATTACTTTTAAACCATCTCTATCAAACTTTTCACCAATGAACTAATGAACTAATGAACCAATAAACAAATTCCGTAGTTTTGCCGGATGATTTTCGACAGGAAAAACCTGACAAATAACCAGCTGATAGATTTTTATTCGAAGTTGCTGTGGCCGCGCATGATCGAAGAGAAAATGCTGATCCTGTTACGGCAGGGGCGCATCGGTAAATGGTTTTCGGGGATAGGGCAGGAGGCCATTGCCATTGGCAGTACCCTTGCCATGAACAGTGATGAATACATCCTGCCAATGCACCGCAACCTTGGCGTGTTTACCGCGCGCGAGATCCCGCTTTCGCGGCTGATGGCGCAATGGCAGGGCAAGGCCTCCGGTTTTACAAAAGGGCGCGACAGGTCGTTTCATTTTGGCACGCAGGAATATAAGATCATCGGGATGATCTCGCACCTTGGCCCGCAGATGGCCCTGGCTGATGGTATTGCACTGGCTGATGTGTTGAGCAAACGCAGCCGGGCCACCCTGGTTTTTACCGGCGAAGGCGCCACCAGCGAGGGAGATTTCCACGAGGCGTTAAATATAGCTGCGGTATGGAACCTGCCGGTGATTTTTTTGATAGAGAATAATGGTTACGGGCTAAGCACGCCCGTGAGCGAACAATATAAAGCCAGGCAACTGGTTGACAAAGCGATAGGCTACGGCATGGAAGGCCGCCGCATTGACGGCAATAATTTGCTGGAAGTTTACCATACCATCAGTGAATTAGCCACTGGCATGCGCACCAAACCACGCCCGGTATTGGTGGAGTGTATGACCTTCAGGATGCGGGGGCATGAAGAAGCATCAGGCACCAAATATGTGCCGCAGTATTTATTTGATTTTTGGAAAGAGAAAGATCCGCTGGCCAACTTTGAAAAGTATTTGATAGATGAACATGTACTTCGCCCCGAATGGCTGCCGCAGATGCGCGCAGAGTTTACGACCCTGATCGATTCGGAAATTGAAAAAGCATTCAGTGAGCCCGACATTATCCCCAATGCGGAAACAGAGGTTGCTGATATGTACAAAGCGCACAACCTTCCAACATTCCAACCTTCCAACCTTCCAACAAAAAAAAGATACATCGACGCCATCAGCGATGGCCTGCGTCAAAGCATGCTCAAATTTGAACACCTGGTGATCATGGGCCAGGATATTGCCGAATATGGCGGCGCTTTTAAAATAACGCAGGGTTTTGTGGAAGAGTTTGGTAAAGACAGGGTGCGAAACACCCCCATTTGCGAATCGGGTATTGTAGGCGCCGCCATGGGGCTGGCTTTAAACGGCTACAAAGCGGTAATGGAGATGCAGTTTGCCGATTTTGTTACCAGCGGTTTCAACCAGGTAGTAAACAATCTGGCCAAAACACATTACCGATGGGAGCAGGCAGTTGACGTGGTGATCAGGATGCCGGCAGGCGCCGGGACAGGCGCAGGACCGTTCCATTCGCAAAGCAACGAAGCCTGGTTTACTAAAACACCGGGATTAAAAGTAGTATACCCTGCTTTTCCTGACGATGCCAAGGGCCTGCTGATGGCTGCCATTGACGATCCCAACCCGGTAATGTATTTTGAGCATAAATACCTCTACCGCAGCAACACCGGCGAAGTGCCCGACGGCGATTATTATGTAGAAATAGGTAAAGCAAAGATCATACAGGCAGGGAACAAAGCCAGCATCATTACTTTTGGCCTGGGCGTGCACTGGGCGATAGCATATGCGGCCAAACACCCTGATCTCTCGCTGGAGATCATCGACCTGCGCAGCCTGCAGCCATGGGATAAAGAAGCAGTAGAGCAAAGCGCAAAAAAGACCGGCCGCGTTTTGATTTTGCATGAAGATACCTTAACCAATGGTTTCGGAGGTGAAATAGCCGCTCATATTGCCGAACATTGTTTTATACACCTTGATGCTCCTGTGATGCGTTGCGCCAGCCTGGATACTGCTATCCCGATGAATAAGGCGCTTGAAGATCAGTTTTTGGCCAAAGCAAGGCTGGAAGAGACCATGGAACGGTTATTGAACTATTAGTATTAAATGAAAAACCCGTCTCCCGAAATTTTAAAAATTGCAGTAGTGGGCCCTGAGTCGACAGGGAAATCAACCATGTCATCCTATCTTGCAAAATACTATAATACCATTTGGGTGCCGGAGTTTGCACGTGAATATTGCGAGAAACTAACCCAACCACCTACCTGGCAGGACGAAGTAAACATGTTTTACGGACAGGTTGCGCTTGAAGATGAATTGTTGCCGCAGGCAAGCCGGTTGCTGATTTGCGACACCACATTTATCACTGTAAAAATTTGGAGCGAATATACGTTTGGAAAATCGCCGCAGGAAGTGCTGGATGAACTGCCTAAACGCACCTATGACCTTTACCTTCTTTTAAACATCGACCTGCCCTGGGAAGAAGACCCGTTACGGGACTTCCCCCATCTGCGCGGGCATTTTATGGAGGTTTGGCATAAAGAATTGGATGAGCTGAACGCGAATTATAAAGTGATATCCGGAACCGGGTTTGAAAGGCATAATAACGCCGTAAAGGTTATAAACGAGTTTCTGATTTCGGATCTGAAATAGGATACTACTAGGAAAAGTGTCAGTTATTTGAAGCTGTTTAAAAACGGTTTTGAGAAACTAACATAGGCAAAAGTCCATTGCCGTTGGCTTCAGCCAACGGAATGTTTGAATTGCGTGTGTTGGCTTTAGCCAAATTGCCGGTGTAATTGGCTGCTAATGCATTTGGCTAAAGCCGAAAATGTTCAGTTTATCAGATTCCGTTGCCTGAAGCCAACGGCAATGATGAATTTAAGTTATTTTTATACAGCGTCTTGCTATAAATTAAATAAATCCGCAATCGAACATCCGAATTCCGAAATTCTCTACCTTCATGCAACGTTGTAAAAAACCTTGCGTCATATAACATGCAAGCTGATCAAACTTTGGAAGCCGTATATATCGACAAACATTATCAACTGGTGGTGGAGTGCAAACAGGGCAGTAAAAAAGCCTGTTATGAACTGTACCGTTTATATTCAAAAGCGATGTTGAACGTCGCCTTCAGGATAGTGGGTAATATTGCCGAAGCGGAAGACGTGTTGCAGGAAGCTTTTTTGGATGCTTTCGGTAAGGTGAAAGATTTCAGGCAGGACACTACTTTCGGCTTATGGCTGAAACAAATTGTAGTAAACCGGTCCATCAACCTGTTGCGCAAACGAAGGCTGGACTTGATCGAATTGGAAGGCGAGCAGATAGAGAATATAGCCGATGAGGTTGCTGAAGACGACGAAGAAGTAAAGTACAAGGCGGCACAGGTTAAAGAGGCTATAAAAGAATTGCCTGATGGCTACAGGTTAGTGATATCACTTTACCTGCTGGAGGGATATGATCATGAAGAAATTGGACAAATACTAAATATATCAGAAAATACCTCGAGAACACAGTTTTTGAGAGCAAAAAGAAAACTGGTAGAGATTTTAAATAAAAGGGGGATACCATCATGAGCAAAGGATTGGAAGATTTAATACAGAGTAAAAGGGAGGAGTTTGACGACCTGGAACCATCTGCAGATCTGTGGGGGAGAATTGAAAAGCAGTTGCCACCTCAATATACTGAACAACAAAAACGCGAAGCGAAAACGTTTTCGCTTGGCTTTGTGCTGCGCGTTGCAGCAACAGTGATCGTTGTAATGGGCATATCATTCGCGCTGTATTTGCACAACAGCCACAGGAATGGCGTCGACCTGGCAGCGATAAATCCTGAATATGCCCAGCAGCAGGTACACTATACTTCACTTATAGAATCAAAGCGTACCGAATTAAAATCTATTGAAAAAACAGATCCGGAATTGTATAAGGAGTTTAACTCCGAAATAAGCAAAATGGATTCGACCTATAAACAATTAAAAAGCGAATTGCCCGCCAGTCCTAACCAGGAGCAGGTTTTATTAGCCATGATCCGCAACCTGGAAATACAAACACAGGTGCTTAACAGGCAATTACAGGTGATTGAGCAGTTCAATCAAATAAAAAAGGAACAAAAAAATGAGAGTAAAGATATTTAAAGTTTCTATGCTGCCGGTTATTGCATTTTTAGCTATTAATACCGCCGGTTTTGCACAGGATATTTCGGTTTCAGTAAGTACCTCTTCCCCATCGGAGGTATCTGTTAATGCAAAGGTTAAGACTAAAAGAATCAAGGCAAAAATCAATAAGCTTAACAACGACCTTGAGTTGAGCTTAGATAATTTAGCCGCGAATATTACTGAAACCATAAATGATATTGCGCCGAAAGTTGTATCGGAAGTAACCAATATGGCCTCAAATATTGTGGTGGAAGTGAATGATGATAGCAACAACGATATTGCATACAATGGTGATGAAAAAGGATCGGTAATCGAAAAGTTTAAAAGCTATAGTAAAAGCTACCCGTTGGATGGCAACGACCGGATCAGATTGAGTAACCAATATGGAAAAATAGTGGTAAACACATGGGACAGGCACGAAATTAAGGTAGATGTACAGATAAAAGCCGTGGCGCAAAGTGATGATGAAGCCCGGAAACTTTTAGATGGCGTTCAGATCCTGGATAATAAAGATGGCGACCAGGTGTCGTTTAAAACCCAGATTGAGCGCAATAACAGTTCGTGGAAAATATGGAACTGGGGCGGAAATAACGGAAAGCACAAAGTGGAAATTAATTACACCGTTTATATGCCTGCAAAAACTGATCTCAGTGTGGAAGATAGCTATGGCTCCATACAGTTGCCTGATCTTTCCGGAAAAGTAAGGATCAATTGCTCCTACGGCAGTGTATTGGCCCAAAACCTGAGTAACCCGGCTAACGAAATTGAAGGCAGCTACGGCAGCCTGAAGGCGGGCAATATCAACGGCGCGCGCCTTGATTATTCGTACGGAAGTGCCGAGATCGAAGAAATCAATAACCTGAAAGCGGACCTGAGCTACGGCTCATTTAAATTAGGGAAGTTAAATGGCACAGCATCAATAGACTTGTCGTATGTCGGCGGATTTAAGATAGATGAGATCTCCAATTCATTTAACAAGCTGAATATTGATGCTTCTTATTCAAGTGTAGCGCTTGGTGTGCCTGCCAATGATAACTTTAATTTTGATATTACTACCTCCTACGGCGGCTTTAGTTATGATGACGAAAAGGTAGCCATCACCAGTAAAACTCCGGCCGATGGCAGCAGGCACGAAAGTTCAACCAAAAACTATAAGGGCCATTTTGGAAAAGGCGGGTCTGAAGCCCAAATCAATATCCATACCAGTTATGGGAGTGTGAATTTTAAATGATTTGACACGAATAAGTTCGAATTATGCGAATTTAGGAACGGAAATGTTTGCGGAGTTTGGAGACATCTGACCGTACCCGTTACATTTCGCTTTTCCCTCAAACCACCCTGCACAACAACCCTTTTAAATACTCACCTTCCGGGAACGACGACCTTACCGGGTGATCTTCAGGCTGGCAAAACTGGTAAATAAATTGCACCTGTTTGCCGGCATCCAAAGCTGCCCATGCCAGCACCTGTTTAAAAGTTTCCATATCCATAGCGCCGGAGCAGGAAAATGTTGCCAGCAAACCGCCCGGGTTCAGCAAAAGCATCCCCATACGGTTAAGGTCTTTATAGGCCCGCGAAGCTTTGTCCAACGCTGAACGCGATGGTGCGTATTTGGGGGGATCCAATACAACGATGTCAAACGTCTCGCCCTCATCCCTGAATTTACGGAGCTGTTTATTTACATCGGATACAATCGGAGTAACTTTTGTTTCATCAAATTTATTCAGGATAATATTTTCTTTTAGGGTTTCAACCGCCAGGGCTGAACTATCAACAGTGGCGACCGATGTCGCGCCATTTTGCAAACAATTCAATGTGAAGCCTCCGGTATAGCTGAAGCAGTCGAGCACTTTTTTGCCCTTAGCATGTGCCGCCAGTATTTTGCGGTTCTCGCGCTGGTCGCAGTAAAAGCCTGATTTTTGGCCTTCGGCGATGTTGATATTATAGGTGATGCCGTTTTCTTTTACTTCAACGCGCTCGGGTGGATGGCTTAAAGTAAGGGCAGTGTTGATAGTCTCCAAACCCTCGTGGCTGCGGGAAGAGGCGTCGCTTTTATCAAAAATACTTTCGGGTTTCAATAAAAGCTGCAATTCATCAATGATCACCGGCAACAATTTTTCAATGCCCGATGTCAGTACCTGTACGGCCAGGTGACCGGCATATTTATCAACGATCAATCCCGGCAGGAAATCCGATTCGCTGAAGATCAGCCGGCAGGTATTGGTAAGGCCATCGGCCAGAATTGAGCTTCGGCTTGCTACTGCGATGCCTACTTTTGCCCGGAACCATTGCTCATCAACGGCAACAGCCTCATCCCATTCCAGCAAACGCAAAGCCACCCGCGATTGGTCGTTATAAAAACCATAGGCCATAAAGCCGCCTTTGGCATCCATTAACCTAACAATATCGCCATTGGCAGGTTTCCCCTTTATATTTTCAATAGCGCCGGAAAACACCCAGGGATGGCGATGAAGCACCGCTTTTTCCTTGCCTTTTTTTAATATCACATCGATCATAGCGGCAAAGGTAATAAATGAAGAATAATGAGGCTGTCTCAAAAGTACCTAAGTATAAAAACCAATCAACTTTAATTCTTTCATTGTGTTCTTTGTGAAATCTTTTTGCCCATAGTGGTTAATTTTTACCACAAAGAGCACCAGGGGTTCACTAAGGTCACGAAGATTTGAAGGTGACAAAATATTATTTGGCATTGAACCTTGCTTTTTGGCTTTTGGGACAACCTCTCCGGTTAAAAATCAAACAGGGTTAACTGATCTGTCGGCTTTTCTTCTTTACCCCTCACCACCACATCATTAAAATTAGAAAGCGAAATCCCGAGCAGCCTGATCTTTTTATCCTCGATGCCTGTCGCCACAAGCAGTTTTTTAGCGGTTGCGCAAACAGTTTCCAGGTCGTTCAACCCAGTAGGAAATGACTGGTTGCGGGTGATCTGTTTAAAATCGCTGTATTTTATTTTCAGGGTGACGGTGCGGCCCTTTAATTCGTACTGCTGCAGACGTTTGCAAACTGTTTGGGCAATTTTATCAAGCTCCTCTTCCATTTCTCCCAGCGTGGTAAGGTCATAAGGGAAAGTATCTTCTGCAGCCAGCGATTTTGTTTCGCGGTTGGGCTGCACTTCGCGGTTGTCAATCCCGCGGACGATCTGGTAATAAAACTTCCCAACCTTGCCAAAGTGTTTGGTTAATTCCCCTTCAGTCAATTTTTTAAGATCATCACCGGTATGCAGGCCCATATTCTTCATCTTTTGAGCGGTAACTTTACCTACGCCAAAAAACTTTTCAACCGGCAGCTTCTCCATAAAAGCTTCAATAGCCGAGGGGCCTATGAAGGTTAAGCCATCAGGCTTCTTGATATCCGACGCAGTTTTGGCAACAAATTTATTAATGGATACTCCTGCGGAGGCGGTCAATTGCAATTCATCCTTAATGGCTTGTTTTATTTGCTGCGCGATCTCGATAGCGGAACCGATATTGAGTTTATCGCTGGTGACATCGAGGTAGGCTTCATCCAATGACAGGGGTTCGATGAGGTCGGTATAACGGCTGAAGATCTCACGGATTTTTTGGGAGGCTTCTTTATAGGCAGGAAATCTGGGTCTTATAAATATAGCATGCGGGCAAAGCTGCAGGGCTTGTTTGGATGACATGGCCGACCGGATACCGAACTTCCGTGCCTCATAACTCGCGGTAGCAACCACGCCGCCACGCCCTTCGGGCAGGCCGCCAACAACCAAAGGTTTGCCCCGGTATTCGGGATTATCCCGCTGCTCAACCGACGCATAAAACGCATCCATATCAATATGGATAATCTTGCGATAGTTTTGCGCGTCTCCTTTTGGCATATTGCTGTAGCCTGTTATTTTGCTTGGTACAAATATACAGGGAACGGCAAAACTTACTTTAGTTTGATTGGCAATTATAATTCAGTTAAGGAAGATCGTAATTTACCGGCACGGGAGGCAACAGGGTAGTTTCATCAAGGGGCACCTGGTCTTTTGCCATGATAGGATTTCGTCTGCGGTAGTTGTCATATACCTTTTTTTGCAGATCACTTCCGGCAGCATCAGGCGGGTTAAAAGTAAATACAAAGGGTATAATGAAATCGTGGGCTTTTTCATTTGCCGAAATGATCCACTTATGGTTGGTTTTTCTTAAAGCGTCAATAACCGGCTGTACCAATATTGCATCGTCAGCATAATAAACAACTATTTTGCTTACCCCGCCATTTTGATTCGCGGTAAACTTAATAACAGCAGTGCCAATGGCTTTTTTTTGTGTGATGTCCTGCGAAACATTCAAACTATCTCTGAAAAACTGGGTCATCGCTTCTTTGCCGCCCTGGAACGGAAATGATAGTTGCTCCTGTGCAAAGCAGTAAGCGGATATTGTTAAAAATATTACAGTTAGTATGTTCCTTTTCATTGTGTAGATTAATAATGAACCTGCCTGACGGTGGGCAGGTATCGAACTCCGAATTTCGAATTTTGAAGTTGTAATTGTTTTACTTCATTATTCGATATTTTCTTTTTCTTCATCCTTCGGAGCCCTTTTGCTGCCCTCATAAAGCTCATATTCGAGCAGTCGGCAGTCGAGTTTACCATTATAAAATTCAATTTTCCTTTTGGCCGCCAGGCCGATTTTTTTCGCAAGATCGGGGTTGCCGGTAAAAATATAGCCCCTGTACCCCTTGCATTTGGCTTTCATAAAATCGCCTACGCGTTTGTAGGTCATCTCCAGCTTGGTATGTACGCCCAGGCGTTCGCCATATTCGGGGTTAAACATAACAATGCCTGCCTCTTCCGGTACCGGTGTATCTGCAAAGTCACAAACGCTGAAGTCTATTAAATGTTCTACGCCTGCGGTTTTTGCATTTTTTTGGGCGATGTCAACCGCATCGTCTGAAATATCCGTCGCGATGATCTTAAACCCTATTTCTTTTTTTGCCTTGTCTTTCAGTTTCCTTCTTTCGGTAAAAAACACGGTTTCATCGTACCCCATAATATGCATAAACCCATAATTCATCCTGAAAAGACCCGGGCATTTATCGGTTGCCAGCAGGGCGGCCTCAATAGCCAGCGTGCCCGAGCCGCACATAGGATTAATAAAGGTGCTTTTCATGTCCCAGTTGGTGGCCATAATGGTGGATGCTGCCAGGGCTTCAAGCATTGGCGCCTTGCCCGGGATCTTCCGGTAACCATGTTTGGCAAGCGTTTCGCCGGACGTATCCATAAAAATATCGGCGTCACTGTCCTGCCAGTACAAGTGTACCAGGGTTTTATTTACTTCGGGGCCGGAGTTCGGCCTTAAGCCTTTTTGGGCCTTTATCCTGTCGGCAATGGCGTCCTTCACCTTTACGTTTGCAAATAAGGGTGTGCGGATATGCTCATTATTAACGTTGGATGATACCGAAAAATAGCCCGAAAAATCGATCAGTTTTTCCCATTCAATCTGTACCAGGTTATCATAAAGTTCCTGCGGGTCATCAGCCTTAAAGCTTTTTAGCAGGTATAAAACCTGGCTTGCGCAGCGCAGGTTAAGGTTTAAAGCAATACAGTCCGTCACCGTGCCCAAAAGCTCGACGCCGGTTTGAAAAACACGGACAGGTTTAAAGCCCAGATCCTCCACCTCTTTTTGGAGGTAGGGCGACAGCCTTTTATTGCAGGTAATAACGATTTTACTTTCAGTGTGGAAAACTTGCATAATATTTTGCGAATTTATGAATTAAATACGGCCGTTTTTGTTTCTTAATCTATTAACTTTACATCTTTAAATTTTTTAGTTTATGGAAATTAAAGGTAAGGTACATGAAGTAGGTGCAACCATGCAGGTAACCGACTCGTTAAAGAAAAGGGAACTGATAGTTGAATATATCGAGAATCCTCAATATCCCGAATATTTAAAGTTCGAAGCTATACAGGACCGCTGTAACTTATTGGATAATGTTAAGGCTGGTGATGATGTGGAAGTGTTTTTTAACCTGAGGGGAAGGCCATGGACCGATAAAGCCGGCAAAAAGAGCTATTTTAACTCGATGCAGTTATGGAAAATAAATATGCTGGCCCCTGCGGGTGCAAGTGCGAGCCCTGAATATGCGCCACCGGCTGATATCAGCGCTACGCCTGATGAGGACGATCTGCCTTTTTAGTTATTAGGCATTAGTCATTTGTCATTGGTGCTTGACGGATAAGTTCAAATTTCATTAAAAAGCAAATAGCCTTTAGATTCCTAAAGGCTATTTGCTTTTTATAGCTTTCGTCGAATGACCACTGACTAATGACCACTCACCAACCTACTCCTCTTTCATAATCCTTTTCACAGCAATTCCGCTACCCTGTTTTACCTGCAGGTAATAAATGCCGTTTAACCCGATAACGAAGCTTTTTGTAAAACTGCTGCCTGTCGTTTTTTCAGACCACAGTTCTTTGCCTTCGCTGTTTATCAGTTTAACATCAGCGGCTCCCTTTGATGGCAGTGTAAACAGCAATAAAGTTTTCCCGGTTGAAAATTGCGGAACGATATTCAAATCGGCAATATCAAGCATCGGGCCTTCAATATGCGGCATTTTTTTAAGGTCATCATTGGTTACATCAGAAATATAGAAACTTACCCGCGTGCTGATGTCATCGTTGTCTGTATTTATATAGGTAAAATTCTGGCTGTTCCTGTGATCGGGCCGCATCATAGGTCTCCGCATCGGGCCATTTGCATCACCGTTTCGCCATTCCATTCTCTCCGGCATTTGATCCGGATTGTTATATTTAAAGGTCATACGGTTTTTCATACCACCCCGTGTCTCCGAACGTGTTTCAACCATATTGCCAAGGCTGTCTTTGTTGATCGTAATGTTTTCGGTAATCATCTGGCGTCCGCCATCATTTTTCATCGCGGTATCCTTGCGTTTAAAAACAAAAACCCGTTGCTTGCTGTCATTGCCTGGCGCCATATCTCCTGATAAATGTTTAATGTCCCTGAGGGCATTCGCCCTGTCTTTTGGCGACAGTGTTTTAATATTTTTGCCGTTAATGGTCGTATCGCCATTTTCTATTTTTATTTCAATATCCTTTTGATTTTGGGCCATCAGCATCGGTGGTAATCCTAGTATCGCCATCATGCTTAAAGCAAAAATGAATTCAAAGCCGGGTTTAAAAAATTGGGTTTTCATGGATATGTGGATTTAAGGTTCAAAATTAGCAAACAACTATAAGCCAAAACGTTAATTGGGTATATTTAATTGTTAAAATTTGTTAAAAGCCAGCAATGTCCGTTTATTTAAAATAATTTTGTTTTTCGCATGAAAAGAAAAAGCATCGCGCTGATCATAGGTTTGATGGGTTTTGCACTGTTAGGTGTAATGGCTATGCAATTGTATTTTCTGCGCCAGTCGTACCAGATGCAATCCGAACTTTTTGACCGCTCGGTAAATGAGGCTCTCGGTAATGTTGTTGCAAAAATAAGTAAGCAGGATGCGCTGAATTTTCTGAAAGTAAAAGCAAAAGGGGGCGACGCCTATAAACCTGTGTGGAACGGTAATCAAAATAATATCAGCAACAGCAAAGGGGTTACAGACAATAATCTTGTTGCAAATGCAAATCTTGTAACCAGGCATAAACTAACCAGCCGGGAAAGAAAGATTGCTGTTTGGCGTGACAGCCTGAGGCGGATGATCCTTCATAAAAGAATGGACGACGAAATGGCCAGGCTATTGCAGGGTGGATCCGTTGACCTGCAGATTCATTTGGAAGAGTTTACTGATGAATTTGGCAATGTTCACGGTAGTGTTACCCCCGTACTGGTGAGGAATCCGGCCCCTGTTTTAAATAAGCATCAAAAGCTGCATAAATATGACACGGTACGTTATACCTATATGGACCCTCAATTTGGCAAACAGGTAATTTCTATCCCGCATTTAAATTTACAGTGGCAGCAGGAACAACAAAGAAAGCAAAAGGAAAAGCAGTTGCGCGAATTAAGGAAAATGCTTGAAAATGATTCGCTGCAAAATACGCCGAGGGGTAAGTCAACTGTAATTGAAAACCTTGCCGAGGAATACGGGAAATATGGCGAACCTTTAAAAATGCGTTTGAACCCTTTTTGGATAGATACGCTTATACGGTTTGAATTGCATAATAAAGGGATCGATCTGCCGATTAGTTACGACGTAATGACAGCCAACAGCGACTCCGTTATTTTTTCAAAAGCAAATGATGTTACCGGCGCTCAGCCAACCTTTAAAAATATTACCGTTTACCAAACGCCTATCTTCAGCAGGGATGTGATCAATGATCCGGGCTTGATCAGGCTCGCGTTTCCGCAAAAAAACTCATTGATCCTTAACAAGATGACTGCCTCATTGGCTACTACAGGTGGGTTACTGATGGTGCTGGTTTTTTGCTTCGGATATACCATATTCTCGATACTTCGTCAAAAAAAGGTGTCCGAAATGAAAACCGATTTCATCAATAACATGACGCACGAGTTTAAAACGCCTGTATCAACCATCATGATTGCCAGCGAAGCCCTGAAAGACAGCGAGATTGCTGTTGACAGAAGCAGGGTGGCGAGGCTTGCCAATATTATTTATGAAGAAAACGAACGTTTAGGGAGCCATATCGAAAGGGTGTTGAACATTGCGCGGATAGAAAAGAATGATTTTAAACTCGAAAAAAGGCCGCTGGATGTGAATGAAATGATAGCCGTTGTGGTTGACAGTATGGAGCTGAAGCTGCAAAAATGCAATGCTAAAACTACGTTACAACTGGATGCGGATAATGCGGTGATCAGCGCAGATGAACTGCACTTTTCAAATGTAATTTATAACCTTATTGACAATGCCATTAAATATAGCGCCGGTGACCCTGAAATTACCATCAGCACCCAAAATAAAAACGGGCAGGTGGTTATTAAGGTAGCTGATAAGGGTATAGGCATGAGTCGGGACCAGCAAACAAAAATCTTTGAACAGTTTTACCGCATACCAACCGGCAACCTGCACGATGTTAAAGGGTTTGGATTAGGCCTGAGTTACGTTAATACCGTTGTGAAAAGGCTTAACGGTATGATCAGCGTAAAATCGGAAAAAGAAAAAGGATCGGAATTTGAATTGAAGTTCCAGGTGACGTGAGGAAGTCCGGAAAGTCGGAAAAGTCCGAGAGAAGCTACGGAGGGCGGTATTGACGGTTCGGGTGAAATGCCGCACATTTTATAAACAATCAATCTTTCGGACTTCCGGACTTTCCGGACTTCCGGACTTAAAACAATCAATCTTTCGGACTTCCGGACTTTCCGGACTTCCGGACTTAAAACAATCAATCTTTCGGACTTCCGGACTTTCCGGACTTTCGGACTTAAATAATCACATGAAAAAAATACTATTGGTTGAAGATGATCCGAATTTAGGACTGCTGTTACAGGATTACCTGCAACTGAAAGGCAAGTTCGACGTTGTTTTGTGTAAAGACGGCGAAGAAGGCTTGCGCAACTTTACAAAAAACACCTACGACCTGTTGATCCTTGATGTAATGATGCCCAAGAAGGATGGCTTTACATTAGGGAAAGATATCCGGAAAATAAACAGCCATGTACCTATTATTTTTGCGACAGCCAAGGGGATGATAGAAGATAAAACCCAGGCCTTTAATTTAGGCGGGGATGATTATATTACAAAACCTTTTCGTATTGAAGAGCTTTTGCTCCGTATCAATGCTTTGCTGAAAAGAGCCGGCAATTCCGAGAAACATGAGGAAGAAAAGCAAACTACCTTTAAAATAGGGCAGTATAGCTTTGACTATACCCAACAGGTAATTACGATTGGTGACAGCCCGCAAAAACTATCCACCAAAGAGGCTGAACTGCTGCGTTTGCTTTGCCTGCGCAAAAACGAAGTGCTTACCCGCGAAGAGGCGTTGCTGAATATCTGGCATGATGATAATTATTTCAACGGCCGCAGTATGGATGTGTTTTTAAGTAAAATACGGAAGTATTTAAAGGACGATCCGAGTGTGGAGATCATTAATGTACATGGCAGGGGATATAAATTGCTAATTAATTAACCGGCGTCTTAAAATATCCTTCAAAATAGTATTTGTTTGTTTGCGTACCTTTTTTGCTGTTTTGTATTATTTCAGTAAACCGGGCTTTTATATACCCGCTGATATTATTTGCAACAGCATAGTTTTTCTGATATATGATCAGTTTGCATCCGGTAACTTTATAAATTATTTTCTCGTCCATGATGAGCTCGGGATAGACCACCCGGGGATCGAAATTGAAGGTGTTGTTTTTTAGCGCCAGGTGAAATTCATTGGCGTAAGCCGGCATCCCGCCTGAAAAGTTCAGGCTGATATTTCTTCTTTTTCTTGTCGCAGAACAATACTTTATGGTATAACCTCCCTGGATATTTGTTTTGCAGTTGGCAGTAAAGTACAAGTGCGCAGTATCGGCTGCCTCAAGTTTTTCGCCGTCCGTTTTCTCAAACTTTCCGTTTTCATATTTTATGACGCCTTCGGGATAACTCCATTTTTTGGTAAAGGAAAATGCTCCTTCCGGAGCTTTTTTAATAACCATGACCGGGTAAAATAAATGCTGGCCGGACGCGGAACAGGTAATAAAAAAGCAACAGGCCAGGGCCATCAATAGTTTAAACTTCATTGCGGGTAATTAAAATTGTGGCCTGTCAGCGATCATTCATCGCCCATGTCTTCACCAAAATGGATAATATTACCGTTGTTATCCAGTATGCTGAATTGTTTCATTCTCCAGGGCTTTTCTTCTAATTTACCGTTTGGATGAATAATACCAAGAGGTTCGTATTTTGCGTAAAGTTTATCAATACCCTTAACATTGATATAGCATCCTGTGTTTTTCGCAATTTCCGGATCTGTACACGGCCATAAATGCAGGTTTATTTTATCAAGGCCTAAAATCAGGTAGCCTTCCCAACTCGAGTAAAACATAAAGCCCAGTTTTTCCGTGTAGAATTTAATAGTTTCCTCTTCATTAAGGGATGCTAAAATGGGGACTGCTGATTTGAGCATAGTTTCATCTGATTTATAAATTTCCGATTTATCCTGTTCTTCCTTACTCCAGGCTCTAAAAATAGCTCTATCCACTTTGGGCGGCTCATTTTCCGGATAGCCATAGGCAATGCTGTTAAACAAATTAGCTAAACGGAGCCGCGTCTGCCATGTTAAGCTACTAAAGTAAGCAGCATCTTTAGTCCTTTGTGCGTTAAAAGCAGTCCTGTCTAACGAGTGCGAACCCATAATTCAAATATACTTCAAAATAATTATTGCTTTTAAAAAGAATCAAGAGCCAGGAGTCAAGATAGCGCGAATAGCGATTGGTAATAACCAGGTAGCCAAAAAAACTTGTTCAATTATTATTGATACTGTTTTTTTAATCTTGATTCCTGGCTCTTGATTCTTGTCTCTTTCTCCTCCATTGTAACAACTTTTTTAGATGGCTGATTAACTTTTGCGGCTTATAATAAATAAGTTTGTTCCAACTGATCTTAATTATTAAAAATGAATAAAAAACTACTTTCATTGTGCCTGTTTTTTGCAGGCGCTGCCGGCGCCGCGTTTGCGCAGGAGCCTGTTGACACCGCTATGGTCAAGAAAATCCGCGAGGAGGGTTTGAACCATTCCAAAGTGATGGAGACTGCATTTTACCTTACCGATGTTTCCGGCCCACGTTTATCGGGCTCGCCCGAATTAAAGCATGCCCAGGAATGGGCGGTTAACCAGTTAAAATCATGGGGGCTGGTAAACGCGCAGCGCGAGCCCTGGGGCAAATTCGGCAAAGGCTGGGAGGTTCAAAAAAACTATGCGGCCATCACATTGCCATATTACCACGCCATTATTGCCATACCAAAAGCCTGGACACCGGGTACTAACGGCCTCATAAAAAGTAATATTGTGCTTATTAAAGCAGATACCATTACCGACCTGGACAAATATAAAGGCACCCTGCAGGAAAAAATTTTAATTATTGACGCCAAAGCCGGCACCGAACGCACTTTTAAAACGGATGCTTCACGGGCTACCGATGAAGAATTGGATGCCATGGCCAAAGCAAAACCGGAAGCAGCGGCACCACGCAGGGCTATTGACCGCAATTCGCCTGCATTCCGCGCCAGGGCATTCCGCACGGCAATAAACACATTTTTAAAAGATCAGAATGCCGGCTTGGTATTGAGCCAGGCCCGGGGCAGCGATGGTACCGTTTTTACCACTAACGGCGCATCCTACGCGGATACAGCAAAAGCTGTATCGCCTGAACTAGAGGTAAGCGGGGAGGATTTTCAGCGCATTTTGCGTTTGGTAAAAGCCGGTATACGCGTTGAAATGGAAGCTGACATAAAAACACAATTTTATACGGATGATTTGCAGGGCTATGATGTTGTTGCAGAAATACCCGGAACTGATAAAAAGCTGAAAGACCAGGTGGTGATGATTGGTGGTCACCTCGACTCCTGGCATGCGGCAACCGGCGGAACGGATAACGCCGCCGGGAGCGCTGTGATGATGGAGGTAATGCGCATCCTGAAAGCGGTTAATTTTAAACCGCGCCGCACCATTCGCATTGCCTTATGGAGCTCAGAAGAACAGGGGCTGTTCGGCTCAAGAGGATATGTGCTCAACCATTTTGGCGATCCAAAAACGATGGAACTTAAACCTGAACAGGCAAAACTTTCAGCCTATTATAACCTTGATAACGGTTCAGGAAAGATCCGCGGCATTTTTTTGCAGGGCGACTCGTTGGCGGGTCCAATATTTAAAGCCTGGCTTGATCCGTTTAAAGACCTGGGAGCATCGACAGTTACTATACGAAATACCGGAAGTACCGACCATGTCTCCTTCGACGCCATAGGGATCCCGGGGTTCCAGTTTATACAGGACGGTTTGGACTATGGTAGCCGTACCCACCACAGTAACCAGGATACATATGATAAATTAAGCGAGGACGATTTGAAACAGGCAGCAACCATTGTGGCATCCTTTGTTTATCATACCTCCCAGCGGGAGGAAATGATACCAAGAAAAGAATTGCCCAAGCCGCAACCGCCGGCTGCCCGCAATTAAAAAATATGGCCCCCCGCGAAAACGGGGGGCTTTTTATTTTAAGGCGAAAATAGCCTGGGTTTAACAGGGAATCCTGGTTTGTTCAAACATGTACGGCTTTTGTTTTGAGGCGTTTACCTTTTAGTTTTATTATTAAATAATTAAATAACTTTTATATTTGATGTAGCATAGGATGATGAATCATCGTATAAATTGTCAATACCCCTTTGAACAATTATAAACCATAATCCTGAACGTGTTTAATTTTTTGCTCATGAAAACTTCTTATGGTAAATTCATTTCCCTGGGATCGCTGGTTGCACTTACTTTAATTTTTTCGTGTAAAAAACTGCTTAACCAGGCACCGGTGGGCTCGCTAAACGGCGCTGTACTGGCCAACAAGGCCGGTCTGGACGGACTGCTGATCGGCGCCTACTCCATGCTGGATGGTTACACCAACACCTCCGGCACTGAGTGGGAATCGGGTATCGATAATTGGGCCTATGGCGGAGTTGCAGCTGACGATGCTTTTAAAGGCTCAAACGCGACCGACCAAACAGCTGTAGTTCCTATCGCCAACCATACGGTAGATCCCTCAAACGAATATATTGCAGAAAAATGGGCTGCGTTTTACAATGCCATTCAGCGTGCAAATGACGTGATCCGCGAAATCCCTTTAATAAAAGATGGTTCCGTATCAGCAGATTATGCAAAAGAAGTAACAGCCGAAGCGAAATTTTTGCGCGGCGTGTTCCACTTCGAACTGGCAAAAATGTTCAGGAATGTACCTTATGTAGACGAATCTATCACTTACAGTGCAGGTAACTTTAACGTGCCCAACCCCGGCCCGATATGGGATAAAATTGAAGCCGATTTTACTGCTGCAATGGCTGGTTTACCAAAAACACAGGGACAAATTGGCCGTGCTAACTATTACGCCGCCGAAGCATTTTTAGCAAAAGCATACCTGTGGGATCACCAGTATGCCAAAGCCAAAACAGCCCTGGATGACCTGATCACCAATGGCGAAACTGCCGGCGGTGAAAAATATGCATTGAGCGCTAGTTACGAAGATAATTACAATGCTGTTAAAAAGAACGGCCCTGAATCAGTATTCGCGGTTCAGATGACTGTTAATGACGGTTCAAACGGATCAAATGACAATCCTGGTGAGGCCTTAAACTTCCCTGCCGGTACCTACACAGGTTGCTGCGGTTTTTACCAGCCATCATACACTTTGGCCAATGCCTTTAAAGTGGATGCAAACGGCTTGCCCATGTTGGGCACAACAAGTACGGTTTGCGCTGATTTTTCAGCCAATAATTCAACTACTGTTAATGTTACCGCTAACTTGCCCAATTACAACGTGGTAAACCTTGCCAACGACCATGGTTTAGGCGCTTCGGATGCATTCACACCTCCGACAGATGCCTTGGATCCCCGTATCGACTGGACAGTTGGCCGTCGCGGTATCCCATATCTTGACTGGGGCCTTTGCGGTGGTGAACAATGGTCACGTGGCGACCTTTGCCCATACAACCCGATCAAAAACGTTTTCTACCACTCTCAGCAAGCTTCAACTGCTGATAACAACGGCGGATGGGCCAGTAACCAGGGTACCGCAAATAACTACAACCTGATCACTCTTGCCGACCTTTACTTATGGCGTGCCGAGTGTGAGGTTGAGTCAGGCGACCTTGCCGGTGCAATGGCTGATGTAAACGTGGTAAGAAACCGTATGCAGGATCCTGCTGGCTGGGTTCACACCTATGTTGACGACAGCAACCCATCTGCCGGTTTTACCACCACTCCTGCTGCCAACTATAAGATTGGTTTGTATACTACATTCCCTTCACAATCATATGCCCGCGAAGCAGTTCATATGGAAGAGCAGTTAGAATTTGGTATGGAAGGTCACCGTTTCTTCGACTTACAGCGCTGGGATCCTATTTATGGTGGTCCTGAGCCTGCAGGTTACATGGCTGGCGTTATAAATACACATATCGCCGCTGTAACACGCGTAGCTAACCCCATTTTGGACGGGCATTTATTTACAGCCGGTAAAAACGAACTTTACCCGATACCGCTTGAGCAAATTACTTTGGAAAATGGACAATTAAAACAAAACCCCAAATATTAGCCCTGAATCATAAAGAAAGCTGCTTTCGGGTGGCTTTTTTTTTGATTCAGCTATTTTACAAACCGGCTATTTTTTGATGCTGGTAGGGTATTTCAACATCTTTAAACCCTTTTGCCAATATTTTTTCCCTGAAATGCTGCTGCACTTCGTATTCGCCATGTACAAGAAATATTTTTTTAACTTTTCCGGGGTCCTGGTTCGAGATAAAATGGAGCAGATCATCATAATCGCCATGTGCGCTCATTGATTTTACGGATTCAACTTGTGCTTCAACCTCAAAACGTTCCCCATAAATGGTAACTTCTTTTTCACCTCTCAGCAAGCGGCCGCCAAGTGAGTTTGGCTCACAATAGCCCACCATTAATATCGTGCAATTTTTGTTGCCGATGTTGTTTTTTATATGATGTTTAACCCTGCCGGCTTCGGCCATGCCTGATGCGGATATGATCACACACGGCGATGGGTCATCGTTCAAAGCTTTTGATTCTACCGTTGACTGAATGAAACGCAGGCCTTTAAAATCAAAGGGGTTTGCATCGATTTTTAAAACATCGCTCACTGCTTTATTATAAACTTCCGGGTGGTCCATCAATACCCGGGTAGCTTTTTCAGAAAGAGGGCTGTCAACATAATAGCGCACATCAGGCAACAGGCCTTTCAATTCTAAACCATTTAGTGCGTACAGCAATTCCTGTGTGCGGCCGACGCTAAATGCAGGGATGATGACCTTGCCTTTATGGATAAGGCAAGCGTTATTGATTACCTCCAGCAGTTTATCTTCAATTGAGCCTGTTTCCTTATGGAGCGAATCGCCGTAGGTTGATTCGATTAAAATATAATCAGCCTGGGCGAAAGTTTGCGGGCTTTTCAGCAGGATATCCCCGTAACGGCCAACATCGCCGCTAAAGGTGATGTGGGTTTGTTTGCCATCCTCTTCTATGGTTAAATGTACCGCCGCGCTGCCAACCAGGTGGCCGGCATCTGTGAAATTGAATTTTACGGAAGGGGTAATTGCGTAATCCTGGTGATAGTCGACCGATTTAAACAGGCTTAATGCTTGCATTACTTCCTCTTCCGTATATAATGCACTTAATAAGGGCAAATTGTTTTTGCGCCGGTGTTTATTGCTGTATTCGGTATCCTGCATCTGTATCCTGGCCGAATCCATTAAAAGAATGTTCACCAGGTCGAAAGTTGGCGGGGTGCAAAATATCGTCCCCCTAAAGCCTTCAGCAACCAACCGGGGGATTAGTCCGCAATGGTCGATATGGGCGTGAGACAAAATAAGGTAGTCAACCTTTTCAGGGTTAAAACCAAAATGTTCGTTCAGGCCCTCTGTATGCTCGCCCATTCCCTGGAACATGCCGCAATCCAATAAAATGCTGGTTCCGTCGTTTAGCTGAACGAGATGTTTGCTGCCGGTAACGGTGCGCGCCGCACCGTGAAAAGTAATTGTCATTGGCTTTTTTTAGGAATTGGAAAGCTACAAAAACGACATGGAAAAGAAGCAACTAAAAATAACTAAAATTTTAGTTGTAATTTTCATTATTAAGATTTACCTTAGATCAACCAATAATTGGAAAGTTGGCCCGGGGGTATATTTTTTGCTGTCGTTTTTAAATTAAAGCCGTTCCGATCCGTTACAACTATTTCAAACTTAAAGTACCATGGAAATAAAAGAATTAACCCGTGCCGAAGAACAAATAATGCAGGTATTATGGCATTTGAAAAAAGGGTATGTAAAAGATGTGATTGAAGTGTTACCGGAGCCAAAGCCTGCTTATAACACGGTATCGACGATCATCAGGATATTGGAGACCAAAGGTTTTGTGGGCCATACCGCTTATGGTAAAAGCCATGAATATCACCCGGTGATCAGCAAAGAACAGTATCAGAATTTTGCAACTGATAAACTAATGACGGGCTATTTTGATAACTCGGTAAAACGTATGTTCTCCTACTTTGTAAAAAAGGAAAAGATTGACCTTAAAGAGGCTGACGAGATAATGAAACTGATTGAAAAACTTAAAGAAAAATAATCATGACCTGGTGGCAATATCTGGTATTGGTAAATATTTACCTGTTGTTATTTTATGTATTCTACGTTGTTTTACTTAGCAGCGAGACATTTTTTCAGCTGAACCGGATTTACCTTGTTTCGGCCGCTTTGTTTTCTTTTTTTATACCGATGATCCAATCGGATTGGGTGAAAAATTTATTTATCACCCAAAAAGTTGAATACTCCATTTACAGCAGCCCGGTATTTCTTTACCATTTTAAGCCTATCCGGGATACACATATTACGATGGGTGAAATATTGGTTTGGGTTTATAGCACCGGAATTGCCTTTTTAGTGATCAGGTTTTTAGCGCAGGTTATCGCCCTTAACCGGATCATAAGGAAACCACAATCAGAGATTGCTTATTCTTTCTTTAAAAAAATAAAACTCGGCAATCAACAGGAAAACCGTGACGTTATTGCGGCGCACGAAAATGTACACGCAAAGCAATGGCATTCGGCTGATGTACTGGTGATGGAAGCTGTAATGATCATTAACTGGTTTAACCCGGTGGTTTACCTGTACCGGTATGCAATTAAACATATACATGAATATATTGCCGACCGGCAGGCCATAAAAGCAGGAACTGGTAAAGCCGAGTATGCTTTGATTTTATTAAGCCAGACATTTGACACCCCTGCTCACCAATTGGTAAATCCATTTTTTAATAAAAGTTTATTAAAACAACGCATCATGATGCTCCACAAAAACAAATCGCAGCGGGTAGCGCTGGTTAAATATTTTTTGTCGGCACCTTTGTTTATTTTGATGCTGATCCTTTCATCTGCCACAGTAAACAACAGTAAAACAATACGGCTGATCAATACAAAATTTCAAACGGTTCTTTTGAAACCGGCAAATGAAATAACGGAGATCACCATTGATAAATCATCGGACAAAAACGGACTGGTTAGGTTAAATACCACGCTGATTGATACCCCGCAAAAGAAAAAGATAATAACGATCACAATAGACGATACTGCTAAAAAAGCCGGCCCGGTATTTACAGCAGTGGAACAAAACCCAAGCTTTCCCGGCGGCCTTGAGGCTTTTTACAGATTTTTGGGTAAGAACGTTAAATACCCCCAGGAAATGCGCGATAAAAATGTGCAGGGACGGGTGATCATCAGATTTATAGTTGAACAGGATGGGGCGTTGACAAATTTCAACATTGTACGCGATTTAGGTTATGGTGCTGGTGAAGAAGCCGTACGGGTTTTGGCTTTATCGCCAAAATGGGAGCCCGGAATTCAGAATGGCAGGGCTGTTCGGGTAATGTACTCTGTCCCCATCAATTTTACTTTAGCTGACGAAGGTCCTGCCAAACCCGTTGAAAATAAATCAGGGGCAATAAACGGTGTAAAAGGAACTGTTATTGGGTTAACGCTTCAAAAGGATAAAAGCAACCCTGAAGATACTGTTAGCAACCAAAATGCCATTCATATTATTGGCGCCGGCGCAAACCCTTTGTATATTATTGATGGCAAACAAACCGCTTCAAACGGGCTTAGTTTAATCGATCCAAAAGAGATCGAAAGTATATCTGTGCTAAAAGATAAATCGGCCACGGCGCTCTATGGAGCCAAAGCCTCTGGCGGGGTAATTATTGTAACGACTAAAAAAAGCAAAAAACTCCAAATCCTGTCATCCCCAAAAACTGATTATACGAATCCTCAATTTCATAACTAAGAATGAAATAATTGATTGAATAACACTGTCTATATTATCCCTTAAAATTATTAAAAAGAACTGGCGGAAAAGAGACGGGACAAGCGTTTAAAGATAGTTCAACTAATCTCTAATCTCCAGCCTCTAATCTCCAACACC
This sequence comes from Mucilaginibacter gotjawali, assembly GCF_002355435.1. Lineage (NCBI taxonomy): Bacteria > Pseudomonadati > Bacteroidota > Sphingobacteriia > Sphingobacteriales > Sphingobacteriaceae > Mucilaginibacter > Mucilaginibacter gotjawali. The sequence continues at coordinate 367,056 of NZ_AP017313.1, forward strand.
TACTTCTTCTTTTTAGCGGCCTCCATAATGGGTTTAACCACATTGGATTTTCCAGACTGGTAGTCGGATGGCGCTTTTTTAGCTAAAGGATTAGCAGGTTTTTTTTTCTCTTTTACGGCTTGCCTGTCTTTGCTCATGGGATGGTATAGTTAGGATGAATTTTTAGATATCTGAATATGAAACGATATTAACGGGCATTAATTGCACGTTTTTATAGCGGGATAATGTTTCCGTATGGATTAAAGGTACGCTTTAAAAAGCTGTAAAAAACGAATTGGGGCTTTTTTTTAAATATTTATATGAATTATGGTAAGAATTATGCTGAAAGCATTTACAGATAAAAGGAAATTTATACCTTTGACGTAATTATTTGAAAAAAGTAATCTTAATTAATAAAACGCTACTACAATAACAATTAAAATATGAAACCGTTTATTTCCACCGCATTTTACGGCTTTTTTAAGTACATCCTGGCGCTTACTTTAATAGCAACCCCATGGATATTTAAAGGGTTTGATGGAACTAAGCTGGCTGATATATCAAGCGCAGCTTTACTGATCCCGATTTATATTGGCTGGTTGCAATTGATCATGAATATTTTTAGTGATACGGAAGCAAGCCCGATCAGGCAGTTCCCGATAAAAATGAACATGGTACTTGATACTGTAATGGGTTTCATTTTATTTGTATCGCCATGGCTGTATAACTTTAAAGCAAAAGCTTTTTTGCCTGAAATATTTTTTGGCGCCCTTTTGATATTTTTAGGTGTTTTCACCAAAAGATCACCTTTTACCAGCAAAGAAAATCATTCACCTTCAAAAGGCCTGTTAACTTCAACAGACTGAACAGAAAGAGGCTGGTAAAATCGATCAAACCTGATTTTATAGCCGTTCACAATATTAGTGCAGATCCCGCCAGTTTTAAGAGTTGCCGGGATTTTTTATGTTAGGTTTATAAATAGTTGTAAAGTTTTTCTCTGAGGATGCTGATAAGTTCATCGTCGCCGAAGCGATAATTATCCTCAATATCCAGCACGATCAAAGTTTTTTTCGTTAATATAAGGGGGAATTGCTGGTGGAGCAGTTGTTTATGCCTGCGTTCCATCACCATGATCACATCAGCCCAGGCCAGCAGTTGCTCGTTTACTTTTATCCTCGCTTTATCACTCGTTCCTGCAGAACGTGCCCAATGGTCCGGATGATTTTTAAACAACATTTCGGCGGTGGGGCTTCGCCATTGGTTTTTACTGCAAATGAACAGGATATTGGACAAGCGGATTTTATTATCGGTGAACGAAAATTTTTAGTTACTGGCAATGATGCCTTTTTCCTGCATCCAGGTCTGGCTCTTCACCAGCCATTTACCGTTAATATCCCTCAATACAAAAGTAAAAGCGCCTCTTACGGCAAAGTGCTGCTTGCCGGGTAAATTGCCTTTGTAGCTTACAGGCACAACAATATAAACATTGTCTTCCCTGGATTGGTATATGTTTATAGGTTCAATTTTTCCGGTAAGGTTGGTCAACCGGTTATTTTTACATGCTTTTTCAACGGCATTAACCCATTGCACCCCGGCCGTAGGGCCATTCCACGAATAAGGAGCCTCATCATCAGCTATTGCTGCGTTAGGCGTATATAATTTGGCCACCGCTTCAATATTAAACGAATTTGTAGCATTTATAATAGTAGTTATTACCTCCATAATTTCTGATGGCGGTACAGTGTCGACTAAAGGACGCGTGCAGTTGTTGATTCCTGTGTGTTTATAAAAAGAAATTTTCGAAGTAGCGTTAGCTGCCCCGGCAGGTACAAATAAGACCGCCAGCAGGCAAAAAGCCGATATAAACAAAATATTTCTAGTCATAAATGATAAAATGCGGAGCAGCATTTTGCTTTTCCAATTACAAAGTTAAATTACATAAACGCTTTTACACTATAAAATAAAAAATCGACCCCAAAGGGTTTTGATTTGTTGCAGGTTTTTAACTTTGCAAAATGGAAACCATCACCTGGCACGAATTTGAGAAAGTTGAACTCCGGGCCGGAACGATACTGGAGGTTGCAGATTTCCCCGAAGCCCGCAAACCTGCTTATAAAATAAAAGTTGATTTTGGTTCCCTGGGTATAAAATGGTCGAGCGCTCAGATTACCCGGCATTATACTAAAGAAGAATTGCCCGGCAGGCAAATCATCGGGGTGTTAAATTTCAAAGCGAAACAGATCGCCAACTTTATGTCGGAGTTTTTGGTTACCGGTTTTGCAGATGAAAACGGTGACATTGTGCTGGCGGCTATTGATAAACCTGTCCCGGATGGGAGTAAACTGATATAATGAGGTATGTTACTTTTGGCGATGAACCCGCCGTTTCGCCCGACGATTTTTTTATGAATGAGGCTATCCGCGAGGCGAAATTGGCTTTGGCTGAAGATGAGATCCCGATTGGCGCCATCGTGGTTTGCCAGGGAAAGATCATTGGTCGCGGGCATAACCTTACGGAAAGGTTGAACGATGTTTCGGCCCACGCCGAAATGCAGGCGCTTACCGCAGCTGCCAACTATATGGGAGGTAAATACCTGCCTGAATGTACCTTGTACGTAACATTGGAACCATGTGTAATGTGCGCCGGCGCCTGCTACTGGTTCCAGCTAAGTCGTATCGTTTTTGGAGCGTATGATACCAAACGCGGTTTTGGCAGGTTAAATCAAAAGATTACCCATCCAAAAACCGTTATTACCGGCGGTATCCACGAAAACGAATGTGCCGACCTGGTAAGGGATTTTTTTAAAAGCAAGAGGAAATGAGAAAAGTCCATGGTCGATAGTCCATGGACCATGGCAGAAAATAATAAATAAAAAACTATGGACCATGAACTATGGACCATCGACTGTTTGAAAAACATTACATTTATCAGAACAAAATACCCAATCAACACTTTATATTTGTTACACACTATAATTAAACATTAAACTTAATATTATGGCTTTTACACTACCGGCGTTACCTTACGCTACCGACGCGCTTGAACCGCATATTGATAAAATGACCATGGAAATTCACCATGGCAAACATCACCAGGCTTATGTTACCAATTTAAATAAAGCACTGGAAGGAAAACCAGAAGCCGACAGCAATATTGAAGATATCATTAAAAATATCTCCAAATTCCCGATGGCTGTCCGCAATAATGGTGGTGGCCACTTTAACCACAGCTTATTCTGGACCATATTAGGCCCCGGAGCAGGTGGCGAGCCTACCGGCGCGCTTGGCGATGCAATTAAAAGCACCTTCGGCTCATTTGCCGATTTTAAAACTAAAATTAACGAAGCAGGCGCAACCCGCTTTGGTTCAGGCTGGGCATGGCTGATCGTTACACCAGAAAAAAAACTGGCTGTATGCTCAACGCCAAACCAGGATAACCCATTGATGGATATAGCTGAAGTAAAAGGTACCCCGATATTCGGCATAGACGTTTGGGAGCATGCTTATTATTTGAAATACCAAAACCGCCGCCCGGACTACCTGGCAGCTATTTGGAACGTGATCAACTGGAACCACGTTGCCGAATTGTATAGCAAAGCGTAGTCCCCCGGCCCCCTAAAGGGGGTGATAAGAAGTAAAGCGGCAGTTATTCAATACTGCCGCTTTTTTAATTTTTAAAAATCCGGGAAATCATAATAATCAGCGTAATCCACGTTCAGACAAAATGAAAGCAATTGTATTAGAAGGTGCAGGCCAACCTTTAGTTTTAAAAAAAGTTGAAAAACCAATCCTAAACGCGGGTGAGGTTTTGGTAAAAATAAAAGCGGCGGCCTTAAACCGCCGCGATTACTGGATAACTATTGGCAAATACGCCGGCATAAAATACCCCTCTATTTTGGGTTCGGATGGGGCCGGAATCGTTGCGGAAGTTGGAAACCGTGCAGATGAACATTGGATCGGCAGGGAAGTAATCATTAACCCGAGCCACGATTGGGGAGATCATCCGGAATACCAGGGAAAGGATTTTAAGATACTGGGCCTGCCCGAAAATGGCACTTTTGCTGAATATGTAAAAGTAAGCACAGAATACCTGTATGCTAAGCCAACCCACTTAGATTGGGAGCAGGCTGCTGCTTTGCCGCTTGCAGGTTTAACAGCCTATCGGGCCTTGTTTACCAAAGGCAAAGCTAAAAAGGGTGATAAAGTGCTGATCTCCGGCGTAGGGAGCGGGACCGGTACCTTTGCACTGACCTGGGCCTTTGCTGCCGGATGCCAGGTTTTTGTAACGTCTGGTTCGGCGGAAAAAATTGCTAAGGCGATGCAATTGGGGGCATCGGCTGGTGTAAATTATCATACGCCGGACTGGCCCGAACAATTGCAGCAACTTGCCGGGGGCTTTGATGTAATCGTCGACAGTGCCCTGGGCGATGGGTTCGCCAGGTTTTTGGATATCAGTGATCCCGGGTGCCGGATTGTGTTTTTCGGCGGGACAGCCGGGAATGTACCTGAATTGAACGGACGTAAAATATTTTGGAAACAATTACAGATCCTGGGTACCACTATGGGCACAAAGGAAGAATTTAAGGCGATGGTTGATTTTGTAAATGAACACAGGTTAGTGCCCGTAATTGATGAGGTTTTTCCGATGGTTGATGCAGAAAAGGCAGTACAAAAAATGGCTGAATCCCCGCAGTTTGGTAAAATTGTTTTAAAGGCGTAAAAGGAATGCTTCAGTTAAAAGTTGAAGCGATTAAGTGGGAACTGCCGGATGCGGCCACTTTGGTTTTTAGCGAAGTATCCGGGAAAAAGGTAAATTATAAAGCCGGGCAGTTTATCACCCTGGTTTTTGATCATCATGCTGAAGAGATCCGCCGGTCTTATTCCCTGAGTTCATCGCCTGACGAGGATAAATTATCCATTACCGTTAAGCGTATCACTAACGGCGAGATCTCGCGCTACCTGCTCACTAAAATAAAGCCCGGCGATATTATAAACGCAGTTGAGCCGGCGGGCAGATTTACGATAGAAAATTTAGAAGCCGAAAAAGATATATTTTTATTTGCGGCGGGCAGCGGAATTATCCCCATATTTTCACAACTTAAATATGCACTCGCCAGGCCCGGGTACTGTAAATTCATCCTGATTTACAGCAATCAAAATGAAAGTTCGATTCTTTTTAAGGATGAATTAAATGAACTGGCAGAAAAAAGTCCCGCCAGGTTAAAAATCATTCATTTACTAAGCAGCCAGGCCAACCGCCTTAATAATTTGGTGGTAGAACAGTTAGTCCGCCAGCATCTGAAATCAACCTTAATTAATGCCGAAATATACACTTGTGGGCCTTATGAGTACATGCGGATGATTCGCCTTACCATGCTGTATATGGGGTTTGATCCCGGGCAGATCAGGAAGGAAAATTTTGTACTGGATACCGTGCCGGTAAGTGCAGCTATACTAAATTACCCGCCGCGGAGGATACAAATCCATTTTAATAAAGAAACTTATGACCTGGTTTGTGGCGAAAACCAATCGATATTGCAGGCCGCCTTGCAAAATAGTATCCCGTTACCCTACAGTTGCCGGGTAGGGGATTGCTCAACTTGTTCGGCTATTTGCAAAAATGGCAGGGTGGAGATGGTGAAAAATAATGTGTTGACGGATGCCGACCTGGCCAAAGGCTGGATCCTGACCTGTACCGCGCATCCTTTAACGGAGGTCGAAATTGAATTTTAATGCATAGCCGGCAGAAAGGAACATAGCTAATATCCGCTTTTAGCTTTCTGCTTTAGGCCTTAAGCTTATCTAAACCCCAAAGCTGCCATATAACCTTTATTTGGCCTGCAATTTTCAAATTTGCAGTTTTGGATAAACTGGAATAATGCCTTTTTAATTAATTCCCTGTCCTGAGGCGCTGCTTTGCGGATGGCGCCGAAATCGGCCCTTGGCTGTTCGGTATATTCAATTACTTTATCATACCCTGCCGGAACATCAAAAGTGATAACGCCCGCTGTATTGTCCATTTTTTTATAGGGCCAGTAATGCCAGCCGATGTTGTTCCTGTCGAGGGTTTTTCGGAAGGCTTCGCACCACTCATCCTTATTCTCTCCTGTTTCGCCGCAGTAGATGGGGACATTGTATTTATCCCTGAAATCGATATAATCCTGGATAATTTCTTTCCCTGTTGTTTGGGTCCAGTATTTATGGAACTGGTACACCAGCTTTTTATCAAACGGCGGGCCGAAAGGTTTAAAGTTGCTGTCCCACTGTGCGCCGCCCAAAATCAGGATGTGGTTTTTATCCACCATCCGGATGGCTTTGGTTATTTCTTTATAGGTGGGCTCAAGGTAGGGGTTAAGTTCATCGGCATTAAAATAGGTAGCGATAGGCTCGTTCAGTAAGTCATATCCCAGAATGATGGTTTCATTTTTATAATGATTGGCTATGCTTTTCCAGATAGCGGCTGTTTGTGACCGCATGGCTTTGCTTTTAAATAAAAAAGGATAGCCGTTTCCATCGTCAATATTATCGCCTGTTTGCCCGCCCGGAGCGCAATGCATATCTAAAATAACATAAAGTTTTTCCTTTTTGCACCACCCGATCACCCTGTCAAGCAATTCAAAGCCGCGGTTAGCGTTATTTTGCCCGCAGTAATTTTCAGTAGTAAAAAGCCTGTAGTTAAAAGGGATACGGATAGAGTTCATCCCGGATGCTTTTAAAAAGTGGATATCTCCGGCGGTAATATAATTGTCCTGGTATTGCTTCCAGAATTTGGTGGTTTCTTCAGGGCCTAAAAGTTCGAGTATCGCTTCATTGATCAGCCTGGGCGAGCTTACATCCTTAAATTTAAACATATAGCCCTCGGGCACCAGCCAGTTGCCCAGGTTTGTGCCCTTCATCAGGAAGGGTTTATTATCAGGGCCGATAATATCTTTTCCACGTACGCTGATAAATTTGCCGCCCTGGGCCCTAAGGAATGCCGGGATAAAGAGAATTAACAGTGAAGCATACAAAAGTTTTCTTTTCATGATAACAGGTTATTTATCTAAAAGTAAATATTACCAAACATAGGTTGCAACGGCGCCACCGGGCAAAGTGGTGGTAACCATCTTCCCGTTAAATTGTATATTAAAAGTTTGCGCTGCATTTGCGGAATTTAATACAATGAGAACCTTTGATCCGTCAGCATTTTTAAAGGCGACGTTGGGCAGCGAGTTCACTTCGTCTGAAGCGATCCGAACAGCCCCCGGTCTCACAAATTTTGACGCATGTGCAATAATATAATAGGATACATTGCGGGTTACTGATGGCGCATTAATGGTTAAAGCCCCCTGGCACGTAGTACAGCCGCCGTTGGTATGCGGGCCAAAGCCGCCGTCAGTCGCCAGGTTCCATTCCAGTACATTCCGGCTCCAGTTTTTTGTGGCGCCGATAATCAAATTGGTGATATGCCAGGCTAAATCGCCCGAAAATGTACCCGAAGTTGAAGTATATTGCTCGGTAAAATAAATATTCTTATTGGGATACGCGTTATGAACCGGTGTAAGGGCGCTGATATTGCCGGCATAAAGATGAAACGCCGAGCCATCAACATAAGGGTTGGCAGCCGCATCGGCAAGGATGGTTAAAGGATAGTCTGTACGGTCGGTGTTATGGTCGTATACCAATATTTTGGTCGACAGGCCGGCCGTTTTTAACTGCGGGCCTAAACTATTTTTAACAAAATTTGCCTCCTCAAGCGGCTGCATTACCATCGCGGGGTTATTATTCGGGTTAAGGGGCTCATTCTGCGGCGAGATGGCATCAATTGTAATACCCTGTGCCTGCATTGCCTGTATGTATTTAACCAGGTAAGCCGCATAAGCATCGTAATAGGCCGTATTTAAGTTTCCGCCTGTAAACCCGTTATTGCCCGTTGTATTGCTTTTCATCCAAACAGGGGCGGTCCATGGCGTAGCCATTATTTTAATAGATGGATTTAAGGCAATTATTTTCTTCAAAACCGGTACCAGGTCGGTCAGCTCAGCAGCAATGCTAAAGTTAGCAAGGCTGACATCAGTTTGCCCGAGGGCCATGTCATCATAAGTAAAGTCGGCGGCGCTCATATCCGAAGCTCCGATGGAGATCCGGAGGTAACTGATGCCGATATGCGTGGTATCGGTTAAAAATAATTCCTTTAATAACGCGTCCTGCTGTGCTGCTGCGAGGCTATGGATCAAGGTGGCACTGCCCCCGGTTAAGCAAAAACCAAATCCATCTATGCCCTGGTACGTTTTTGTAGTATCAACATTTATGTTGGTATTGCTATTGCTGCTGCTCTTGAAAATCAAGCCCACATTTTGTTTTTGTAATAATGCCGATTGACTCGGGGTAGTCAGCCACATCGCCACGTCCGACTTTAAAGTAACCACCGGTGGTATTACAGGCACGGGTTGTATGCCACCGCCCACAGCCTTTTTGGTGCAGCTGATGCCAGCCAGTAAGTTGAAAACTAAAACGAAAGTGAAAATGATTTGCGTGGAGCCTTTCTTCATGATTCTCAGGTATATGGTAAATAAAATTTAAATTGGTTTATTAAAAATATAAAAATAAATCGGCTTTATATTCGGATAGGGCTAATATAGTATTATTGTATGTTAACGGGTATTCGGAATCGGGCAAGTTTTTGTATCACATAACCTTTACAAAAATTCTGATAAGCTTTACTAACAGTGTATATTAGCGCTGCGTTTGATTATTAATAAAGACAAATGGAAGGCAAAAAGCATTTTATCAGAATTGCAAATAAAACCAAGGTTTTAACGGCTGGCTTTTTATTATTTACAGGGCATTTGTTTGCGCAAAATATAAAAGTAGCTGTGGCAGCTAACCTGCAGCCAGTAATTAAAGCGCTTGGGCAGGATTTTAAACAAAAAACAGGCGTAGCCATTGAGCCAATAGTTGGTGCATCGGGAAATTTGGCAACCCAGGTACGTAACGGTGCGCCTTTTGATGTTTTTTTGTCTGCCGATATGACCTTCCCTGAAACATTGTTTAAAGAAGGCTTAAGTACAAAAAAACCTGTCGTTTATGCGCAGGGCAGCCTGGTGATCTGCAGCATTCAGAATATAGGTTTTGAAAACTGGGCGCGGGTATTGCTCACCGGGAGAATAAATAAGATAGCCATTGCCAACCCTGCAATTGCCCCTTACGGCAAAGCCGCGACCGAGGTGCTGAGAAAAAAGGGAATAATAGCTGATGTGCAAACCAAGATAGTTACAGGGGAAAGTATTTCGCAGGTGAATACCTATATCACAACAGGAGTTGCTGATGTTGGTTTTACCACCCAGGCTTTGGTAAAAGATCCTAATAATAAAACAAAGCTCTACTGGGAGGTGATCGACCCCCAAATTTACTCGCCCATTGAACAGGGCATGGTTTTATTAAAACATGGCGAGGGTAATCCAGACGCTGAAAAGTTTTATCAATATATCCTTAGCGCTGCTGCAAAAGCTATTTTTAAAGAATATGGTTACCATGTAGAATGATCTGCGTGTTAAAATCCTGCAAATAAATCAAATTAATGGATCTCAACCCCATATGGCTCACTTTAAAATTAGCAGGCATAACCACCATTTTACTCCTGGTGATCGGTTTGCCGGTGGCCCGGTGGTTGTCAAAAGGGCGATCCATTTTTAAGGTAATCGTCGAGGCCATTATTACCATGCCGCTGGTTTTGCCCCCATCGGTATTGGGGTTTTATTTACTGCTGGCTTTCAGCCCGCAGCATGGTATGGGTAAATGGTTGCAGCAAACTTTTAACGTACAGTTTGTATTCTCCTTCCAGGGGCTGGTACTGGCATCCGTAATTTACAGCATGCCCTTTATGCTGGGGCCTATAAAGTCAGCTTTGCAGCAATTGCCGGTAACACTTTCACAGGCATCTTTTTCATTAGGAAAAACCAGGTGGCAAACATTTATTCATGTTTTATTGCCCAACATCAAACCATCTTTGCTCACAGCTATTGTGCTCACCTTCGCACACACCTTAGGCGAGTTTGGCGTAGTGCTGATGATCGGCGGCAATATACCCAACGTTACCCGTGTAGCTTCTATAGCAGTATATGATTCGGTAGAGCAGATGGATTACTCCACCGCCAACGCATACTCGCTTATTTTGTTTGGTATTACATTTATCCTGGTGATCTCCGTATTCATTTTTAATAAGTACCGTTTAAAAAGCCCGTTGGAATGATCAGTATCAACATAGAAAAAAAGCTGAAGACGTACCATGGGCAGCAAGTATTAAAAATTGCCGGGCATTTTGCCATGGGCAGTATCACTAAAATTTACGGCCCATCCGGCGCGGGGAAAACCACTTTTTTAAAGGTGATTGCCGGATTTGTTCAGCCTGAAAAAGGAAATATTATGGTAGACGGCCTACCCTGGCTGGATACCACTTCAAAAATCTCGCTGCCAGCCCAAAAAAGAATGGCCGGTTTCGTTTTCCAGGATTATGCACTTTTTCCAAACATGACAGTGCTGGAGCATTTGGAATATGCCACTAAAGATGACAGCTGGATAAAAAGGCTGCTGGCCATCGGCAAGCTGGAAACTTTAACTACCCACAAACCCGAATATCTTTCCGGCGGTCAGCAGCAGCGCCTCGCAATTTTAAGGGCGTTGGCTACGAAACCGAAACTGTTATTGATGGATGAACCGTTTTCGGCCATTGATCCCAAAATGAAAACTGAATTGATCAGGGAATTACAGTTGTTATTTAAAGAATTAGGCACAACAGTGTTCATTGTGAGTCATAACCTGCCGGAAGTTGAAGGTTTGTCAAATGGTGAATTAATGATCCCGTTAGTAAGCTAACTAACATTAAAGTGAATTGGTGAAAATTCGGCCTTATTCGTGACATTCGCGTCAATCAATCAACCTTCCCCACCACTATCTTCTCCAGATTATGCAAATAGCGCCGCCCGGTTTTAAAATCCGATGCGGAGGTCATCTGGATGCTTTCGGGCATTTTATCCGCTTTAATGCCATTCTTTTCCATAATTATGAAAACGTGGTTGCCAACCTCTGTATTAAACAATTCGTTCCACGAATAAACCACGGCATAACCATCGTTACCCATGCAGGTAAAATAAAACCTGCTGTACAATTTGGGGCTGTTTGCATCCAATACGATATGACTTAAAATATCTTTTAACAAAACGCCTTTTAACTGATCGTCCTGATGTTTAAACGTCCCCAAATGATCGGTTACCCTAATATCGCCAATAACATTTACCTGGTAAGTGTTTAGCGAGTCCAAAGTAATTATGGAGCTGTTTTTAACCTTTCCGCTAATGCCGAAACTAAGGGTTTGTTTTAAAGGCTCCTGGGCTGACGCAGTGGAGCTAAAGAAAAGAAATAATATCAAAATGTATTTCATGACAGGCTGAAAGCAGGTGGTGCTTTCAAAACAAATATAAATACTAAGGCTTAATTTAAGGAATTTAATATGGCGTGTACAGTTGTCCGTTTGGTGTAGTCTTTATCGAAATGTACATAAATGATCTTTCCGGAAGGTGCGATTACATAGGTTGCTGGCACAGGCAACACATGGTCGGTATTGCCATTGTTTTTCTCCAGATCGACGCCGTAGCTTTTTAACTTAGCATTAAGGGCATCATCCACCCGGTAGTTTACATCATAAGCTTTCATGATGCGGTAATCTGTATCCTGGATAATAGAAAACGATGCATTGGTTTTACTAACCGTTTTTTGGATATTTTCGCCGGTTTCAGGTGTTACGCCAATTACGTAAACGCCTTTAGTGGTTAATAACTGGAGTGAGTCCTGTAGTTCTTTGATCTGTTTATTGCAATAAGGGCACCATTGCCCGCGGTAAAAAAACAGGACTATCGCTTTGTGGGATTTGAGCAGATTTTTCAAATCTACTGTTTTGCCTGAATTATCCTTACCACTAAATAAAGGCGCCTGGCTGCCGCTTTTCAATCCCGATTGAGCTGAAACTTGTGTGTATAATGCTATGCCGAGTAGAATAAGTATATATTTTTTCATGTTCGATTTTATTAGTCTTAAATGTAGGATGATGCAACAAAGGGGGGCGGGGCCCCCCTTAAAACAGCACCAAACATACTTACATTTTACCTGAAGAATCCTTAGCCATTTTCATTTTGCCGGAATTCATTTTATCCATTTTTTTGTCGGCTTTCATTTTGCTTTTTGCCATTTTGCCGGATTTTTTGGTCTCCATTTTGTCCATCTTCATTTTGTCTTTTGCCATTTTGCCGGTATCACTCAACGCCGGAGCAGAAGCGTGGTTAAAAGATTTTGCCTGGACATTAAGGGTTAATGAAGCGATAACTGCGGCGGCGATAACTGCGCCTGAAAAAATTGATTTCATACTTTGTTTTTTAGTTTTTTAATGATTTTACCCCTTGGTCGGGCAAACTTTAGAAACCTTACAAAATATTTTAATTAAACAACACGAATGTTCACGAATAGGGGTGAATAGACACGAATTGATTGGGCACGAATGTTCCCGAATGGTTTCTAATTTACACGAATAAGAAAAAACCTGAATGATATTTTTAGAATTTTGTTGAAATTGATATTGCTTTTTTAAAGCCGATTAGTGAATATTCGATCTTATTCGTGAACATTAGTGTAGATAATTTTATTTCTTTAATTCTTCCTCAATCTTTTCCTGCAATTCCTTTTTAAAGGAATCATCCAGCCCGGGTTTAGCTTGCATTGCGCTTTTAAAAAGTTCTTTTACCAGTTTATTGATTATATGGCTTTGTTTTTGGAAGATCCTGCAAAAGGAACAGCCAAAAAGATGGATGCGTAGTTCAATAGCTTCCCTGAAACTTAATCTTTTGATGGATTTCTTTTCGATCAGGTAGGTGGCTTGCTTGCAGTTATGTATAATTTTTTTCAGATGGCTCATCATTCAATCAATTAAATCCAGTTTTTTTGAAGGCATGCTCTCAGGTTCAGTTTGGCGCGATGGATGATCACCCAAAAATTTGAGGCCGTCACTTTAAGTTCGGTGCATATAGTTTCAGTTGCTTCTTCATCAATATGTTTCATCGTAAAAACGGATTTCCATAATACCGGGAGCTTTTGCAGGCATTGTTGCAGGATGTGCTCAAATTCTTTGTTAACCAGGTGGTCTTTATCTTCAATGCCAAATTCCTTCGGGCCATGTTCGGCTTTCCAGTGCCCGTCCTCTTCAAAAAAGTCTGCCTCCCGGTTTTCTTTTTCTTCGTTGTCAATTGCTTTCAGCCCCTGTGATTTTTTCCGGTAAACATCAATGATCTTGTTTTTAAGGATGGCTGTAAGCCACGTTCGCTCGGAGCTTTTACCTTCAAAGCTTCCTGTTTTTTGCAGTGCGGCTAAAAAAGTTTCCTGCACCAAATCCCTGGCCATCTCTTCATCGTTGATACGTGTAATAGCAAAGGAGTAAAGATAATCGGCATGGGACGAAACCCATTGATGGGGATTTAAAAGCATAAATAAAATTAATAATTAACACGAATGAGGTCGAATTTAATAGGCACGAATTTCACGAATAGATTCGAATATACACGAATCTGTTTGGTGAAAATCCGGCGACACAGGCTTCATTTTACTCTTTAGTCGTTAATACATGGAATACCTTACAATAAAAAGGAGGTTTAACCCAACGCACATAAAACGCGCCGGATAGGATTAGTGTCAATTCGATCTTATTCGTGCACATTCGTGTCCATTCAATTCATTTTGCTACAGGTTGATTCAACAAATTTTAGAAACCTAAAATAATTTACATTTATTGTAAGGTTTTGGAAAAGTATCCGACAGAGAGAACAAAAACAGTAATTTTAAATGATAAAAAGATGAGACCAACAAAGATATTTATCCTTGCAATGTTGCTAATGGTTGCCACCCTGGGGACAAAAGCCTACATAGGCACTAAGCTTTTAACCCACATCAAAAAAGAAAGCAAAGGCTTTGCTGTTATAGAGCTTTTTACTTCTGAAGGTTGTTCCAGTTGCCCGCCGGCGGATGCTTTAGTGGCGAAAATAGCAAAAGAAGATAAGGATATGCCGGTTTACATACTGGCTTATCACGTTGATTACTGGAACCGTTTGGGCTGGAAAGATGCATTTAGCAGCGCTGACTTTTCAAAAAGGCAAAATGAATATGCAAGCTACTTACACCTGCGGCAAATTTATACGCCGCAGATCATTGTAAACGGTAAGACAGAGTTTGTGGGTTCCGAAGAAGGTACCCTAAGAAGTGCCATCAAAACCAACCTGCAGGTAGCTTCGCCGGCGCAGCTTTCCCTGGGTATTTCGGCTGTTGAGAAAGGGCAGGCCACAATCAAATACAGCGCGGATGGAACTGATAGTAATACAGTATTGCTAATAGCTGTATTGCAAAAAAATGCACAAACAAAAGTTGAGCGGGGCGAGAATGTTGGCCGTACCTTATCGCATGTGCAGATCGTGCGTAAACTTCAAAAAGTTGCGTTAAATAGCAAAACCGGTACAGTAAATGTATCTTTACCAAATGGTTACGATGCCAGTGGCTGGGAGCTTGTAGGTTTATTGCAAAATACTTCCACAGGTGCCATTACAGGTGCAGCGAAGATAAAGGGAACATCCGCCACAATTTAAAAGGAGCAATAAGTCTTAAAGAGAGCATTATTCAGGTATGAAAACGATTAAAGAAAAACACTCATTAGCCATGCGCTGGTGCCACTGGGTAAACTTCCCGATATTAAGTATTATGATATGGAGCGGGTTGCTGATCTATTGGGCTAATGATATTTATTCCATCACCATTTTCGGGCATACGTTTGTTAAATTTTTCCCTGACTGGTTTTATAAAACTTTGGGCATCCCGCAGCGGCTGGCCGAGGGGATGGCCTTTCATTTCTTATTTATGTGGTTTTTTACGCTCAATGGTGTGTTTTATATCTTATATACCATAATTTCGGGAGAATGGCGTGAATTGGTGCCAAAAAGGAACTCTTTTAAAGAGGCCTGGCTGGTATTGCTCCACGATTTGCACATCCGCAAAACGGCGCCACCGCAAAATAAATACAATGCCGCGCAGCGCATTGCTTATACTGCTATTATCATAATGGGTGTCGGATCGGTAATAACGGGGTTGGCTATTTATAAACCGGTGCAATTTTATTACTTAACATGGCTTTGTGGCGGTTATCATTTAGCCCGCATTTTTCATTTTGCCTTAACTATAGGCTATGTACTGTTTTTTGTGATCCACATTGTGCAGGTGATCCTGGCGGGATGGAAAAATTTCAGTTCCGTAATATCAGGCTTTGAAGTAGTTAATGAAACACCTAAACCAGCAATTCAAACAGTAAACGACGATGAAAACGCCAAATAAAAAAATAAAAAAGGAGCTCACTATTGAGCAAAAGATCAACAGGCGCAATTTTATTTCTTTCGGCGCTTTCACTGTTTTTGCTGCTGGTGCGTTTGAAGGCTGGCGATGGTTGTATAAATCGCCAACCGAAACAGCAGGCATAACCGGAGAAGCGCACCGGCCGTTAAGGAAGGCGCTAAATAAAACAGAGATATTTTTCAGAAGATTAGTTTTCAACGAAAATCACCTGGTAAAAACTTATCCTAAAGAGATGGCTGCTAAACGGGTAAGGTATAACAGCGATATCGGGATGGAAGCCAAAAAGAAATTCGATCCGGCTACCTGGAAATTACAGGTGATAAAAAAGGGTGGCGAAATACTGCAGGTTTCCATTGATGAATTGAAAGCCCTGCCAAAAACGGAGATTGTTTATGATTTTAAATGCGTTGAAGGCTGGGACCAGATCCAGCATTGGGCCGGCGTAAAATTCAGCGACTTTATAAAGCATTTCCAGCTGGAGGACTACGCAAAAATGCAATACGTGGGCATGGAAACACCCGACAAAGGATACTATGTGGGCATTGATATGCCCAGTGCAATGCACCCGCAAACGCTGCTTGCCTATGAGGTTAACGACCACCCCATCCCGCTTAACCACGGCGCGCCGCTGCGTCTAATCATCCCCGTAAAATATGGCATTAAAAACCTGAAACGAATAGGCTCCATTAACTTTAGCAATACCCGCCCACGCGATTATTGGGCCGAGGAGGGTTATGATTACTATTCGGGATTGTAGGGTTAAAGTATTGATGATGTATCTCTTAAGTCAGATTGGATATTATAGGTTCAGCTATTTAGCGCCGCTGTAACCAGCGTGTCAAGATTTAAGGGGGAATTGGCAATTTGCGTTAATCCGTACCTTTCTGTAATATATGCCTCGTCGTTATAAGCGATAAAAACGTTCCTTTTGTGGTCTTCCCAGGCAATTATTTTTAATGGCAGGTCAAGTGCGGCCATAGGGTTTTCCAGTATAACCTGGCCGCCCGCTTTTGGGTTTCCAAACAGGATAAATTCCAGCGGTGGTATTTCCAGGCCGGCCTTCCGGAGTTCCGCTTGCTGGTCGATGCGTGCGTATACAGTAGCGCCATGCGCCTGCACAAGTGTTTCCAAACGGTCAATTATTTCTCTTACGGAATGCCGGCTCTTATATAAAGTTATACCACGTGATGTTTCCATAGTTGTAGCATTGGTTTTACGAAAATAATTAAAAGAGTAACCGTTTTAAAAGCGCGGTAATTAGTCGTCCCTTAAAAATGATTTAATTTGTTGATAATCAACAAGATGTTAATAATATTTATTTCTATAATCTGCAAGTTTTTCAGAAATTAGTGTAAAAGCTTGCAGATATTTATGCTTAATAAACCAATAAATACAGGACAGCTGAGTTTTTTACAGCCAGGCTTAAAAGAGCAATTGTCCAATAAACACCCTTTATACTTATTAGCTGATCAGATTAATTGGTCTTTGTTCGAGGAGAGCTTCAGGAAACATTATAAGGAGGACTTTGGCAGGCCTGCCAAACCGATCCGGTTGATGGTAGCCCTGCTGATGCTGAAGCATATCCGAAACCTGAGTGATGAAAGCGTGGTGGAGCAATGGTCAGAAAATGCTTATTATCAATACTTTAGTGGAGGGCAAACCTTCACAGCAAAAGAACCTTGTGAGGCCAGCGAACTGGTACATTTCCGTAATCGCATTGGGGCAGCAGGTATAGAATTA
Source organism: Mucilaginibacter gotjawali (assembly GCF_002355435.1). Lineage (NCBI taxonomy): Bacteria > Pseudomonadati > Bacteroidota > Sphingobacteriia > Sphingobacteriales > Sphingobacteriaceae > Mucilaginibacter > Mucilaginibacter gotjawali. Next base: position 384,188 of record NZ_AP017313.1, read on the forward strand.
ATTCTGAAGGAAAGTATCCGCATAAACGGCAAGGATGGCAAAGAAGACAGAGCAAGCATTGACACCACCGTTCAGGAAAAGAATATCACTTACCCTACCGATAGTAAACTGCACCGGAAGATTATTAAAAAGTGCGTAAGCATTGCCCAAAAGGAAGGGATAGTGCTTCGTCAGAGCTACAGCCGCACTTTAAAGAAGCTGGGCATTGATCAGCGATTCAGAAACCACCCTAAAAATGGTGCAAAAGCGCGTAAAGCGGATAAAAAAGTAAAAACAATAGCTGGCAGACTGGTAAGGGAACTGCAAAGAAAACTACCTGCAGAAAGCTTTAGTGATGAGCTGGATTTATTTCAACGGGTACTCCGGCAAAAACGGCAGGACAGCAATAAAATCTATAGCCTTCATGAACCAGATGTAGTATGTATCAGCAAAGGCAAAGAACATAAGAAATATGAATTCGGCAGCAAAGTATCCATTACCGTTACCCAAAACAGTGGCGTGATCATCGGGGCGCTGAACATTCCCGGCAATGATTATGACGGCCATACGCTGGATGCTGCCCTGGAACAACAGCAAAGACTTACCGGACACACGCTCAAAGAAGCATTTGTGGACCGGGGGTACCGGGGAAGAAAAGAGGTGCACGGAACCCTTATTCATACCCCAAAAACATTTAGCAGTAAACTAACAAGTTATCGCAAGAACAAATTAAAAGAAGGCTTCTCAAACAGGGCGGGTATTGAACCTAAAATAGGCCATCTGAAAGCCGATCACCGTTTAAGTCGTAACTTTTACAAAGGAATTAAAGGCGATACGATCAATGTAATGCTCGCCGCAGCTGCCATGAACTTCAAAAGAATGATGAATATCTGGAAAGACAACCTTTTGGCACTTATTTTTCGCCTTATTCAGATTTTTACAGCATCTGCTACTCGCCCGAATTATTCATCCGTCATTGTTTATTGACTTTTTAAGGATCGACTAATTAATTTAATTTCTTATGGGTTTATAATTTGGTAACATACTTGTTATTTATTAGTTTTAGGTAGCGCTTTATGATGCTTACAGGTAAATTTATTTAACTTGTTAAGTTTTTGTATTGAACTATGGATTTACCGGGAGAGGATAAGGCAGCAATAGCGCTGGCCAATGAGAGGGGGCGTTCGGTTGCAACCAATAATTTTGATCTTGAGTTGTTTTTTGAATTAACGCCTGATCTTTTGTGCGTGGCGGGTTTTGATGGCTACTTTAAAAAGATTAATCCGGCAGTTTCCAAACTTTTAGGTTATACCGACGAGGAATTGTTTTCAGCGCCTATAAATCACTTTGTTCATCCGGAAGACCAGAACATTACCCAGCAAAACCGCGAAAAGCTTTTGAGGATTTTCCACTGTTGAACTTTGAAAACAGGTACGTTACGAAAAGCGGCGGGATAGTTTGGCTGGCGTGGACATCAATGCCGGTTTACAGTGAGAAACGGGTTTATGCTATCGCTAAAGATATCACCCATACAAAGAAACTGGAAGAAGACAGGAATTTGCTGATCAAAGATCTTACCAAGATTAATACAGATCTGAAGCAATTAACCTTTACGGCTTCGCATGACCTGAGGACGCCTGTCGGAAATTTGCTGTCCGTTTTTGATCTTCTGGATACTTCAAAAATTGAGGATGAGGAGACCCTGGAGTTTATCAATATCCTGAAGTCGGCAACCGAGAGCCTGAAAAACACCTTAAATAAATACATGGATGGTTTAATTCAAAAAGAAACCATACAGGCGCAGGTTGAGGAGGTGGATCTGGAGGAATCGCTCAAAGTAGTGTTGTGGTCCTTAGGTTTTTTAATAAAAAGCTCAAATACTATATTGAGGGCCGATTTTACACAGAAAAAGACGATTAGGTTTAACAAAGCTTATCTGGAAAGTATATTTTTAAACCTGATCACCAATTCGGTTAAATATTCAAAGCCCGGGCTTCACCCGGAAATTTCCATTACTTCAAAACAAAATAATGGGGTAAGCCAGCTGATATTTACAGATAACGGGCAGGGTTTTGATATGGATAAAACAAGGGATAAAATATTCGGCTTTAACCAAAAGTTTAATGACAGGTCAGATAGTAAAGGTATTGGCCTATACCTGGTATATAACCATATCACCAGCCTTGGTGGTAAAATTTCGGTAAGTAGTCGTCCAAATGAAGGCGCCGAATTCGTTATCTCCTTTAAGGATTGAAACCCTTCAATCTTTTAATAATCAATAGGTCTCGCTTAATGGCGGCACTCCTTTGTGCGCAGGTGTTACCTGAGGGATTTTGCTTTTGAAAAGTGATTTTGCCTTATCCCAAAGGCTAACTACCATGTCTTCAGTTATAAAATTAGAGGCTTTTTGAGAAACAAGGCCAACAAGTGTTTTTATGATAAAGCCTGAATTCCTGAAAACAGTTTTATTCAAAGTAAACGGTAATACAAAACGCGAGATCAGGCTAACGATATCCTGGTCAAAAAAGCCGTTCTCTTTGTGGCCATCGGCATTTGCCGGCGTGTGAAATATGGATATGATGGATGATAATATAGCACCCGGGCTTCTGAACCGCTGGGACAATGCAATACTTTGCTCCTGCTCAACTCCCTTAAGCCTGGATATTTCGTTCCGCAAATCATCAATATTTCTAACAGGTATATCCATTTGGTTTAGTCTTTAAATATCTTTTGTATAAATGCGTCAACGATAGGTTTTTCAAGCCTTTTTTTATTGTATTTTATGGCTAAGGCAATAATTAAATACAAAACGGATACGCACCCAAAACCCATCCACCAGGCGTGAAATAAACTGCCTAAATAAAGCGCCAGGGTAAAACTGGCAAATAAAAAAGCCAGCACCATACTGATAATGGTTACCAAATCAGAAATAAGGCCTGCGGCTATGGTGGTCCCGCCTTCTATAGCCTGGTATTTAGCCAGTTTTATACGGGTTTCCGCATAATCTTTAAGCTGATCAATTAAGGGTGGCGGAGTATCGTTTTTTGCTTCCATATTTTTATTTACTGTAATCAATCAGCCTTTGGTTTCAAGTTTGCAGAAAATTTCCGGGAGCTTAAAACCAAAGACTAATTATTTCTATCACGCATGTTCAAGATCATCCTGAAATTCCTGCTCAACGCCGTTTATTTTGGTCTTAATATTATCAACAACTTTATTTTTTAAGTCCAACAGGTTGTCAATCTCTTTTGATGCAGTTTCTTTAATTGAATCGCCCAGGTTTTTTAGTGATTCTGCAAGCTTGTCGCGCGTTTCATTTCCCTTGTCAGGTGCAAATAAAATACCCAACGCTGCCCCTGCCGCCAATCCTACCAGCAAAGCAGCCAAAACTTTTGTGTTATCTTTCATAGACTATAAATTTAAAAGTTGATTAATTGTTTTTTTAATTTTGATTAAATATCCTGCCAAATGTTACCGGTCTGACTAAATGTCTCAATTTGTCTTCTTAGTGACGCTGATATGGCCGATTTATTATTACCCACAAAGATAAATATATTATAGTTTACGTTTATGGCGCTGTACGAATCCGTTCCAGCCTGTCGGCTGCCATTCTGTTGGTTTCATAAATTTCGAGCAGGAGCAGAAAATACGACAACAGCAACGGCCCGAAAACCAATCCAAGAATCCCGAAAAGCGGAACACCTATAAAAACACCTATAATGGAAATGAGCGGGTGGGTATTGGCCAGGCGCTTATTGATGATGGCCCTTAAAAAATTGTCGACATTGCCGATAAATAATAGGCCATAGGCTAAAAGCAAAATTCCTTTAACAGGATGCCCGCCGGCAAATAAAATGATGCTGGCCGGAATAGTGAGCGTTGGCGCCCCTACCACCGGTAAAAAGGATATAAAAGCGCCGATCACCCCCCAAAATACCGGGTCGGGCAGATTGAATATCAAAAAGCCGTTTGCAAGTAAAAATCCCTGAACAACAGCAATAATGCCCTGCCCCAGTACATTTGAATAGGTTGCATTACGCAAGGCTACCGCAAACTTTAATGCATGCTGTTCCCTGAAGGGGGCATACTTAAGCAGTGCGGATTCAAATTGCCGGATCTGCACCAGCATAAAGTAGAGCAAAAAGTACATTACCAGCAGCGTGATAAGGATATTGGCAGCGCTGCCTAATATTGACGGGAAAAGATCGGTAGCAAAGGTGCCGAGTTTCTGCATGGTGTTTTCGGCAAAATGCGGCTGGTTAAAATTGTAACCGGCATAATCATCAATTTTTGAGATCCAGCTTTGCAGGTCAAATGATTTTAAATTAATACTCCCTATCTTGCTGACAACCATAATACTGAGCGACATTAAAGGAATAACGATAACTACGAGCGATGTAAACATGATAAGTACAGCAACCAGCGATTTATTCCATTGCTTTTTTTCGACCAGATGCAGGTAAACCGGCCTGAAAAGAGTAAACAATACGATAGCGCCTAAAATTGAGCTAAATAAGCCACTTAACGCATACAGAAGGAAACAGCCCAGGATGACGATGGCCCCGAGGACAATATTGTTGCGCTGCTTGTAATTAAAAATTGACATTTTAAGGCCTAAACTTATCTTATAAACGCAAAAACTGTAAAAAGTTTTTGCCTTAACAGTTAATAATTGTTAAGTGATGATTTTGATTTATTTAAGGTGCAGTAATACTTAAATTGGTTTAACCGGGTAATTCACATTGTTGACCGCACCCGGCCGATTCATCGGAATAAAGTTAAGTAATTGCAATGATATTGGTGTGCTGGTGCCGGTGTTTGCAGGCATAATTACCTGGCCGGATAAAAAAACAGCCGGCTGTGTGGCCGGCTGTAATGATTTTTTTAGGGCTATAATGCCTGCTGATTTAATTTAAGCCTCAATTCTTTTTAAAATAATATTGCCAACAGGTTTCACTACCAATGGTATTTTTTCGACATATGTTTCGCTGGTATCCAGGCCGAATGCTTTGGCCTCGGTTTGTGCCAGTTTTTTGATGGCAAAATAGCTGTTGAGGATAAATCCTTCTTTAGCGCCAAAGGAGTTGTTGTACGAAAGGAATTTCTCCATAATGACAAACCTGAAATCGGCCGCTATTTTGTATTGATTCAGCGATTCGTATTTGCTGGTGATATCAATTTCCTTGCGGGCAACCATGTCCTCAATAACTTTGCGGTACAAAACATTTACTCTCGGCTGGATCCTGAAACCTAAACGGAACTCAACCCGGATAACTTTGCCTGGCTCAATCTGGTCGACACTATACTCCATGGTATAGGGTTCATTGGTGGTTTCGATATGGATGAACCAGTAAGTATCGGCCCGTTTGGGTTTCCGGCTCATGATGGAGTACATCACCTTTTCCTCAATCTGTTTGGCGTTGTTTGCCTTGGTCAGGTAGATAAGGTGGGTGGAGTATTTGCTTACCGACTCATCGGCGCTTAAAGCAATTAACAGGGGTATCTGATCTTTCAGGTCGATAAAATGCAAAAAGCGGTTGTTGATCTTGCGCGCTTTGAACCAGATGTACATGGTAAATATCAGTCCGATCTCGAAAACAACAAAGAAGATCCGCTTTAATAATTTAGCAGCGTTGGTAATGAAGAAGGAGAATTCAACGGTTAAAAATACGCACAGGATGATGACAACAATCCAAAGCGGCCAGTGTTTCACATAACGCATAAAGTACGACATGAGGATGGTCGTCATCAACATGGCAATGGTGATGGAAAATCCGTAAGCAGCCGTCATGTGCTCTGATGTTTCAAAATAAAGGGAAACCAGGATACAGCCGATACATAAGATCCAGTTGATGCTGGGGATATAGATTTGCCCGCGGATATTTGATGGATATTTAATGGTGATGCGTGGCCAGAAATTCATGCTTACCGCTTCGCTGATGAGGGTAAACGAACCGCTGATGAGGGCCTGGCTTGCAATAATGGTTGCTAAAGTAGCCAATACCACGGCGGGGATCATTAGCAATTGAGGGTCAGGCACAATGGCGTAGAAAGGGTTAACCCCGGCAAAACTGGTGCCGGCAGGCCGCGACAGCACCCAGGCTCCCTGGCCCAGGTAACTTAATAAAAGCGTAGTTTTTACAAATATCCAGCTTACCTGGATGTTTTTCCGCCCGCAATGCCCCAGGTCGGAATAGAGCGCTTCGGCGCCCGTGGTACATAAAAACACCGCGCCCAGTAACCAGAAACCTTCCTTGTGTTCAGTAAGCAGCCTGTAGCCATAAACCGGGCTTAATGCTTTGAAGATAGCGGGATCATGCACGATCTGCAAAGCGCCCAATGTGCCGATCATCAAAAACCACAGTAACATGACCGGGCCAAAGGCTGAGCCGACGATCTTGGTGCCGAATTGCTGAAAGAAAAATAACGCCAGCATGATCCCGATCACCAGCCCTAAAATAAGGTGGCTTCCAGGCACAAATTCGGGGTGTTTTATTGGATTGCTTAGTGCGGGCACATTGCTTAACCCCTCAATGGCTGACGTTACCGAGATAGGAGGAGTGATAATGCCGTCGGCAAGCAGGGTGCCGGCGCCAATAATTGCAGGTATGGCCAGCCATTTTCCGTAACGCCGCACCAGGGCATATAGTGAAAATATGCCGCCTTCACCATGGTTATCGGCCTGAAGGGTAATGATAATATATTTAAAAGTGGTTTGTAAGGTAAGTGTCCAGAAAATACAGGAGATTGAACCCAGCACGAGCAGGTTGTTGACCTTGCCGCCTTCAACCAATAAGGTTTGAAAAACATATAAAGGGGATGTGCCGATATCGCCAAAAATAATACCTAGGGTAACAAGCGTACCAGCAAACGTGAGCTTTTTAATGTGGGATTCCATTGATCAGGAAAGAATAAAATGTTGGTTGAAAGAAAATGAAACAGATAATTCCTGCCGCCGGGATATGGCGGATGGGGGTAAATTATTGCTGCTGCTCATTATGAGTGTTTAATCAATTATTTTTTAGTTATTAATAAAGCGAAGCCAATCCCTGTGCCATTAGCCGAAAATCTTTCAGCTATTAAATTAAGACGTTGATTTTCAAAATATTATCAAGTTGGCGTATGGCCTACATATTGTAAATAGCCTATCATTTTGATAGGGTGATTATCATTTTGATAGGATGGGTGATGTGTTTTTTTACAAAAAAGACTTTTTGGGCGGTAAATAAATTAAAAAATGAAGGAGCAATCTGAAAACTTTTTAACGGTTAGGTGTATTATACGTTCAGCAATTTGTCTTAATTTTTATAAAAATGAAAAATATAAGTTTTCTGTTCGCCACACTCCTCTTGTTTTGTTTAAGCAGTTGTACTGCAATCGAGGGGATTTTTAAAGCTGGTTTTGCGGTTGGCATTATCGCCGTGGTTTTAGTTATCGCACTCATTATCTGGATCGCCTCTATGTTCAGGAAATAACGGTTTGCATTTAATAACCGGATGTATTCGGGCTGATCACTTCCCTGGTATATCTCATTCAAATACAACAAAAAAACTGCGGCAGATTTAAAAAGATCACTTGGATTCAATAAAAACTGCGCGATAAATTAACAATAGGAAGTTTTCAACATTTTAACGGGTAAGTTAAATATATTTAATAATTTCATGCCGGATTGACGTTGTTCCTTATCACGGTCAAGATTGATAAATTATTACTTTACTAAATTGAAAACGAAATTATTTATAAGTTTTTTTGTTTTGGTTTTAATATTGGGTTTTAAAGACGCCAATGCCAACGCAATACCCCTACTCCGCAGCGCAGGCAGTACCACTTTAAAATCAATTAAGCTAAGTACCGGCTCAACACTTACCCTTATATCTGGCACCAGTAATGTAAATTATACAGCTTCGGTAGCTGCTGCTGTTACAATATTAACGGTAACGCCAACTACAACAACCCCTGCTTCCACTGTAACCGTTAACGGGCTGCCGGTTGCGTCAGGAACGCCATCGCAAGCTATTGCCATTACAACCAATCCAACGGTTATTAATTTGCTGGTTACTGCGTCTGGCGGAAGCACGCGGTCATATTCCATCACTATTTACAAAAACGGTTCAAGCGATGCCGCGTTAAAATCAATAAAGCTAAGTACAAATTCATCACTTACCCAGGTAACCGGCACAAGCAATGTGAATTATACGGCCTCTGTAGCTTCTTCTACCGCGTCGTTAACAGTAACGCCCACAACTGATGACCCTAACGCTACAGTTACCGTTAACGGGATAGCCGTTGTATCCGGTTCCCCTTCACCGTCTATTGCGTTACCGGCCAATCCAACGGTTATTAATATGCTGGTTACCGCTCAGGATGGTACCGTCCGGTCATATGCTGTTACTATTTATAAAAACGGCTCAAGCGATGCGTTATTAAAATCTTTAAAGCTAAGTACGGGTTCGCTTCTTACTTTAGTAACGGGCACAAGTAATGCTAATTACACAGCTTCGGTAACTTCAACCACTACGTCGTTAATGGTAACGCCAACTACTGATGACCCCAATGCTACCGTAACTGTTAATGGCATTGCCGTTGCATCGGGCACAGCATCGGCGCCTATTGCTATTCCAACCAATCCTACAGTAATTAACCTGCTGGTTACTGCACAGGACGGTTCAACCAAAAGAACTATCTCTATTACGGTGAACAAAAATGGTTCAAGTAATGCAGCGCTGAAGGGTTTAAAGTTAAGTACCGGTTCAGCGCTTACTTTGGTAACAGGGAGCAGTAATGTCAATTATTCAGCTTCTGTAAGTTCATCAGTTGCGGCATTAACCGTAACCCCAACTACGGCTGACGCCAATGCGACCGTAACGGTTAATGGTATTGCTGTTACATCAGGCACCCCTTCGCAATCTATTGCCCTGACAAGTAACCCTACGGTGATTAATTTGCTGGTTACCGGGCAGGACGGGAGCACCACCAGGACGTATTCAATCTCAGTTTATCAAACCTCGTCGTTAACCTTTATATGGACAGGCGCTGGCGCCAATAGCAATTGGAGTAACAGCAGTAACTGGGCGCCATCAACTGGTTTTCCGGCAGCGGGTGATACGGTACTTATTGGTGCTACGGCAAAAACCCCGGTGGTTGATGTGCCCTCCGCATGCGCGGCAATACAAATAACCGGCCCTACCAATGTTAGCCTTGCTGCGCCATTAACTGTTAGCGGGGGAGTAACCGTAAATGCCGCGCTATCAGTTTCCGGAACGGGCGGCGCGTTTACTGCAGACTCGCTGGTAATTAATTTCAACGCCGGGCTTACCAATTCAGGAACATTTACGGTCAATTCAGGCCACATATTTTTAAATGTCAGTGCGTCTGTTACAAACAATGCATCCGGTACTTTTAACGCCGTTAATTTGCAGTACATCAATATGGTGTACCAGGCGAACATCATAAATTCCGGAAACTTCAATGTCCGGGGTTCGGCAATAAAGTTGGGCGGCGCGGGTTATATCAGCAACATGGCAGGGGCAACTTTTACAATAAACGGCGCGAGTACCATAGATTTTGCATCAAATTCAGCCGCCCTGGCTTATATCCGGAACAGCGGAACATTTTATGCCGGTTCTATTGGTTCTGCCTGCATCGTTAATTTAAATTACCCGGGCGTTTATCTTCAAAATACGGGTACTTTTTATTTGGGTTCATCGTCTGTTATTAATTTAACCGGCTTTGGTACCTCTGTTCAAAATACCGGAAACTTTACCTTGCAGTCCGACAACACGGGCTGTGCCGCCATTGGAAATATTTCGGGTGTTAATGCTGTTTGTACCGGCACTTATAATGTTGAACGTTATTTAAGCGGGGGTACCAGTGCTTACCGATCTTACCGCGACCTTTCTTCGCCGGTATATGAAGCAACCGTGGGCGGGAATAATGTTTACAGCGTAAATTATGTAAAATTATCGGCACTTATAACCGGCACGGCGGGTCCTGCGGGCGGCTTTGATAAGGCAGGCAACCCAACCCTTTATTTGTACCGGGACAATTTAGCGCCGTCAAACAGTTCATTTACGGGGGGCAATTTCAGGGGAATCGCTAATATCAGCGCCGACCCGAATTATACAATTGATAATGATGGCAGTGGTTTTAATATACCTGTAGGCAATGGCTTTATGTTTTTTGACCGGGGCGACCGTATCAACAACCTCGCCAATAAATATAGCCCCGGCACTGTGGCGGAAGCCATTACTTTAACTGCGACAGGGACACTGAATACCGGGCCGGTAACCGTGAAGCCTTGGTTTAGCCTTTTATCAACTTTAGATTATACGGCGGTTGCAGGTAATTCATCTGTTTTGGGATTAGCTTTTGTGGGCAATCCGTATCCAAGTTCAATAGATTGGGACACTTTTAGCACAACTTCTTCAGCGAGCGGGATCTACGGGCCAAATGTAAGTCCTTTTATATATGTGCTCGACCCTTTAAGCGGAAGCTATAATGTTTACCAGCAAGGTAACGGTGGTTTTGGCACTTTAGCATCATCCGGCTCCAACGTAATACCTAGTGGACAGGGGTTTTTTGTAAGTGCACTTTCGTCCGCCGCCTCGTTGACATTTAACGAAGCCGGAAAAACAGGCGCACAGGCAAACCGGGCTATCGGTAATTTGTTCCTCGGCAATGCACCTTTGGCAAATGTGAGCCAGTTCATCAATTTGAAACTGGTTCAGGATTCAACTCATAGTGATGGCTTGCTTGTAAGATTTGACAGCAACGCCAAACCGCAATTTGCGATGAATGAAGACGCGGTATATAAACCGGGCAGCGGGGCAGTTAGCCTTTCGAGCTTGTCCGCAGACAATGTAGCGCTGGCCATTAATTCGCAGGCCCTTCCAAAATTAAGCCCGGCGATTATCCCTTTAAACGTAAATGCTACTGCTGATGGCGGCTACCAATTAAAACTGTCGGCTATAAAAAGCATTCCTGATCTGTACGACGTGTGGCTGAAAGATGCTTACACCAAAGACTCGCTTGATATTAAACATAACCCGGCTTACGCATTTGACATAGTTAAAAGCGACACCAATAGTTTCGGAGCAAAGCGTTTCAGTCTGGTTGTTCGCGAAAACCCTGCTTTAATGGTTCACCTGTTGAATTTTGCAGCAACAAAAGCCGTTGATGGCGCACAGCTGGTATGGAAGACCGAAAACGAACAAAACTACACCAATTTTACCGTTGAAAAGAGCACAGACGGCGGCACAACGTTTAATGTATTGGGCGGATATGCCTCAAGCGCGGCAGGTGCCTATAGTTTGGTGGACAAGGCGCCTGCGGCAGGAGAAAATTTGTATCGCCTGAAAATGGTGGATTTGAACGGAACCGCCAGCTACTCCGGCGTGGCTAAACTGATGTACAGCAATACCAATAGCCTGGCAAAAAGCAATATCAGTATTTATCCTAACCCGTCTTCGGGGGTGATCAACCTGGCAGTTAACCAGGATAACAGCAATTCGATACCAGGAATTTCGGCTTTGCAACACCTTAGCTTAACGCCAGCGCTTAACGGTGTGGTAAATCAGCAGGCTTATGATATTAAGATCATTAATGCCATCGGTTCGGTTATCAAATCAGTTACTTCAGCAAGCGCTACCTGGCAGGATAATGTAAGCAATTTGTTGCCCGGGACTTATGTTATTGAGGTTATAAATGATAAAAACAAAAGCCTGGTCGGGAAAAGTACTTTTGTAAAAATATAAAGGCTGCGGCGGGACATTTTTACAGTGCGAAGAAATAAAGCATGTAAAAACCTGATGTAAACAATGTTCCCGCTTTGTGGAAAATATTACATTGCATTTTAAATATAATATAATAATTCCCCTATAGGGGTATATTATTAAATTTATATCTCTTATAGTACATTTTCTTTTTTACCGAAAAAAACTACACACCTTAACCTTTCGGCAACGCCGCGTAACCAATGTTTAACTTTGATGAATCTTAAGAAATAATTTAAAACTATACTCACGATAGTTTTTAAGTCTGATTATTTTCTTTAGATTAAAATCCCTTTAGCACTGTATTTGTGTTATTTAAGGCAAATTGATAAATTATAGTTTTCGATTTGAAGGCAGGTAGTGTATACCTGGCTCCCCTCCTGCATCTCTGAAAACCAGGTTATACCTAACGATTCTTTATTGTGAGAAAACTTTTACTTTACGTATTTGCTGTATTTTTATTTTTGCTGTTTGGCAATAGCACATTTGGGCAAACGATAACCTATCCTGCGACAAATATATTTACCGTTGGCGTAGCTGTTACGCTAACCCCTACCGCAACGGGTGGAACACCGACTGGCTGCACGTTAAATATAGGGACCATACCCCCGGGTTTAACATTAAATGCAAACGGAACAATTACCGGGACGCCCACAACGGTAGCTGCAGCAGCTAACTTTAGGGTAAGAGAAAGCAACGGCGGGGGCCGTAACAGCAACACTTTTACGATCCAGATTGTTGCTGCGGCTACGTTGAGTTACACATCTCCTCCGGCATTTAATGTTGGTACTCCGATTACACCTTTGAGCCCTACGTCATCAGGTGTGGGAGCAATAGGTTATGGAACAGGGACAGCACTTACAGGTGCTACTTTGAGCGGAACCTATGGCATGGCCATAGATGGTTCAGGGAATGTTTATGCAACCAATTATAATGGCACTACTGTCAGCAAATGGAATTCATCCGGGGTTTACCAGGGTACTTATGGTACAGGCAACCCCGCATACAGCAGGCCGGCAGGTATCGTATTTGATGCTTCAGGAAATGGCTATGTTTTAAACAGAAATACTACGGGAAATGGCAGGGTTTATAAATTTAATTCATCAGGTGTATACCAGTCTACTATTATAAATGGATTAAGCCAGGCCGTCGGATTGGCCATTGATGGATCGGGAAATCTTTATATCGCTGATCCAAATGCAGGAAGGGTATATAAATATAGTAACACCGGTACCTTATTGCTGACAATTACTTCAAATCTTACCAATCCGGAGAATGTGGCAATTGATGGTGCGGGAAATATTTATGTGGTAGATATCACAACCAATAATTTAAATAAATATAATTCCAGCGGAACTTTTGTATCCTCGATAGTTACAGCTTTAAGTACGCCTTATGGGCTGACAATAGATGCCGCCGGAAATTTGTATGTCGGCGATTCAGGTACGGGAACTGTTAAAGTTTATAATTCAACAGGTACCACATTAACAACAATCACAGGCCTGACCGATCCTAGAGGCTTGGTTACAGACAGCAAAGGAAATCTTTACGTTTCTGATTTTACCAATGGCTCAGTAACCAAATACCCGCCTGCCGGAGGCTATTATATAACAAGTATAACCGGCGGTAGCACAACGTTACCTGCCGGATTAAGCTTTAACAGTTCGACAGGGACTTTTACAGGTACGCCCACTGCTACGTTTGCTTCAACAACTATCACCGTTACTGCTTACAACACAGCAGGCACGGGAATTAGTGCGAACGTTACGTTTTCTTGTATTGTTCCTCCGCCGGTACTAACTTATGCCGGAACGCCATATTCTTATACTACCGGTATTTCAAATACAACAGCCGCAATTACCAATACGGGTGGCGCAGTTACCAGCAGCTATGCGTTATCAATTACCAGCGGCGCATTACCGGCAGGGATAACTTTTAATACCGCCAACGGCACATTTACTGTTGTTCCTACGGCCGCAGGTTCTTTTACAGGTAATGTAACGGCAAGCAATGCCGGGGGAAGCAGTTCTGCACCTATTTCAATGACGGTAACCAATCCGGCAGTTCCAAACATTTCGTATGCTTCTTCTCCTTACATAGTTACGTACGGCACCGTTGTTAACGCAACGATCACCAATTCAGGCGGACCGGTGGCAAGTTATGCTATCACATCCGGAACAATGCCAACGGGTTTAACGTTAAACACATCCACCGGCGCAATTACAGGAACGCCATCAGTAACAGCGATAACCAGCATAACGGTAACCGGAACAAACGTATCCGGCACCGGTAATGCTACGTTTACCATAACGGTTAACCCTGCGCTGCTAACTATTACGGCCACGGGCCCTGCAAAAACTTACGGTACTGCCCTAACGGCAGGGCCAAGTGCAACAAACTTTAGCACGAGCGGAACAGTAAATGGCGAAACGGTTTCGGGCGTTACCCTAACACCGGATGCAAATGGCTTGTCGGCTTCAACAGCAGCCGGATCGGCATACGTGGTAACTCCTTCGGCAGCAACGGGTGGTGGTACTTTTTCTGTAAGTAATTATACCATCACCTATACTCCTTATAACGGAACTGTTGCAACAGCGCCATTAACGGTAACTGCCAGCGCCCAAAGTAAAGTATACGGATCGGTGTTTACTTTTGCAGGCACGGAGTTTACCACCAGCGGTTTGCTGTTTTCAGATGCTGTAACCAGCGCGTCGCTTACAAGTACGGGATCGGCGGCCACCGCGGCAGTGGGTACTTATAATATAGTTGCCACGGCTGCCGTTGGAACAGGTCTATCAAACTATACCATAAGTTATACAAATGGTACGATGACGGTAACAAAAGCTGCTTTGACCATTACTGCAAATGATGTTACCAAAACTTATGGAACTACTTTAAATACGGTTAATGCATCATCGGCGTTTACTTCAACAGCCCTTCAAAACGGCGAAACTATCGGGACGGTAAAAATTGTTTATGGAACGGGTTCAGCGGCAAATGCTGCGGTAGGGACATACACATTGCAGGTAACGCCGTCGGCGGCTACAGGTGGAACTTTTAATACGAACAACTATAATATTACCTATGCAAAAGGGGCAATTATTGTTAATCCCGCGGCGCTAACTATCACCGCAAGTGCAAACAACAAAACCTACGGCGCCACTTTAACCAACGGGAATATAACCACGGGTTATAATTCAGTCGGCTTGCAAAACGGGGAAACGGTTGGTAGAGTTGCTGCAGTTTATGGAGCCGGTGGAGCAGCCGCCGATCCGGTTGGAACTTATACCAACCAGATCACTATCTCCGCGGCGGGCGGCGGAACATTTACTCCATCTAACTACACCATTACCTATGCCCCAGGCAATATTGTGGTAGGGCAGGCTAATTTGACCATTACCGCGAATAGTGTTACCAAAACCGTGGGTACAACCTTAACAAGCGGGCCAGGTTCAACCGCCTTTACTTCAACCGGGCTTCAAAACGGTGAAACCATAGGATCGGTGACCATGACGTATGGCGCGGCCGGCGCTTCGGGCGCCGCAATTGGCACCTATGCAAACCAGGTAACGCCTTCGGCAGCTATCGGCGGCACTTTTACAGCTGGAAATTATTCGATCACTTATGCAAAAGGAACCATTACCGTTGTGGATGTGGCGCCGGCATTTACCTATAATACGCCAAATGTTTACACCGTTAACATAGCCATTTCAACTTTAGGCCCGGTAAATACAGGAGGAACGGTTTTAGCTCCCGGTACAAATGCCGGGACCGCCTTAACAGCTTCGCCGGCTTTTAACGCCCCCCAGGGGATGGCTGTTGATGCCTCAGGCAACGTGTATGTAGTGGACAACAACGGCGTTATTAAGGTATTTAATTCAAGCGGCACCAATACCGGGACCTTTGGTTCGGGTTTAACCAATCCGGTAGGAATGGTTTTTGATGCCTCAGGCAATGCCTATGTGCTGGACGCGAGTACCAAAAAGGTTTATGAATTTAACGCTGGCGGGACGCTGGTTAATACTTTAACGATTACCGGTTTAAATAACCCCCAGGCTATTGCCATTGATGCTTCAGGCAATTTATACATCGCGAACCAGGGCGCCAATAGTATTATTAAGGCTAATTCAAGTACCGGTGCTGTAATTCAAACCATCACTTCAAATATAAATGCGCCTACCGGGGTAGCCATTGATAACTCGGGGAATATTTATGTAACCAACTCATTTAATTTTGGAACATTCAGCGCTACGGTAACTAAGTACAATTCAAGCGGTAATTACACCTCTACTTTTAAAACAGACTTTCTGGGTAATTACTCAGCCATCACAATTGACAATTCAGGAAATATTTTCGTTGCCGATAACAGCCTTTTATATGAATCGGTATATGAATATAATACGGCCGGAACTACACTTAAAACGATTACCGGCTGGACCGCGCCGGACGGGATTGTTGTAGATAAAACCGGGAACCTTTATATCTCTGACAATAGCAACAATACCGTAACCAAATACGGCCCTACGGGCGGCTATTACATAAGTGGTCCGTTGCCGGCGGGTTTAAGTTTCAACAATACAACGGGGCAAATTACAGGTACGCCAACTGCATCTTTCGCCACAACAAGTTATACAGTTACCGCTTATAACTCAGGAGGTAGCGGCACCAGTAATGTCTTCACCATAACCTGTGGCATTGGTCCGGTATTTAGCTATGCATCGCCTCAGACTTATACGGTGGGTACCGCCATCACTACCCTTTCGCCAACGGTTACCGCCAACGGACCGATCGTAAGCGCCACTGTCAGCCCGGCGTTGCCTGCCGGATTAGCTATTGATGCCTCCGGAAATATCACCGGCACACCCACAGTTGCCAGCCCCTTAACTACCTATACCATTACTGCAACAAACCCTGCGGGCTTTACCGGAACGGCTACCTTGCAGATTAAATGCATTAACCCGCCGGCACCTATCATAGTCTATACTACGCCGCATGTGTATATCACTAATATAACTATTGCGCCACTGGCTCCAACCAGCACCGGCGGGCCCGTCGCAAGTTATTCAATCAGCCCGGGTTTACCCGCAGGTTTATCCATCGATCCGCTTACCGGGATCATATCGGGCACGCCGACGGTGATCAGCCCGGCCACCAATTACCTGGTCACAGCTACCAACGCAGGAGGCACAGCAACTTTTACAATCAATATTACCGTCAATCCACCTGCACCGGCCATCACTTACCCAAGCCCGGATGTGTATAACGCAGGCACGGCCATCGCGCCGTTAACGCCAACCAATACCGGCGGCCCTATCCTTGGCTTCACCGTGAGCCCCGCGTTACCGGCCGGTTTGAGCATAGACCCGGTAACAGGGATCATCACCGGAACCCCTACTACTATTACCGCTGTTTATGGCTATGTAGTTACCGCCACCAATGCAGGGGGGAGCAGTTCGTTCACCATCTTTATTACTATCGTTTCTTCGGCGCCGGTATTTACTTATACCACGCCTGATAATTATACCGTGGGCAGTGCAATTCCGCCGCTTGTTCCGGTAAACACCGGGGGAACTCCTGTGAGCTATGCGATTAGCCCCGGCCTGCCTTCAGGTTTAAACTTTGATACTACTTCAGGTATTATAACCGGTACACCAACTGCCGTGAGCGCGGCCGCTAATTATGTAGTTACCGCAACCAATGCCGGAGGCACGGGCAGCTTTACCATTAATATTTCCTGCCACCTGGCAGGCCCTGTTATAGCATATGCTACGCCGGATATTTTCCCGGTTGGGGTGGCTATTGCGCCGTTGAGCCCAACCAATACCGGCAGTGCGCCAACCAGCTATTCCATCAGCCCGGGTTTGCCTGCGGGATTGAATTTTGATACCACTACGGGGATTATCTCGGGGACACCAACCATTGCAAGTCCTCCAACAGCTTATACAGTTACAGCTACCAATGGTACGGGCAGCGGGAATGCGACCCTTATCATTTCGTGTACAGGTTATGTGGATTGGCTTGGCGGCACCAGCACCGACTGGAACGACCCCGCCAACTGGGCCACCAACGCGGTGCCGACAGCGGCAGACATTGCAGGCATCGGGGTAAATGGTACTTTCACCAATTTTCCTAACGTACTGGCAGGTGCAGGCACCATCAATGTTGGCGCTGTGGTTATCGGCACCAATGGCGGCCAGGCCGGTGGTTTTGTGGTGAATAGCGGAAGCACCTTAAATGTCACCGGCGGCATTACTTATCAAAGTGACGCAAACTCTGCATTGGGATACATAGCCACTATTTCAGGAGCGGGCTCGGTTACAGCAGGTGGCATAAATATAAATGCAAATACAACACTTGGCGTTTCTTATACCGAAACATTGGCATCGTCTGTAAATAGCATGGCTTTATCAAGTAATATTGCATTAACCTCGTCAGATGCTGGCGGCAATAGCTTTAAACCAACCTTTAATATTACCGGCGGAACAGTTTCATTGGCTGGAAATGTTCAAACGGCCAATACAGCAGCAGGTACTTCAACTATAGCTGTAACGCCGGTTACTACTGCAACATTACAATTGGCAAATGCTGCGCCACTATCAGGTTTATCGGCAACGGGAACTAATGTGATCGCATTTAACAATGCAGGCGCAACTATTGAATATTCGGGCGCGGCGCAAACTTATTATACCGATGCGCCAATTACCGGCTTAGCTTCGGGCGTAACTTATGCCAATGTTAAATTCTCAGGCACCAGTGTGAAAACACCAACCGGCACCGGTGCTAATAATTTAAAAATATCAGGCGATCTGACCAATGCGATTACTTTAAATGACGCCGGCAATTATATCGACCTAAGCGTTCCAACGGTAATATTTAACGGCACCACCCAAAATATTTATGGGGGCAATGGCACAGGTACCAAATTTTATAACGTCACATTCAGCGGTGCCGGTACTACCACTATTCAAAGCGGTAGCGCAAGTGTTGCATCATCAGGTTTATTGGTGATGAGCGGCGCAAGCGCTGTATTGGCCGCAAACGGCTTACTGACATTAACTTCAGACATCAATGGCTCAGCAACTGTAGCGCCTCTACCGGCCGGATGCAGCATCACCGGCAATGTAAATGTGCAGCGGTTTATTACCGGCGGCAACATTCTGTACAGGGGATACCGTTTGGTTTCCTCGCCGGTTTATGCAGCTACCGTTGGCGGTAATAATGTTTACAGCTTGAATTACCTGATGAACAGCGTTTATTTGAAAGGCACTAACGGTGTTGCGGGCGGTTTTGACGCATCCGGCAACCCTAATCTCTACCTGTTCCGCGAAAACCTCGCACCTTCCAACTCGTCATTTACCAGCGGCAATTTTAGGGGGGTAAGTGACCTGTCAGCCGGGCCGAGTTATTCAATAGATAATGATGGTAGCGGATTTAACATCCCGGTAGGTAACGGGTATATGTTCTTTTTCAGAGGCGACAGGAATGTAGCGCCATTGTCATCGGAAACCTCCACCTCATTCGTCCCTACAAATACGATATTAACCGCCACCGGTGTACTTAACCAGGGCCAGATCACGGTAAGCGATTGGTATACTCCCGGTTCAACCAATTTAGGGTTTACAACTACACCGGGCAACGGACCGGTACAGGGCTTCAACCTGGTGGGTAACCCTTATGCCAGTTCTATCGACTGGGACCTGTTTAATACATCGTCACCAACTACCGGGATCTATGGCGGTCCGGGTGGCCCGGGCGTGGCAACCAACCCGTTCCTTTATATCATTGACCCGGTAAGCAAGAATTATAATATTTATCAGTCGGGCTTTGGCGGGGTGGGTACCATTGCTTCATCTGCTTCAAATATTATCCCGAGCGGGCAGGGTTTTTTTGTAGTAGCGCCGGCCAACACAGCACAGCTGGTATTTAATGAATCGGCAAAAGTAAGCACCCAGGCCAATGCCACCAACGGTAACTTATTTTTGGGTCCACCGCCGGTAGCGAATGTGATCCAGTACATGCATTTAAAACTATTCCAGGACTCAACCAATGCGGATGGGATGCTGATCAGCTTTAACGGCAGCGCCAGGCCTCAGTATAACATTAACGAAGACGCCATTTACAAACCGGGTAACGGCACTGTAAGCCTGGCCAGTATCTCTGCAGATAACATCGCACTGGCCATAAATACCATGCCTTTGCCCGGCCCGAAACCGATGGCCATCCCGCTAACCGTAAACGCCAATACCGATGGTAATTTCACCATCAAACTTGAAGCGGTAAAAAGCGTACCTGCGTTGTATGATTTTTGGCTGAAAGACGCATTTGCCAAAGACTCGCTGGATATCAGGCATAATCCAAGCTATGCCTTTACACTGGCACACAGCGATACCAATACTTTCGGCGCGCACCGGTTCAGTTTGATCATCAGGCAAAACCCATCGCTGATGGTGCATTTGCTGAACTTTGGCGCCACCAAAGTGGCCAACGGCGACCAGGTGATATGGACCACCGAAAACGAACAAAACTATACCAGCTTTGCCGTAGAGCGGAGTACCGACGGCGGTTCGACGTTTAATGTATTGGGCGGCGTACCGGCGAGCGGGATAGGCAGTTATAGTTTGCTGGATAAAACACCTGTATTGGGTGCAAATGCTTACCGTTTAAAGATGACCGACCTGAACGGGACCGTCACCTATTCAAACGTGGTAACCATCATGTACGCCAATACCGGCAACCAGATTGCAACCAATGGATTTATATTATATCCAAACCCGACAGCAGGGCCGATGAACGTGAAAATGAACCAGATCAATGCAGGGCAGGCCTACACGATACAGATTATTAACAACCTTGGCGCGGTAATTAAAACGGTAACATCCAACCAGCCAAACTGGCAAACCGATGTAAGCAGTTTAGTGCCGGGCACCTATTTTGTGGAAGTAAAAAATAACAGTACCAATGCTCTTGTTGGGAAGAGCGGGTTTGTGAAACTTTAGGTTAGAGATTAGTTAATTAGAGATTGGAGATTAGTAAGAACGTAACTAACTAATCTCTAATCTCCAGTCTCTAATCACTAACCCAACCTCATATGCTCCGCATCCCAATGGATCACTTTGTTTTGAAAATAGCTGTCGTTGCATGCTAATGCGGGAGCTGCCGCCCTGAAGCCGAATACGGCATCTTCAACTATTGGTTTGCCAAGGCGGATGCCGTCAAAGAAACTATTGAAATGGTCGATATTGGCGTCATAGCCAGCGGGTGTATGGTAGGTTGTCCCCGGTATATTAGGAATTTGCTGATCAGCAGCTGAATATTTTTTATTATAGTCGTCCATCAGCGCTTTTTGCATAGCGGTAGTATAAGTACCAAACGAATCCCATCCATCGATCCCCGGGGCAACCGGCATTTTATTTTTACGGATGGTAAAGCCGCCGCCTTCATCTGACAAGTCCAGTACTCCTTCGGAGCCGATAATTTTGGTTGACGAATGATCACCCTCGCCGCTAATGAAGTTAACCCGTAAAATAGCCTGGAAGGCTGGGTGTTCTTTGGTGTGGGGATACTCAATCACTGCGCTCATAACGTCGGGCACATTTCTGCCATCTTTCCAGTAATAGGTGCCACCAATAGCAAAAATCTTATCGGGCCCTTTTGAATCGGTAATAAAGTGAATGCCTGATAGCAGGTGAACAAACAGGTCGCCGGCAACGCCGGTACCGTATTCGCGGTAGTTTCGCCACCTGAAAAAACGGTTACTGTCGTACGGCAGCTTTTTCTGGTCCTTTGCGGTGTACCTGTTCCAGTCGACCGTTTGGGGCGAGGCATCCAGCGGGATGGTATATTGCCAGGCACCCAAAGCGCTTTGGCGATTAAACGAAGCTTCGATAGAATTGATCTGCCCGATAGCGCCAGACTGGTACAATTCCTTTGCTTTTTTGAAGGCCAGGCTGCTCACACGCTGACTGCCCACCTGGAAAACGGCTTTGGTTTCCTGTTGGGTTTTTATCTCGTCCAACCCCTCGCTGATGTAATGTACCATGGGTTTTTCGCTGTAAACCGCTTTGCCCTTGCGCATGGCTGCTTTGGCGATGGTACTGTGCCAGTTATCGCTGGTGGCGATGATAACCGCATCCACATCGTTGCGGTCGAGGATCTCGTGGTAGTCTTTGGTGGTGAAGA
Organism: Mucilaginibacter gotjawali; assembly: GCF_002355435.1. Taxonomy (NCBI): domain Bacteria; kingdom Pseudomonadati; phylum Bacteroidota; class Sphingobacteriia; order Sphingobacteriales; family Sphingobacteriaceae; genus Mucilaginibacter; species Mucilaginibacter gotjawali. The sequence continues at coordinate 406,117 of NZ_AP017313.1, forward strand.
TATGTGCGCCGAAAACCTCTTTTGCATGGTCGAGCCTGCCGGTGTACAGGTCGCAGCAGCCAACCAGTTCAACCCCCGGGCAGGCCAGGGCCGTACGGGTATCATTATACCCCATAATGCCCAAGCCTATAGTGGCAATGCGCACCTTATCATTCGCGCTGTATCTTTTTTCAGCCTGCAAAATTCTGTATTCGTGTTCTTCCATAGCGGCGAAGCTTGAAAGTGTTGCCGAGGTAAGCGCGATAGTGCCCCCGAGCTGTTTTAAAAATTTTCTGCGATCAGATGACATGGTTTTCGTGATTTTTTAATTGGTGGGTGTAAGTTAGTGGGAAAGTCCGAAAAGTCCGAAAGTCCGGAAGAAAAAGTTTGTAAATAAGTCCGAAAGTCCGGAAAGTCGGAAGAAAAAGTATTCAGGATAGTCAAGGGTCGATTAAGTTGGCTGTGTTGATTAAGTTTTTTCCCAGGAAGGTGCCAACCCAATCAACTTAATATAACCCAATCAACTATTTCCCCGCTTCCACCCTGTCTACCATAAATTTCAATTCCTCCTTATCCGGCAGGGTTTGTTTGCCGCTGGTGGCGTCAAATATCATGGCTTGCTGCGTGGCGTTGTCATATTTCAGCCAATCGGGCAAGCCTTGCCCGTTGGGGTTGCCTGTGGTAATAAAGTTGACCCAGTAGGCCGACATCAGCGTTGCCAAAGGCTGGTCTGCAGGTTCCCAGGGGCGGTTAAGGAATTTCAGGTCATCCATCACATAGGCAACCTCGCCGGTATGGAAGGCGCCGTATTTTACAAAGTCAGGCGTTGCCGGCAATTTGCGGTTAAAGTTGTATGCATAAATGGGCGCTTTGCCCTGTTGGCTTTGAAGTGTGATCCATTTATAGCCCGACATGGCGAAGGTTTGGTCGCGGCTTATTTTTACCTGCGAGCGGGCGGCTTCTTCATCTGTATTGCCGGGGTAATATTTCAAAAATTCATCCGCATCAGCGCCATATTGTTTTTTAATCTGCGCTACATATTCGTCTTTCTTTTTAAAACTCATTACAAAACTTTCATCCGCGTTCCAGCCGGTAATTACGGGTACGTTATTTTGTTTGCCTTCGGCGAAGATCTGGTAAATGGGTTCAGGCAACACATAGCCATCGGTAATAGGTGAAAAACGGCCCTGGATCTTCATCAAATCTTCAGCCGGCATTTTTCTGAGGTCTGCTATATCATGAGCTTTGGCTGATTCTGCAAATTTTACACCTTGCTCTTCTGCTGCTTTGAGCGTTGTTGTTGGTATAAGCGGATTAGCGATCATAAATGAACCACTCTCGGCAATGGCCCTGTTGAACAGGCCATGTGCCACCGGCGAGGCCACCAGGGCATTCACACTCATGGAGCCCGCCGACTGCCCGTCGATCGTTACATTATCCGGGTCGCCGCCAAAGGCGGCGATGTTCTTCTTGATCCATTTAAGCGCTGCCACCTGGTCCAGCAAACCATAATTCCCCGACGCATGATTGGGCGATTCTTTGGTAAGATCAGGATGCGCCAGAAATCCAAAAACACCAACCCGGTAATTGGCCGATACAAAAATGACGCCTTTTTTAGCCATCGCTTCGCCATCATAAATAGGCACACCCGCGCCGCCGCTGCTGAAGCCGCCGCCATAGATCCATAAAAAAACGGGGTGTTTTTCACCTTTGTGCGCTTTTGTCCAAACATTAAGGTACAGGCAATCTTCGCTGATCGGGGTTTCGGGGATCAAAAACTCCGGGGTATAAACCATAAATGGCACAGGTTTGCCCTGCATGGGGCTTGGCCCAAAGGCATTGCATTTTTTTATACCCTGCCAGGAGATCACCGGCTGTGGCGCCTTCCAGCGTAATTCGCCAACCGGGGGCGCGGCAAAAGGAATGCCTTTATAAGCTGTAATATCACCATCGGCACTTTTAACACCGCTGATGCTACCGCCTTCAACTCGGATTGTATCATCATTTTTACTAACGCTTTCTGCCCCTTTAAAGGAATAAAACATCAAAGTGATGCCTGCCAAAACAGGGCAAATGCCTCTAACGAATTGTTTTTTCATGAAAATTGGTTTATAATGTGTCGGGATGACGCAATATAATAATTATCCTGCGATGATTTTATATGGAAACACTTTTTAATATTATTTAAAAAGTATAATTTGCAGGCTGTAAGCCCCTGTAATGTAAACCCTTTTTTAAAAAACTTGTAGCATGAAAAAAGTATTTCTTTTGTCCATCTGTTGTTTCATGGCGTCCATTTCTTTCGCCCAAAATAACAAAGGCACTTTGGCTATTATTCCCGAACCTGTAAGCGTAGTAACAAGGGACGGCGAATTTATACTGCCTAAACATATTTTAATTGAAGCCGGTTCGCAGTCGGAGGAAAAATTGGTGTCCACTTTTTTGCGGAACAAGCTGACAACCGCAACCGGTTTTGCAGTTACCGTAAGAAATGCGTTTTCGGCCCCGGCGACTATTAAATTACAGTTAAATACCACAAACGATGCGGTACTTGGTAAAGAAGGATATTTGTTATCAGTTGGCAAAAAAGGAATCATCATAAAGGCAAACACTGCAGCCGGCTTGTTTTACGGCGCACAGACACTGTTGCAATTGTTCCCGAAAGAGATCGAAAGCCTGGAAGCTGTTCCTAATTTTACATGGACTGCTCCTTTGGTAGATATAAAGGATTACCCGCGTTTTGGCTGGAGAGGATTGATGCTGGATGTTTCGCGGCATTTTTTTACCAAAGAAGAAGTGGAGCAGTATATCGACCAGATGGCGCGTTATAAATTTAACCTGCTGCACATGCACCTTACTGATGATGAAGGCTGGCGCGTTGAAATAAAAAGCCTGCCGCGTTTAACCACCGTGGGCGCTTATAACGTTAAAAAGATCGGGCATTTTGGCGATTTCTCTCAACCCCAACCTGACGAGCCGCGCACTTACGGTGGTTTTTACACCCAGGAGGATATAAAAGAACTGGTACAATATGCCAAAGACCGCTTTATGAATATTATGCCCGAAATTGACGTGCCCGGACATAGCATGGCGGCAGTGGTTTCGTATCCTGAACTATCTTGCACCCCTGGTGCAGATAAATTTGTGGTACGCTCGGGCGAGGACCAGCAAACGGATAATACCTTGAATCCATCCAGCGAAAAAACTTATGCCTTTTTAGATAAGGTAGTAACTGAAGTAGCCAAATTGTTCCCATTTGGTTATATGCACATGGGAGGTGATGAGTGCAACAAGGAATACTGGCAAAAAAGCGATTCGGTTACTGCATTGATGAAACGCGAAAACCTGAAAACCTACGAAGAGGTGCAAAGCTATTTTGAAAAACGTTTGGAAAAAATAGTAGAGTCAAAAGGTAAAAAGTTTATGGGCTGGGATGAGATTATTGAAGGTGGTTTAGGCCCCAATGCAGCCGTAATGAGCTGGCGTGGCATACAGGGCGGTATTACCGCTGCCAGACTGGGCCATGAAGTAGTAATGAGCCCTACCACCTTTGCTTATCTTGACTATATGCAAAGCGACCGCGTAATGGAGCCGCATGTATATGCTACCCTTCGTTTAAACAAAACCTACGAATTTGAGCCGGTGCCCGACAGTGTTGATGCCAAATTGATCCTGGGCGGACAAGCCAACCTGTGGACAGAGCAGGTATTCAATTTCAGGCAGGTGGATTATATGACCTGGCCGCGCGGCTTCGCCATTGCTGAATCGGTATGGTCGCCAAAGGATAAGAAAAACTGGAACAATTTTTACCCGAGGGTGGAGAAGCATTTTGGCAGGCTTGACGAAGCAGAGATAAAATATGCGCCAAGCGTTTACGACCCAAGCTTTGAGCCCCGGCTAACCCCGGATAATAAAATGATCATCGAGCTGACCAATGAGCTGCCGGGCCTGGATATTTATTACAGTTTTGATAACTCGTATCCCGACAGGTTTTATCCTAAATATACCGCACCGTTATTAGTGCCCGAGGATGCTACCCAGTTAAAGGTGATCACTTACCGCGGCAACAAACCCGTTGGCCGCATGGTGACTATGCCGATTGCAGAACTGCAAACGAGGGTGCAAAGAAGCCAGAAACATTAATTTTGTCACTTAATTTGTCATTGCGGGCAAGCTGCCCGCAATGACAAAAATAAAACATAGAAACCGTTAAAACATCCGGGATCACAGTGTTTCAAACGGAACAAGGCTTTCTTCGATGATCAAACCGCTTTTACAAAAGCCCAGTAAATGCGGGCCTTCCAGCTTTGCATAAAGTGTGGCCAGGTCGTGGTCGCTGCCGGTTTTACTGATCATGAAGGTGTCGGGTCCAATGCTACTCAGCTGGGCGCCGTACGTGCCGAGCAATTGCCAGATGCTGTTATTTAACGCGGTAGCTGCCATGCGGTAAAAGCCGTTTTTTTTGAGCTGGTGGCTGGTGTCATAAGTGGTTATCGCGTATACTTCGATGATCTTTTTCAGCCTTTCAGTAAAAGGCAGCAGTTCATTTTCAGGAACGACAGCTTCCAGCGTTAGCAATACCAGGTCGCTGATGTCTGTCCGGGCTACGTTGAGGCTTTTTATTTCAAAGTTTTTCCGGTTGAAATAAACAAGGATTTGGCCGAGGAGACCTTTTTTGTCTTCAGCATAAATGGCGAAAATGGTTTGCTGGTGCTGTTTGGATAACTTTTTCATGATTTTAAGATTAAAAAAAAGCCCCCCGGTATTTCCGGAGGGCTGAATATTGCTGGTAAATTTTTGACAATAGGATCAGGACACCCCCGGTAGTATGGGAATAATGAGAAGGACAACGACAATAATTATTGCGCTTGAAATGCGGGTATATAGTTTATTGGTTGCCATGCAGTGTTGCAAGGTAGTAATTTTATAAGTACCGCAAAAATGGTTTGCTGAAAATTTATGATGGTGAGTTACTCGTTCCTTTAAATGCGGGTACGCTTTATTTTGAAGGGCGCGGTGCCGGATACTTCTTTTTGTTGATTTGGAGGGTTTTTACCCGGGAGGGTTTAGGTTTTGTACTTGCAGCAGCAGCAATTGGTTGCTGTTGTGCGGCATTATCCTGGTAGGCCAGGGGGATCCATTCGGGCTTTAGCATATTAAAATCGGTAAAAATGTTATTTTTTGCCTCAAACCTGCGGGTCAAATATAGGGAAAAACAGGCCCTGTTATGCGGAAATCATCTTTGTTTTATGCCCGATAAAAATTAAACCTATTGATTTACAATTTATTAATATTGTTTACAGTCGTTCCCGGGTGTTCACCTTTGTTCTTATTTTACAGGAGGAACAGCAAAGCTTTGCCAAATATAACGTCACACCAATGCCTGTTAATGTGTCCGGCCAGGCTGTGTCATTACGATACACCTGAAACTGCTGCCGGTATATAGAAAACCTTGTTTAATGACCAATGAGCACATTTTTGCCGTTTTATTATAGATTTTGAGTAAATTCGCAGTTACATATGTCAACCGAAGTACAGGAAGAAACATTTACCCTGGAGGAATTGCTGGTAAGCCTGAAGGAGCTTCACCGCCTCATTTTATGGAACGATGATGTTAACACGTTCGATCATGTGATCTTTTGCATGATGAAATACCTCGATTACTCAGAAAACCAATCCGAAAAGATAGCCTGGAAGGTACATAATGAAGGCAAGTGCGCCGTGCTGGAAGGTTCGTTTACCGAGGTAGAAGTATACCGCAAGATTTTACAGCAAGAGGGATTGACGGTGAGTGTAGAGTAGAATTTGAGGTCCATGGCTCATCATGGGTGTCCGGTAGAAAGTTTAAACTTACAAAAAAAGCATGTTTAAATGATTGAGACACGTTTTAAAAGTTGATTTTGACTGGGAAAAAGTATCTAAATCGGGAATAAAAGGTTAGCTTGCGGGCTTGCTTTTAGCTTTAGTCGAACCGTAATCTCTCTAATGTCATTAACGATATAGGATAGGCTATGGTAATGCATTAAGCAAATGCGAATCAGGTTTACGAAATTAGAAAAGCCATGTACAGTTTTACTGATGCATCTTCTGATGACTTCCAGCAGTAAAAAAGCGATCATGGCGATGTATATCTGAGACTTACAAGCATTTTCGGATGTGCCTAAAAAGGTTTTAATCTGTAAGTTCTGTTTCATTCCCTTAAAAAACAGTTCAATATTCCAGCGAGATTTATAAATCAGACTTATCGTCTCAGCAGACCACTCTAAATTAGCTGTTAACAGGTCTATCTCACGATTATTTATGCTGTCATAAGCCACTACTCTCCGCATTTTACAAGTGCCCAAGCCGGTAGTGCGCGCCTTTTCCCCTGTGATCTGGATGATCTGATCAGAAATGATGATTGTGTTTTCCCCGGATATTACAGGCCGATCTTCCAGCACCTGGTAACTTATTTTTTCTTTCAGGCGGGTAACAAAGTCGCCATTGTTATCAATACGATCTTTAAAAAAGGCAAAATCAAGGTACCCTCTGTCATATACCAAAATACTTTGGTAGCTTGTTTTGAGGTGAGATAGAGCCTTCCTGTCATCTGTCTTAGCATCGGTGATATAGACCATTTCCGGTATTTGGCTTGCCAGGTCGAAGCTCACATGTGCCTTGATCCCGCCTTTTGCTGTCCGGAATTTTGCCCATTTAATCAGGTTTAGGCATACGGTCATCGTGGTGGAATCTATCAACTTTACTGAGCGCCCTTTAATCTCTTCAATGATCTTATAATGCTCGCTTTTTGAAAACAATCCTTTGTAGTAAGTTATTAATTCGGAGAACAATAACTCATATACTTGATAGTTACGCTCTGCATTCCCATCCGACATTGTGGAACGGGCCGGAGATTGTTTTAAGCCAAGTTCTTTTAGGAACAATGTGTTTACATTCATGCCTAAAGTGATGTCCCGGAGACTATAACAGCCGTTCAGCTGTCCGAAAAGCATAGCAATTAGCTGACTTTCTGTATTATAGCGCCTAAAGCCATCATCGGAAGAATTCTTATTAATACACTTACTTAATATTGTAGAAGGAATTAAGCCGAGGATTTGGCTAAACAAACACTTGTCATTACTTTTACTTCTGTGAATTGAGCTCATTGGATTGTTTTAAATGTGGTAATTCAAAACTAATCTTTTGAGCTCTTTTCTTTAAACTTTTTTCTACCGGACAGTAGTGATGGCTCATGGTCGATGGTACATGGAAGAAAATATACATTCTGAGATGCACCTTATACTCATACGGTGAATCCATTAATTAATAAAAAGCGCCTTTAGAAGACTAAAGGCGCTTTTTCGATATTATTAAGAAACTTAAACGAGATAATTCCAGCCATGGGTATCCGCAACCCTACCATATTTTATAGCATCCAGTTCCTTTAAAACCTTTTGCGAGAACTCCCTTTCTTTTGGGTCGATCAGGAAATATTCTTCGCCATTATAGCTGATTGAACCCACAGGAGCAATGGTAGCAGCAGTGCCTGCCCCAAAAGCATCGGTTAATTTGCCTGTTTTGGCGCCTTCAATAATTTCGGCAACGGATATGCGGCGCTCCTCAACCGGCATGCCCCATTCGCGGGCAAGTGTTAAAACAGTATCGCGGGTAACGCCATCCAAAATGGTATCGCGGGTTGATGGGGTGATCAGTACGCCATCCAGCACAAACATTACATTGGCGGCTCCCATTTCTTCTACATACTCGTGGTTTTTGGCATCGGTCCAGATTACCTGGTCAAAACCTTGTTCTGTTGCACGTTTTCCGGCAAGCATGGCGCCCCCGTAGTTGCCCGATGATTTGGCATAACCCATACCGCCTTCAGCAGCCCGGGTAAAAAATGTCTCCACTTTTACGCGTAGGGTTTTTGAAAAATACGGGCCGACAGGACCCAGCAAAACCATAAATTTATAAGTGCTTGACGGTTGTACCCCCAAAAAAGGATCAGTAGCGAACATAAACGGGCGGATATACATCGAGTGATGTGCTTTTGAGGGAACCCAATCGCGGTCGACGTCCACTACTGCAGCAATACTTTGTACAAAAATTTCTTCTGGAAGTTGTGGCATGCACAACCGCTCTGCCGATTTATTAAAACGGGCGGCGTTTTTATCGGGGCGGAAAACAGATACCTGTCCGTCAGCATGTTTGTAGGCTTTTATACCTTCAAAGAATGATTGACCGTAGTGTAAAGCAGAAATAGCCGGGCTAAAAGAGACCTCGCCATAAGGGACTATCTGAAAATTCTTCCATTCTCCATTTTCGTAATCGGCCACAAACATGTGGTCGGAAAATGTTTTACCAAATTGTAAATTGTTAAAATCCGTTTCTTGCAAACGGGAGTGGTTTGTTTTGGTGATCTTAATGTCCAGCGTCTCAGTCATGGCCTTTGATTATTAGAATTCGAAAAATGGCAATATAGCGATTTTTCCTCGTTCATGGCTCATAGTTCATCGTTCATGGCTGTTTTTTTACATAAATAATATACTAAAGCTTTATAATAATAGATTCCGGCCATGAACTATCAACCATGAACTATGAGCCAGCAATTTTCTCCACCCAACCTTTTCCCCATTCATCAATTTCCTGTTCGGTCCATAATTCAGGGTAAAAGGGCCTTTTTTTGAAAAAGGTGAGATAGTGTTTTGCGAATTGATGCCATAACTGACTTGAATATTGTACAATATATTTTGTAAATTTGTGATACACATGGCGCATTAAGACTATGAAAAAAAAAATATCGAAGCATTCAATAAGCCTCGTCCTTTATTTTCCGGGCTTAAATCATATTCTGTTGGTGAAATATTAGCGGCCGGTGGCACTACTGCCTTCGCTAATAAGATGGGGAAAAGTGCTGAGGGATTAGAAGATGCTTTAAAAAAATTACCAAAAGAAGCATTCCTTACAGAAGAAGAGTTTTCAGAAGCGATGAAAACATTGAATGAAAACAAATGAACCTATTGCTTGATACAAACATTCTTATTTATCTTATTAAAGATCCAAGCAGTCAATTGCTTGAAAATGTTATAAATCCCAATAAAGAGAATATTCTTGTATCTGTAATTTCGATTGGCGAATTAAAATCCATTGCATTACAGAATAACTGGGGCGTTAGAAAATTACAAACAGTTGAAACAGTTTTAGATAAAGTTTCGATAGTTGAAGTGAGCGAAAGTTTGATAAACACTTACGCTGAAATTGACGCCTTTTCACAACGACGGAATCCATCATATACTGATTATCCATTTAGCACACCGCGAAACATGGGTAAAAATGATTTGTGGATAGCGTCAACAGCAGCATTACTCGGTTTGAAAGTGGTAACTACCGATGCTGACTTTAATCATTTACACCAGATATTTATAGAAGTACAAACTGTGAAACCCGACTTATTTAGAAGTTGAGATTTTTTGTTCATATTTTAGAAATGAACCTTGTCATATGAAATTAGTTTTAGCAATAATTCTTTTTTTTACGTTCGGATTAATTAATGATCAGGTACCGAATCCCCGTTTATTTAAGTTAACAACCTTTAAAAACGTGCCGGATGATATGACAGGTTGCGGTGATGATTGTTATTTGTCAGCAAAAGATGAAAAACGGGATGTGCTTATTTGCAGAACCGACTATGCCGGTGCCCTCATCCACGTTAACAATAAGGCCGTTTTGTTAAAGGCAGATCAAACGGTAAAACATGATAAAGACGAAGAGATTTACACATCCGGTAAATACATCTTAAGCCTGAAAATGATCTATAAAAAACAAGATGGTGACGAAGATTATGCATTTAAAGGCATCCTGACAATTAAATGGGGCGAAAAAATTTTATGCCAGCAAAAAGTAACTGGCGAGGGTGGTTGTTAAATACCTTTCACAGCACTGTCCACCCAACCTTTTCCCCATTCATCAATTTCCTGTTCGGTCCATAATTCAGGGTAAAATATGCGTTTCTGAAATCTTGGGGGCAGATACTTTTGCCAGTTGGTGCCGCCGGTGGCTTTTATTTCTTCAGGCTCGCGGTTAAGGTAGCGTACCGCAGATTTATAATGCGACAGCGGCCAGTTTACATTTACATTGATGTCCAGTTGCTTTAATTCGTCTTCGAGTTGTACGGTTGCCTGGTTATTAATTTTAAGCTGGTGATAAAGCGCATTGAAATTATGGTGAATACTTGCCTCGCCCAATTCGATAAAGCTTTTGGCGTATTTCTTTTCAAACTGCTTCAGTGTAAGCGTTTTTTTGCCCGTAGAGAGCTCTGTGGCGCCGAATTTCCAATACAGGTATTCAAACTGATCCCTGATGGAAGCATCCTTTAGTTCCGCTCTTTTATCCCTGGCTACCAGGTTGATAAAATTGGTAGCATAAATTTCTATCATGCGGTATTGCCCGCTCTGGAAACCGCTGGCGGGTAGTAATGACATCCTGAATTTTAGGAACTGGTCCTTCTCCATTCCTTCCACCATGATCTCAAACGATTGGGTAAGGGCCTCAAAATACCGGTTAATGCGTTTTAAACGGGCAGTAAAAAAATCGGCATTTAAAGGTTGCGCAGCAGTGATCTGTTTGCATTCATGCAGGGCGAGCTTAAAATACAGCTCAGTGATCTGGTGATAAATAATAAAGATCTCCTCATCCGGGAAAGGCGTTTTTGGATTTTGCAGGCTCAAAAGGGTATCCAGGTGGATGTAATCCCAATAGGTTAAAAAATCAGCATGAAGCAAGCCATCCAGGTACGATACCATATCCTGCCCCATGGCTTCATACTTTTCCTGTAAGCGGGTCAGTCGTTCTTCAATTTCGGGAGAGAAATGCATGGTCAAAGGTAGTAAGATTTAGGGGATAGAGCCAAGAGCCAGGAACCGGGAGACAAGATTTAGGATGAAAAGGTCGGGATGCTTGGGTATCCTTATCAACCCGAAATATCTCCTTTCTTTTTTCTGTCTTCGCTCCTGAGTCTTTATTCTTGGATCTTTTTCCCTCCTCCACCCAACGTTTCTGATCGTAAACCCGATGATGCTATAAAACGGATTAGAAAACATCTTTTAAAACTAAAAAAATGAAAAAATCACTCTATGGCTTAACAGCGCTTTTGCTGGTATTTTGTTTAATATCAGCATGTAACAAATTTGGCGATCTGCCCGGTTCTCAAAATGGTAAATTGCAGGCTTCGGCTTATAAGGTTGATATCGACCAGCCGGATACCCTGGTATTTGCGGGCGCAAAATCAACTGACAGTGTTAAGTGGAGTGTAATACCATCAGGTTTTGATTCACTCATTACTCAAAACAACAAAGCGTTGATTTTTTTTAAAAAAGCAGGCAAGTACCAGGTGAGCGCAGCCGCTAAAGGCGTAGCCGCCAGCACTAACATTACCGTTAGCGATTCGGTTTATCACCCGGTTACAAGCTACAATTATGTGCAGCTTACCGGCGACCAAATCACACTTGTTCCTCACTTTTATAGCGCCCCACTGGCTGATTCAAGCTACCTCTCCTTCGTGGCCCAAACCCAAAAATCATATTGTGGTACCAGCCGCCTGGTGGTTGCCGATAGCCTGATCAGCAATAAATTTGGGATCAATTTTCTGTATGTAAAACAGCCAACCCAGTGTACTCTCGGCGAAAGCCCTATAGCTACGGTTATCAATTTTACACAAAACCTGCCGGGTACTTTGCCAAACGGTACTTTTCCTTTATCGGTTACCCTAAATGGCACTACTTACAACGGAAGCATTGTTGCCACGTCAACTACCATTACATTTAACTGGAATTATACGTCGGGTGTATTGATAGCGCCTAAACAGATCAGCAGATAGGTTGTAAGCGATGTAAGGAGTTGTAAATGTTGTAATGTTACGTTTGTAATCGCCGTAATTAGGTTATTGTAAATAGTTACAACTCCTTACAACCTTTGCAACTTTTTTCAATAATAAATAAATATCAACCCAACGTTTCAGGCCGGCCATCCGAAGAGTATCTTTAAGCCGATGAGGGAATGAATTTTTGGAATGAACCTTACAAAAAAGCAAGCAAATAAGCTGGTAACAGGATGTATTGATAATAACCGCAAGGCCCAGGAGGAATTGTATAAGCTTTTTTATGCCGATATGTTAAGGGTCTGTATCAATTATTTGCCCGATAGGGAAATGGCTAAAGAAGCATTTAATACAGGATTCCTGAAAGTATTTCAGTCGATTAAAAATTTTGATACCGAAAAAGGAGAGCTGGGGGGATGGATCAGGAAGATCATGATCTTTACATCGATTGATAAATGCCGGAGCGAATTGAAATTTAATCATCTACTGATTACTGATAGGGATGATGACGAATTTTTCATTTCGCCCGATATATTAGAAAAGCTTTTTTTTGACGATATATTAAAAGAGATCCGCACGCTGCCCCTTGCAACGCAAACAGTTTTTAATTTATCAGTACTGGATGGCTTTAGCCATAAAGAAATAGCGGCACAATTAAATATAAGTGAGGGTACCTCGCGCTGGCATTTGTCCGAAGCCAAAAAACAATTAAAAGGATTGCTTGAAACATCAGCAAAAGGCGCTGGCCGGCAAGCAGAAAGGAGTGGTAAAACCAAATGAAAAACTCACTCAAATACCTTAAACTCTGGCAGAAGAAAAGAGGTGAGATGCAGGTCAATGATGATCCGCAGGCCGATTGGCTCCGGATACAATCGCTTCTGGATGAACAAATGCCCGAAGTTAAAAGGTTATCCGGCTTTAAAAGACTCAAGATATTGCCAACTTTTTTTATTGCTTTTTCGGCAGCGGCGATGGTTTATATGGTAAGTAATATTGTTTCACTCGAAAAAAACAAACACCCCGTCAAACATGGTTATCACCATACTGCTAATTTTATTCCTGATTCCGCCAATCAAAGTCAGGCCATAGCCGTTGATTCTTTAAATCCAGCTGGTTCCGGGACAGCAGCCGATAGCACGGGATTAACCGGAGAAACGGCACAAAACGCAGATAGCAGCCTGGTTAAACCGATTAACGATGAAGCCGCGACGAACAGAACGAAACCCGCTAAAAATGTCGGGGTCGCCGGCGGTCAGGCCCCTGCAGGCCAGGTTTCCGGGGGTATAAATGCCCAAAATAAAACTGTCTCAGCAAGCAAAGGTTTTGGGCAGAGAACCGCGCTATCAAACCTTTTGCATGTGTCCGGACAGCGCAATAACACCGGCCTGCATGCAGCAGGAAGAGGCGCAAAAGGGCTTGTACAAAGCCGTTATCCTGGCCATGCCTTGCTGCCGAATGCTCCGAATTCAAATAATGAGCCGGTTAGTGATGCTATTACTCCCAATTTATTTACGGGCACGCAGAATGCCTCGGTCAGCCGCGATAATCCTTTCATAGCGGCAGTAAAACCGCAAATAGATTTTACTGCTATAAGTGCCGTTCATCCGGTCAACCTGCCTGCTTTTGGAAGTGGTTTGGTGCCCACAGGTTCGGGGCAGCCACCGGCCGCAAAAAATACAAAGGGAAAAACCGCAAAAGCAAAAAACAACAAACCCTCGGATATTGATTGGGGAATACTCACCGGCGTAAATTCGGCAGGTAGTTTTACCCCGAAAAACCAGAATGCGAACTTTTACGGGAGTTCCCCGGTCGACTTGTACTTTGGCTTGTTTGTTTCGTATAAGGTGAATGCTACCTGGGCAATAGCCCCACAGCTTAGGCTATTTAGCCCTCAAACCATCACCACAACCTACTCACATGCAAATAACAGTAAGGTTGATTCAAACCAAAACCTTACTATAACATCTTCCCGCAAAGTTTATGCTTTAAGCGTCCCCATTTATGCAGTTTATAATGCAACCAGCAATCTAAGTATTAAAGCCGGCCCGGTGATCAATTTCCCAATAAAACAAATTAATACCAATAGTTTGTTGCAGCCGGCCACGTTAAAAGCCGACAGCGCTTACTACACAAACATCATTGGTATAATAAATAAAACAAAATATGATCAAAAACTGAATTTTGGAATATCAGCCGGGGCAAGCTACAAATACAAGCGCTTTATTTTTGAAGCGGCCTATCTGAAAAGTTTAAGCGGCTATAGCGTAACATCAGGGCTGGGCAGCTATAAGTCTTATAACGGCACATTCCAATTTACGATAGGATTTCAGCTGGATAAATTGAAACCCTGATAGTGAAATTTGCCATTATTTTTGTTTTCCGAATCCCGATATAACCCAACTTGTTGCTATATTTATAACAAAAATATTTACTGCTATGATGATCAAAAAAATCCTTATCGGAATAGATGATAGCAAACATGCAGCATATGCTGCAGAGTTTGGGTTTGATTTAGCCCGGAAATTTAACGCACAGGTTGGCCTGGTGAATATCGTAAGCCCGGTTATAATTTCGCAGTTAACGGGTGCCGATCCAATCATCGGAATGCCATTACAGGGTACCGGTATTGAAGAAACCGAGCTATTGGATATACAAAAAAGCCAGTCAGAAAATATCGTTGAGCAAACCATTAAAAAATTTGCCGGGGATTTACCTGTTACCCATTTTTCGGAATACGGTTCAACTGCCGATGGAATAATAAGCTGCAGCAAAGAGTTTAATGCCGACCTGATCGTTGTTGGCACACATAATCGTACAGGCCTTGATCGCCTGTTTATGGGTAGCGTAGCCGAGCACGTAGTACGGCACTCGACGGTGCCGGTTTTGGTGGTGCCTTTAAAGTCCGAAAGTCAGTAAAGTCGGAAGTCCGTAAGATGATTGTGGTTAAAATTCAACTATAAAAATCTTTCGGACTTTCGGTCTTCCCGACTTTCGGACTAATATAGCAGCCTGAACTTTATCGTATGCTCAATCGCCTTCAGCTCATTTAAAACTTCCGGATCATAACCCGTGTTTACATCCGTAATTACATAACCGATTTGCGGGTTGGTCACCAAAAATTCGCCCACAATATTAATGTTGTGGCGGGCAAAAACATCGTTTATTTTAGCAAGAATGCCCGGTACGTTTTTATGGATGTGGATGAGCCTGTGCGCGTTGTTGTTCCGTGGCGGCTGCAGGTCGGGGAAATTGCAGCTGGTATGGGTTTTGCCCTCGTTCATAAAAGCAATTACCCTTCGGGGGATAAAATCTTCATTACGCGGATTGTTTTTGGGGTCATCAAAAATAATGATGCCATTTTCGCAGGCCGCTTCCATCAATTTGCGGCCGTTTATTTTGCCGAAAATGCCTATCACTTTTAACCTGCCTGCATTTTGCAGTTGTTCAGGCGTGGGCTGGTTTTCTTCGTCGCAAAATAAAATACCGGCTTCCTGCAGGTATTTCTCCTCAATACTATCCTTTTCGCGGATATTATAGCCTTCTTTCCGCATCAGCGAAAGCGCTTCCTCTTCCACATTACCAATTACCAGGCACTTGATCCGGTTTTTAGGGTACGATATAGCCCTGGGAAGTTTATTGATGTACAAAAACTCGTCAAAGCTGGGCGTAATGTGGTCGGCCTTTTCGGCTACTGATTTGCGCTCGATATTTTCAGTAAAAGCAAAGAATTTTTTAATCATTCCCGATTCCTTCAGCTGGAAATCCGAATAGCCATCGCCAATGCCAAATATTTCACCCTGTAAGTTAAGCTCTTTCAATAATTTAACCTTGCCACCTTCCTGCGAAAGCGGGTTGCTGCGGTCATACCCTATAATATTGCCTTCCTCATCAAATACAAAGGTATTGGCGTATATATTCTCTTTCTTAATAAAATACTCTGTTACTACGGGGGTAATAAATTCCTTAAACCCACCTGATACGATCAGCACCTCGTCAGCATGGTTTTTGAAAAACACCGTATTGCGCGAAAATGAGGTCGATACTTTCTTTTTTAAATGAGTAACCAATTGTTTTAAATGGTCGCGGTTGGCCTCTAAAAGTTTAACCCTGTTCTCCAGGCTTTGGGTAAAAGATAATTTACCCTCCATGGAGGCATTGGTAAGGTCCTCTATCTTTTTGTAGATATTTTCCCTGTCGGGGTGATTTTTTAGGGAGATCCGGGCCAGCTCGTCTAAAGCCTCAACCTGCGTAAATGTACTGTCGAAATCTATGATAAAGTATTGATCCATTTTGATATGCAACTATGCGATTGCCTTGCGGTTGCAAATGTGCGAATTTTGGATGATTTATAGACGTTAGAATGAAAGGTAAAAATGCAGGGCTGTTTTTTGTAAATCAGTATTTTTTTCTTTATTTTTGAAATAAATACCCCAGGCAATTTTGCTTAAATTATTAATTTCCAAAGCTGTAGCAGTGCCTGCTGTTTGTTTTTTTATGCGCGAACATGAGCCGGCGTTTTGTTTCAGCAAACATATTCCGGATTCCGGCCAAACGAAATAGAATTCATTCAACGTAGTTAATACAATAAAACCCTAAAATCACGATTATGCAAGTTCATGTAAATTTCCTGGCTGTCGCAGCGGCGGCAGTTGCCTGTTACATTATCGCCGCTATTTGGTATGGCGCTATTTTTAGCAAAGTTTGGGTGCGCCTTACCGGCATCACCGATATGAAGCCCGAACCTTTAAATATTGTGCTGGTGCTCATCGGCTCATTTGTAATGGCCTATGTTCTGGATCATTCCCTTGTTTTCGGCAATGCCTATTTAAAAACAAGCGGTATACAAGGGGGACTAATGGGCGCATTTTTCCTTTGGCTGGGCTTTGTTGCCACGGTAACCTTGTGTACTAAATTGTATGAGAAAAAACCATGGGGGCTTTGGCTGCTGGATAATGCTTTTTGGCTGATCGCCATGATGGTGATGAGCGTTATCTTATCAGTGTGGCCGTAAGTTATTTATTGCAAGAGAAATTAGGACAAAATTTTATTAAGTTTGAGTTACTAAACAATTCAACACTTATCAAATGGATCCACAGGTTTTTAACACCCCCAACGCACCGCGCCCCAATGCTTTTGTTCCGCAGGCAGTAATAGCGGGCAACCTCATCTTTGTTTCAGGCACGGTCGGCACTGATCTTTCTACCGGAAAGTTGGTTGCCGGTGGTTACGAAGAGCAGGTTGTACAATCTTTCAAAAATGTGAAGACTATATTGGAAGATGCCGGGAGTTCGCTGGATAAAGTGGTAAAGATAACCGTGTTCATGGTATCCGGTCAGGATCCCTATTTTTCGGTCATCAATAAAGTTTACAGTACATTTTTTCCAAAGGTAACACCTGCGCGAAGCGCCCCGCAGGTGATGCCTTTTCCTGGCGGTATTCTTTTTTCGGTAGAATGCATCGCAATTATTGGATAAAGCCTCGCATAATAAAGATGTTGGCGTAGTAATAGCTACAGCTACCATGCCCGGATTGGAGGGCTGGGTCGGATGTTCTCAGTTCTTGCGCCAATTATTTGTATGCCCAGGCAATAGTTCTTATAGCGGGTATCCGAAAGACGATTTTTGATTTACGACAATAATCATACATACCTTATATTTGAATATGAAATTCCTTTTCCTCTCACTGTTGTTTTTGACAAGCTCACCCCTTTCCACACGAACTAATAATCGTTTTTTGCCGGCTATCGCCCCGCCAGATTCTATCCTTGCCAAACTAAAAGCTTCTAAGGCTGCCATTGATAAATATGTAGCACAGCATCCGAAAAATTTAATCGTTTTAGTTAAAGTGCCGGGCAAGAAAAATTTAGTAAGGGTTATAAATGAGAAATGGCCAGATGAAATTGAATACACTTATAATATAATGATAGGCCAACCCGGAAAGGTAATCTTTATCGACCAAATACCTTACAGTGAAAGTGGGGATTGGTTTATCGAGTATAAACATTATTTTGATGAGCGTGGAAACACATTTGCTTTTAGCAAGGAAGAATCAATTTTTGATGATAGTGTAAAGGGGGGCATTGTAAGAACGACGCTTTTGAAATATTTTGACGCGGGGTTTAAAAATATAAGCCAGGTTGATAAACTTACGGACAAAGACGGAAATGAAATAAAGAAGAATAAAAACAACTTCAATTTTCGGGAATATAAATATGCTATTTATAAAAGTGTAAAGGATTGCCTTGACGGGTATTATATCAATTATAGCCAACTCAAACTCCCCCTTTAGGGGGTCGGGGGGCTAGCGAGTATCCTGATCTCTTTTGGATAATAATTATTGATCCTGTTTGGCAGCAGCTTTGCCCATCCCAGCGGTTCGCCTTCAAAGCACATCAGGCTCCAGCCTTTATCCGTTGGGTTGATATCGATATTCTCCCGCCTTAAATATTGTATGGCTTGCTCATAGGTAAGCTCCGTTTGCAAAAAAGCATCCTTGTTAGTATGGATACTCAGCGCCAGTTCATGATCGGGTACCAGGTCTTTACCCATCAGCTTACCTATCCTGACACCTGATTTTTTAATATAGAGATACCGCTGCAAGGTGTCCAGGCTTTCTTTATGAATCCTGTTGATCGCCAGCCAGTCGTCATTAATTTTATTATAATAATAGTTTTCAGGTTCAATTAAATAGCGTTTCACTATTTCGATCTCCTGTAAGGCTAATTTTTGATGCCCTTTTGCTTTGAAGGACGGTGCATCATCAGCCTGCTCTTTCTTTTTCAGGCAAGCTGCAAATAAGCCTTCACCTTTTGCCTGCCCCGGGTAAAAACGATAGCCAAAGGCTTGATGCTTTTCCGACCGGGTTTCAACAATACCCCACTCCTTGTCATGGTGAGTTTGCCGAACCATAGGTATAGGTAAGCTTTCCATATTAAAGGTGTCACAGAGCCAATCAAGGATTTCCTCATTTTCCTGGTGCGAATAGGAGCAGGTACTATATATAAGGTATCCGTCTTCTTTTAAGGCGGGATAAACATCGGCCAGTATCCGTTCCTGCCGCTGGTGGCAAAGGTTTACATTGGCTTCGCTCCATTCGTTCATGGCTGCCGGGTCCTTACGGAACATGCCCGAACCCGAACAGGGCGCATCAGCCAGGATGATATCAAAAAGCCGGTCAGCCGGCCGAAGTCTTTTGGATCATTATTGCTTACTATACTATTGGCAGTGCCCCAGCGGTTAAGATTATCGCATAAAACAGGTACCCGTGTTTTAATGATCTCGTTAGCCACCAGCAGATCATCGGCGCCGATGGCCGAATTGATGAGCGTGCTTTTGCCGCCGGGCGCGGCGCACAGGTCGAGTATTTTCACCGGTTCATCCTTGTCCGGTCTTATGGTTTTAAGGATATGATCAATAAACATGGAGGATGCTTCCTGCACATAATAACAGCCTGCGTGAAAAAGCGGGTCGAAAGTAAATGACGGGCGGGTGTTAAGATAATAACCATCGACACACCAGGGCACCTGGCCATCAGTTTTGAGGGCATGTTTTTTAAAGGGATTTAAACGGATCGAAGTAGGCGATTCAGTATTTTGATGTGCATTGATGAAATTTCCGGCGTCGAAACCTGGCTCGGCACTTAATATTGAAATAAAATTTTCGGGGAAATTGGGCTCGTTCATATCTTTTCAAAGATACTAATTCCATTGAATGGTGGTCTTTGGCACCTCATCAAATACAATAGTGCTTTTCATTTGGTTTAGCATACAGATAGTTAGCTGTTATGTTTTATCTTTTTTAAAAAATGTTTTGGCAGGTAGCCGAAATCTCTGTACATTTGTGACCGCTTTAGAAAAAAGGCGTTGTTTTTTGAAAATATAGCGAATAAAAATAATCTGAAAATAAGTGAAAATAACACTTGACAGGAATTAAAAATAATCGCATCTTTGCAGCCCGCAAACGAGGAAAGAAAAGGAGAGAGGAAGCGGGGAAAAAGAAGAAAAGTAAGCTTTAGAAAATAAAAAAAAATAAAGTTTGCGAAACAGAAAAAGGTTGATACCTTTGCAGTCCCAAAAGAAAGGGTCGCCGAAAGGCAAAAAGCGGAGAGCGATTCTCAGCTTTAAAAAATGAAAAGTTGACACTTGAAAGAGTGAAACACTATAAAGTCTGAACCGTGAGGCGAAGATGAAAAGTTCTTATAAAAGATAGATAATCATGTAGCATAACAGCTGAGCCGCGAGGCGAGGTAGTTATGAGATAAAAAGAGAGAGGATACTGTAAAAGGAATAATTTTTTTACAGATTCTATTAATTAATAATAGGGTCAGGTAAATCAAACAACAACATTATACAATGGAGAGTTTGATCCTGGCTCAGGATGAACGCTAGCGGCAGGCCTAATACATGCAAGTCGGACGGGATAGGAGAGCTTGCTTTCCTTGAGAGTGGCGCACGGGTGCGTAACACGTATGTAACCTACCTTTATCAGGGGGATAGCCTCTCGAAAGAGAGATTAAGCCCGCATAACATGAAGACACAGCATTGTGATTTCATCAAATATTTATAGGATAAAGATGGGCATGCGGAACATTAGCTAGTTGGTAAGGTAACGGCTTACCAAGGCTACGATGTTTAGGGGATCTGAGAGGATGACCCCCCACACTGGTACTGAGACACGGACCAGACTCCTACGGGAGGCAGCAGTAAGGAATATTGGTCAATGGGCGCAAGCCTGAACCAGCCATGCCGCGTGCAGGAAGACGGCCCTACGGGTTGTAAACTGCTTTTGCAGGGGAATAAACCTCATTACGTGTAATGAGTTGAATGTACTCTGAGAATAAGGATCGGCTAACTCCGTGCCAGCAGCCGCGGTAATACGGAGGATCCAAGCGTTATCCGGATTTATTGGGTTTAAAGGGTGCGTAGGCGGCCTATTAAGTCAGGGGTGAAAGACGGTAGCTTAACTATCGCAGTGCCTTTGATACTGATGGGCTTGAATGTACTAGAGGTAGGCGGAATGTGACAAGTAGCGGTGAAATGCATAGATATGTCACAGAACACCAATTGCGAAGGCAGCTTACTATGGTATGATTGACGCTGAGGCACGAAAGCGTGGGGATCAAACAGGATTAGATACCCTGGTAGTCCACGCCCTAAACGATGAATACTCGATGTTAGCGATATACAGTTAGCGTCAAAGCGAAAGCGTTAAGTATTCCACCTGGGGAGTACGCCCGCAAGGGTGAAACTCAAAGGAATTGACGGGGGCCCGCACAAGCGGAGGAGCATGTGGTTTAATTCGATGATACGCGAGGAACCTTACCCGGGCTTGAAAGTTAGTGAATGATACAGAGACGTATCAGTCCTTCGGGACACGAAACTAGGTGCTGCATGGCTGTCGTCAGCTCGTGCCGTGAGGTGTTGGGTTAAGTCCCGCAACGAGCGCAACCCCTATGTTTAGTTGCCAGCATGTAATGATGGGGACTCTAAACAGACTGCCTATGCAAATAGAGAGGAAGGAGGGGACGACGTCAAGTCATCATGGCCCTTACGTCCGGGGCTACACACGTGCTACAATGGGCAGTACAGAGGGCAGCTACCTGGCAACAGGATGCCAATCTCAAAAAGCTGTTCACAGTTCGGATCGGGGTCTGCAACTCGACCCCGTGAAGTTGGATTCGCTAGTAATCGCAGATCAGCAATGCTGCGGTGAATACGTTCCCGGGCCTTGTACACACCGCCCGTCAAGCCATGGAAGCTGGGGGTGCCTGAAGTGCGTAACCGTAAGGAGCGTCCTAGGGTAAAACCGGTAACTGGGGCTAAGTCGTAACAAGGTAGCCGTACCGGAAGGTGTGGCTGGAATACCTCCTTTCTGGAGCAGTATCCACAAAATCTCTTCAAAACATAACAGCTGAGGCTGTTAGCTGCATGATCTATTTTTTATATTAGAAATGAGATCTGAGATCTGAGATGTGAGACAAAAATCTCAATACTCAAATCTCAATACTCAAGTCTAACAAAAGGAAACCCAAAAGATGAAGCCATTAGTATATGGCTTTAACTGAAAGAGGTTGCGAGATTGTAAGAAATTACGAATTACGATTTACGAATTACGATTGACTCGGAAACAAGAAAAATCTAAAATCGTACATCTGAAATCGTAAATCAAACAGTCCCGTAGCTCAGTTTGGTTAGAGCACTACACTGATAATGTAGGGGTCAGCAGTTCAAATCTGCTCGGGACTACACGCGGCGCAGCCGCGAGTCAAAAGTCGGAAGTACAGAGTCCAAAGTCAGAAAAAGACAAAGACTTAGAACTCAAGACTTAAGACTTACGACTCATCATAGGGGGGATTAGCTCAGCTGGCTAGAGCATCTGCCTTGCACGCAGAGGGTCAACGGTTCGAATCCGTTATTCTCCACCACGCCCACCGTTTCCCTCAAGGGGGATAGGATATCATGCAAAGTTTGAGGGATCAAACGGGGCCACGTTCTTTGACATATTGGAAGAAGTAAATTGAAAGAGAAGACAACAGTATAGAGGACTGTTAAGGCTTCAAAGGTTTACAAGAACAAAGGGACAACGGTAGCGATACCAATGAACTGATGAACGAGTGAACTAATGAACGTAACAAGAATCAAAAAGCATACCATACGAGCAAAAGGCGTATGAGTAGAAGAAAGTAAGAAAGGGTACACGGGGGATGCCTTGGCTCTCAGAGGCGATGAAGGACGTGATAAGCTGCGATAAGCCGCGGGGATCAGCAAATATGAATTGATCCGCGGATTTCCGAATGGGGAAACCTAACTATTTGAAGAATAGTTGCATAAATGCGCGAACGTGCTGAACTGAAACATCTAAGTAAGCATAGGAAGAGAAAACAACAGTGATTTCCTGAGTAGTGGCGAGCGAAAGGGAAGAAGCCCAAACCTACTATGTTACGGCATAGTGGGGGTTATAGGACCACAACATGATATACAAAGAAAACCGGAACGGGGTGGGAAACCCGGCCATAGAGCATGAGAGCTGCGTACGGGTAATTGATGTAAGGATAGTGGTATCCTGAGTACCGCGAGGTCGGAGACGCCTTGTGGGAATTTGCCGGCACCATCCGGTAAGGCTAAATACTCCTGAGAGACCGATAGTGAACCAGTACCGTGAGGGAAAGGTGAAAAGAACCCCGAACAGGGGAGTGAAATAGAACCTGAAACCGTGTACTTACAAGCGGTCGGAGCTGCGAAAGTGGTGACGGCGTGCCTTTTGCATAATGAGCCTACGAGTTACTCTTCATTGGCAAGGTTAAGTGTTTAAGACACGCAGCCGAAGCGAAAGCGAGTCTGAAAAGGGCGCACAGTCAGTGGAGGTAGACGCGAAACCTTGTGATCTACCCATGGACAGGTTGAAGGTGCCGTAACAGGTACTGGAGGACCGAACCGATAAACGTTGAAAAGTTTCCGGATGATCTGTGGGTAGGGGTGAAAGGCTAATCAAACTGGGAAATAGCTCGTACTCCCCGAAATGTTTTTAGGAACAGCCTGGCGGTTGAGTTAATAAGAGGTAGAGCTACTAATTGGGTGCGGGGGAGTCAAATCCTACCAAATCCAGATAAACTCCGAATGCTTATTAATATACGCTGGAGTGAGGCTCTGGGTGCTAAGGTCCAGGGCCGAGAGGGAAAGAACCCAGACCATCAGCTAAGGTCCCCAAATTACCGCTAAGTTGAACTAACGAGGTCCGATTGCACAGACAGCTAGGATGTTGGCTTGGAAGCAGCCATTCATTTAAAGAGTGCGTAACAGCTCACTAGTCGAGCGATCGGGCATGGATAATAAACGGGCATCAAGCGGTATACCGAAGCTATGGATTTGCACTTTGGTGCATCTGGTAGGGGAGCATTCTATTGCCGGCGAAGCAGATACGTAAGTTACTGTGGAGGTTATAGAAAAGCAAATGTAGGCATAAGTAACGATAAGGCGGGAGAGAAACCCGCCCACCGAAAGACTAAGGTTTCCTGATCAACGCTAATCGGATCAGGGTTAGTCGGGGCCTAAGGTGAAGCCGAAGGGCGTAGCCGATGGACAACTGGTTAATATTCCAGTACTATTTATAATTGCGATGCGGTGACGGAGCAGTGACACTGACGCGAACTGACGGAATAGTTCGTTAAAGGCCGTAGGTATAGGAGAGGTAGTAAAGTACGCCACTCTTGCTGAAAGCTGATAGTACCTTGAGCCTTCGGGTAAGGGGATAGTTCAGGTAATCATACTTCCAAGAAAACCCGCTAAGCTTCAGATTATGAATACCCGTACCGTAAACCGACACAGGTAGTCGAGGAGAGAATCCTAAGGTGCTCGAGTGAATCATGGCTAAGGAACTCGGCAAAATGGCCCTGTAACTTCGGGAGAAGGGGCGCTTCAGCAATGAAGCCGCAGTGAAAAGGCCCAGGCGACTGTTTAACAAAAACACATGGCTATGCAAAATCGAAAGATGACGTATATGGCCTGACACCTGCCCGGTGCTGGAAGGTTAAGAGGGGATGTTAGGAGCAATTCGAAGCATTGAATCGAAGCCCCAGTAAACGGCGGCCGTAACTATAACGGTCCTAAGGTAGCGAAATTCCTTGTCGGGTAAGTTCCGACCTGCACGAATGGTGTAACGATCTGGGCGCTGTCTCAGCCATGAGCTCGGTGAAATTGTGGTATCGGTGAAGACGCCGGTTACCCGCAACGGGACGGAAAGACCCCATGCACCTTCACTACAACTTAACATTGAAATCGGCTACAGGATGTGTAGGATAGGTGGGAGACTGTGATCTGGCTTCGCTAGGAGTCAGTTAGTCAACGTTGAAATACCACCCTTTCTGTATCTGGTGTCTAACTCCGCATAGCGGAGGACATTGTTTGGCGGGTAGTTTGACTGGGGTGGTCGCCTCCAAAAAGGTAACGGAGGCTTTCAAAGGTAAGCTCAGTACGCTTGGTAACCGTACGTGGAGTGCAATAGCATAAGCTTGCTTGACTGTGAGACAGACAAGTCGATCAGGGTCGAAAGACGGATATAGTGATCCGGTGGTTCTGCATGGAAGGGCCATCGCTCAAAGGATAAAAGGTACGCTGGGGATAACAGGCTGATCTCCCCCAAGAGCTCATATCGACGGGGAGGTTTGGCACCTCGATGTCGGCTCGTCACATCCTGGGGCTGGAGAAGGTCCCAAGGGTTGAGCTGTTCGCTCATTAAAGTGGCACGCGAGCTGGGTTCAGAACGTCGCGAGACAGTTCGGTCCCTATCTGTTGTGGGCGCAGGAAGTTTGAGTGGGGCTGACCTTAGTACGAGAGGACCGGGTTGGACTAACCTCTGGTGAATCTGTTATGGCGCCAGCTGTATTGCAGAGTAGCTACGTTGGGAATAGATAAGCGCTGAAAGCATCTAAGTGCGAAACTAGCCACAAGATGAGACTTCCATTGAGGGTCGTAGCAGACTACTACGTTGATAGGTTACAGGTATAAAGGTGGTGACATCATAGCCGAGTAATACTAATCGCCCGAAGCTTTCTCATAGCAGGTAATAATAGTGATTAGAGATCAGAGAATAGAGATTAGGACTTGTCCTGTTCGCTAAACTTAAGGCTCTAATCACTCAACACTAATATTGTTGTTTTCTCAATCTACTTACTTCTTTCAATTATGTTTAAGTTTGTTCATTAGTTCACTGGTTCAGTAGTTCATTGGTAACTGCGGGATAGTAAACAAAAGACAACAAACAAAATAAAAATACTGGTTAGGTACATTAGCCAACATGCTCATACCAATGAACAATTGAACTAATGAACCAATGAACCAAAAAATATTCAGGTGCCTATATCGGCGGTGTCCACCTCTTCCCATTCCGAACAGAGAAGTTAAGCCCGCCAGAGCCGATGGTACTGCAGTAAAATGTGGGAGAGTAGGTCGGTGCCAAATCTTATCAAGACCCTTAGTTCAAACGAACTAGGGGTTCCTTGTTTTAGTGCCATCTTTTACGGATGTTATGCCCGCCGGAGCCGATGGTACTGTCCGGCTGAAAGACGGATGGGAGAGTAGGTCGGTGCCAAATCTTACTGCGTCCGCCAAAAGGCGGATCAAGACCCTTAGTTCTAAAGAACCAGGGGTTTCTTGTTTTATAGCCTTTTTTTGTTCCCATCGCCGTCATACACCAACCAACAACAGTAAGCCGGGTTCATCACCTAAACTACAATGAAAAAGCCCTGGCGTTATACACCAGGGCGGTCGAAAGCTTATTAGATTTAAATACCCATGGAATTTAGTATTGGTATTATGCAATCAGCAAACAAGCCATTGATAGCAAATACAGTGTGCTGCGGATGGCGGGATAGCAAAAAATTAATCCCTAATCTCCGGCCGCTAATCTCCACCTACGAGTTTTTCTTCAAATACTCGTCGGTAAACTGGGCGATATATCGTTCCACATTATTGCGGATCTCTTCCAGGTCGCGGTTTTCCACTTTTGCCAGCACCTGCATCAGTAACAGGTTGTTTATTTTATTGTAGGCATAAGTTGAAGCTGCATTGCTTAAAAGTTTGGCATTCAGATCAATTACCCGCGCCAGTTGTTCAGCCTTTAGTTTATCGTTTTCTGTTAGATCGCTCATAATGGATTGTATTAAATAAAATTAGTCGAATATTGGTTTGTCCTGCAAATAAAAACAATTGCCGCCGATATTTTAATAATTTTTTGTGACTTTATTGTTGAAATTGAAAAAACTATAATATGCATCTTTGCGCCTTTAACCCTTTCCCCTAACAGGGATGTTCATTAAGATGGCGCATATTCTACTGCTTATTGGTAATATATTTCCCCCGTCGCACGCTGTATCTACTGACCTGTTTTTGCTGGCTGCAGGCTTGTTTGCCGGAATGATCAACGCTGTGGCCGGCGGCGGCACTTTTATCAGTATGCCGGTATTAATTTATGCAGGTTTACCCTCGGTTCAGGCAAATGCATCCAGCACGGTTGCGTTATTCCCCGGTGCGCTTGCAAGCGTCTATGCTTATCGTAAAGATTTTAAAAGTTTTGAAAAGATCTCGCTAAAAGCACTCATCATTATTTCGCTAACGGGTGGCTGTATCGGCGCGTTCCTGCTGATTCTGACACCGTCTAAGAATTTTGATAAGATCATCCCCTGGCTGATATTATTCGGCTCGCTGACATTTATTTTTGGAAAACAGGCAGGCCGGCTGCTGCAAAGCCGGTTTACGATCAGCCGGAGTTCCCTGATTATTGCACAATTTATTTTAGGGATTTACGGTGGGTATTTTGGCGGCGGAGCGGGCATTATGATGATGGCCGTATGGAGTGTTTTCGGATTAACCGATATCAAGCTCATCAACGTCAACAAAACGCTATTGGTGGGAGCAGCCAATTCCATCGCTGTTATTATTTTCATCATCTCGGGCAAGATCTGGTGGACCCAAACCTGTATTATGCTGGTAGCTACTACCATAGGTGGTTATGCCGGCGCTTACTATGCGCGCAGGTTAAATCAGCAAGTACTGCGCGGGGTTATTGTTTTCCTGATCATTCTGATCACTGCATTTTTCTTTTACCGCGCCTATAAATAGCTCATGCCATCCCTCCGGATATCTGTTTTATTTAACCAGATAAAAAAATAGTTTGTTTGGTAATTGCTACATCTTTTTATAATAAGGAATACAGGGTAATATAAGTTCCATGCCTCTTATACGTAACATATTGCAAATAAACCGGTTAATCTGCAGGTGGCACCTATTTTGTATTGTATTATAAAATAACGTTAATAATAACCATTATATAAAAATCATCATTATGAAACCGATCAAATATTTTGCATTGCTACTGGTGGTAGCGGCAAGTTTAAATTCTTGTGTTGTACACCGCGAAGGTTGGGTTCGCGGCCATTATAATTATGGACCAAGGGGAGGCCGTGTATGGGTTCCGGGGCATTATAATTAATTTTTTAAAATAACGGTTGCAGGGGAAATTTACCTGCAACTTTTAGTTTATAAAATTCTTAATGCTCATCCAGGTATTGGTATAGTTGAGCGCCTGCAAGTAAAAAGGCGCCGGTACCATAAACCTCGTTACTATCTTCTGTCACTTTATCAGGGCTGCCTCCTATGGGTTGTACATAGCCTAACATTCCGTTGGGTTTAACGGCGGTGACCATTGCCAGCCAGGCCCTTTTGGCTACCGGCAAATATTGCTGTTTATTTAATAGCCCGTGGTTCATTCCCCACAAAATAGCATAACAATAAAAGCCGGTTCCGCTGCATTCTTTAATAGGATAGCTCGCCGGGTCTAACAATGAGGCGTGCCAGCTTCCATCGGGCTGCTGTAAGGAAGCGATCTTTGCCGCCATATCTTTAAACAGGCTAACAAATTTTTCCCTCCCGGTGTAATTGGCAGGCATATTTTCAAGCAACCTTGCCAGCCCTGCCAAAACCCATCCATTTCCCCTCGACCAAAATACTTTTTCACCATTCTTTTCTTTCTTGTCCAGGTAACTGCCATCCCTCGAGTAAAGATGCGCCTGCGGGTCGTACAAATAGGCGGTGGTTTTCCACCAGAGGGTGGTAGCTTTATCCAGGTACTTCCGGTCGCCGGTGGCAGATGATAAATAAGCCAATGCCGTTGGCCCCATAAACAAGGCATCGCACCAGGCCCATTCGCGATCCTGGATGTTATTCTTCCACTCCAGTGACTCAGTAAAGGGGAGGCTAACAATACTATCCCCCAAATGTTGAAAAGGGGCGATCATTTCGGGCCGTTTGTATTTCATATACAACAGCGAATAGGTTTGCCCAACGCAATAATCATCAGCCATCAGGCGGTTGTTTCCTGTGTTCCAGTTCACCTCATTACCAATTTCTATCAGTTTATTATCGTACCTTTCATCGCCGCTTGCCTTACTCAAATCAAAAAGGCCGGTATACAAAGCAGCATTTGTCCAATCGGTTTTTTTGTGCGTGAAACCTTTGGTTTGCCAGTATTGTAATTGCCAGTCGCCAACCCGTTTCATTATTTTGAGGACGGAGTGGGGGGAAAAGACAGTGTCGCGGGACACGGGATTTGATTTGTGTGCCTTCACAGCTTGCACAATTATTAAGAATGTCAACACCAATATAGAAATTTTATTAGGTTGAGTTTGGAGTAGTTTCATTTTTTAATCCTATTTGTTTTCGATAAAATTTGTCATTGACTTCTTAACATCTCTGCCTTTAAAAATACGTTTGAAGGTGTGAGGATTTCTATTTTTCCATCACCCTTTATCGCCAGTTGTTTTGTTTGCTTGTTAAATACGATCTGAGGATATTTCAATGAATCATGTCCTATCATACTTGAGTTTTGCTCTCCACTATATATGGACTCGTCTTTGTCTACAATTTCGCCGTTATCTAGATTTATTATTTTCGGAAATTTAAAAGTATCCCAGGAAAACTTGTCGTTAATGGGGTATAAATTTCCAAATTCTCCTTTTATTTTTACAAAATTAGTCACTTCATTTAACCCTATATCCCAAATACCTACGTGCTTCAGGGGAAGATTAAGATTTTCATCATCATAAGCCTCATCTGATGTGCCAATCATAATTTTTGAGTCATTTATAAAACTTGCAGTACAAACCTCAACATCTATATTCGGACTTAAAATTGATTTATCGAGAAGCAATGGATTATTAATACACGCGTCTATATTAAAAACTTGTACAACATCCGTTGGATGCCAGCACCAACCCTTACTCATTAAAAAAGTATTTGGGGCGTTAATTTCTAACCTGGAATGAAATACATAGGATGGTTTTCGTCCCGGTATATCAGTTATCAATTCTCCGGTTTCTACATCTTCAAAATCAAGTCTGCTATATTCCAATGGACAATGCACTAAATAAGTTTTGTAGTTGACAGTAACGAATGCTGCGGGATATTCATATACATCAGCATAATAATATGACCTGTTTATTTCCCTAAGGAGTTCACCATTTTTTAATAGCAATCCTTTTGTTTCAAGTTTTTTATATATAAATGCATATTGACCATCAGATGAAACAATGGAGCTGTCGAAATTATATCCGTAATGATATTTTCCAAGTTGCTTTTCCTTTCCATCCAGCGAATACAATTGTCCCGCTGAAGCCCAATCAACAACAGCCGTATCTAACCAGCAAATCGTACTTAAAAAGCCCGCTGTTATTGTTTTTCTTTCCATTTAGGCGATGTTGGTTTGTAATGATGGTACTAATATATCGCTTAATTATGCTCATTGAATCAACTTAATGAAAAGAGGTATGGTCAAAATATAAGATATACTACATTATTATAAATAATCTACATTTAATCTATGGAAAAAAACAAACCGGCCCGGCGCGATTTTATTAAACTTTCGGCTTTGACATTAGGTAGCCTTACCCTTGCTCCTTTGGTAAATGCAGATGCAAAACCATTTAAGCCGCTAAAAAAGGTAAACACCGGCGGTAAAAAACTGCACATAGTTTGCCTGGGCGCCCACCCGGGCGACCCTGAGTTTGGCTGCGGCGGCACCATGGCTAAATACAGTGGAGCCGGGCACAGCGTTACCTTTTTATACCTTACCCGTGGTGAAGCCAGCGATCCAAATAAAACCCATGCCGGGATGGCAGCGCTGCGAACCAAAGAAGCAGAAACCGCCTGCAAAATAGTAAACGCGACACCACAGTTTGCCGGGCAGATTGATGGTGACAGTATTTTGAATAAAGAATGGAACGACAAAGCGACGAAAATGCTGGCGGCCTTAACCCCTGATATTGTTTTTACCCAATGGCCAGTTGACGCGCACCGCGATCACCAGGTTACCGGACTATTAGGCTTAACTGCCTGGGTGCGATCGGGCAGAAAGTTTGATCTATACTTTTACGAGGTAAATACCGGGGTTGAAACTATGGCCTTTACACCGACTGATTATGTTGATATTACCGCTGAACAGGAAAAGAAAAAGCAGGCTATGTTTGCACACCAAACGCAGGACCCGGTAAATACCTATAACAATTATTTTAAACCGCTGGAAGAATTCAGGGGGCTGGAAGCCGGCGTTAAAGCTGCCGAAGCATTTATCCATTTTAAAGCCGGGGACAAAAGAGCAGGGATTATTGGTCTGTGAGCGTCAGGGCATCTACAGCTCCCATTGCAGATTAAGCTCATTCAGCAATCAGCATTCCGCAATTAAAACAGCCCTTCGATGATATCATCAGCTGAAAGCCCTTCGGCTTCGGCATGGTAGCTGCGTACAATGCGGTGGCGGAGTATGGGTTTGGCAATGGCCTGTACATCTTCAATGTCCGGAGAATATTTCCCGTTGATCACGGCATGGCATTTAGCCCCTAATATCAAAAATTGCGAAGCACGGGGGCCAGCGCCCCAGTTTAACAAGCGTTTTACCTGTGGTGCGGCCATTTCGCCATTGGGGCGGGTTTTGGCAACCAGTTTAACCGCATATTCAAGCACGTTATCAGTAACCGGGATATTCCTAACCAATTGCTGAAAGTAAATGATCTGTTCGGCGCTGAGTAGTTTTTTTACTTCTGTTTTTTGGCTGCTGGTGGTATTTTTTACGACAAGCAATTCTTCCTGGAAAGTAGGATAATCAAGGGCTACGTTAAACATGAAACGATCAAGCTGCGCCTCGGGCAGCGGATAGGTACCTTCCTGCTCAATAGGATTTTGTGTTGCTAAAACAAAAAACGGCTGCGCCAGCCGATGGGTGATGCCCGCTGCTGTTACCGATTTTTCCATCATGGCCTCCAGCAGGGCGGCCTGGGTTTTTGGCGGGGTACGGTTAATCTCATCAGCCAGGATGATATTTGCAAACACCGGGCCGGGTATAAATTTAAAGTTACGGTCCTCGCCCAAAATCTCCGAACCGATAATGTCCGAAGGCATCAGGTCGGGGGTAAACTGTATGCGCTTAAAATCAAGGTCCAATACCTGGGCAACGGTTTGTACCAGCAGGGTTTTGGCCAGGCCTGGCACACCAACCAGCAAACAATGTCCGTTACTAAAGATAGAGATCAGTACAAATTTTAATACTTCCTGCTGGCCAATAATTACTTTGCCTATTTCGGCGCTTATTTGCTGATAAGCCTGCCTTAAAGCATCAGCAGCCTCTACTTCGGTACGGTGTTGCATATTATGGTTAAGGTTTAACTTCTGCCGGGGTTGTAGTTACCATGCTTTCGTCAACGGGGCTTGCCCATCCTTTCATATTGGTACACTGCTGGTATTCCGGATCAATCTTAATAAAAGTTTGCTTACGCCTTTTCTGGAACCACTCGCTCACCTTACGGTTAATTTTATCGTTGGTGGCATATTCCTTTATTTTGGGATAGTCATCTACCAGGTTTGCCTTATGGGCGTTGGTGCTTGATTTAAGGTACAAAATTTTATAAGTCTTTTTTCCGGCAGCATCAGTAAACAGCAGCGGTTTTGACATGCTGCCCACTTTCATGGTGTCAACTACAAGTGCTACCTGCGGATCAAGTTTATCTGTCGGGATATAAGTGGTACGGGTTTCAACGTCAGATGCATTCAGCATCATACCACCGTTATATTTTGTGTCTTTATTGTCCGAGTAATAAGCGGCAGCGTTTGAAAAAGATATTTTGTTATTCTTTGTCAAAAAGTCATAAACACTATCGGCTTTTGCCTTTGCCCTTTGCAGGCTGGCGTCAGTTACTGTTGGGATAATTAAGATATGCCGTACATGCACCTGTTCGCCGCGGCGTTCAAGCACCTGTAAAAAGTGAAAGCCATACTCTGTTTCAAACACCGGCGAAAGTTCTCCGGCTTTAAGCCTGAAGGCCCAGGCAGTAAATTCCTTTACGTAAGTGCTGCGATCGGCAAAGCCCATATCGCCGCCCTGTAATGACGAACCCGGATCCTGTGAGTACAGGCGGGCCAAAGCGCCCATATCTTCCCCTTTTTTTACACGATCCAATAAATCCTGTGCCTTTGCACGGAAATAGGCTTTTTCAGTTTCGTTTAATTTCGGGTTAAACTGGATCTCGCCCACCTCAACCGTTTTGTTAAAGGTTGGCAGGCTATCTTTAGGGATGGTGTTAAAGAATTTTTTTATGTCCTCCGGTGTGGTGTTAACATCGGAAGTGATTTTTTGCTGCATTTTTTGGGCGATCAGCTCTTCCTTAATGTCAGGGCGTATTTCGTCTTTATATTGAATAACGGAGCGGCCTAAAAATTGCTCCAGCCTGTCCTGGCTGCCGGCACGGCCTATCATACCGCGCATACGGCGGTCAATATCGGCGTCAACTTCATCATCCTTCACATCAATACTGTCAATAATAGCCTGCGCCGCCAATAGTTTTTGTGTAACAAAACTTTGCGCTATCTGGCATTTTACAGCAGGGTTTGCCGGATTGCCCTGCGCAAGATAGGTGGCATATTTTAACTCAATATCCGATTGCAGGATAATGCTGCCACCCACTACCGCCGCTATTTTATCAAGCGTATGCTTTTGTTGCGCACGGGCAAGGGATATGAATAATGTAAAACTTAAAAGGACTAACCCAAACTTTCTCATGTATCTCGATACTAATAAAACTTAACCCGGTTTGCCGGGCGCGTTAAAAACTCCGAATTTCGGTAAAATTTATTAATTATAGCTGAACATTTAACCGGAATTGATTAGCGGCAGCTATAATTGTGCGAATATGCTGATAATGCGTCAAACTGTTTAGTTACTTTTGTTAAAATTTGTTAAAGTGAGAATAGAAAACCCTGTTGCTTTTAGTTTTATACTCCAGGATGACCTTTACCTGTTAAATAATGACAAAATAGTTAAGCCTGTTGCCGAAATCCCTGCAAATGTGCCTGAACCTGTTTTACAAGCGCCTGTACACCAAATTGAAACGCCTGCACCTGATTTTAATTACCTCGGCAAGCATAAAAAACATTGCCTGATCCTGGTTTTTTACCCCGGGCTTGAGTGTATGCCCGCCCCGTATTTAACCGCGCTTGAAAATACGCTGAAACGACTGGGTTTTGAACAGGATGATGTAGCGATTTTGAACCTGGCCAATTACAAGGAAACAGTATTTGAGCAATTGCTAACTTATTTTAAGCCTCAAAAACTGCTGATCATGGGCAGGCACGCTTTGCCCAAAGGGCTTGCTGCTCCGGCGGTTAATCAACAGGTACAGGTAGGTAACGCCCGCACCTTATTCACTTTCAGTTTTGATGAAATGATGGATAACAACGAGATGAAAAAGGTATTTTGGGAACAAATGAAACAATGGTAATAGTATGCGGCAATTAGTTTTTGCAACCAATAACCGCCATAAGCTGGATGAAGTAGCGGCCAAAGTTGGCAGCCAGATAAAATTATTAACCCTTAATGATATTGGCTGCGATGAGGACATCCCCGAAACGGGGCATACCTTCAGGGAAAATGCAGCTATAAAAAGCCACTATATCTACCAAAAATATAAACTGGATTGTTTTGGCGATGACAGCGGCCTGGAAGTTGACGCCCTTAACGGCGAACCCGGCGTTTACTCGGCCAGGTATGCAGGCACCCACGGCGACCATGAAGCCAATATGGATAAAGTGCTGGCAAAATTAGCCAGCGAAACCAAGCGTAAAGCCCGTTTCCGTACCGTGATCTCCCTGATATGGAACGGCGAAGAGCATTTTTTTGAAGGCACAGTAGAAGGCACCATCCGCCATGAACGCGCAGGCGCCCAAGGTTTTGGTTACGACCCGATTTTTCAGCCTGATGGTTACGATATCACCTTTGCCGAAATGAGCATGGAGGAAAAGAACAGCATCAGCCACCGCGCCAGGGCAGTGGAAAAATTGATTGGGTTTTTGTCTTTGGGGCATTAAGTCATTGGGTCATTAGCTTTGCGTCATAAGGTCATTGAGTCATTAGGTCATTGAGCCATTGGATGGTTTGGATAGCGTGTGGTATTATCTGGGGCAAAAGGGGTGTCATGCTGAGGCTCTCGAAGCATGGTGTGGTGGGCTGACGGATGACAGGTAGGACAAGGAACGTTATTGGAGCATTAGGTCATTGGGTGGGTGGATAGCGTTTCGCAAGAGAAATGAAGTAACGCGAAGGTGTCATGCTGAGGCTCTCGAAGCATAGTGTGGTGGGCCGACGGATGACAGATGGAACAAGGAGCGTCATTAGGTCATTGGTTGGATAGATGATAAGCAATGTCCCTATCTACCTAAATCAATTATATTATTTACTTAGATTTGAGCTGCCATAAACCGGCTAAGCCTTTGACCCTACGCCCAATGTCATTAAGTTAAGGAAAAAGTGAAGGGAATTAATATCGAATAATGAATTTTGAATGTCGAATTTCGAAGTTTCTTACTTCATTATTCAATATTCGGCATTGGGTGTTCGATATTAATATTCCTTAACTTAATGACATTGCCCTACGCCATGAAAATATTTAAAAAACTTTCTCTATGCTTTACAATCCTTTTTTTATTGTTATGGATTTATATACTGATCTATATTAAAATAATATCCCTTGGCTGGTTAATTGCTGAACTCGCAAGCTTTTTATTTATGGTAATAGCATATATCGTGCGTGGTATTTTGGAAGGAATTGAACGGCCCCGCAAGATATTTCTCAGTGCCTTAATGATGGTTATTATCTTCTGCATTCCCGGTTATGATGACATCAAAGCCTATAAAAGAAACGTTTGCCAGGCTCAATTCGGGCCTCAATTTAACACGAAACGACGAAACCTGGGCATACCTGTAATTCCTGAAAAATGGCAAATAAAAGAAAGCAGCGAAGGCCGGGTGCGTTGGGCGCCAGCCGACAGTTTGATAGGGCATCAAAAAAAATACATATATATTGATACTGGTTGTGTAATAGAAGAGGAGTTAGATTACTATGGCCTTACAAGCCAGCATGGTAATAAAAGGGAGGTGATGATTGAAACTCAATTCGGGAGAGGCCGGCTAAACGATTCTGTTTTCTATTATTATTATCACGATGATGCAGGCAGGCGTGCCGACACCATCACCCGCCAGCAGGCCGACAGCATATTTGCCGCTGAAAAAATAAGGAAGGATTATTGAAGGCATCTATCAGCTACGTTCTTCACTTTCGCCGGTCATCCAATGAGCCAATGACAAAAATAGCTTCCTATATGTCATCCCTAACTTGTTTCGGGATCTCATAGACAGGTAACCCAGTGAAAGGTAAGTGAATGACAGGTGCACCACCAACGGGCGGCTCAGCGCCCGGTTACTTAGCGCGCGGCTAAGCGTGTGGATGCTGAAACAAGCTCAGCATGACATGATTTTTAGGTTTGTTCAAGTTTTTTGTATGGTATATCCGCCCAACCAATGACCTAATGACCCAATGGCGCGAAGCAAATGACCCAATTACTTCTCCGCCAGCAGATCTTCCGTCAGTTTCTGAAACTCATCAATAAATTCGGTGTAATAAACGCCGGTACCCGGGCCGCTGAAGCCGGTATGGATTTTACGTACTTCGCCTTTTTTATCAATGATGATGGTAGAAGGGAAGCCCTTAAAATCGGCCAGCATGGGCAGGCTTTTTTGTGCGTCGCCGGCAGCAGGGGTAAAGCCGGTGATCAGTAATGGATAGGGTACATTAAAGTGCGTTTTCATTTGCTGCAGGGTGCGTTGCGATTTGGCAAAATCGGTGGTGCGCTCATAGGCCAGGCCGATCACTTCTACCCCTTTATTATGGTATTTGGGATAATAGCTGCTTACAAAATAATTCGTTTCGTCCATACAGTTAGGGCACCACGAGCCCAGGATCTGTACAATAACCACCTTGTTTTTAAATCGGGCGTCGCTTAAGGATACTTCTTTGCCGTTAATGTCTTTAAAGGTGAAAGCTATCTTTTTGTAGCCGGGTTTTAATGCGGTGAGCGAATAAGCATCAGGCAATTTGGCATTAGCATCCTTCACCGCGCTCCAGGTATCCAGGCCTGAGAAGCCTGAATACTGCTTGCCTTCGCTTAATGTTTTATCGTCGTTAATTTTTGCGGTAAAGATGTAGGCATGGCCGCCATCAAAGCACGATAAATACATTTGGTTGCCGGCAACGGTACCTTCCAAATAGCGGTAGTCGCCGCTGGTGCTTAAAAAGGTGCCGGTTAATTTAGCACCGCTTTGTTTAAACTCTCCCACCAAAGTATCCCGGGTGTCGCCTCCGCCAAATATAGCCGACCAGCGCCCGCTGATATCATACGCGGGTTTTTCCGGGTCTTTAAAAAAGCGCCAGGTTGTATTTGGCACGGCGTTAAAAGCCATTATCGCATCGCTGTTACCTAAATGTTTTATCCAGTTTCCGCTTAAGCCTGATGCATCCAGTTTCAATTTAAATTCCGAATCAAACAAGGGCATGTGTATAAAAACCGAATCACCCTTTGATTTAATGGCTGTTACTTTATAACGTTCGTCGCCATTAATTATGGCCAATTGCTGTGCGCCCGCGGTATCCTTCACCTCAAAATTGAAAGGGAGTTGGCCGCCGGCCGAGTTTTTTAAGGCGCCGCGCCAGACACCGGTTGGTAATTTTGTTTGTGCCGATGCGGTATAAATTATGGAGCAAATAAATAATGCCGATAGAATATGTCGTGTTTTTAATAGCATATTCAAACGTATTAAAATTTGATCAATTTATCTCAACACCTCGCGGGATATTACAATCCGCTGAATTTCCGAGGTCCCTTCATAGATCTGGGTGATCTTGGCATCGCGCATTAAACGCTCCACGTGGTATTCCTTTACAAAGCCATAACCGCCGTGGATCTGCACTGCCTCAACGGTAGTGCGCATCGCTACTTCTGATGCATAAAGTTTCGCCATCGAACTGGCCTGGGCATAGGGCAGCCCTTTATCTTTCAGCCATGCAGCTTTAAGGCACAGCAGGCGGGCAGCCTCTATCTCGGTAGCCATATCCGCCAGTTTAAATTGAGTAGCCTGTAAATCGGCGATGGTTTTCCCGAATGCCCTGCGTTCTTTGGCATAGGCCATCGCCAGTTCATAAGCGCCTGATGCAATGCCCAAAGCCTGTGAGGCGATGCCAATACGGCCGCCATCCAGAGTATTCATGGCAAACTTAAACCCGAAGCCATCTTCGCCGATACGGTTTTCCTTGGGCACCTTCACATCAGTAAACATTAATGAATGCGTGTCTGATCCGCGGATACCCAGTTTGTTTTCTTTATGCCCCACTGTAAAACCTTCCATGCCGCGTTCAACAATCAGGGCGTTAATGCCATGGTGGCGTTTGCTGGCATCGGTTTGCGCAATAACCAGGTAAGTTGATGCAGAGTTTCCATTGGTGATCCAGTTTTTTACGCCGTTCAATAAATAATGGTCGCCCATATCAATAGCGGTGGTGCGCTGGGAGGTAGCATCAGATCCTGCCTCCGGTTCGGACAAACAAAACGCGCCTATCTTTTCACCTTTGGCCAGCGGTACCAGGTATTTTTGTTTCTGGGCCTCGCTGCCATATTTTTCGAGCCCGTAACAAACCAATGAATTATTAACAGAAACAACAACGGAAGTGGATGCATCAATTTTTGATAATTCTTCCATTACCAAAACGTAGGAGATGGCGTCCATACCTGCGCCGCCATAATCAGGCGATACCATCATCCCTAAAAAACCGAGTTCGCCCAGCATCTTTACCTGTTCGGCGGGGAAGGTTTGGTGTTCGTCGCGTTCAATTACGCCCGGCTTAAGTTCGGTTTGTGCAAAATCCCGCGCCGCCTGGCGGATCATTTCTTGTTCTTCTGTGAATTGAAAATACATGATAAGCAGATTTAAAACACAAACATAATATTATGCATGCATAGTAAAAAATAGGACATAAAAAAGAGAGCCTTTTTGAAGCTCCCTTTCCCCTAATTAATTTAAACTATTGATTAAACCCAAAACAAAGAACAAAAAAACCTCAGCTTGGGCGTCTGAGAAATTCAATTTAAAGTTTTTACATAGGTAGATGTATATCTTTATTTTTTCACAGATGTTGCAGGGCCGATAAAATTATAACAAATGTTAAGCCATAATTTTTTCAAACGGTTAAAGTCATCCCATTTTCCCGGCAAAAGTGTAAACTGCTACGGTGCCTTAATAAAGTGTACTTAAAATTTTACTTTTAACTATTATGATATCGTATTTGAAAAGTTTATACTTGTATTACTGGATTTTACAGCTGATTTAGAATGAATTAATACCCTTAATGCCTTTTTGCAGATTTGATAAATGACTATTTTTTAATTTTTTTCAGATAACGATTGAACTTATTAATCATAAAACAGAACTGACCATATCATCGATATTATTATTCAATTTTCCGGACAGTACCGTAAATAGGGGGTATTTGGCCGGGAATTGTCTGTTATTTCATACAAGACTTGTATTTTATTACCTACACATAAACGATTCAGATGACAAAAAAACGGATTTTCGGGACCTTGCTGGCAACTGCAGTATGTACCCTGGCAGTTGTTTCGTGCAATAACGCACAAAAGAACTATGCAGCAAACGATGCTCTCATAAAAAATATAGATACCACAATAAAGCCGGGAGACGATTTTTTTAATTATGCCAATGGCGCCTGGCTGAAAAAGAACCCGATCCCGGCGGCTTATCCTTCATGGGGTATAGGCAATGTGGTGGAAGAAGAATTAAGGGACCGCCTTAAGAAATTAAACCTTGAAGCGTTAAAGGCCAATGCTGAAAAAGGAACCAGCTCGCAAATGATCGGCGATTTTTATTACAGCGGGATGGACACGGTTGCTATTGAAAAACAAGGTATTGATCCGCTTAAGCCTGAACTTGACAAGATTAATAGCCTAAAAAACATTAGCGACCTGGTTGATGAATTTGCGCATTTGCAGACAATTGGTGTTGAAACACCCATTGCCTGCGGTATAGGGCAGGATGCAAAAAATAGTAATAAAAACATGCTGCAGCTGTTCCAGGGTGGCATAGGCTTACCCAACCGCGATTATTATTTTAACGCTGATCCGCATAGCGTAGCTATCCGCACCGATTACCAGGAAAAACATTTGCCTATTGTTTTTAACCTTTTGGGATTGACCGGGCCGGAAGCCGCTTCAGCCACCAAAAAAACTTATGAATTGGAGAGGTTTTTAGCTGATAGTTCGCGAAAGCTGGAGGATCTGCGCGACCCTTATCATAATTATAATAAAATGCCGCTCGGGGGTTTAACCAAACTTACGCCAGCTATCGATTGGAAGGGCACGTTCGAAAAAATGGACTATAAAAATGTGGACACCGTAATTGTGGGGCAGCCTGAATATTACCGGGCGCTTAACAAGGCCCTTACCCTATTTACCATAGACGACTGGAAAAATTACCTGCGCAAAAACCTGGTATCGGCCTTTGCCTCAAACCTGAGCAAACCTTTTGACCAGGAGGACTTCAGGTTTTACGGAACTATATTATATGGTGTAAAAGAACAGTTGCCGCGATGGAAACGGGTGATTGATAACGAAAATGGTTTGATGGGCGAAGTGCTCGGGCAATTGTTTGTGAAAGAATATTTTCCCGAAAAAACGAAGAAACGTTATGTTGATCTGGTGGAAGCGATGCGCGCCAGCTTTAAAGAGCACATTGGGAAATTGGACTGGATGAGCGAACAAACCAAACAAAAGGCTTATGACAAGCTGGCCAAAGTAATGCCTAAAGTGGGTTACCCCGACCATTGGAAAGATTTTTCGACGCTGACCATTGACCGCGGACCCTTTGCATTAAATGTGATGCGTGCCAACAATTTTTGGCACCGCTTTGATGCCAATAAACTGGGTAAGCCGGTTGACCGTACCGAATGGGGCATAACACCGCAAACTTATAACGCCTATTATAATCCGTCAAATAACGAAATTGTATTGCCGGCGGCGCAGTTTATGATACCGGGATTTAAGGATGAAGATATTGACGACGCGGTAGTATACGGCTATGCAGCGGCATCCACTATAGGCCACGAAATGACCCATGGTTTTGATGACCAGGGCCGGCAGTACGATGCGAAAGGTAATTTAAAAGCATGGTGGCAGCCGCAGGATTCGGTAAAATTTGCCAAACGCGCCCAAATGCTTGTCGGCCAGTTTAACGGCTACAGTATTTACGGGCAGCATGTAAACGGCAAGGCAACTTTAGGCGAGAACATTGCCGACCTGGGTGGAATTGTAATCGGCCTAGATGCTTTTAAAAAAACCGACCAGTATAAAGAGGGTAAACCCATTAACGGGTTAACCCCGGTTCAGCGGTTTTTCCTGGGTTATTCGCTGGGATGGCTTGGACAGGAAAGAAAGGAAGCCCTGTTAAGCCAGATCCTCACCAATGAACATGCGCCCGGCTTTATGCGCGTAAACGGCCCTTTTACCGATGTGCCTGAATTTTATGAGGCTTTCCATATTAAAAAGGGCGATAAAATGTGGTTGGATCCGGAGAAGAGGGTGAAGATCTGGTAGGTAACCAATTTTTTGCCCTCTTTGCCGATTTCGGCAGAGAGGGCTGGTCGAGCGTAGCAATGACCGGGTGAGTCAACCCTGCGGACATTACCGCCCGTGCATGGCGGCGAGTTTACTCACCCCAGCGTCGCTACGCTTGCTGACCCTCTCTGCCGAAATCGGCAAAGAGGGTGGAAAACGTTTAGCATATATTACTTCGGGTGCCAGACCAACATTTTCAGGCCTTAATTTCAACCTGTTCTCTTTTAAAACTTTATCTATATTTGGGCGACATATATGATCTACTTCCTGCAAGATTGGTTACACCAGCAAACCTGGCTCGAAATTATCGGTGTTGTCACCGGGCTTTTGTGCGTGGCATTGGCGGCCATTAATAATATCTGGAACTGGCCTATTGCAATTGTAAGCGTTGGCATTTTCATTTTCATTTTTTTTAAAGCGCATTTATATGCGGACATGGGCCTGCAGGTTTATTTTATGCTCATGAACATCTACGGTTGGTACTATTGGAGCCAGGCGCCCGATGAAGAAGAAAAAACCCCTGTTTTAATCGTTACCAAAACGGAGCTTATTTATGCTGGTATCGCCGTTGTTATTTTTACCTTTATTTTAGGCTCACTGTTAAAATATACCCCTGCTTCTTTTCCTTTCCTTGATAGTTTTTGTGCCGCCTGCAGCCTGGTGGGCAGGGTATTTTTAGCCCGTAAAGTTTTAGAAAACTGGCTGATCTGGATCTTTGTCAATATTATTTACATCGGCATCTTCATTTTCAAGCACCTCGAGCTAACCGCCATAATGTATGGCGTGTATGTCATCCTCGCTCTATGGGGTTATTTTGACTGGAGGAGGGAATATAAGCGGCAGGTGGGGTGAGGGTTGGGCAATAAATTAACAATCATGTCGATGAACAAAGCGGTTTTTAACTTACAAATCAATGAACGTAATGTTAATGGACATTTGTTATTTGAAACCCTTTAGCAGTTTTCAATGCCGCCATAACGTTAATTATTGAATTTTTATCTTTTGGCTTCAAACTGTGTAATATTACGACTCCGTTTCCGGGCCAAGACATTATCCAGCCTTTTAGGTGACTTTGAACGATGTTAGTGATAATGCTGGACATTTCTTCTATAGATATTGCGTTGTCTTCAAACTCTATCTCAATAGAAGAGTTAAAAAGGTTGCTAAGGGTATTAATATCAGGATTTACATTGTGAATAAAAGATGCGGTTTTATTAGAGTTCAGACTATTTTCTAATTGATCTAACCTCCTTATAAGATACTCATTAAAAGATTGTTCTTTGCCGCTAACCGCCTGTATTATTGTTTTTTCTTCTATTACCTGATAAATTGGGTTGTCAATACTTTTATCTGCCAAAGAAGCTTTAATGGCTTCCCGTAGTCTAGGTTTAGCATCTTCTGAACCGAGTAATGTGTCGTGATAGAAAATCGTTCGTTGATCATTGATGTCAAAAGGCAACATTGTCCCGTACTCCGCCATAGTAATTATTGGCAATCGAATGGAGTGTCTAACAGCCAATTCGTACATGACATTGGGATTTAAACTTGTTAGGTTTGCAATTACTAATTTATCATTCAAAATACTTTTGAGTATCTGCTTTGTTATTGACCCACTATTATTTATTTCGTAAGCGGGAACCGCTTTAAAGTTAAATTCTTCTAAAATTGGGGCGATGACGGACGAAATAAGCCCTTTTGTTTTTTTAAATGTCTCGGAATCAATTGCACCGATAGGGGTAATGATAAAACAATTTTCCTTTCCGTCTTCCGACGTATCTTGTTTTGCTTCTGGTTTAACGGCCATTTTCAATAAAACATAAAGATAAATTAAAAAGCGATAAAAGCAATTATTTGATTAGGCGCGATATCTGCTTTTATGAAAGGCCTCAGCGAAACTCACAAATTGTAATAAATTTCTCTAAAGTTGGTTGACATTTTGAATTAAGGTTGCGCATCTCCCATAGGAATATAGTTAAAATGGCATAACAAAATTCCTTAAATATTCAACCAGAATAACCAAAATATATTTCCATCATTTTATATCGTTTTTTGGATACTTTGCTGAACATTTGTTCTTAAATGTACATCATTTGTCGCATTTCAGATTTGTATTGTTTTAACTCTGATATTTGTCTATATTTCATTAATTGATGATCAAAGAAGAATCGCAGAATCTAAAAATGACTAAAGCTCAAACCGAAGTGAATGAGTTTGTTCGACTTGTTTACAGGAGAGGGAGGCTTTCTACTTGGATTTTTGTTGCTGCCATTATTTGGTTTTTGTTTTTGATGACCGTTGTAATTTTGAT
Source organism: Mucilaginibacter gotjawali (assembly GCF_002355435.1). NCBI lineage: Bacteria > Pseudomonadati > Bacteroidota > Sphingobacteriia > Sphingobacteriales > Sphingobacteriaceae > Mucilaginibacter > Mucilaginibacter gotjawali. Next base: position 449,806 of record NZ_AP017313.1, read on the forward strand.
AGTTATTAGGAGGGTCTCCTTGCCACAGTTTTTCTACTATACTTTGATCGTGTGGACTGGCTTCATTTTTCGCCTATTAATAATTGTGATAAGATATATCTTCAACCCGAACTGTAAACGATAATTAATTTTGCTGGCATAAAATCATTCTTCGCCAGTTCAAGTGTTTGCCACTTGGATACTCAACAATTTAAGCGCTTAAATTAATATCAATGTCCAATACTGGGGTAAGGATTATAATTTATGCCGGTATCGTTAACTTCCCGCCTTTGCTAAAGTTTTCTCCAACAAACCGAGATGCCAACAATTGTTAGGTATTAACCCATAAGCAAATGCACTTCGTTCCCCTAATCACGAAGATTGTCGATGAGGACATCGACAACGTGGAAGGGGGGAGTTCAATCCGCCGCAAAAAATCCAATCATCCTCTAATCCTACGCATCCAGGTTCAGACAAAAAGAATGCATGGCGGCTACCCGTACCCCTCGCGATTGCCGCGCTACGCAATGACAAAGTTTTTTAAATCCCCTTATCCGCCCCTCTCCTCAATCCAGGCATCAACAAATTCCCCAATCTGCAAATCAATGTCGTTTAGTTAAGGATCCACCTGGCATTTTGGTCATAAGAGGCCGTAATCCCGGCAAAAGTGCTGACAAGATTTTGTCACTGACAAAATTTTGCCAGCACTTAAATTGTTGATTATCAGTTTTGTTGCGCTTTGTTGCAGGGTATTGCACGTGTTGCGCAACGCTACAAGCTACAAGTTTCCATTGATGAACTTTGGTTGATGGTATTTGCGCTGAATCGTTTATACTGCTTCTGAGGATTTGGACTAAAACGCAAAGAACAGCTGCCTTTTTATCCGCGGCAAAAATCCTATCAATCCTTTAATCCTACGCATCCAAGTTCAGACAAAAGGAATGCACGGCGGCCACCCGTTCGCCTCGCGATTGCCGCGCTACGCCAGCAATAACAAAGTTTATTATTCCGCCCATCCGCACATCATCCCTCATTGGCAAAAACACCAACTTTTTCACCCCAAAACGCAATTTCAGGCAGAAAACCGACACTTTGCTATGCATGCATAAAATCAATACCGAATACCGTTTTGAACTTTGGTATAAATTGTAAAATATTATATTCTGTAATTTGTAAATTATTCATACTTTTATATTGAATATTTAAAATAAACAGAATTAAATACCAATTGAAGTTTTCTGATTAAATCCTTGCGATTCCTTTGGGGTATGTCTATCTTACAAAGACCAATTTATAAAACCCGGTGACCAAAAGGTTTTATAAAGATTCTTTTACTAAATACAGCTGATACAGCATTATAAAATGAGTACATCTAACGATACCATACAGGCAACGGAGTTAAACCGCTACAGTAAAACTTTCACGCAGGACCCTACCCAGCCTGCCGCCCAGGCCATGCTTTACGGCATTGGTTTAACAGACGACGACATGCAAAAAGCGCAGGTAGGCGTGGCAAGTATGGGTTACGATGGGAATACCTGCAACATGCACCTGAACGACCTGGCCAAACTGGTTAAACAGGGCATTTGGGAAGAGGATATGGTTGGTTTGGTTTTCCACACCATAGGCGTTAGCGATGGCATGAGCAACGGCACCGAAGGGATGCGCTATTCATTGGTGAGCCGCGATATCATTGCTGATTCCATCGAAGCAGTTGTTGGCGGGCAATATTATGACGGGCTGATCACCATCCCCGGCTGCGATAAAAACATGCCTGGCTCTGTAATGGCAATGGGCCGTTTAAACAGGCCATCTATAATGGTATACGGCGGTACCATAAAACCCGGCCATTATAAAGGCGAAGACTTAAATATCATATCGGCATTTGAGGCCCTGGGCAAAAAAATTGCCGGGCAGATAGACGACATCGATTTTAAAGAAATTATCAAACACTCCTGCCCCGGCGCAGGCGCCTGCGGCGGCATCTATACAGCCAATACTATGGCGGCCGCTATCGAGGCTTTGGGCATGAGCTTGCCTTACTCTTCATCAAACCCGGCCATCAGCGATGAGAAAAATGCCGAATGTTTAGCAGCCGGTAAAGCGATAAAAATCCTATTAGAAAAGGACATCAAACCGTCAGACATCATGACCCGCGAAGCGTTTGAAAACGCCATCGTGGTCATTATGGTTTTGGGCGGTTCAACCAACGCAGTGCTCCATTTAATTGCCATGGCAAAAAGCGTGGGCATCAAACTAACGCAGGATGATTTCCAGGCCATCAGCAACCGCATCCCGGTTTTGGCAGATATGAAACCAAGCGGTAAATACATGATGGAGGACCTCCACAAAATTGGCGGTGTGCCAGCAGTAATGAAATACTGCATGGACCAAAGCTGGCTGCACAGCCATTGTTTAACCGTAACAGGTAAAACTGTTGCTGAAAACCTGCAGGATGTACCCGACCTGGAATTTGAAACACAACAAATAATCCGCCCGGTTGAAAACCCTATTAAGGCAACCGGCCACCTGCAGATCTTATACGGTAACATAGCCGAAGGTGGTAGCGTAGCCAAAATAACCGGCAAGGAAGGTACCAGCTTTGAAGGCCCTGCCCGTGTATTTGATGGCGAGTTTGAACTGATCCACGGCATCCAGAGCGGCCGCGTTAAAGCGGGCGATGTGGTGGTGATCCGCAACGTTGGGCCGAAAGGCGCACCGGGCATGCCCGAGATGCTGAAACCTACCTCTGCCATATTTGGCGCAGGTTTGGGCAGTTCGGTAGCGTTAATTACTGATGGCAGGTTTTCAGGGGGTACCCACGGCTTCGTCGTCGGTCACATCACTCCCGAAGCGTATGACGGGGGTGGTATTGCCTTTGTTAAGGATAACGACCGGATTTTTATTGATGCGATTAACCGCACCATAAATGTAATGATCAGCGACGAAGAGTTCGCTGCCCGCAAAGCACAATGGATCCAGCCGGCATTAAAGGTAACCAAAGGCGTTTTATATAAATATGCAAAAACCGTTACCACAGCTGCTGAAGGTTGTGTTACGGACGAATAAGGACGGTGAAAGGTAAAAGGCGAAAGCTGAAAGGTTTAAGCAGTTACCATGACCCAATAACAAACGACTAATATTAATCGGTGAAATCACTTTTTTAAATCGGTGAAATCCCAAAAAATAAATACAGTGGAGACACAAACAATCGGCACACAGGAAATCGGTGAAATCACGGAAAAATCGGTGAAATCACCTGTGGAATTATCAGGATCACAAGCCTTGCTTGACGCTTTGATCATTGAGGGGGTAGATACCATTTTCGGGTATCCGGGTGGTGCTATCATGCCCATTTACGATGCTTTATATGATTATAATGACAGGCTGAACCATATTTTGGTCCGCCATGAGCAGGGCGGGATCCATGCCGGCCAGGGTTATGCACGTACCTCGGGCAAGGTAGGCGTGGTATTTGCTACCAGCGGACCGGGCGCCACCAATTTAATAACCGGCTTAGCCGATGCGCAAATTGATAGTACGCCATTGGTTTGCATCACAGGCCAGGTGTTTGCACACCTTTTAGGTACCGATGCTTTCCAGGAAACAGATGTGATCAACATTACCACCCCGGTAACCAAATGGAACTACCAGGTAACCGATGCTAGTGAAATCCCTGAAGTGATTGCCAAAGCTTTCTACATCGCTAAAAGCGGCAGACCGGGACCGGTTTTGATAGACATCACCAAGAATGCGCAAATCCAGAAATTTAATTACGAAGGCTATACCCCCTGCAACCATATCCGCAGCTACAGGCCGAAGCCAATTGTTCGTCCGCAATATATTCAGCAGGCGGCAGAGTTGATCAACCAGGCTAAAAAGCCGTTCATCATTTGGGGCCAGGGTGTAATTTTAGGCAGCGCCGAGCAGGAATTTAAAGCTTTTGTCGAAAAAAGCGGCATCCCTGCGGCCTGGACCATATTAGGCGCCGGCGCTATCCCCACAGATCATCCTTTAAACGTTGGTATGCTGGGTATGCACGGCAATTATGGCCCTAACGTATTAACCAACGAGTGCGACGTATTAATTGCCATAGGCATGCGCTTTGACGACCGGGTTACCGGCCGCCTGGATAAATATGCAAAGCAGGCCAGGGTGATCCATTTGGATATTGACCCTGCCGAGATCGACAAAAACGTAAAATCAACCGTGCCTGTTTGGGGCGATTGTAAAGAAACCTTGCCGATGTTGACCGAACTGGTAGAACGTAAAGTACTTACCGAATGGCACGATAAATTTAAAGAGTTTACCCGCCAGGAAGTTGAAGCGGTTATTCATGATGAATTAAACCCCACCTCGGACGAAATGACGATGGGCGAGGTAATCAAACAACTGAACGAATTAACCAAAGGCGATGCGGTTATTGTAACCGATGTGGGCCAGCACCAGATGGTGGCCTGCCGCTATGCCAATCTCAACAAAACCCGCAGCAACGTTACCAGCGGTGGTTTAGGTACCATGGGTTTTGCTTTGCCTGCGGCGATAGGCGCAAAATTTGGCGCACAGGAGCGCGACGTGATCGCCATCATCGGCGACGGCGGTTTCCAGATGACCTTACAGGAACTGGGCACCGTGATGCAAAGCAAGGTGGATATCAAGATCATTATCCTGAACAACCGTTTCCTGGGCATGGTGCGCCAATGGCAGGAACTGTTTAACGAACGCAGGTATTCATTTGTAGATATTCAAAGTCCTGATTTTGTAGCAGTTGCCGCCGCCTATGGCATTGGCGGTAAATGTATTTCAGACAGGGCCGACTTGCAGCCGGCATTAAAAGAAATGATGGAAAGCAAAGGCGCTTACCTGCTGGAAGTAATGGTAACCAAGGAAAATAACGTATTCCCGATGGTACCGCAGGGATGCAGCGTAAGTGAGATCAGGTTAAAATAACGCGTAGGGACGCAAAATTTTGCGTCCTATTATGGGGTTTAAAAAAGATTAAAATGGAAAAACAGGAATTTAACATAACCGTTTACACCGAAAACCAGATAGGGCTTTTGAACCGGATTGCGATCATTTTTACGCGCCGCAAAATCAATATCGACAGCTTGAATACTTCTCCTTCGGAGATCGAAAGCATCCACAGGTTCAACATCGTGATCACTGAATCAGAAGATGTAGTACGGAAACTTTGCCGTCAGATTGAAAAACAGGTAGAGGTATTGAAAGTATATTACCATACCAATGCGGATGTGATCTGGCAGGAACTGGCCTTATATAAAGTATCAACAGATGTAATTGCCGAAAAGGTAAGTGTTGAGCGTTTGCTTCGCGAGAACGGCGCCCGGGCGGTAGTTATCCGCAAGGACTACACGGTATTTGAAACAACCGGACACCGCGAAGAAACCGACAACCTGATCAGCATACTACAGCCTTATGGCCTGATAGAATTTGTACGGAGCGCACGTGTTGCCATTATCAAGGACAGCGAAGGCTTTAACTCGAAACTGCGGGAATTTGAAAGACTTGAACCGGGTGAAGACGTGATTGAAAATGAATATTTGAACCAGGGGCAGAAGGTGTTCTCGATGTAAGCCCCCTGACCCCCTAAAGGGGGAAGCGTGGCGGCGATTTAAAGTAATTAAAGAACAGTTAATAATAAATAATAAACCCGTTTTGTTCCCCCTTTAGGGGGCTAGGGGGCTCGGCATCATGCTTGAAGAAATTAAACAAAAATACCCATTAGCGTACAACGCGATCAAAGAAGCTACTGAGGCCAATGGTTTTACCATGCCATCGGAAGTGCTTACTTGTTCTTTGCTGAAGACGCTGGCCGCTACAAAGCCGGGGGGTAAGTTTTTGGAGCTGGGGACGGGTACAGGTTTGTCAACCACCTGGATTTTGGATGGGATGGATGAAAAATCCACATTAATATCCATTGATAATGATGAAACGTTTTTAAATATCGCCAAAGAGAATTTAGGGGTGGATAAAAGGTTAAGGCTGATTTGTACCGATGGGGCCGACTGGATCAAACAAAACGCAGGCAAAAAGTTCAGCTTTGTTTTTGCAGATACCTGGCCCGGAAAATATCTATTGCTGGATGAAGTGCTGGATATGGTTGAAAAGGGAGGCATTTATATTATAGATGATATGCTGCCGCAGCAAAACTGGCCTACTGGCCATGCAGAGAAAGCAATCCAGCTGATTGCCTACCTTGACAGTCGCGACGATATCATCCTAACAAAAATGGGATGGGCAACCGGCATAGTAATAATAACAAAGAAATAGGTGAGTTGTGAATAGTGAGTGGTGAAAGGTGAAAATAAAAATCGGTGAAATCAAAATCAATCGGTGAAATCAAAAAAATAAAAACTATACAATTAAAACAAGGCATCGGTGCAATCAAAACAAAATCGGTGTAATCATTAAACCAACTAAGATGGCAAAATTAAATTTCGGCGGAACTGAAGAAAACGTAGTAACCCGCGAAGAGTTCCCTTTAGCAAAGGCACAGGAAGTATTAAAAAATGAAGTGGTAGCTGTAATTGGCTATGGCGTTCAGGGACCTGGCCAGGCGCTCAATCAAAAAGACAACGGTATCAACGTAATTGTTGGTCAGCGTAAAGGCACAAAAACATGGGATAAAGCGGTGAATGATGGCTTTGTACCGGGAGAAACCCTTTTTGAGATTGAAGAAGCCCTTGAAAGAGGAACTGTGATCTGCTATTTATTAAGCGACGCTGCACAGATCGCTTTATGGCCAACCGTAAAAAAACATTTAACGGCAGGCAAAGCTTTGTATTTTTCACACGGCTTTGGTATCACGTTTAAAGAGCAAACCGGTATTATCCCTCCGGCTGATGTTGACGTATTCCTGGTTGCACCAAAAGGATCAGGTACCTCATTGCGCAGGATGTTTTTACAGGGCCGTGGCTTAAATTCAAGCTACGCTATCTTCCAGGATGCGACTGGTAAAGCAAAAGACAGGGTTATCGCCTTAGGTATTGCAGTAGGAAGCGGTTACTTATTTGAAACCGATTTCAAAAAAGAAGTATTCAGCGATTTAACCGGCGAACGCGGCACTTTGATGGGCTGTATCCAGGGTGTATTTGCAGCACAGTATGATGTATTGCGCAGCAATGGCCACTCACCATCTGAAGCATTTAACGAAACTGTTGAAGAGTTAACCCAATCTTTAATGCCTTTGGTTGCTGAAAACGGTATGGACTGGATGTACGCTAATTGCTCAACCACTGCTCAACGTGGTGCATTGGATTGGTGGAAGAAATTCCGCGATGCTACAAAACCTGTATTTGAAGAATTATATAACAGCGTAGCAACCGGCAAAGAATCACAACGCTCAATCGACTTAAACAGCCAACCTGATTACCGCGAAAAACTGGATGTGGAGTTAAAAGAACTTCGCGACAGCGAAATGTGGCAGGCAGGCAAAACTGTACGCAGTTTAAGGCCTGAAAACCAGGTGGTAGAAGCATAATAACAAGTCTGTAGTCGTAAGTCTTGGGTCGTTAGTCAACGGCCTGGTACTTACGACTCCGGACTTTAGACTAAAGACTTGAAAAATGGCTAAGACATTATTTGATAAAATTTGGGATGCACACGTCGTCAGTAGCAACGAGGGCTTTCCTGATATTTTATACATTGATACACACTTCATTCACGAGGTAACCAGTCCGCAGGCGTTTGACGGGCTTCGTTCCAGAAAATTACCCGTGTTAAGGCCAAAACAAACGGTCGCCACTGCCGACCATAATGTGCCCACCATTAACCAGCATTTACCCATTAAAGAAGAGCTATCCCGCTACCAGGTGGATATGCTTACCAAAAACTGCAAGGAATTCGGTATCGAATTGTATGGCCTGGGCCATCCTTTCCAGGGCATTGTACACGTTATAGGCCCCGAGTTAGGTATAACTCGTCCGGGGGGCACCTATGTTTGTGGTGATAGCCACACTTCAACCCATGGTGCTTTCGGCGCTATTGCGTTTGGCATAGGCACTTCGCAGGTAGAACAGGTTTTGGCTACACAATGTTTGCTGCAATCGCGCCCTAAAAGAATGAAGATTGAGGTGAACGGCAAATTGCAAAAAGGCGTAGGGGCTAAAGATATTATCCTTTATATCATCTCGCAGATCAGCGCCGCAGGCGGTACGGGTTATGCGGTTGAATATGCCGGCGATACTTTCCGCTCGCTGAGCATGGAAGGCCGCATGACGGTTTGCAACATGAGCATCGAGATGGGTGCACGCTGCGGCTTGATAGCCCCGGACGAAACCACCATTGAATACGTTAAAGGCAGGGAGTTTGCTCCCAAAGGCGAAGATTGGGATAAAGCGGTTGCTTATTGGAAAACACTGTATTCTGATGACGACGCCCAATTTGATAAAGTATTATGCTTTAAAGCCGAAGATATTGAGCCGATGATCACCTACGGAACAAATCCGGGGATGGGCATTGGCGTTACCCAGCATGTACCCGAAACCTCGTCTTTCGAACAAAAAGAACAGGGCTCGTACAAAAAAGCGCTGGAATACATGGGCCTGCATGATGATGAGCAATTATTGGGGAAACCTATTGATTATGTATTTATCGGCAGCTGTACCAACTCCCGCATTGAAGACCTGCGCCAGGTAGCTGAATTTGTAAAAGGAAAGCACAAAGCGGAAAATGTTACTGTTTGGGTAGTTCCCGGTTCAAAAAAGGTACAGGAGCAAGCCATCCGCGAAGGACTGGATGTTATTTTGGGTGAAGCTGGCTTCCCTTTGCGCGAACCGGGCTGCAGTGCCTGTTTGGCGATGAATGAAGACAAGATCCCGGCAGGTAAATACTGTGTATCCACCAGCAACCGGAACTTTGAAGGCCGCCAGGGACCAAACTCACGTACCTTTTTAGCTAGCCCGCTCACCGCAGCAGCGTCGGCGATAAATGGATATGTGACGGATATAAGGGAATTTTTAATTGTCTGAACTCGAATTAAACGAATTTATAGAATTAATAGAATTTTGATTTTGAACTAGTGGAGGCCGTCAGGAGAACAGCAGACGAATTCAACGATCCAACCAGTAAAATAATTGGTTGCGCCATGAGGGTGCATGCTACTTTAGGCAATGGTTTTCAGGAAGTGATTTATCAAAGGGCGTTACAGATTGAGATGGGCTTAGCCGGCTTGGGTTTTGTTAGAGAGATGGAAATGCCGGTGATTTACAGAGAAGAGTTAATCGGGACCAGGCGGGTTGATTTTTTTGTTGAAGAAGAGATAATGGTGGAGCTGAAAGCATTGATTGAACTGGAAGATGTTCATATGGCTCAAGGAATCAACTATCTGGAAGCTTACAATATTAAAATAGGCTTGCTTATAAATTTCGGCAGTAAGAGTTTGCAGTTCAAAAGGCTATTAAACAGAAAGTACCGTCCGGGCGCTAATAAATTAATTATTTGAGCAGGATTTATTGAATTAAAGGACACGAAAAAATAATTCAATAAATTCTGTTAATTCAAAAAATTCGAGTTCAGACAAGAAAAATTAAAAATGGCAACTAAAATATTCAAACACATACAAACCAGCGTGGTGCCGCTCCCTATCGAAAATATCGATACGGACCAGATCATCCCCGCAAGGTTTTTAAAAGCCACCACCCGCGAAGGTTTTGGCAATAACTTATTCCGCGACTGGCGATTTGATGAAAATGATAACCCAAAACCGGATTTCGTTTTAAATCACCCGGTGTACAGCGGGAAGATCCTGGTAGCCGGTAAAAACTTCGGTTGCGGCAGCAGCAGGGAGCATGCCGCCTGGGCCATTGCTGATTACGGCTTTGATGCCGTAGTAAGCAGTTTTTTTGCCGATATTTTTAAGGGTAATGCTTTAAATAACGGTTTGCTGCCAGTGCAGGTGAGCGATGAGTTTTTGAAGAAAATATTCGACGCGGTTGACGCTGACCCGCATGCCGTGGTAGAGATTGACCTGGTTGACCAGTTCATAAAAATCGTCGCCAGCGGCCAACAGGAAACTTTTGAGGTTAACCCCTACAAAAAAGCCTGTATGACCAACGGCTATGATGATATAGATTATATTTTAAGTAAAAAAGAATTAATAGAAGAGTTTGAAAGCCCCCTGGCCCCCTAAAGGGGGAATTAAAAAATAGGCGGAATAAAAACAGTAACGATTATTAGTAAATAACAATAAACAATCTTTTTCAGCTCCCCCTTTAGGGGGCTGGGGGGCAAAATAATGAAGAAACATATATTAGTAATTTCCGGAGACGGTATCGGTGCCGAGGTAACAACCTGGGGCAAAGCAGTATTGGAACAAATTGGCAAAACTTATGGCCATGAGTTTACTTTTGATGAAGCTTTAATGGGCCATGAAGCCATTGAAGCAACCGGCAGCCCGCTGCCTGATGAAACTTTGGAAAAAGCAAAAGCAAGCGATGCCATTTTATTCGGCGCAGTTGGTCATGCTAAATATGACAATGATCCCTCTGCCAAAGTAAGGCCTGAACAGGGCTTATTAGGCATCCGCAAAGGATTGGGCCTATACGCCAATTTAAGGCCGATCATGTTGTTTGACGAGTTGCTGAATGCATCGAGCCTAAAACCCGAGATTTTAAAAGGAACTAATATTTTATTCTTCCGCGAATTAACCGGCGACGTTTATTTCGGCGAGAAAAAACGCAGCGCAGATACCGCTTCCGACCTGATGATCTATCACCGGTACGAAGTGGAACGCATCGCAATCAAAGCCTACGAAGCAGCAAGGCTTCGTGGTAAAAGATTATGCTCTGTTGATAAGGCCAACGTGCTGGAAACATCCCGCCTGTGGCGCGAAGTGGTTCAGGAAGTTGCTAAAAGATATCCTGACGTGGAAACTGAGCACATGTTTGTAGATAACGCAGCTATGCAATTAGTTAAAAACCCTAAAAAGTTTGATGTGGTATTAACCGCTAACCTTTTTGGTGATATTTTAACCGACGAGGCTTCACAAATTGCCGGTTCAATGGGTATGCTGGCGTCAGCATCTATCGGCGATGGTACAGGTTTCTTTGAACCGATCCATGGTTCGGCACATGATATTGCAGGACAGGACAAAGCCAATCCGCTGGCGTCGATACTATCAGTTGCCCTGATGCTGGAAATCAGTTTTGGCCTGAGCGAAGAAGCAAAAAGCATTAAGGATGCTATCGATAAAACATTGAAAGAAGGCTACCGTACCGGTGACATTGCCGACAGCAACACTGATAAAAGCAAAATACTGGGTACAACAGCCATGGGTAAAAAGGTGCTGGAATATTTATAAGCCCCTCCCAACCCTCCCCGGTAGGGAGGGCTTTTAAAAAGAACAAAAGAAAAAGTCTCCCCTACCGGGGGAGATTTAGAGGGGGCTTGACTAAAAGATGAAATGGAACGCAGAATTATATGACGACAAACACGACTTCGTATTTCAATACGGGGAAAGTGTTCTGGAATTGCTGGATGTAAAGCCGGGCGAGCGCATACTCGACCTGGGCTGCGGCACAGGTCATTTGACACAGGAAATTAAAGATCATGGCGCTGAAGTGGTCGGCATGGATGCTTCTGCGGAAATGATCGCGAAAGCGAAAACGAGCTATCCTGAAATTAATTTCTTAGTGGGTGATGCCACCGATTTTCATTTTGATCAACCGTTTGACGCAGTGTTCTCCAACGCTACGTTGCATTGGGTGCACAAAGCAGACGAGGCTATTAAATGTGTTTATGATAGCCTGAAAACCGGCGGTCGTTTTGTTGCCGAAATGGGCGGCAAAGACAATATGCTGCACATGATCGCGGCGACACAGCAGGTGCTCGAAAAATACGGTCACCATCAACTGGCGCAAAAGAAAATGTGGTATTTTCCTTCATTAGGAGAATATACCACGAAGTTGGAAAATGCGGGCTTCCGGGTAACATTTGCCGTTCATTTTGACCGGCCTACTTTGTTGAAGGATGGCAGGATCGGTGTTACCAAGTGGCTGAACATGTTTGGCCCTACTTATTTTGAGGGAATTGATGAGAGCGAAAAGGACCAGATATTATCAGAGATCACCGGTCTGCTCGAAAAAGACTATGAAGCGGACGGCAATTGGTACGCTGACTATGTACGGCTCAGGTTTGTGGCTGTAAAAGAGATGTGAGATATAAGACTTGAGATATGAGATTTTTCTTGGGTCTCCGTCAGTAATATAAAAATAAAATAAAAGCAATAACCGATGTCGGGTGCACGATGTGCGATTTTTAAAAATCTCATATCTCAAATCTCGCATCTAAAAATCTAAAAAATATGATACACGATCCAAACCGCGTTTATGTTTTCGATACCACGCTTCGTGATGGCGAGCAGGTACCGGGTTGCCAGTTAACTACTTCTGAAAAGATAGAGATCGCACGGGAGCTGGAAGCATTGGGGGTGGATATTATTGAGGCAGGTTTCCCTATTTCAAGCCCGGGTGATTTTCAAAGTGTTGTTGAAATCTCCAAATCAGTAACTCATCCTACTGTTTGCGCCTTAACCAGGGCCAACAGGGGCGATATTGATGTGGCCGTAGAATCACTCAGGTATGCCAAACACCCGCGGATCCATACAGGGATAGGTTCTTCAGACCAGCACATCAAACATAAATTCAACAGCACCCGCGAAGAAATACTGGCCCGCGCCGTTGACGCGGTAAAATATGCCAAAAAATCTGTAGAGGATATTGAGTTTTACGCCGAAGACGCCGGCCGTGCCGATGTTGCTTTCCTGGCGCAAATGATTGAGGCTGTTATTGCTGCCGGTGCTACCGTAGTAAACATTCCGGATACCAACGGCTATTGCCTGCCCGAGCAATATGGCGGCAAGATAAAATACCTGAAAGATAACGTTCAGAACATCGACAAAGCTATCATCTCCGTTCATTGCCATAACGATTTAGGCCTGGCCACCGCTAACTCTGTTGCCGGTTTACAATACGGCGCAAGGCAAATTGAAGGTACCATTAACGGTATTGGCGAACGTGCAGGAAATACCTCTATTGAGGAAGTGGTAATGATCTTAAAAACACACCCTACACTGGGATTGCATACCCACATAAATGCCCGTAATTTTTACGAGATCAGCCGGATGGTGAGCACCCAGATGCGGATGCCGGTACAGGCCAACAAGGCTATTGTGGGCAGTAATGCATTTGCACATAGCTCAGGCATTCACCAGGATGGTTTTTTAAAGAACCGCGAAAACTACGAGATCATTAAGCCTGAAGACGTTGGCTTCCCGAATGCCTCTATCGTGCTTACCGCACGCAGCGGCAGGCATGCCTTAAAGTTCCACCTGGAGCGGCTGGGCCATTCGCTGGATAAAAAAGAACTGGAGGACGTTTATAAAAACTTCCTTACCCTGGCAGATGTTAAACTGGATATAGATGATAACGACCTGCTAAGTCTGGTGGCTTACCGGTTAGTGAGACAATAGTGATGTGGAAATAACCCTTGATTTTGAATCAGCTTACGAACGGATAAAAGGGACGGTTAAACATACCCCCCTGATTTATAACGACCGATTATCTGAAAAATACGCCTGCGAACTTTATTTAAAACGCGAGGACCTGCAAACGGTGCGGTCCTACAAGCTTCGTGGCGCCTTTAACATGATCAGCCAGCTAACGGCTGACGAGCGGCACCGCGGCGTAGTGTGCGCCAGTGCCGGTAACCATGCACAGGGTGTTGCTTTTTCCTGCAATAAACTGAATATAAAGGGTGTTATCTTTATGCCGGAGATCACCCCGAAACAAAAGATCAGCCAGACCGAAATGTTTGGATGCGGCCATGTAGAGATTATTTTGGTAGGCGATACTTTTGACGACTGCCTGCTCGAAGCCTTAAAATATACTCAGGCCAATCAAATGACCTTTATCCCTCCCTTTGATAATTACAGCGTTATTGAAGGCCAGGGAACCGTCGGCGTTGAAATACTGGAAGACTTGCCGGATACCGAAGTGGTAGTGATGCCCATTGGTGGCGGCGGCCTGGCAGCCGGTGTTGGCACTTATTTGAAACAACAGAATCCTGATATTTTTTTAATCGGCGTTGAGCCCGGAGGTGCGCCAAGTATGCTGAAAGCCTTTGAGCACGGCGGCCCCGTAACGCTTCCTGATATTGACCGTTTTGTAGATGGCGCCGCAGTAAAAACCGTTGGTAAGTTAACTTATGATCTTTGCCGCAATGTGCTGGATGAAATGCTGCTGGTTGCCGAAGGTAAAGTATGCACCACCATATTAAAGTTGTACAATGAGGATGCCATTGTGGTTGAACCTGCGGGCGCCTTATCGGTAGCGGTACTGGATGAATGTAAAGAGCAGATCAAAGGCAAAAAAGTGGTTTGCATCATCAGCGGCGGTAATAATGATATAGCCCGGATGCAGGAGATCAAGGAAAAATCATTACTGTACGAAGGCTTAAAACATTATTTTATCGTTCGTTTCCCCCAAAGGCCCGGCGCATTAAAACTATTCGTAAATAATGTATTGGGCCCGCACGATGATATCACCCGCTTTGAATTCATCAAAAAATCTGAAAAAGAAAGCGGCCCGGCGCTGGTAGGTATTGAACTGCAATCCGCCAATGATTACCCCGCCCTGTTAAAACGCATGGAAGCCTATCGTTTTGATGTCATCGAACTAAACCGGGAACAGACTTTGTTTGAGTTTTTGGTGTAAGGTGCATAAAAACTGCCCTCACTTCCTGATAAAACCAAGTTTACTGGTATCCGCATTGCTAAGGTTTGGATAAATATCATCGGCAGTATTCGCAATCCCGTCCTTGCCGACTGAAAACAATAAATATTTATTTCCTTTTCGCTGGTATTGGTAGGTAACTGATTTTTTATTCCCGTTAATGGCTTGTGTAGGGTCGTCAATAGAAGTGAAACTATCTTTTGTTTGGATTTGTTGCAGGCTATCAGGATATGCTCCATTTTGTAGTTTATAAAATTCGATATCTTTCACCAGGTCATTTAGCTGGATTTGGGCGATGTTTGCAAAGCCGTCTTTTACGATACCGCTCGTTTGTACAAAATAAATCATCGAGCCATATATACCAATTGTTATAAGCATGCCAATAGCTCCCATGATAATATACACTTTATCCTTGTAATGAACGATACCTAATATGAGCACCACCAAACCTGCAAAGAAGCCTATGACCGGTATCAGGCAAAGTATCGCTACCAAATACCCTGGCTTAAAAGTAAAGGGTTCTTTTACCGGAACGCCTTTCGTGTTGGCGACACCGTTTTTAACAACCCTAAAAAAATGTTCGATCTCCTCCACGGACGAAAAACACCCAACAGGCAAAAGATAATAACCGCCAAACTTGGGGACAAGGTATATAAAGTTACCCGTTCTCCCCACTTGCCTGATGTCTTCATATCTCAAAAAAGTTGCCGGGCTTTCACCTGTAATCTCTATGCCCGAAGCAAATGGTTTGTACATTCTGAGGGCAGTTGGAGACACGATGCTGTCGTAAGCTTTTCTAATCCTCTTTTTCGATTCAAAATAGGGTATCCCGATAAAAAGCGGGGCTAATATGATCCCAAGAAATAAAAGATTTATTAAATAAACCGATGATATTGGCCTGAAAGCCGATAAAATAAGGCCCGCAATTATTAAAAACAAACATCGCTGAAGCCAATTTCTTCTTAAGCTGTAGTCCCTCCAAAAATCAATATGATCATATTCGGTTGTTTCAACTACAATTTCCATAGCTCAGGGTTTATTAATTTTATTTCTGCTCCTTCACCCCAATCAAAACACTTGTCCTGCCATCCTTTACATCGGGGTTAATACCTACGGTCATTAAAAACTTGCCGCTGTAGATGGCATTTGTGATGGATGACTGGGTGCCCGGGAATAAATTTACCTCGCTTATCGCATAGTTTTTATCCGGGTTAAGCCCTTTTAATTTAATGGGAAGTTTGCTGCCTGCCGCATACCGGTTATTCACCAGGTAATTGAACATAATGGCATTGGTTTTTGTAGTGTCGACATACATAATGGAGGCTACATCGTTTTCCATGGGATCCTGCAGGCGGTATTGGTCGCCGTGCCATATTGCTTCCGAAAACTCCTTGTAGGTTTTAACCGCATCCTGGCAAAATTCCAGTTCATCGGGTTTTAGTTTGCCAACCACAATATCAAAACCCAGTTTGCCCATCATGGCCACATCAACCCTGAATTTGATGGGTTCTTTACCCCAGTTGGTTACGTGGTTGGAGCTGGCCAGCGCCGGGTAGAAATAGGAATATTCCCATTGGATAAAGATCCTTTCCAGCGGTTCGGTATTATCGCTGGGCCAGTATTCGGTAAAATATTTCAAAGCGCCATAATCTACCCTGCCGCCACCGCCTGAGCACAGCATCATGGGCACTTTGGGGTATTTGGCGCGCAAACGGTCAAGCACTTTATACAACCCGAAAACATAATCCGTATAAAAATTAGACTGCTCTTTTTCATAAGCCGAATGCGCGTTATAGATCACCGAATTACAATCCCATTTGATATAAGCCAGGTCCGGATTTTTGACGAATAAGTTATCAACGACATTAAACACAAAGTCCTGCACCTTAGGGTTGCTCAGATCGAGCACCAGCTGGTTACGCATATAATATTCGGGGCGTTGCGGTTGCTTTACCACCCAGTCGGGGTGTTTTTCATAAAGTTCGCTTTTAGGGTTCACCATTTCAGGTTCTACCCAGATCCCAAACTTTACGCCGTCGCCGCTTGCGGCTTTAGTTAAAAAGGCGATGTTATCAGGCAGTTTGGCTTTGTTTTCCTGCCAGTCGCCCAAGCCCTGGTGATCGCCATTGCGGGAGTACTTATTGCCGAACCAGCCATCGTCCAATAAAAATAAATCGACGCCAAGCGTTTTGGTATCTTTTAAAATATCGGCCAGTTTATGCTCATCAAAATCAAAAAAAGTCGATTCCCAATTGTTCAGCAAGGTTAAACGCGGGCCTTCGCCATCCACAATTTTATATTTGCGGGCCCAGCTTTGCAGATTTCTGCTGGCCTCGCCTTTGCCCTTATTACTCAGGGTATAAACAAATTTCGGAGTGGTAAACTCTACACCTGGCTTAAGCACATAGGCGGAAGCATAGTTGTTGATGCCTGCGATCAACCGCAGGTTATTGGAAGGATCAACCTCAAAATCCATACGATAATTGCCGCTCCACTCCATATTGCCATATAAAACTTCTCCGTCATCCTCACCGGAAGGTTTGTTTAACGACACCATAAATACCGGCGGTTCAAAAAGATCAGCCCGGCTACCCAATTTGGAATCCAGCGTTTTGATACCATGATCAAGCTGTTCTTCTTCAGGTCGCATTTCCTGCGCCCAGTCGCCATGAAAATGTTTCAGCCAGTACGAGCCTGCCTGCAGGTAAAGATTGGCAGAGGCGTACTTGCGCAGCGTTACATCATGCTTTTCGTGATGGGTGATCACACTCCATTGTTCGGTAACATCTTCGTTAAAATAAGTCTGGTAGTTGAGGGTGACTTCGAAATCATAAACGGAGTCTTTCAGGCGGATGCTCAGCAAACTGACGTCGTCATTGATCCTCGTCACCAGGTGACTCACATATTTAAGGTCGAGCGACTGGTTGCCATCTGCATGGGTAACCGCAATGGCAGGTTCAAGCAGGTTGCGTGATCCGGCTGTTGTGTAGGCAGAGTTGTATCCTTCGGTATTGCCGTCAAGGCGAAAGGCTTTGGCCGTGGCGTTATATTCATTTTTATCAGAAAGCCTTTTGCCGAAATACACCGTATTCAGGTATTTTTCGGGGCTTACCTGTAATACCAGCGCGTTGTCCTTCGTCTCAACGGGGATGGTGATGGATTGCGCGTTCGCTGTTGAAATGCTTATTATTAAAAATAAAAGAGGAATTATCCCCTTCCAAGACGCATTTGAGTAGACTTTATACATGGTCATAAATTATTTTTAAGCAAAAAAACGAATTCAATATTTTAGTTCCCCTCTTGAGAGGGGGTGTGCAGGCTTGTGTTGTGGCAGGGGTGTGTTCACCGGCATGTTGGCTAACACACCCCTGCCCCCTCTCGAGAGGGGATTCGCACTGGGCCAGTTTGAACAGTACTTTTTAGGCACTAAAATATTCTAAATCAGTTTACATTAATTGGTATAGATAACACCGTCCTTCATCACAAGTTTAACCAGCTTTACAGCTTTTATATCTTCGGTCGGGTCGCCTGTAACAGCAACCAGGTCGGCAAGATAGCCGTTTTTTATATTGCCCAATTCTTTTAACCCAAAAACACCTGCGTTTACGGATGTTGCCGATCGCAAAACATCGATGGGTTTCATGCCGTACTCAACCATCAGCAGCATTTCGCGGGCATTATCGCCATGGGTAAAAACACCCACGTCGCCGCCCATGCAAATAGTAACGCCGGCTTTAAGGGCTTCGGTAAAAATATAATGCTTTTGTTTAACGCCTGCGGGATCGGGATCAATCCCTTTTTTCCAGCCGTGATAAGTTGCAATAGCTTCGGTTGCCGAAATGGTGGGGCAAAGGGCGATACCTTTCTCTTTCATCATGGCAAAAAGTTCGGGCGTACCTCCGTCGCCATGTTCAATGGTATTCACGCCGGCCAGGATAGCCCGCCGCATTCCTTCTGTGGTACCCGAATGCACGGCAACTGTCCTGCCGCTGCTATGGGCAACATCCACAGCAGTTTTCAATTCATCCAAAGTGAAAGTAGGTTCAGCGCTTTCATTAAGTCCCCAGCGGTAGTCTACATAAATTTTCACCACGTCCGCACCATGTCCTATCTGCGACCGCACAGCATGGGTAATGCCGTCAACGCCGTCCGCCTCTTCGGCGCCTTTTAATATATCCGCCTCGTTTACCAAAGCTTTCGGCCCATAGCTGCCTGTCGCCACTATGGCCCGGGTAGCTACCAGCATCCGCGGGCCGGGGATTATTCCCTTTTCAATAGCGGTTTTTAGGCCGACGTCATCATACCCCGCACCTTCGGTACCCAAGTCGCGAACGGTGGTAAAACCTGCAAGTAGCGTTGCTTTAGCGTGCATTACGGCGCGGGCGGTGCGTTCCGCACGGCTTTCGGTAAGCACCTGGTCGTTCCAGCTGGTTTCATTATAGGGATGAAGAAAAAGATGTGAGTGGCCCTCTATCATTCCCGGCATCAGGGTTGTGCCTTTTAAGTCGATTATTTTAGAAGAAGCCGGAGCGTTTACAGATGTCGGCTTACCAACTGCCTCAATGTGGTTCCCTTTTACCAATACCCACCATCCGGTATGCATTTGCTGCCCGTCGAAAACCCGGTCGGGCTTCAGCAGGGTATAACTATCTTCGGCTTTTGGCTGGGCGAAAACATGGACGAACATGAGCAGTATCGCCAAAAAAGAGAGTTGAAATGATTTCATTTTTATAAAGATAGAGGTTCCTTTAAAACATAAAAATTAATTTTATTTTCAGCCTGATGCAACCATTGTACCCCTCTTTCCATCTTACCTGTAAATTATATGTTTTTGGAGCAAACTTACCATATAGAAGAATTAATAAAACGATGCAAAGCCGGTGAGCGCAAAGCACAGGAATTGCTGTACAAGCAGTTTGCTTCGAAAATGCTGGGGGTTTGTTTCAGGTACGCCACCGACAAAATGGAGGCCGAGGATATGCTGCAAAACGGGTTCATTAAAGTGTTTCAAAAACTGGCCGACTATCGCGGTGAAGGCTCATTTGAAGGCTGGATCAGGCGCATTATGGTGCACAGCTCCATTGAGTATTACCGCAAGCACCATAAAATGATGCAGGTAGTGGATATTGAAGAAGCCGGCAGCGAAACGTCATCAAACCCGCTGGCAACGGCCAAACTGGCTGCAGAAGATTTGTTGATGCTGATCAGGCAGCTGTCGCCGGGATATCGCATTGTATTTAACCTTTACGCGATCGAGGGTTATTCGCATAAAGAGATTGCGGCAATAGCCGGAATAACGGAAGGCGCTTCAAAATCACAACTGTCGAGGGCGCGAAGTATATTAAGAGAACAGGTAATAAAATTGGAAGGAAAAAAATATGGATATGCAGGATAAGGAAATGGACGAGCTCTTCCGCTCGCAACTGGAAGGGTTTGAAATGGAACCATCAGCCAATGTATGGCCCGCAATAGCGGCTGAAATAAATCCGGCTAATAAAAAGACTATCCTGACGCCATTTTTAAGCGTTGCAGCCAGCATTGTTGTTTTGGTTGGCGCCGGTTTGCTTTTTATCCCTCAAAAAGAAGCTGTAAAAAGTAAGGGGCAAGTAACGCCGGTGGTTGTCAAGGCCCCACCTTCGGTAAAAAGGGTATCCTTAATAGCTGCAGCGCCGTTGGCAACATCCAAGCCGGTTATAGAGAACCGTATAGCCAACATAGCAATGGCATCGCATAAAAAAGCCGCCACTAACAGTATAGTTACAACGATTGACAGCAGCCCTAAGCCGGCAATAAATATTCAACCGGCGCAGCAGCAGGCAATCGCCAATGTGCCGAAACAACTGCCGGCCAGGGCCGTAGTGCCGGATAATGCAACACCGCTGATCGCTAAACAAGCCCCCGACCAGGTGACTGACTACATAGCTCAAGCCCAAATTGCGGCATTGCCGGTTAAGCCCGCTCAAAAGGATACAACTGCGGTAAAAACACGGCGCAGTATACACAGTTTTGGCGACCTGGTGAATGTGCTGGTAGCGAAGGTGGATAAACGCAGGGATAAAATAATTGAATTTTCGGCCGATGACGACGGCGAAAGCCACTTAACAGGTGTTAACCTGGGCATTATAAAAATTAAAAAAAGAGAATAAAAACGCCTTATACCGTAGTAATGGGTTTTAAACCCATTACTACGCAGGAAAAAAATTGTACACCATTTAATTTAATCATAAACATGAAACGTATACTTTTTACAGCAATATTGCTGGCAGGCACCGTATTGGCCTTTGGGCAAAACAAAACAGCAGATAGTACAAAAAATACAAAAGATTCCACCCGTGAAGATGGATTGAATTTCTCCGTAAATTTTCATGGACACCACAAGCGCGATACTACCAGTCACCACGAAGGGAGATACCCCAAAGCCTTTATCGGCATTACCTTTGCCAGGTTCGACCTCGGTTTGGCCACTTTGGTGGATAATGGCAGCTTTACATTGAAACCCCAAAACCAGTTTTTAAGCTATCGCCAATGGAAGACCAGCAACGTAGGTTTTGATGTGTTCCAGATGGGCGTGAAGCTTAACCCGCAGTTCAAGATCTTTATCTCCGGCGGCTTCGACTGGACACTGATCCGCCTGCGGAACAATATTACCATATTGCCCAACCAGCCGGTGTTAACTTATCGCCAGGATAGCATTGGTTACAGTAAGAACCGTTTTTCAGCCAGCTACCTGCGCATCCCCTTGTCATTTGATTTTCGCACCAAAATGGATGAACATGGCGAACGCTGGCATTTCGTCTTCGGCCCCGAAGGTGGCTTCCTGCTGGATGGTATGGTTAAACAGATCAGCTCCGAATTTGGCAAGAAGAAATTCTATGATAATTATCATTTTGCAACCTTCAGGTATGGTGGTTTCGCCAGGATCGGTTATGGCGACTTTGGGATCTTTGCCAAATACTACGCCAATGATATGTTTGAGAACAGCCCCGCGCAGGCAGGTTTAAAAGACTTTGCTTTTGGGTTTACGCTTGGGTTCTGATACAGAAAAAAATCCAGTAACTAATATAGAAAGGCCTTTATTGGCCTTTTTGTGTTTTTAGCTGGCCAATTGGGATTTAGTTGTAATGAAGGGAAATCGCTTTAAAATAACACGACCGAGAGGAGGCTCCTATGGAGCTATAATTTTCAATTTTATTCTGCTATAAACACGAGACTCCTCCGGAGTCTGACAGGCACTTTATTATTAGAGGCTGTATCAAAAGTCTATGAACTAAAAAGCAAGCGAAATAAAATTTGGACTTAGTGTTCTTAGTGAATACTTTGTGCCCTTTGCGGTTTGTTTTTTTACCACAAAAGGCACGAAGAAAGAACACTATGGCCAGAAAGACCTAACGGTTCAAAATATAATTTGGTTACCTTTTACATGGAGAGACTTTTGATACAGCCTCAACCTGTTTATAGAAAAAATTGGAATCGTTTTTAAGGCTCCATAGGAGCCTCCGCGTTAAAAGCCATTTTCCAGGCTGTAATTGCTATTTCAAAGAGAAAAAAAAATTAAAAATTTGAAAGGAAAAAATCGACTGATCAATTATTGATCAATATATCCTTCGCCATGATCATGGGTACGCTGATATATTTTTTCTCCATGTAGTTGATCACTTTCTCCAGCACGTCGCGGCTCTGCTGGTCCATACCCTGCACTTCGTCGGCAAAAACAGAATTAATGGCGGTATTGCGGATTTCCTTGATCTTTTCGGGTACCTGGCGCATAGCCACTTCAATGCGGCGTTGTTTTAGCTCCAGTAAAAAAGCGGATATATTATCGTTGATGATGGCTTCGGCGTCGCTAAGTTCTTCATAGCGTTCCTGCAAATTCTTTTTAGCAACTTCATTTAAGGAGTGCACCTCGATAAAGTTAACCGGGAACTGCTCCAGTACTTCCGGCGCAGTATCATTCGGAACGGCAAGGTCGACGATCGTTTTCCTGTCGGTTTCGCCATTCAGCAAACCCGCATATATTTCGGGCGTGATGATTGGCTCGACAGATGAGGTACAGGTAATGATGGCGTCAAACCCTTTTTTATAACTTTTTAATGCCTCCAGGTCAAACGCTTCCCCGTTAAGGTCAGCGGCCAGTTGTTTGGCTTTTGACAGGGTGCGGTTAAATATAGTGAAGTTGGTGAATTTATGCTTTTGAAGGTATTTTGAAAGATTGAGGTTGGTTTCGCCTGCGCCGATGATCAGTACGCGGGCATTCGTGCAAAGTTTCAGGTCCCTTAACTTTCGGTAAGCCAGCGAGACCACCGAAATCGGGTTCTTTGAAATATTGGTATGCGTATAAACCTCTTTGGCGGTTTTAACCACGCAGTTCATAAACATGCGCAGCCCGTCGCCGGTAAGACCGGCCTCGCGGCAGCTATCGTAGGCTTTGCGTAATTGCGCCAGGATCTCTTTTTCACCAACGATCAAACTTTCCAATGAGCAGGAAGTACGTAACAGGTGATCAAGGGCTTCGCGGTTTTCGTAAATGGCGGCGGCTTCTAAAAACGCGCTGGTAGATACAGGGCACAGGCCCATTTGCAGCGAGTACATAAATTGCTTTGCGAATTCTTTATCCACCACGCGGTCGGTAATCATCACAAACTCAACCCTGTTGCAGGTACCCAGGTAAAAAATCTCCGAAATGCCGAATTCCTGTTTAACCCGGTGAAGTTTATCTGTTAGATTTTCCTGGCAAATCACCAATTTTCCCAACTCCTTCAGCTCGATCTGTTTGTGCGTAAAAGCGATTACCTTTAGATACTTCAAAGCAATTTTAAAATTTAACCCGACAAAAATAATAGGATAAACAACATCACGTGTCAATACTTTGTCATACCGATGTATTTAGAATGATTACAAATTAAATCCAAAGCCTGTTTTTATCGTATTTATTTGGTGAAAATGCCCTTTTAAAAAATTTTATATCACAAATCATGCATAAACTTAAAAAAATAAGCCTCGTCATCATGGTAGTCGGCTATGGTGCAGCAGGCCTTAACCATTTCAGGAGCCCGGCTTCCTACATCAAAATAATACCGCCTTACTTTCCTCATCCTGAAATTTTGAATATTGCGGCCGGCAATTTCGAAATAGGTTTTGCCATCATGCTGCTATTCACTCAAACCCGCAGGCTGGCCGCATGGGGAATCATATTAATGCTGGTCGCTTTTTTACCGGTCCACATCAAAATGGTGATCGACGCACCGTTTATGCTCGGCGATTTAAAAGTAACGCCGTTTATTGCCTGGTTGAGGTTGGTGGTGCTACAGCCAGTGCTTATTTTATGGGCCTGGTGGTATACAGATTTTGCCGTGAAAGAGAAAAATTAGGAGTACATTCGACGGTTAATTTTAAAGAATGATATTCCATAAAGTTGAATACAAGCGGTATGTTAAACTGCGAATATTTGCCACCTTAATTGACTACAGTATCTATTTGACTATATTTTTCCTTTATTGCTATGTTTTTGGAGTAAAAAACCCGGATGGGGCAATGGAGGTTAATGGTTTGCCCGCCCTGCCACTTTTTATTTTTTGGTTTCTTTATTTTCCAGGCACAGAGGCCATTAACCAGGCAACACCCGGTCATGATATTTGCAAACTGATTGTTGTTAGAACTAATGGTGATAAAATATCATTTTGGGACGCCTTTAAACGAAGAGTAGTTGATCCAATAGATATAATGTTTTACGGGATACCAGCCTTAATTTGTATTTGTAATACACCAAAATTTCAACGCCTGGGCGACTTGCTTGCTGATACAGTTGTTGTAAAAAAATCAGACATTATAGAAACTGAAGTGACATTTTAGATCATGATCAAAAAACAATATTTTACCGTCCCCGGCGCTAAGGGCCGCGGCATGCAGATGGACCTAACTTTCGACGATACTTTAAAAAAAGCTCCCATGGTGATCTTCGCTCATGGCCTTAAAGGTTTTAAGGATTGGGGCTCGCATAACCTGGTGGCGCATTATTTTGCCGAAAATGGTTTCAGGTTTTTAAAGTTCAACTTTTCGCATAACGGCACAACCGTTGCCCATCCCACTGATTTTGCCGACCTGATCGCATTTGCGGATAATACTTTTACCATGGAGCTTGATGACCTTAATGCAGTAATTGATTTCGCCTGCGGCGGATCGGCAATGCCTTCGGAGCCATGGGTGTATTTGATAGGGCACAGCATGGGCGGCGGGCTAAGCATCGTAAAAGCAGCCGAAGATTTAAGGATAAAAAAGTTGGTTACGATGGCTTCTATTTCGGACTTCCGGAATTTGTGGGCGCCGGAAACAGAACCCCAGTGGCGCCTGCAGGGGATTACCTATGTGCTGAATAAACGTACAGGGCAGGAACTGCCTTTAAAGAAAACCCTTTTGGAAGACCTGGATAAAAACCCGGCCCGCCTTGACATCCCCGCGAAGGCAAAAGAGGTAAAACAACCCTGGCTGATCGTTCACGGCGATGCCGACCCTACTGTTGCATTAAGCTGCGCCGAAGAACTTAAAGCAGCGCAGCCTGCTGCAGAATTGCTTGTTATACCTGGTGCCGACCATACTTTCGGCTCCTCTCAGCCTTATTTGGGAACGGCCTTACCGCCGCTTTTAGAAGAGTTTTGCAGGCAGGCTGTCATTTTTCTACAAAAATAAACTCAAATTACATCCGTAAGCAAACAAATCCCGTTTATCGTGTTTAGTTCATCTGGCTTAATGTAACAATTTAGTACGATGCTTTTCTAATTTACGCTCTCAAAGGGTATATTTGATTGATTTGATAACAACATATGAGTTTAACCGGGGCTAGAAAAAAGGGTAAGAAATTCCTTAACCCAATACCTACCGATGAAGCCGGGTTCAGTAAAATGATCCCGATCCTGAAAGAATACTACAACAATAAGGCCGAAAACAACCCAAAGCAAACTATCGGCCCATTTAAAACCGACTTATCGGTTTACCAAACACCGCCCACAAGCGGTTTGCGGGTTACCCTGGTAGGGCACTCAAGTTTGTTGATCGAGATTGACGGCAAACGCATCCTCACCGATCCCGTTTGGAGCGAAAGAGTTTCGTTTTTGTCCTTCATGGGGCCGAAGCGTTTTTTTGAGCCACCGTTAGCGCTGGAGGAACTGCCTGCGCTTGATGCAGTGATCGTTTCGCACGACCATTACGATCACCTTGATAAAGCAACGATTAAGTTTTTTGCCGGTAAAAACATCCCTTTCTTTTGCTCGCTTGGCGTGGGCAGGCACCTGGAAAGTTGGGGCATGTTGAAAAATTTTATTACCGAGATGGATTGGGGTGATAGCGTAATGATAGGCGCGGATTGCGTGCTCACCGCGATGCCGGCAAGGCATTTCAGTGGCAGGGGCATCATCGGTCGGAATGAAACTTTATGGTCATCCTTTGTGATAAAGGGCAGTAAACACAATATATTTTTCGGGGCCGATTCGGGGTGGTTCCCGGGTTTTGAAGAGATTGGCAATTTATTCGGGCCGTTTGATTTGACCATGCTTGAAATTGGTGCATATGGCCAATACTGGGCTGATATTCATATGGGGCCCGATAACGCCTCAAACGCACACCTTGCATTAAAGGGGAAGATCATGATGCCCATCCATTGGGGGACCTTTAACCTGGCCCCGCATGCCTGGTATGAGCCAATAGAACGGCTGGTTGGCTACGCTAAAGAAAAGCATATTGAATTATTTGTGCCCGAGCCGGGTAAGCCGACTGAAGTAAAGCCGTACATCTCGGGGTGGTGGAAGAAGTATTTAAGCCCAGCCTCGTAACCACAATGTCATGATCTTAAGAATTTTAATATCGAACACCCAATAGCGAATGTTGAATAATGAAGTAAAAAAACTTCGGAGTTCAGTATTCAACATTCATTATTCGATATTAAATTTCTACAATTTTGCCCTTACAAAAAATGATCGAAGGTATCGCTCCTGATACCAAGACGTAAAGTTTCCAGCGGGATAACTTCGGCAGGTGCAATATTACCCAGATTTACGTTGGCGCCGATGAGCTTGATGAACCAAACCTGCTGCGCTTTTTGCGGCGCTTCCCAGATGATGGTTTCTTCGGGGATCTGTGTTAAGATCTCATCCACCAGGCCCTGGCGAACTTCGCCCGAGTCGCGGTAAATTCCTACATTGCCACTTTCGCGCGCTTCGGCGATCACCTTCCACGAGCCGGCCTCAATTTCGGCTTTCATCAGTTTAATCCATTTGTATGGTGCAAATATCTTTTGAACGTCCTTTGAGCCTACTTCCGAGATCACCGTTACCAGCTTGCTAAGCTTTTGGATGTATTCGCATTTTACTTCATGTTCAATTTCAATAGAACCATCTGATACTTCCACATACTCCATTTTGTATTTATCAAGGATGCGGCAATAGTCGTCAAACTGGTTCCGGATCAAAAATGCTTCAAATAAAGTGCCGCCAAAATAAACCGGGATACCGGCGCTGCGGTAGATATCCAGTTTTTCCTGTAATTTGGGCGTTACAAACGAAGTGGCCCAGCCCAGTTTAACAATATCGGTATGTGTACCCGCAACATCTATAAAATCTTCAACCTGCCGTAAACTAAGCCCTTTATCCATAACCATAGTTATGCCGCTGTTTCGGGGTTTCACTGCGCGCTCCGGAAGGTTATTCATCTGGTAATTCATAAATTCGGATTAGTTATAGACTATAACTAAAAGTTTTAATGGCAGCAAAGGTGTAAAAAAACCTGAAATTTTCCTAAAATTTCAGGTTTTTTTAGAGGTTAGAGATTAGTGATCAGAGATTAGTTAGGTCGATATTTGATTTTCTTCTAATCTCTGATCCCTAATCTCTAATCACTATTTCGTATACCTGTTAATAATATCAACAATCACTTTGTTTTTTTGTAGCTGAGGCAAATAATCAAACAGGATATAATGTTTTTCCGGGTCGGCTGAAAGGGCCATTTCCAGG
Organism: Mucilaginibacter gotjawali; assembly: GCF_002355435.1. Taxonomy (NCBI): domain Bacteria; kingdom Pseudomonadati; phylum Bacteroidota; class Sphingobacteriia; order Sphingobacteriales; family Sphingobacteriaceae; genus Mucilaginibacter; species Mucilaginibacter gotjawali. The sequence continues at coordinate 477,533 of NZ_AP017313.1, forward strand.
TGGGTAAGGGCCTCGTTATAGTCGCCTTTGGCAAATAAATAAGCCACCATCCGGTAATAGAGTTCCGCTGCGTCCGGGTTACATTTTATAGCCTGTGCAATCACTTCTATCGCATCAACCAGGCGCTGCTGTTCGTATAATATCGACGAATAATCCAGCCAGGCATCCACATCAATAGGGTTAAGCTCAACCACTTTTTCGTAAGCCTGCTCCGACTCTTCCATATGGCCCAGTTTGTATTCCGCATCGGCAATGGCAAACCAGTAATCAGCATTGGCTATATCCAGGTCAAGCGCTTTTTTGTAAAAATGCAGCGCCTCAAAATAGCGCTCTTCAAAATCAAGCGTTACACCAATCCCAAACCACGCATCAGCCAGTTTTGGATCCATCTTCACTGATTTTTTGTAAAAAGCACGCGCGTCATCCATTTGCTCCAGCTTTTCGTAGCATTCGCCGATAGCGCAATAGGTATCGGCATTTGGTTGTTCGTACTCAAATGTTTGGCGGTAAACTTCTATCGCGTCAGCATATTTCTCCAGGTTTACCAGCGCATTGCCTTTATTAAAATAGGCTGATGCGAAATTATCCTTTATTAAAATGGCGTAGTCATATGCATCTATCGCCTTTTCAAATAAGCTTAATTTAGTAAAAGCATTACCAAGGTTATACCAGGCAGCATAGCTGTATGGTTCGTTATCAATATATTGCTGATAAAACGTAACGCTTTCCTGCTGGTTGTCCAAAACGTCGTAACAAAAAGCCAGTTCGTAAAGGGCATCCTGGTTTTCCATGTTTTGTTTCAGGCAAAGTTTGAGGTAAGTGATGGAAGTTTCATAGTCGCCCATGTTTTGGTACACATAAGCAATATGCAGCAAAACTTCATCAGTATCTTCAGCCAGTTCAAGCGCTTTTTCATAATTTTCCAGGGCTTCGCCATAGCGTTCCATACTTTCGTACAGGTTGCCGCGGATGATATAAATATCCGGATCCGAAGCTTCCAGCATAGCGGCTTTTTCAAGCGCGGCAAATGCCCCGGCCACATTATTGGTCACTACTAAAAGCTGGGCTTGTTTAATTAAAAAAACTGCGGCAAAAGGATGCTGGTTTCGGGCATACTCGGCTACCTGCAGGGCTTTAGGCGGGTCGTTTTTTTCGATATAATAGTCGATGATGTTCTCAAACGCCTGGGCATCAAAAAAGTACTGATCATGATTGCGAATCATTTCTTCGTACCGTTCTACCGAAAACTTTGCATCTTCGGTATAACCAAATTCAAATTCTTCTTCCATTCAATTTTGTTTCAGAACATATACAGTTAAGCCTTTAAACTCGCTCTATTGAACTTAACATGAGATTAAATTACAAGTATTAAACCTCCATTATACAATTTAGTTATCAACATTCAAACATTGTCAACACGATTAATTACAAAGCCCTGATAATTAATGCGAATGATTTTGCCGGCAAATGATGAGTTGATATAAATTGCCTTAAAGATTTTTACCTTTGGCAAAAGTAAACATATGAACTTTAATATTTCAGAAATTCTGAATCGTTTACACATAAACGACATAAACGAGGCTTTTAGTACGGGAAGCACCTGGGGAAGCAGCCCCTCGGCCGTTGTAAAAGAAATTGTATCCCCTGTTGATGGCCAAAAAATAGCCTCTGTTAAAATAGCCACCGGGGATAATTATAACCAGGTAGTTGAGCAGGCTGCAAAGGCCTTTATCAAGTGGCGTGCCGTGCCGGCGCCTAAACGCGGCGAAATAGTACGCGAAATTGGCAATGCGCTGCGCGAGAAAAAGCAGGACCTGGGTAAACTGGTAAGCTACGAAATGGGCAAAAGCCTGCAGGAGGGCTACGGCGAAGTGCAGGAAATGATTGATATTGCAGATTTTGCGGTGGGCCTGAGCCGCCAGTTATACGGTTTAACCATGCACTCCGAACGCCCAAGCCACCGGATGTATGAGCAATACCACCCTTTGGGTATTGTGGGCGTTATTTCGGCATTTAACTTCCCGGTGGCAGTTTGGAGCTGGAATGCTATGCTGGCCTGGGTTTGCGGGGATGTTTGTATCTGGAAACCCTCAGAAAAAACACCTTTAACAGCCATAGCCTGCCAGCATATAGCGCAGGAAATATTTAAAAAACATCATATTGACGAAGGAGTTAGCTGCCTGGTGATCGGCGACAGGGAAATAGGCGAACTGATGGCTAACGATACCCGTATGCCATTGGTTTCGGCTACCGGTTCCACCCGGATGGGTAAGGCGGTGGGTGCAGCAGTAGGGGCAAGGCTTGGCCGGAGCTTGCTGGAGCTTGGCGGCAATAATGCCATCATCATCACCGAAAATGCAGACCTGGATATGTCGCTGATTGGCGCTGTATTCGGCGCAGTAGGCACAGCCGGGCAGCGTTGCACCAGCACCCGCAGGCTCATCATCCACGAAAGTGTTTACGAAAGTTTTAAGCAGAAACTGGTGAGCGCCTACGGGCAGATAAAAATCGGCAACCCGCTGGATGAAAACAACCACATGGGGCCGCTGATTGATAAGGATGCAGTTCGCGCCTATCTTCAATCCATCGAAAAATGTAAAGCTGAAGGTGGAAAGTTTGTGGTTGAGGGCGGCGAACTATCAGGCGGGGAATATACTTCAGGATGCTACGTAAAGCCTTGCATTGCCGAGGTGGAAAATCATTATGCTATCGTTCAGCATGAAACATTTGCGCCGATATTGTATCTGATCAAATACAAAACGCTGGATGACGCCATAGCGCTGCAAAACGGTGTGCCACAGGGACTCTCTTCAGCTATTATGACAAATAATTTGCGCGAGGCAGAACAATTTTTATCCTGCGCAGGGTCTGATTGCGGGATAGCAAATGTCAACATCGGCACATCCGGCGCCGAGATCGGCGGCGCCTTCGGCGGTGAAAAGGAAACCGGTGGTGGCCGCGAATCGGGCTCCGATGCCTGGAAGGTGTACATGAGGCGCCAGACAAATACTATAAATTATTCAAAAACGTTACCCTTGGCACAAGGGATTAAATTTGATTTATAATTAGTTGATTGGTTGATTGAGTTGGATTAGGTTGATTAAGTTGAAAAACAAAATAACAACCACTCACTTAATCAACCACTCACTTAATCAACCTATAAAATATACATGCATAAACTAAAAAACTACGCCCTGGGCTCGATGTTATGCGGGGCGCTGCTATTCAGCCTGAACACTTTTGCTCAAACTGCTGTAAAAACAGAACCTGATCCGCCAAAGACATGGCACCAGATGGATTTAAAAGCTGATGGTTTTTATGGCGTGAGCCTTACCCAGGCCTACCAGTTTTTAAAAGGCAAAAAAAGTAAAACCGTTGTGGTAACCGCCATTGACAGCGGTATTGATACAACACAAAATGACCTTAAAAGCATTTTATGGACAAACCCAGTGAAGACTGACCCTTACGTTGGCGATGTGCATGGCTGGGATTTCTTAGGCGGAAAAGATGGAAAAGTAGATTACACGGAAACCACCGAAGAAGTACGCCAGTATTATAAATTGAAAGATAAATATGCCGGCACAACTACCGCGCCTGCCGGGCAGGAAAAGGAATTTGCATATTGGCAAAGTGTAAAAGCTACTTACGATACCACCTTTAACAAAGCCCAGGCCGAAATAAAGGACCTTACAATGGAAGTGAATGTGCTTTCGGCAACGAATTATTACATCAAAAAAGAGCTGAAACTTCGGTCGGACCAAACGTTTAATAAAGCTGATCTTGAAAAGATCACCACAACCAATGATACCCTTGTACAAAGCAAAACCGTTTGGCAATCGGTATTTACACAAATTGGGGAGAGCACCGATAATGCCAAGGTACTGAAAGACCTGACTGAATATTATGCCAAACAAAATAACACGGTAAACCCCGACCTGGATGCCCGTGCAAAAATTGTAGGTGACGACCCCGATGTTAACGACGGCAAGCCTTATGGCAATAATATTTTGAAAACACCGGATTGCTCGCACGGTACCGGCGTTGCCGGCCTGATAGGTGCGGTACGTGGTAATGGCTACGGGATTGATGGCATTGCAGACAATGTTCGGATCATGTCGATAAAAGCGGTACCTAACGGGGACGAATATGATAAAGATATCGCCAATGCCATCCGCTTTGCGGTTGACCATGGCGCAAAAGTAATTAACATGAGTTTTGGTAAAAAACTCTCGCCGCATAAGGATTGGGTGGATGCCGCGTTTAAATACGCTGCTGCACATGATGTACTGCTGGTAATGGCATCAGGCAACGACGGGCAGGATATGGACGCGAAGCCCGAATTTCCAAACGATACCTACCTGGATGGAACGACTACTGACAATGTGATCAGCGTAGGCGCCTCGGGCCCCAAGCTGGGTGAAAACCTTGCAGCCGATTTTAGTAACTATGGCAAAAAAAGCGTGGATATTTTTTCTCCGGGTGTTAAAGTAACCTCGATTGATATGGATGCCGAATTTAACACGGCCGACGGTACCAGCTTCTCGTCGCCTATTGTTACCGGGATTGCCGCATTGATTTTAGAATATTACCCCAACCTGACCGCAAGCCAGGTGAAACATGCCATTTTAGCATCAGCAACACCGTTAACCGGCACCATGGTGGTTAAACCGGGAGATAAAACCCAAAAAGTTGATTTTGCATCGCTTTCAAAAACCGGCGGTATCGTAAATGCCTATAAAGCGTTGAAAATAGCTTCAGAAATGAAGGGTGAGCGAAAGGAATAAAAATTGGCAGTTCAATTGTAAATCAAAAAAGCGAGGTTTTTAAAACTTCGCTTTTTTTTATACGCCCCGGTACTGTTTTTTTATCCAGACCGGGAATAAAAAAAGTGGTTTGGTGATTTTTGCCAGGAGTTTTTCCCTTACACCGTAAAATTATTGTGCTAAAATCATCACAAATTGCAAATCACACATCATTGCTTATATTTGCGTTCGCAAAAAAGCATTATAGTATAACAATGAGAGAAATACAATTCAGAGAAGCGCTTCGTGAAGCTATGTCCGAAGAAATGCGTAAGGATGAGAACATATACCTGATGGGTGAAGAGGTTGCCCAATATAACGGCGCCTATAAAGTAAGCCAGGGCATGCTTGATGAATTTGGTGAAAAAAGGGTAATTGATACCCCCATCTCCGAAGCTGGATTTGCAGGGATCGGTATAGGGTCGGCAATGAATGGTTTAAGGCCGATCATTGAGTTCATGACCTTTAACTTTTCATTGGTGGCTATCGACCAGATCATCAATGGCGCTGCCAAGATCATGTCGATGAGCGGTGGCCAATTCTCGGTTCCAATCGTTTTCCGCGGCCCAACAGGTAATGCAGGTATGCTAAGCTCGCAGCACAGCCAGTGCTTTGAGAACTGGTACGCCAATTGCCCGGGCTTAAAGGTAGTGGTACCTTCAAATCCCTATGATGCTAAAGGCTTGTTAAAATCATGTATTATTGACCCTGATCCCGTAATTTTTATGGAATCGGAATTAATGTATGGCGATAAAGGCCCTGTCCCAGAAGAAACTTATTATATCCCCCTGGGCAAAGCCAATGTCACTAAAGAAGGATCAGACGTAACGCTGGTTGGTTTTGGTAAAATAATGAAAGTGGTAAACGCAGCAGCCGCCGAGCTTGAAAAAGAAGGCATCCATGCTGAAGTGATTGATTTGCGTACTGTGCGCCCTATCGATTATGATACCGTGATCACTTCCGTTAAAAAAACAAACCGTTTGGTTATTGTTGAAGAAAGCTGGCCTTTAGGCTCGATAGCTACCGAAGTTGCCTTTAAGGTACAGAAAGATGCTTTTGATTACCTGGATGCACCGGTATTGCGCATTATGGGCGGAGACGTTCCATTGCCATACGCACCAACATTGATACAGGAATACCTTCCGAACCCTGAAAGAGTGATCAAGGCGGTAAAAGAAGTAATGTATGTTACTAAATAAGTTGATTGGGTGAATGGTTGATTGAGTTAGACTAAGTTATATGAATATTATAACGAGTTGGCTGGCAAAAGAAACTGGTTGTTTCAACTCACGAACCTAATCTAACTTAATCCAACATAATCAACTTAAAATATAGACCTGCTATGCAAATAGCAGGTTTTTTTATTACTTTACGTTTTTAAAAACTACCTGTTATGAAAAAATTAGCTTTAAAGCCGGTGTCCGGCCGGTCAATACTTTTGGTAGCAGCTATCTGCCTGGGTACACTGGGTGTTATGGCGCAGGCACCTGCAAAAAAGGCTGCAAAAGCGCTTGTTGCACCTGCTGCGGCAAAACCAATAATTGCTCCTAAATCAGTACCGGCCATTATAGATGCTTTTTTTAAAAAATATAAAGACAAAGGTGCAGATACGGCCATCGACTACCTTTTTGGTACGAATAAATTATTAGCTAACCTGCCTCAGCTCCCGGTTTTAAAAGCCAAATTGGATTCACTGCCGATATCAGCGGGTAAATACATGGGGCATGAATTGATCGCACAAAAAAGTGCGTCGCCAAGTTTATTTTTCTACAGCTATCTTGTCAAATTCGAAAATCAGCCATACCGCTTTACGTTTATGTTTTATAAACCAGGGAACGAGTGGGAGCTATACCGGTTTAAATATGATGACCAGCTGGATTCGGAACTGGAAGAGGCAGGAAAGATCAATAATAAACACCCGTAGGGACACAAAATATTGTGTCCCTGCAATATTTCCCCTCCCCAATAAATCTTATTGGGAAGTTCAATAAATATCCATAATTTTAGTGAACCATTATAAACCCGTTCGGCTTCAATAGAATGCCTTGCGGACTTATTTCTTTTTATAACCAAATTAACTAATGATGATGACTAAAAAAATGATCCTCAACGGCGTTCGCCTTGTTGCGGGCTGCTTGCTTGTTGTTTTATGTTTAGGTGTAAGCGCTTTCAAATTTGCAGGACACCTGGCGGTTGCTTCAGTCCCCGGAAAAATTAAAAATGCAGTAGCTGACAGTGGGTGGCGGCAGCTTTTTAACGGAAAAAACCTGGACGGGTGGAAACAGGTTGGTCCGGGCTCCAGGTACGTTGAAAACGGATTGACCGGCAGCCATGGCGGAATGGGCCTTTGCTACTGGACGAAAGAAAAGTTTGGCGATTGCGTGATCCGTATTGTTTATAAAATGCAAAAAGAAAACAGCAACTCCGGTTTTTTCATCCGCATACCCATTGAACCGCGCGAAGCCTGGATGCCTGTGTTTTATGGGTATGAGGTACAGATCGACAACCATCCGGAAACCTCCGGCGAAGATGACTACCATGTTACCGGTACTTTGTATTCACTAACCAAACCACATGCCAAACCCGGTAAACCCGGCCCGCAATGGAACGTGATGGAAATAACGCTGGATGGCGCACGTACCATCGTCAAAGTAAACGGCGAACTGGTGACCGACTATACAGAAGGCGACCCTACCCCCGAACGGAAGTTTGATTTCGAACCATTCCGTGGTTTAAGGCCAAATTATGGTTATATCGGGATGCAGAACCATGGCGATGATGACATTGTATTTTTTAAAACGGTTGAGGTAAGGCCGCTTCACCTTCAATAAATTAAATTGACATGGAAGAAAATAAAAACGAAACACCAAAAAACACGATAAGCCGCGGCGATTTCATTAAAAAATCAGCGCTGGCAACAGCAGGCTTTTATATAGTGCCACGCTTTGTTTTAGGCGGAAAAGGTTATACAGCACCAAGCGATAAATTGTACATTGCAGCGGTAGGAACCGGGGGCGAGGCCGAAAATGATATACACCATTATGCCACCGCGCCAAAAAAGAATGCAGAAATTGCTTTTTTGTGCGATGTGGACGAGCGCCCGGGCATGCAGCGGATGAAAGAGTTTCCAAAAGCGAAATTTTACCACGACTGGCGCGAAATGTTTGATAAGGAGCATAAGAATTTCGATGCGGTTACTGTGGCTATTCCTGATCATAACCACGCCATCGTTGGCCACAGCGCTATGCAGATGAAGAAACATTTATATCTGCAAAAACCTTTAACACATGATATTTACGAGGCCCGCGTATTAACCGAAGCCGCAAAAAAATACCAGGTGGTTACCCAAATGGGCGACCAGGGCGCCTCATGCGATGGCATGCGCACCATGCGCGAATGGTTTGAAGCCGGCCTGATTGGCGATATTGAAAAAGTTTATTGCTGGACCGACAGGCCCGTTTGGCCGCAGGGCATTTCATGGCCGGCATCAAAACCACCGGTACCTAAAGAACTGAAATGGGACCTGTGGCTGGGCACTGCAAACTATGTTGATTACATCGACAACCTCGTCCCCTTTAACTGGCGCGGGTGGTGGCAATTTGGCACAGGGGCTTTGGGCGATATGGGCTGTCATATCATGGGCCCACCGTTTAAACTGCTTGAACTGGGTTACCCCACAGAAATATCAGGTAGTGCCAGCACGGTTTATACAGGCATTTTTAAAGAGGGTGTATTCCCTGAAAGCGGGCCGGTTTCCAGCTCCATCAAATTCAATTTCACCCTAAAAAATGGCAAACTGCTTGACCTGTACTGGATGGATGGCGGCATTACGCCCGAGCGCCTTGCAGAACTAGATCCGGACGTAAATATGAACGAGGCGTTAGGTGATATCCCAAGTGAAAATGATTTTGAGGGATGTACGCTGTTCATTGGTACCAAAGGAAAAGTATCCTGCGGATGGGGTGGCAGCCACCCCAGGTTGTTGCCGCTTTCGCTGAACAAAGATGTGCATGTGCCTGAGAAATATCCGCGCATAGAAGGCGGCATGGACGGCCACTGGTGGCAATGGGTGGATGCTGCAATAGCAGGTTATGGTAAAATGGAAGTGGATTCGCCTTTTGAAGGCTATGCCGGCCCGCTTACCGAAACTGTGTTGCTGGGTAACCTTTTACTGCGCAGCTTTGATATCCAGGAAAAAATAAAACGCAACGACCCTGTATACGGGCAAATGGAAGGCCTGAAATTCAGCGGGCGGTACACAGGTTTAAAATGGGATGGCGCCAATATGCGGGTAACCAATTACGAACCCGCCAACCAGTTTATTCGCCGTACCTACCGCGAGGGTTGGGGCGACCTGAAGTTATAACTCTTTTTTACCCCGGTGATTTGCTCATCAATCACCGGGGTGCATTTTAAAGGGCTGCAATATCAATAGCATAAGCTGACACGGATCAAACAATCTAAATTCGTGATATTCGTTTCAATTCGTGAAATTCGTGCACTATAATTATGCCCGTAGAAAAGCTCCCCTTTAAAAAACAAATTGCCTATGCCTGCGGGATGATCGGCTGGAGCATCATGACCAATATCATCATCGTGATGCTGCCTTATTTTTATTTGCCGCCATCCAGTTCAGGCTTGATACCGCTGGTTCCCCAGTTCCTGGTTTTTGGGGTGCTGAATATCATGTCGCTTATAGCGGCTTCCGGCCGGCTGGTCGATGCTGTTTACGATCCTTTTATTGCCTCGATGAGTGATAAAAGCGGCCATCGCAAAGGGCGACGCATCCCCTTTATGAAATGGGCCATACTGCCTGCTGTGCTTTTTTGCGGCCTTACCTTTTGCCCATTGGTTAGGGGTGAGAGTATGCACAATGCTTTCTGGATTATCATTACCTTAATAGGTTTTTTTATGGGTGCTACTACCTATATCATCCCCTATAATGCCCTGCTGCCCGAACTCACCGATACCGGCGCTGAAAAAGTTAAACTATCATCTTTTCAGCAGGTGGGTTTTGTTATCGGCATTATCATCAGCGCACTGGTAAATAATTTCGCCGACCTGGTACAGCATCTTTTTGACGTTACCAACCGCGATTCAGCCGTTCAATATACTATCTGGGGTTTAGCTGTTTTTGCAGGTATCATTATGCTGATACCCGTCTTGGCTATCGACGAGCGAAAATACCTGGTAAGTAAAAAACCTACGCATTTGCCTATATTGCTGGCTATCCGGAAAACTTTTAGCCAGCGTAATTTTAAATACTACCTCATTTCCGATTTCTCCTTTTATATGGCATTAAGCATCATATCCAGCGGCTTATTGTATTTTGTTACCGTGTTGCTTCACCTGCCCGAGTCAATGGGGGGCCTGCTGATGGGAACGATGGTAATTGGCTCATTGATATTTTATCCCCTGATCAATTATATCTCTCATAAGCATGGCAAAAAGAGCCTGGTGCTGTTTTCTTTCGCCTTGCTGAGCCTGATTTTTGCCATGATCTACTTTTTAGGCAAATTCCCGGTTTCTCCGAAGGCGCAGGTCTATACGCTGGTTTTATTAGCGGCTTTCCCGCTGGCGTCGCTGGGTATTTTACCTAACGCCATCCTTGCAGAAATAGCCGAACGGGACGCCCGGGTAACAGGCGAAAACCGGGAAGGGATGTTTTTTGCAGTAAAATTCCTGTTTGTAAAACTGGGGCAAACTTTGGGAATAGCACTGTTTGCCTTTTTAACTGTTTATGGTAAAGACCCCGGTCATGATTATGGCCTGCGCCTTAATGGCATCTGCGGTTTTGTGCTTTGTTTGATCGCCTTTGTTTTCTTTACCCGTTTCCGGGAAAGGAAAATTGGTTGATTGAGTTGAATAAGTTGATTGAGTTTAACTTTAATCAACATTTAAATACAAACTACAGCTCACCCTACCTTACCGTATTATTCGGCCTGGCGTAAACCAGGTGCATTACGTTGATATTGCGCATGGCAAAAGCAGCTTCGCAATAACACAAATAATAGTTCCATTTGCGGATGAACGTTTCATCAAAGCCAAGCGATTTTACTTTGGCGAGATTTGCATTAAAGGCATCATGCCAGAGTTTCAGGGTTTTGGCATAATCAAGGCCGATATCTTTCAGGTCGACCAGGGTTAAGTCGCCGGTTTTATTGATGGAATGATTTATGGCGCCAACAGAGGGGAGCAGTGAGCCCGGGAAAATATGTTTCTGGATCCAGTCCACGCCTTTGCGCAGGCTCTCAAACCTTGAGTCGGGCGAGGTGATTACCTGCAGCGCCAGTATCCCGTTTTTCTTTAACAACTCATGGCATTTTTTAAAGTAAACGTCCATAAATTTATAGCCAACGGCCTCCAGCATTTCAACGGATACAATCTTATCGAAGGTGCCATCCATCAGGCGGTAATCTTTCAGCAGGATTTTTACTTTGCCACTCAATCCTTCAGCTTCCACGCGCTCAACAGCCATTTTATGCTGCTCTTCGGAGATAGTTAATGAGGTAACTTTGCAGCCATAAGTTTTGGCCATGTAAATGGCGTTGCCGCCCCATCCGCTGCCGATCTCCAGCACATGGTCCTGTGGTTTTAAATGCAGCTGGCGGCATAAGCGTTCATATTTGGCCAATTGTGCTTCCTGCAGGGATAACCCATCACGGTAGAAATAAGCGCTGGAATAGGTCATGGTCGGATCCAGGAAGCTGGCGAAAAAATCATTGTTCAGGTCGTAATGTTCCGAAATGTTCTTTCGTGATCCTTCAACGGTATTAGCTCTTTTTTTGTGAAACAGCTTATTATAGATCTTCAGCAAGTTAAGCGACACGGTTTGTATATTACTGCCCGAAACACCGGGCGCATTCTCAACATTAAGCAGTACCCATTTAATCACATTGGTAATATTGTCCGTCTCCCACAAACCATCCACATAGGCTTCGCCAAAACCAATATCGCCATATAAAATAACACGTTTATAAAACGCTTCGCTATTTATGATGATGTTCGCAGTAATTGTACTATCACCATTTCCCATAGCGATCTTTTCGCCGTTTGGCAGGGTAAGGTATAAAGTTCCGTTCTCCATTTTGGAAAGGAATTTCAAAACAATATCCTGGTATAAACTCCCTTTTTTTGCGATAGTAATGGTATTGGCCATAATTCAATAAATGCTGTACGTGTTGCGTGAAATATGTACGTAAAATAATTGGTTGAAAGTTTTGTTAAGGTACAAAAAATTAAATTAATTATAAGGACGATACACCTCTTTTTGCAGCGGGAGGTCGTCTCCTTTTTTATGGTAGGGGATCTTTTTTAGCCAAAGTTTTAATGCCTGCCAGTGTATCAAACTTATTATTTTTAGCGTGATAAATGGAAAACTCAAAAAATAAAGCAGCAGCGTGGCGTCTTTTAAAGGCTTGCGCCTGCCACTTAAGGTGCTGGTAAAAAAACGGTTACCGTCTTTGTCATAATCATCAATTTTTACCTGTAATTTTTCGCCGGGGATGTGCAGGTCGAAATCAAAATTGGTATCCATGTCAATAAATGGTGACACGTAAAAAAACTTGGTGGTATTCAGTTTAAACTCTTCGTCCTTCAGCGTTTCGCAACCCAAAAAATAGGGCTTCATTTCAAGGAAAGTATTACAGACCTCCACTATGGAACATACTATTTGGCCCGCCTCATCATAACAATAATAAAACGATACCGGGTTAAACTGGTAACCCAGGGTGCACAAATTAGTAAGCACCATAATGCGGCCGTTGCCGATAGCAACGCCGTTTGATGCTAAATAATTGGTGATATGCGCCCGGATATTTTGGGAGGTATCTGGTTTTTCTTTCGGTAATTGCAAATGGTCCTTATCCCTGAAATTGAAAAGATTGAACCGGTTGCGACTCATGAATTTCAGCTTTTCGGAAAGGCTGTCGATCTCATCCAGGTCTAAATAAAACATAAATACGTTGTAATGGAACCGGTGCACTTTAGGCGCCAGGCGGTGGTGCATTACTTTTGCTTTATAGAGGCAGGAATTCATCATGTAATCTACGAAAAATAGTAAGAATCAGATGGATTAGATTTGCGAACTTCTGAACTTTAGATAATGAGAAAAGTTTCATTTTAACAAAACTTTTTTATCTTGCTTAATAATAAAAGAGATGAAAACATACACTTTGGATGAAGTTCAGGATAAACTTATCGGTAAAATTGGTATGCCAAACCTAGACGAGTTCGAAAAAGAATTACAAGTAGATTCAACGCAAATATTCACTAAGCGAGAAACCAAAACCACCTTGCAGAAAGATTTGTTTGGTGGAAGAATAAATAAAATGCAATAAAAAAAATGAAAGTGCCACTTTCGCTTATATTTTAACTCAATATGGATTTTCAAGCACTGCCGATTGGTAATATTCTATTAGAAATCAATAATCAGCCTGACCCGGTACAAGCGTTTAAAAACATTCTTAATTTTTGTGACATTGCATTGTCGTCGAAAATCTGGGAAACATTTAGAAAAATGGATTTGCAAAAAGATGCAGAGGCATCAACTATTTGGTTACAGCAAACTATCGATGAATTTTCGAACACAAAAGGAATATACTTAGGGCTTGATACTTTAAACATGGAGAATGGCAGTGGTTCCAACGTAGAAATTGGTTTAAATTCAGATTGCGATCCCAGTATTTTATCTGATGGGTGGACATACGATTGTGATAATTACGGAGAGTCCCACTTAATTGAAGGGTTGTGGCTCGTTTCAGATAGTTTTATTAGTGAAGAGAGGTGGTCTGATGATGAACGAAGATTTTCGGAATATACAATTTTTTTGGGCTATAGCGGACTGGTTCTAAGAGAGGCTTTATTAAATCTTAAAACGAATAATGATTTTATTTCGATATGGGGTTTTCACGATGGTGATATGTTCTTTTTAGTGAATAAAAAAGATGGAAAAATGAACTTAATCGCAAATACTGATAGTTAATGTTTCAAAAAGTCATTCTATCAGCAAGTAATTTTACGCACAACTCCACCGCGCTGGCAAAGGCATCCTCGTGAAACCCATATTTAAAATAGCTGCCGCAAAAATAAACCGGACCCGTTTCATTAAGCCGGTGCAGTTCGGCCTGGGCATTGATGGCAGGCACGTCAAATAGCGGGTGTTCATAATCCAGTTCTTTGATGATTTTTCTTTCATCGAGCCCATTATGCGGGTTGATGGAAACAAAATAATCCTTTTTATCTGATACCTGCTGCAGGCGGTTCATCCAGTAAATGGTGGTGGGCGTCAGTTTGCCCTCCTGCATTTGGATGCGGTAGTTCCAGCTGCTCCAGGCCAGTTTGGCTTTGGGCATAATGCTGGTATCGGTATGCAGCACTGCCTTATTATACTGGTATTTGAATTTCGACAATAGCCGTTCCTCTGCGCCGGTCGGTGCTTCCAGCATTTGGAGTGCCTGGTCGCCGTGCGCGGCAATAATTACCCTGTCGAATGTTTCCTGTGTGCCATCGGAAGCATGAATCACCACTTTGCCGGTTGCCTGCCGCTCAACCTTTACCGCCTTGCGGTTGATGCTGATGCGGTCTTTAAAGGGCTTGATGAGGATTTCGCGGTAGGCCCGGCTGCCTTTTTCAAGGGTGTACCACTGGTGCTGGGTATCGAGCCCTAAAAAACCGTGGTTAAGGAAAAACCTGATGAGCGTTACCGCCGGAAAATCAAGCATCTGCTCCATTGGCGTCGACCAAACGGCCGAACTCATCGGCACCAGGTATTTCCACAGCATATCCTCGCCAAAATCAAATTCCTTAACGTATTCACCTATGGAGTAATTGGCATATTTGGGATCGTCCAGGATCTTTATACTTTCCTTGTTAAACCTGCCGATCTGGTTCAGCATTTTGAGGTATTTAAGGTTGAAAAGATTTTTACGCTGGGCGAACAGGTGGTTGACGCTCGATCCGCTGTACTCCAATCCGCTCGGCACATGCTGTACACTGAACGACATATCCGTCTTTTTTACCGGGGCTTTGATCTCATCAAAAAGCTTACAAAGGTTTGGATAGGTTTTAAAATTAAACACCATAAAACCCGTGTCAATATAAACCGGCTTGCCATCTTCGTCAACGGTAACCGTGTTGGTATGGCCGCCTACATAATCATTTTGTTCGTAAATCGTAAGGTCACTTTGCTGATGCAGAAAGTGGGCACATCCCATGCCTGCTATGCCCGTCCCGATAATGGCTGTTTTGCCCCCTAACCTCCGCCCATTGGCGGAGGAGCTTATAGTGCCTGTATTCATTTCCATGTAGTATCAATATTTTATTCCTCCCCCTTTAGGGGGTTTGGGGGCATACAGTTTTTAAAAATGTTGCTACCGCGAAGGTAGACAATTGTCCGCCCGGGCCGTTTAAATTATAATCAAAGCCATGGGTGGCCCATGGCAGTTTAAGCCAGTAATGTTTAATGCCGTTTTGTTGCAGTTTTAAGTTGAGCCGGCGGCTATGCTCAGGCGAAACCAGTACATCGTTACTGCCATGAATGACCAACGTAGGCGGCGACTTTTTGCTCACAAATTCCAATGGAGAGCAGGCAAAATACTTTTGAGGAACTTTGCTGTAAGTGCCTCCGATATAATCCTCCATTACCTTCCTTGAGTCCATGATCAGCGGGTTAGACGGGATGGAATATCCCCAAACCATATCTTCCGGTCCATAAAAATCAATTACACCCTTTAACGAGGGTTCATTGATCGTATAAGCGGCCAACGTAGCGATCTGTGCGCCGGCCGAGCGGCCAAGCAATACAAAATTCTTGGTATCAATGTGCAGCTCATCCGCGTGTGTTTTTAAATAAGCTATAGCTGCCTGTATATCCTCCACAGGTGCCGGTGTTTGCCACTTTGGCGCCATGCGATAGTTTATAGCGGCTACATTATAACCCTTTAAAGCAAGGTAACTGTTTAATTCAGGCAGTTGCCTGCTGTCGCCGCCCGCCCAGGAGCCTCCGTGGACTACAATTACACAGGGCCGGTTTAATAAAAAATCACCATCTGCCGATTGCGCCGGATAGAAATCGAGTTTAAGGGTTGTATCGTTGTATTTTACGTAGTCAAATGTTTTGTAAGAAACCGCCTTTGTAACATTGAATAGCCTGAAAAAACTAAAAGAGGAATCAAAATTCGGATCAGCATTAAATGCCTGTTCCATGTTTTTCTTAAGGTCTTTCGCTACCCACCAGGCCCTTACAATTGGCGATAAAAAGATCAGCATGGTTACCACGCCTAAAACAGTACCGGCCATTTGATATTTATGCGCCCAAAAACCGGTTAATGTTAACACCAGGCTGATGCCGAAGAAAATGAGCGGAAATTCAGTCACCACGATAGCCAGCAGCCAAAGGTGATATTCGGGGGCTTTTAAAAATGCCAGCAGGGAGATGAGGGAAACAATAATGAGCAAGTAGAATCGGATCATAGAAAAATTATTATGTAGAGACGCAATACTTTGCGTCTCTTAACGGCATCAAATTATTTTGCGTTTTTGTGAAATAAATAATGGCTCACGATCCATTCGTTACCCTTGTTAAAATTCCATAATTCTGCACAGGCCATATAAAATATGCGCCAGTAAACCCACCATTTTACGGCCTGGTCATGGCCATAGGTGGTTTCAAAAAGAGGCATGATCTCCGCTTTATGCGCGTCCATGTTTTTTAGCCATGCCTCGGCTGTTTTGCCGTAATGGGTGCCGTTAACATGCCAGTGCTTTTCGACAGATAAATCATCGTTAAAATAAAATAGCAGGTCGTCGCTGGGCATAATGCCGCCGGTAAAAAAGTATTTACTCATCCAGTCGGTATCGTCCTTTACCTCAAATAGGTAGGCATATTCCTTATGAGTGAAAATATGGATAAAAAGCTTCCCGTCGGGTTTTAAAAAGGAGGCCACCTTTTTCATCAGTAACTGGTAATTGCGCATGTGTTCAAACATCTCGACAGACACCACCCGGTCGAATTGCTCATCAATGCTAAAGGTATTCATGTCGGCGGTGATCACCGTCAAATTTTTAATGCCGCGTTGTTTGGCCTGTTCGTCGATATGTTGTTTTTGCGTGCGCGAATTTGATACTACCTTAAACGTACTCCCCGGAAATTTTGCAGCCATGTAAAGCGACAGTGAACCCCAGCCGCAACCCAGTTCCAACACAGCCTGGCCATTGGCCAGTTCCGCACGCTGGCAGGTGAGTCCCAGCATATCGTCTTCCGAGGTATCAATATCCGTTACGCCCGGTTTCCAGTACCCGCTGGAGTATTTGAGGTTTTTGCCCAGGCAGTACTGGTAAAATTGCGTTGGTACTTCATAATGCTGCTGGTTGGCATCTGCCGTATTTACGGCGATGGGCGATGCTTTAAGCTGATCGATCAGCGCCATCAGGTGTGCCTGCTGTGTTTCCACATCGCCTTTGTTTTCATCATCCAGCCGCTGCTGTAATAACTTCCGGATGCCCTGCCGCAATAAAAAATCAGGGACTTTGTTTTGTTCAATCAGTTTATCGTACCACATGTGTGCAGGTTTGGCTTTTGCCAAATCGTTTTTTAAATGTAATTGTTTTGTGCAGGATTTACGTTTTTTGAAAAGGTACGGATTGCGAAAATTAAAATTTTAGAGCTTTTAGCTATATTCCAGGATGAGCGAAGGGAAAAATTGCATTACCCTCTTTAACGCATGCGTTAGAGAGGGTCGACCAGCGTAGCGCAGTCGGGGTGAGTAAACTCGCCGCCCTGCATTGGCGGTAATGTCCGCCGGGGTTGACTCACCCGGTCATCGCTTTGCTTGACCACCCTCTCTTTTGCAGGCAAAAAAGAGGGTAGAAAACTTTTTTTTAATGTTCTTCATTCATCGTAATAATATTGATATAAAACATTTACTGATTTAATAGTAAATTCAGCGCTGTTAATTTTACTACTGATAACTGACCCCATATTTATGAAAAAACTGATCTTTTTAGCTGGCTTCTGCTTTACTATTGCCCTGTCCCATGCCCAGGATGCACAAAAGGCTATTTTTTACGAAGTGTCTTTCGCCAATGCTGCGCACCACGAGGCGGAGATCATGATCACCATCCCTTCGGCGCCTTCCGGGCCATTTAATGTGCGGATGAGCCGTTCATCAGCGGGGCGCTATGCCACGCACGAGTTTGGCAAAAATGTTTACAATGTAACTGCCTCAACTGTTGATGGCGCAACTATCGCCTTAAAGCAATTGGAGGGCGACGTTTTCCAGGTGGCCGAAGATCACCCGGCTACGGTAAGGATCAGTTATACGCTTTTTGCCAACTGGACCGACGGCACCTACGCCAGTATTGACGAAAGCCACGCGCATCTGAATATGCCTGCCGCCTTTATGTGGGTGGTTGGTAAAGAACAGGAGGCACGGCCGGTAAAATTTGCATTTAACGACCTGGATAAATATGGCTGGAAAGTGGCTACCCAATTGAAACATGAAGGTGCCAATGTGTACAGCGCGCCTAACCTGCAATACATGATGGATAGCCCTACCGAACTGTCAAACTTTAAAGAAAGCAGCTGGGATGTGGTGAATACCGATGGTAAAACCGAAAAGATCAACCTAACCGTACACTCGGACGATGCACAGCCGGTGATTGATAACTTTGGTAAAATGGTGCAAAAAATGGTGCTGGAAGAGAAAGCCGTATTTGGTGAGTTGCCGGCCTATGATTTCGGCGAATATACTTTTTTGGATGATGTTTACCCGACAGTCTCGGGCGACGGTATGGAGCACCGTAACTCTACCTGTATCGTACAGCCGATTGATAAGGTAGAGGGGAATGAAGTGCGTTTATTAAGTACTTTTTCGCATGAGTATTTTCATAGCTGGAATGTGAAACGCATACGCCCCAAATCATTAGAGCCTTTTAATTTCGAGCATGCAAATATGAGCAGCGAGCTTTGGTTTGCTGAAGGTTTTACCCAATATTATGGCGAACTGCTGCTGGAGCGGTCCGGCTTTCATACGGTTGATGATTATACCCGTACTTTGAGCGGGCTGGTTAATTCGGTACTGCATACGCCTGCCGCGGCCAAATACCCGCCGACCCAGATGAGCCGTTACGCTGTATTTGCGGATGCCGGTGTTTCCATCGATCCGAACAATGATAACAATGTATTTACCAGCTATTACCTATATGGAGGCGCCACTGCACTGGCGCTCGACCTGATCCTGCGCAGCGATTTTCACCTGACGCTGGACGATTATATGCGCACCGTTTGGCTGGACAGGGGTAAAGTAATGAAACCTTATACCGTACCCGACCTGCAGGCCGACCTTGCCAAAGTAACCAATAGCCCCAAATTTGCTGCTGACTTTTTTAACCACTGCATTTATGGGGTTGATAAAAGCAATTACGAAACACTGCTGGCCAAAGCCGGGCTATTGCTGCGCAAAGCGGCGCCGGGCAAAGCATGGGCAGGTTCCTTAACCGGCTCGGGCCGCAGGGGCCGGTCGGGCCAGGCGCGTACCAGCGGCAGCGAAGGCATCCCTATTTTAACCAGTACTGTAATAGGCACGCCGGTTTATAAAGCAGGCCTTGATGCTGGTGATGTGATTTTAAAGATCGACGGAAAAGAAGTGAAGGAAGAAAAAGAGGTAGATGATATTGTGGCCACCAAAAACATAGGCGATAAAATAGTGGTGAGCTATAAAAACCGCACCGGCAACCACGAAACTACGGTAACGCTGGAAGAAAACCCTTACCAGGAAGTGGTTACCTTTGAAAAAGCCGGCAAGGAATTAACCCAGGGGCAAAAAGATTTCAGGAGTAAGTGGTTGTCTTCAAAGGTGCAATAAACTGGTTACCCTGCCGGGGCTTACCTTTTTGGTCAGCACTAGCGGGGAGTGCATTTAAACCTACTCAACAAAGTAAAATTTATATGAAATACTTTTTTAAATCTCGATATTTAGTTTGCTTGATTTTTACGTTTTCTATGCCTCATCTTGTAGGGTGTAACTATTCGAGGGACTCGTTAGGTAGTTCTCCTAGAATATTCTTTCCTGTTTCGCGAAAGACACTTGAGGTAGGAATGGATAGCATATTTTCTAAAAATCCCCAATATATGATACCCGAAAAATGGCGGGATTTAGACAATTGGTCTCAAAGAGGTTTTGGGTTTTTAAATGGTAAAATAGTTTATTTTAAAATATCCCCAGAAGAAATGTATTACGTAACGATATTAGGTGATTCCGTGGGCTATCGAAGTAACCTAAAAACGACAATTGCAATTAGAGCAATTAACATAGGTTACCGCTGGTTTAAATACAATGAATTGAGCGATGAAGACAGAAAACGGATAAATGATAGATTTAATGAAGAGATAGTACCAAAGCTTGAGGTCTATACAAATAGCCATGCTGCAAAGGAAACCGAATAGCGCCCGCTGTCCGCTGTCTGTAGATTGTACCTACGGACTACTATGCATGTAGTTTGTAACTACAATACCGTCCGCTGTCCTTAGATTGTACCTACTTGCGGCTGGGAGCTTGATTAACAGGGTTAATATCCCAAATCAAACAAATCTTTTAGGTACCCAATTAAAATGGCAGAGATGAATTTTTTTTTAAATCTAAATGAACGTGAAGATTTTGTTAAATTTTGCTTTGATAACGCTTTCACTATCATTCCCGATATGCAATACGAGGACAACTCTTATTACGTCATCAAAATCCTCGGCCATTATCGAAAATATATGAATGAATGTGTTAGGTTTTTTATCATCTCTGAAAAGTACAAAGCTTATTCATTGGAAATGGACAATTACGAGAAAGACAATAAACGAATTTATTATATCATGCAAAGGTACGGTGGACCTTCGATAGATTTTTATACTCCATTTTTTGCAGAAAGGAACTATAATAAAATTGGGCCGGGTTCGATAGGTATTTATCCTTTTTATTATCATTACAATGAAAAATTTATTCCGGATAGCGAGTTAAAGAACGCGTACAACTTATTAATTTCATATATCCGTAAAAAATCAAAAAAAGTTAAAATTGGTAAAAAAAATTACTGGATCGGTATTAATACACTAGAAAGTGTTGCAGAAGGTACCCTTGAATTTGTAGAAATGGATGGGCTGGATGTGTAAGTATTATAACAAACCAAGCTGTCCGTGGCAGTGTATCCACAGTTACAAGAAATCGGACGTTGGGTCCCCCTTGAAAAAACACGGAATTAACCACCGAACCATTAGCATTTCAGGAATTAATTTTTATCTTCAAAAGTTCAAAAAATCACATGAAAAAAATATTCCTCTCCACATTTTTACTGGCGGCAGCATTTGGCGGCTTCGCACAGGATGTAAATAAACTCATCAGCCAGGATGATGTTACGCGCATCATCAGCACCCTTGCCGCGGATGATATGCAGGGCCGGGCCACTTTTACGCCCGGGATTGAAAAAGCCGCGCGGTTTATTGAAAGTGAATACAAAAACATTGGCCTTAAGCCATTGGCCGGTGATGACGGCTTCCGCCAAAATTTTGCCATGACGCATTCTACCCCGGTTAATTTGGGCGTTGCCATCAACGGCAAAGCTATTGGCGCCGACAGCGTTTTTGCCAACACCAGCGCAGCCGCTTTAAACTGGAGTAGCAGCCCCGATGTGGAAATAGTAAAACTAACAGCCGATAAAACCTTCCGTACGGAATACCGGAGCTATGTAAGCAGCGGCAAAAAACTGCTGATATTGGTGGATCCTAAGTTTGCTGATATATTTAAAATGCTGAAAGGCCGCCTGCAAAATGGATCGGTGAGCCTTAAACCCAATGATGGCCAGGCGCTGGTTTTTGTACTGGGCAATCATGATGACCTTAAAACCTTTGAAGTAAACTACACCGGGAAGAAAGAACAATTGCCGCTGTTTAACGTCGCGGGCATCATCCCGGGCAAGACAAAACCCAATGAATATGTGGTCTTTTCGGGCCACTACGACCATTTAGGTATCCTGAAACCCGTAAAGGGCGATAGTATTGCCAACGGGGCCGATGATGACGCCTCGGGTACTACCGCGGTAATTGAATTGGCCAGGTATTTTAAAAAACTGGACAACAATGCCCGCACACTGGTTTTTGTTGCCTTTACAGCCGAAGAGATCGGCGAATATGGCTCCCAGTATTTCGCAACCACCGTGGAGCCGGATAAAGTGGTGGCCATGTTTAATATTGAGATGATTGGCAAGGCTGCCAAATTTGGCGAAAATTCAGCCTTTATTACCGGGTTTGAGCGTTCGGATTTTGGTCCTATCCTGCAAAAAAACCTCGAAGGCACCGCCTTTAAGTTTTTCCCGGACCCATACCCCGAGCAGGACCTGTTTTACCGGAGCGATAATGCCTCCCTGGCAAGGGTCGGCGTACCGGCGCATACCATCTCCACCGACCAGATCGATAAAGACAAATTGTATCATACTGTAGGGGACGAGTTAAGCACGCTGGACATGGGTAATATTACTTCTACGATCCGGGCAATAGCGCTGAGTTCAAGAACGATAGTTTCAGGAGAGGATACACCAAAACGGGTGGCGAAACTGGAAAGATAATATTGCCTCACCCCGGCCCTCTCCAAAGGAGAGGGAGTAAAGAATAGTTAAATTAAATCTTCTTTTTTTCAAGGCCTCTCCTTTGGAGAGGATGAGTGAGGGCGGCGCCGTTTAGGTGAGGCGAAAGAAGTGTTTTTAAATAGAAATTATCGGCTATTAGAATCTATATGGAAGAAAAATCTCCTATCGTCCCGGATGTAGCTGTTAAAGGCATTGCCACCGGCTTGTGTATGATGGCTTTTTTTAATTTACTATGGGCCGGTATTGCCTATGGCGGATTAAAAACGACCAACTGGTGGTTTTTAATGATCGTATTCCCGGCGCTGAGTATAGTGTTTGTGATCAATGCCGTGAAACTGTTTGGCATGGCCAAATATTATCCCAAATTAACTTCCGAAGCGGATCTTGCTGAAGAAAAGCGGATGGGTAAATGGTTCGGAATCATCTTTGGTGCTGAAGGTTTGGGTATTTTTATAGGGATCAATGTGGTGATCAATTTAGGTTACCCGCAATTAACTATCCCGGTACTCGCGCTGGTGGTTGGATTGCATTTCTTCCCGCTGGCAAAAGTATTTAAACGCACCATCGATTATTACCTGGCAAGCTGGAGCACCATTATTGCTATTTTATCCATTGTTTTAACACTCAATAAAACCTTTACGGAAAATGGTATGCTTGCTTTTACCGGTGTGGGGATTGCAATTGCAACTTCAGGTTACGGGATCTATATGCTGCTGAGCGGAAGGGCGCTGCCGAAAATAGCTGCGAATTAACGGAGGCACTAGCTGAATTTTCTATTTTCCCGCAAATAGAACTCTTGAACCGGTGGGTTATTATTTAACTCAACGACCTCAAATTTATTCGCCGGTAGTTGTGATAATTTAGACAAAGCCAGGTAATCGACTACCACATTTTTGTCAATGCTTATTTTTCCGCCTCCGGCCCAATGCCGGTCTTCTCCGTTTTTCTTTATTCCTGAAATCCAATAAGAATCACCAGTTGATACCTCTAAATGATTACCCGCACTATGTCTTTCACCTTTTAAAAAGGTTAGCCCATTGAAATATACTGTTTGTCCGGTTTTTGAAAAATGCGCCATACCAATCCAGGCCGGCCCATTGTCGCTATAGCCTGTTTTAAGCTCTACATACATTAATTTAGATTTCATTTGAGATTGGTTTTTGGGATATTATGGTTAAAATTTCGCTGAACCATGTAAACGATAAGGAATGGTTGCATGGCTATTAAAAAATAATGGCTTAAAGTACGCTATATTTATAATATTGAACAACCGCAAGCCTACGCCAAAACTTTCAACGCAGCCGAAGCGCAATTGATACCATCAATAGCAGCCGAAATAATGCCCCCGGCGTAACCGGCGCCCTCCCCGCAGGGAAATAAACCGCTTACCTGGGGGTGCTGTAATGTTTCCTTATCCCTCGGCACTTTAACCGGTGAAGAGGTGCGCGATTCAACCCCTACCAATATGGCCTCGTTGGTATAATAGCCCTTCATTTTACGGCCAAAAACAGGTAAGGCTTTGCGCAATCGCTCATTGATCCATCCGGGTAATACCTCCTTTAAGGCCACGCTTTTTGTGCCAGGCAGATAGGAGTTTAACGGCAAGTTGGCCGACACGCGGTTTTCCGCAAAATCTACCATGCGCTGGGCAGGTGCAACCAAATGGCCGCCGCCAAAATTGTAGGCCACCTTTTCAATTTGCTGTTGAAAACGGAGCATGCGTAACGGATCATTTTCGTCGCCTTTTACATCTTCCAGATTTACCTGCACCACCGTGCCCGAATTGGCAAACGGGTTGTTCCGTTTAGAGGGGCTCCAGCCGTTAACTACAATTTCGTTGAGATCGGTAGCACATGGGGCAATAATACCGCCCGGGCACATACAAAAGGAGAATACACCGCGGTTATCCACCTGCTCCACCAGGTTGTAGTATGACGGCGGCAGATCAGGGTCGCGGTGTTCGCAATGGTACTGGGCCTGGTCGATGATCTCCTGCGGATGTTCAATCCTCACCCCCAAAGCAAAGGGTTTGGCTTCTATCAATATATTTTGGCGGTGCAGCATTTCAAAAATATCCCTTGCCGAGTGACCCGTTGCCAGGATAACGGCCTCCGCTATGAGTTTATCGCCCGATGCCAGCTGTACCCCTTTTATCCTGCCAAAATCAACTAAAAGGCTGCTTACTTTGGCATCAAAATGCACCTCGCCGCCGGCGTTTAAGATACTGTCTTTTATGGAAGTGATGATTTGCGGTAATTTATTGGTGCCGATATGCGGGCGCGCATCTATCAAAATATCCTCCGTAGCGCCATGGGCCACAAAGGTTTTCAGCACCGCGTTTACATCGCCCCGTTTGGTTGACCGCGTATAAAGCTTACCATCCGAATAGGTACCTGCACCACCCTCGCCAAAACAATAGTTGGATTCGGGGTTAACCAGGCCCTGCTTGTTGATATTGGCCAGGTCGCGGCGGCGTTGTTTCACATCTTTGCCCCGCTCCAAAATGATGGGTTTTAAGCCCAGCTCGATACAGCGTAAAGCGGCGAACAACCCGGCCGGCCCTGCGCCGATAATGATGACCCGTTTGCCGTTTTTTACATCCGGGTAATTAACCGTGAACGTTTCGGGCAGATAAATTTCATCCAAAAATACCTGTACCTGCATGCGGTAAAGCACCTTGCGGCCACGTGCGTCGATGGATCGCTTAAGGGTTTTTAAGGCTGTTATTTTTTGTGGGGAGATATTTAAAGAGGTTGCCGCAATCTTTTTTAAAGCGCTTTCGTCTTCCTGCTGGCCAGGCGGACAAACAATTTCAATTTCTTTGATCATGGGTTTGCCGGGTTTTTATCCCGGATAGGGGCAAAGGTAGGGAAAACCCATTGTAATATGAAGGAAGCAGACTATCGAATAATGAAGCGGTTATTGATATAACTTATTTAAATTTGTGTATGGCACCAGTTGATTATAAAGAATACATCGAAGTTGACCCTGAAATAAGGTTCGGCAAGCCTGTAATTAAAGGGACAAGAATAACTGTTTATGATGTTTTGCAATGGCTTGCGATTGGAATGACTCATGGCGAGATAACCAGCGATTTTCCACAGATTACCGAAATGCAGATACTTGCTTGCCTGGCTTATGCTGCAAATAAAGAGCGAATTATAAAAGTAGCTTAGTATGTTATGCGCTTCATTGCCGACGAAAATATTTCCTGGCGCCTGAAAAAAATGCTTCCCGATTGGGAAATATTACCATCCAACGAAATAAAAGCCACCCAGCGTTTATCAGACCTAATGATATAGCAATTCGCCAAAGCTAACCAATATCATATTCTAACTTTTGATGAGGATTTTTCAGAAATACAAAATATGTTTTCTTACCCGCCTAAAATAATATGATTGAGAATGGAAACTCAAGTACAAGTGAAATCGCCTCATTGTTATTGAAATATACAGAAGATATAAATGATTTTTTAAAAATAGCGAACTCGGGATATTTGAAATCTATTTATAAATTCCGCCTTGACAAAGGTACAAGCACCAGATTGATATCCCCTATAATTTAATTACGGCCATTTTATTTTTCGGTCACCATGGCTGGCAATCAAATTCATTGTTTATTGGTTTGCCAGGTTTTTATCCCGGATGTGGAAAAGATAGGGAAAATCAGGAAGAGGACAGATCGGTTTTTATATCAGCCAAAAATTTGTTTAGTGTTTCATCTTTAGATAGGGATTCGTAATAAGCAGCTAATTCCTCTTTGGCTTTTTTTAATTTCACCGGAAGCAATTTTTCGACCTCGCTGTCTCTTGCAATTTCCAGTTTTCCGAGGTAGGATATCATTAAAGAATTTTCTATTCTAAACACCACTGCATTGAAGTTTATGTCGACGAACTCAAAACACTTTTTTACCGTTTCCAGATCACCGGCATCGATAGCATTTTGAGTAAAATGTCTGAAACAGCCTATTTGCAGACTGATGAACTTCTTATAATCTTCATCAAAAACCTCACTTTTTATTTGCGGAAAGGTGTCGACTAATTCGCTGATGAAGATTTTTTGGTTTTTTAATTTTGTCATAATTGAATTAAATGTATTTGGCAATTAGGTAAATGCCTATTATGATAAATCCTAAATCTGCCCCGATTATTTTGATATCCGCCCCCAATTTATCCGCCTCACCCTTTGAAAATATTTTTATTTCCTTTATTCCATCATAAACCCATAAGCCAAACTAGCGATTCCACCTAAAACAAACAAGATATTCATTGTGATAAAAGTTAAAGTTTAAAAGTAAGAAATCCCTCCGAATTAACCCGCTATCAACAAATGACTAAATAACTTTCCTATCCGCCATTCTATATAATTGCAAATCCACAATGATAAACTTATGCTTCGCTGCAACCTATTGCACAATTCCGGTGTCTTATCAATATAAAACCGTTAGCCGATTGGAAATATGGACGTTGAGGACATTGCCTGGAAACTTGCAGCAAAAAAAATGGCAAACGAAGCCTCGGCAGAGGAATTACGAAAATTAGATGAACTATTGAGGCTGCACCCCGATATGAAGGAGAAAGCTGCTCTTTTATTTGAATGGTGGGATAGCGGGACCGGACGAACTATTGAACCCGGCAATCAAGGGCTTTTCAAAAAATATTGGAACGGATAAAAGATGGTGACCACGCTGTAAACGCTGCAAAGGGTCTGCTAAACCTTCAGCCTGACAAAAACAAATCGGGTTAATTTAAGTCTTTATTTTATTAGTGCGCCCCATTGCCTAAATTCACGGTAATATTATCTGATTACCACAAACCATTACCATGAAAAGAAACCTGCGCCTGATTTTATTGTTGCTAATTTTCGCCATTTTTGGCCTAAACGGCGCCTTACACGCCCAGTACCTGCCCGGAAAGCGGGATTCTATCAATTCGGCAATTCTTAATGAAAAAAGGTTTATAGAGGTAGTTTTCCCGCAGAATTACAACCCTGCCAAGGCGGATAAATATGATGTCTTATACGTGCTGGATGGCGAGGGCAACACAAAGCTGGCCATGGATCTGCAGCGATATCTTGAAGGCGAAAATTACATGCCGCCTATTATTATCGTAGGTATTATAAACACCGACCGTAACCGTGACCTTACCCCAACGCATGTTAATGATACTAAAACATCAGGCGGGGCCGATAAATTTTTGGCTTTCATTAAAAATGAACTTATCCCGTATGTCGACAAAAAATATCCTACTGACGGTGATAACGCTATTTTCGGGCATTCCTTTGGAGGCTTGTTTGTAATGCACGCGTTGTTGAATGAGCCGCATGTTTTTACATCGTACATCGCAGCCGACCCAAGTTTTTGGTGGGACAAGGGTTTTATGGTACGTGAGGCTGCCAATAAAATGCCTGCGATAGCCAACCTGCGCCGTACACTTTACATGACCGGGCGCGATGATGATTTAATTGGCATGGGGATACCACCGATGGATACCCTGCTTAGAAAATACGCCCCGGCAGACCTGGTATGGAAACTTACCGCTTATACCGGCGAGACCCATGGTTCTGTAAGGCTTAAAAGTATGTACGATGGCTTGAAATACATTTATGGTGGTTACAATACCAAAAGTCCCGGTTTTCACCCGGCGAATGGCACGCTTTTAAAAGATAAGCCTATTACGCTATTGAATTTCAACGATACCACACGCCTTCGGTATACGCTTGATGGCAGCGAGCCTTTGTTAACCTCGGCAAAAATGGGAAAGGAACTTACATTGACAGGCCCGGCCAGAGTTACCGTAAAACTATTTTCAAACAGGGATAAGTATAATAAAATTGCTGTCGGAGATTTTAAGATAGGAGCGCCATGGCCTGCCCATTCGAAAGTGAAAAACATAAAACCAGGTGGCTTTCATTATAATTACTACGAGGGCGAATGGGATAAATTGCCTGATTTTTCAACATTAACACCGGTTAAATCGGGCATTGCCGATTCAGCTTTTGATCTTAATAAACTTCCCCGCCAAAATAACTTTGCTTTGCTTTTTGATGGCTGGATGGAGGTAAAAGAAGAAGGTTATTATTTGTTTGGCCTGGCCTCGGATGACGGATCAAGGTTTTTTATCAATAATCAAAAACTGCTGGATAATGACGGCTTGCATGATCTTAGCGGTTTGAAATCGTACATCGTGCCACTTCAAAAGGGTTTTTATCCAATCAGGCTCGAATACTTTCAAAAAGATGGCGGCAAGGACCTAAAACTCATCTACCTTATACCTTCTACAATTAACACGAAACATCCAACTCCAATTCCTTTGGAACTGCAATACAGTAAAGAATAACCAGCTTAAATCAAAAACCCGGTCTGCAAAAACAAACCGGGCTTTATTTATAGGTATAAAACTTCTTAAGTTACACTGATACTTTTTCTTTCGGACTTCCGGTCTTTTCAGACTTTACCGACTTCAACTAGCAATACTGCTCAAACGCGTTGATCAGGTTGTCGGCAATCATTTGTGCCGGGCGTCCTTCAATTTGATGGCGCTCAATAATATGTACCAGTTTGCCATCTTTAAATAAAGCCATTGCAGGCGAAGATGGAGGATAAGGCAGCATGTAAGCACGTGCTTTATTTACCGCATCAGCTTCCATACCAGCAAATACGGTTACCAGCCTGTCGGGATGTTTGGCGTTTTGTGCAGCTATCCTGGCAGCAGGGCGCGCATTGGCAGCAGCGCAGCCGCAAACCGAGTTTACCATTACAAATACTGTTCCTTCGCTTTCAACAGCTTTGGTAACAGCTTCAGGGTCTTTCAATTCTTCAAACCCAACCCTGGTCAGTTCTTCCCGCATGGGGGCTACTAAATATTCCGGATACATCTTTATTTTTTCTTAATTGAAATACAAAATTAACAAATCATTATGAGTTACCATTAAATTTAAGAATAATAACATTGTGCTGACGGAGGAGGAAGTCGGAAAGTCGGGAAAGTCCGGGAGACCGGAAGAAAAAAAGATCAACAAATTAACTTCAAACTAATTAAAAACGCCTGCAGTTTCTTCCCACTTTACTGACTTTCCGGACTTTCCCGACTCCCCCGACTTTATTCAATTTTAATATTGTATTTTCCCGCCTAATCCCTATATTGCCGACCCTAATTATAAAATTGTTATGAAGCGTAAGCCTTCTGATATCAGTACTGTAATTATAGTAAACAAAAACAGCGAGCCCAAAACCCTGCAAATTAAAACGCTGCATATTACCCGGCTAAGGCACTACGCTGCCACTATACTGTCTGTTATCGTTATACTCAGTGGCACAATTATTTATTTACGGGCGGTAAACGACCGCAAAGATGCCGAAGAAAAGCAGCTCCAGGCACAGATCGTAAAACTTAAAGGCGCCGTTCCTGCACCTGTAATAGCTGATAAAAAACCTGCTAACGCCCAAAGTTATATCCAGTCGATTGAAGGGAAGCTGCAAAAAATTAATGATTACTTAAAGAAACGCGGATTAAAAGGTTTTTCAACCAAAGCGGTTGGCGGAAGCGGCAATGCCGACGATGCTAAGTTAACTGATGATGAAACCTACTCCCTATACAATGAATATTTAGACCGCCTGGTGCATTCAGTCGCTTTTACACCAATGGGATACCCGCATATCAGTTCATTAACCTCCTATTTCGGTTACCGCAGCGATCCGTTTAATTCGGCCCACGCGGAGTTTCACCCCGGTATCGACTTTAAAGGCACCAAAGGCGATGCCGCCCGTTGCACCGCAAATGGCCGGGTGGTTTTTGCGGGATGGTATGGTGGCTATGGTAACTGTGTACGCATAGCCCACATGAACAATTATGAAACCCTGTACGGCCATTTATCAAGGATCAGCGTAAAGGTAGGCGAAGAGGTGACCGTAGGCGAAAAGATAGGCGAAGTTGGTTCAACAGGCCATTCAACCGGTACACATTTACATTACGAGGTTCGTAAAGACGGCAGAGCAATAAACCCGATCAGTTTTCTTAATCTCAGCAAATAAACCGTACAGGACATGTCAATATTTTCAAAAAAAGACAAAGTAACGCTCGACCTGCAGTCTATCTCCACCCTCATCAGTGAAGGAAGTATTTTAGACGGTAATTTGAAGGCCCCTGCCTTTGCCAGGATTGACGGGCAGGTAACCGGTGACGTAATGGTAGATGAAGGCCTGATCCTGGGCGAGAAAGGATCTATCCTGGGGAATATCATAACCAAAGAAATGGTGGTATACGGTACGATCACCGGTAACATTCAGACAAATTCCCTTGAAATAAAAGCTTCGGGAAAAATAAGCGGCGAAATAAGGACCCAAACCTTAGTTGTTGAAAATGGCGCTGTGTATAATGGCAGCCTTTCCATGACACAAAACCATAAACTGGCTCAGAGCCAGAACCATAAGCTTTCGCAACCGAAACCAAAAATGATTGAGGTAGGTTGAGGAAGTTGATTGGGTTAGATTAGGTTGATTGAGTTGAAAACAGCTGAGCCAATCTAATTGTAATGTAAACTTTATCGGCAACTCCTACTGTAATTTGCCTTTGCTTTAAACCCTGGGGTTGTACAGCTAATGGATTTTGGGTGTTTAATGTTTAATAATGGCAAATATCTTCGCCAACTTAATCAACTACTCACCTAATCAACCCAATCAACCAACATTAGCATTTCATTTTGATATATTTATAAGTTAAATTTGCAAAAAAAATCAAAATCGCATGTCAGCAGTAGAACCCGCGTACGTAAAATTTAAAGTAAAGGACTTGTCATTGGCTCAATGGGGCCGTAAAGAGATTGAACTGGCTGAGGCCGAAATGCCGGGTCTGATGGCCCTGCGCCAGGAGTATGGTCCGTCAAAAATATTAAAAGGTGCCCGCATTGCCGGTTGCCTTCACATGACTATCCAAACCGCCGTTTTAATTGAAACATTAATTGAACTGGGTGCCGAAGTTACCTGGTCATCATGCAATATCTTCTCCACCCAGGATCATGCTGCCGCTGCTATCGCTGCTGCCGGTGGTGCTGTTTACGCCTGGAAAGGCATGAACGCCGAAGAATTTGACTGGTGTATTGAACAAACTTTATTTTTTGGCGAAGACCGCCAACCGTTGAACATGATTTTAGATGACGGCGGCGATTTAACCAATATGGTGCTGGATAAATATCCTGAACTGATTGCAGGCATCAAAGGTCTGTCAGAAGAAACTACCACCGGCGTACACCGTTTATACGAGCGCATGAAAGCAGGTACCCTGCCGATGCCGGCTATTAACGTGAACGACTCGGTTACCAAATCGAAATTTGATAATAAATACGGCTGCCGCGAATCGTTGGTTGATGCCATCCGCCGTGCTACCGATGTAATGATGGCCGGTAAAGTGGCTGTTGTTTGCGGTTATGGCGACGTAGGTAAAGGCTCTGCCGATTCTTTACGTAATGCCGGTGTACGTGTTATCGTTACCGAGATCGACCCGATATGCGCCCTACAGGCTGCTATGGAAGGCTTTGAAGTAAAGAAACTTGGCACCGCAATTACCGAAGCTGATATCGTAGTTACTGCTACAGGTAACAAAAATATCGTTCGCGAAGCGCATTTCCGCGCGCTGAAAGATAAAGCCATTGTTTGTAACATCGGTCACTTTGATAACGAGATTGACATGGCGTGGTTAAACGGCGCTTATGGCGATACCAAAATTGAAATTAAACCGCAGGTGGATAAATATACCATCAATGGTAAAGACTTGATTATATTGGCTGAAGGTCGTTTGGTAAACCTGGGCTGTGCCACCGGCCACCCAAGTTTTGTAATGAGTGCTTCATTCACCAACCAAACCCTGGCACAAATTGAACTTTGGACCAACAGCGAAAGCTACAAAAACGAAGTTTATACCCTGCCAAAACAACTGGACGAAAAAGTTGCACGCTTACACCTTGCCAAAATTGGTGTTGAACTGGAAGTTTTAGACCAGGACCAGGCGGAATACATTGGCGTAACAGTCGAAGGTCCGTTTAAACCGGAGTATTACAGGTATTAAGTCAAAAGTCTTGAGTCGAAAGTCTTAAGTCAAAATATAAAAGGGAGTGGTTTTAGGATCATTCCCTTTTTTGTTTCTATCGCGACAGCAGATAAAACAGACTGATTTATTCTATCGCTGCCGCGAGTTTAGCGCAGCGTAACTCGTGGTAAAGCATGGCGTAAGCTTTCAGCTTACGCATTAAACCATCAATATAATATCAATCAACCCCTTTCCTCCGGCATAGTCACGGGCGCTGCTGTAAAGGTAATGTTCAGGCTCATCCACCCAACCTGCCACTATGGGGTTATAATGGATGTAATCCAGCTTTTGATCCATTACCTCGCTGCTCCATAACTCAATCGGGTGGCTTTCATTCTGTTGCCAGAATTGGTATTGTTCATTATTGGGGTTTTGTTTACCCTATCGCTGCCGCGAGTTTAGCGCAGCGTAACTCGTGGTAAGGCATGTTGTAAGCTTTCAGCTTACACATTAAACCATTAATATAATATCAATCAACCCCTTCCCTCCGGCATAATCACGGGCGCTGCTATAAAGGTAATGTTCCGGTTCATCTACCCAACCTGCGACTACCGGATTATAATGGATATAATCCAGTTTTTGATCCATTACTTCGCTGCTCCATAGCTCAATAGGATGGCTTTCATCCTGTTGCCAGAATTGATATTGTTCATTATTAGGGTTTTGTTTGCCTTCCCGTTCAAAAAACCACAACATCCATTCACGCCTGCTTTCCAGCACATTTTCGCTGATCGCTTTTGTTAATGCTTTTGAGGTATGCCTTTTAATATCCCTTAAAATACTGCCCATAGGTTTATCTTTTGTGCCGATGATCAGGTGCACATGATTACTCATTATCACCCAGGCATACAACTGCAATCCCTTCTTTTCGATGCAAAATTTAAGGCTTTCAACCAGTATGTCTTTGTATTCGCGCCGCGTAAATACATCAATCCATCGCACTACGGTAAAGGTTACAAAATAGGGGCGTTCCTGGTCGTCGAATTTGTAATTTCTGCTCATAAGGTTTATTTGCTTAGATGGGTAAAATAGTAAGATTTGGTTAAAGTTGAAAGTTTTTATCAACGTTATATTGAAGGGTTTAGTGAAAGCTGAAAGCTTTCCCAATGCTATACCACGAGTTACGCTGCGCTAAACTCGCGGCAGCGAAGGGGTCATTCCCTTTTTTATTTCTATCGCGGCAGCAGATAAAAACGACCGATTTATTATCTAATTTTAGCCGGGCTAATTTATTTTATGATGAAACCAGTTTTACGAAAGATCGGCTTCTGGATCGGTATATTTTTGCAAACATTAATTATTGCGGGGATATTTTTGATTGGATGGGGCATGAGCTTTACGGCTATCGACCTTAATAAAGCTGCAAAAACTACCGGTACTATCGTCTCTGCCCGGCCCGAACAAAGCAGGCAGTCAAAAACAGTATCAGGATTTAAGCCATTGATTATTCGCCTGGATAACGACGGGACTGGCTACTGGCTCTACCGGGCATCACAAAACTATTCGGGTATCATAGCTGCTTTACCATTAGGCAGCCGGGTTACTATTTATCGCAGCAACGTGCCCGATGCCGACGGTTACACCGCCTACCAGGTAAACAACAGCCAGGGCATTATCTATTCCATATCCGAATACGAAGACAAGGAAAAGCTGGCCGGCAGGTTTATAGCATTGCCAGGCGCTTTCATTTTATTGGGTGCTGTTATTTTTCAAATACGTAAACGTTATAAACCATCGCGGCAGCAAAGCTAAATCGTATTTTGTACGCATTAATTTTGTCTTCCCTATATTCGCCAACTAATTAAAATTAATGGTAACAATCAGGAAATGTAATGCTGATGATATTCCCCTGGTGCTTGATCTCGCCATCAAATCATACCGCGAAACCTATGAATATTTATGGGATGACCGGGGCGATGCGTATGTAAGCAGGTTTTATTCGAAGGAAATACTGGAGCGTGAAATCGCGATGCAGGGTGTGAGCTATTTTTTAGTTTACACAGATGGCGGGGCGGCCGGTTATTTTAAAACTACAGAAAATACGCTGGCCCCGGGCGAAAATAAAGACAGCCTGGAAATTGACAAAATTTATTTTTTAAGCCAATTTAAACGAAAGGGAATTGGCAAACAGGTGATGCTGTTTATTGAGAATTTAGCCCGGGTACAACATAAAACCCAGCTATGGCTTAAGGTGATGGACAGTAGCACAGCCATACCATTTTACCGGGCCCATGGCTTTACACCAGTAAAAAGCACCCGGCTTGATTACCCCCACATGAAAGATGAGTTTAGGGTAATATTAACGTTTACCAGGCGTTTAAATGTGCTATCGTCGCCATAAACCCATCAGCGTCATCAATCCCCATTAATATTGAGTCAAACTCCTTACCTGAGCCGTACAGTTTTTCAACCATAACCGGTTGTTTAAAGGTGATGAGGAGGTTGCAATTGCTTTTGATGGCGCCGCCTTTATAGCAGGTATCAGTTGCATGATTATCAAATGTGATTTTTTTTATGGTACTGATATTGCCTGTATTGGTGGTAGCCCGCCAGCGTAAACCGGTTCGCAATATCAATTTATCACCGTTTACCAATACCTTGCGTTTAAGGATGGCTGACAGATCGGCAATTAAAAATATGATGCTGTATAAGGTGAGCAGGGTAAGTATGTTAGCAGCGACGTGGCTCCATTTCTGCAGCGCAAGGTGTACTGCTATCATTTCAACCGTAACTGCTACCAATATAATGCACCAGATGGCTATGTAGCCGCTTTCTTTGTGCGTACTGAAAGTTATACTATTATTTATGCAAGATTTCTCTTTTTTCCAGCATAACAGCCCGTACCGTAACATGGCCATTTCAGATGCCAGTACTTTAACCGGCACGGAATCGCCCAAAACAGCAGCCATTGCAGTGCGCAAGTTATAAATCGGGTCGGCAAATAATAATTCCTCGCTTTTATAGGCTGCCCTTATCTTATTAAACTTCGTAATACAATAAATAATAAAAAGCAGTTCAATTACCGAGGTAAGTTTGCGTACCTGCAAAATGTAATCGCGCTGGTGTTGCGGCAGCAATACATACCCGGCCAAACAACACAGGCTAATGACCAATACCATACTGCGCGGCCTTGTTTTTAGCCTGCGTACAATGATAAAATAATAGGCAGCCGGAAAGGTTACCAGGAAATCGGCCATCAGGCCGTCAGCTATTTTATCTTTTGCCTGTGCGGGTACAAAATGCAGCATAAATGCACCGCCTATAAAAATGGCAAAAGCAATGGCAGTTATCAGGGCAATGGATCGGGTTTTATCAATAGCTGTGGCAGTCATGTTGAGGTTTTTGTAAAGATAAGGAGTATTGGGCGAAGTCCACTTATTAGAAACACATGGTAACACTTGTTTCTAATGTTTCCAAAATGTTTCTAAACATTTACTTATCAAGCGCCTTTATCGCCTCATCGTACTGGTACAGCAAACCCGCCGCACGGTCAACTGCCCAGCCTTTGTAATTATCGCGGATCAGGATAAGGGTTGTGCGAACATTTTCAGGCTTGCGCGATTCGGGACTGAAGATCACTTTGGCCACTTCATCTTCTATCTTCGCTACTTTTTCCTGGTCGGCATAAATATGGGTAAGCATATAAATGGTTTTGATATCCACTTTTGAGGCGATATTATGGCTTTTGGCAACTTCCCAGGCGGCATCATCAAAATAACGGTACAATATACCCTGTGGTGCAATATAGTTGAGGTGGAACTCGCCATTGGCCACGATCTTCTTTTGCATTTCGGGACTTGCCAGCGCCGAGTCGATCGACTTTAAAACTTTTAATTGATAAGCATATTGCTCTGCTTCATGTTTACGGTTAGTGATCATTTCGTTACGAATGTTGCTGATCAACTCGTTAGTGTCTTTTTGATCGTGCAGGTAATTGATATACTCGGTGAGGATCAGCGCAAGCAAAACACTAAAGATGATCAGTAATGATTCGCCCGCATATTCTTTCCATCCCCTTAATACATAAACTTCGGGAATAGGTTCAATAGCTGGCTTTGGTTCTCTGATACTATTTTCTGCAGGTAATTCTTCTTCCATTGAAATGCGTTTATGTTAAAGTAAAGATATAAAATACTGGAAATAAGCAAACATGCACAACTATTTTAGGTTGTAACGTTAACATTTTCCATTAGCAAACGTCAAAGTATAGTTATATCTTTCGGTTGTTTTTATTGTCCTGATGAACGAAGCATATTATATTTTGGTTGACGGTGAGCAAACCGGGCCGTATACATTTAATGAGTTAATTGAAAAGGAACTGGAACTGCATACCCGTATCATGGCGCCATCGGCAGATACCTGGCAGGATGCCTGTGATGTGCCCGAGCTCTATGAGTATTTCAGGGAACAGGGGTACCATTTCCCTACGGAAGATAACCTGGCCTCGTACTGGTGGCGATTACTGGCTTTTTTGATTGACAGTTTTTTGTTATCCTTTGTGGTGAGTTTCAGCATTCCTATTCTTAACTCAAAGGGAGTTACCCACATTAACCTTACCGACTTTGATCCTTCCAAAATATCTATACATGATGCCACCATTATTCAGGCGATCTTCTACATCCTTTTATTGTTTTATAACGCGATAGGCGAGGCCTCGGTTATAAAAGGCACCCTGGGTAAACGAATTTGCGGCCTTGCGGTGGTCGACCAGGATGGCGACGGCATTAGTTTGCCAGTGGCATTGTTCCGCAGCCTGGGTAAAATACTTTCTATCTATTTATGGGGCCTTGGTACGTTCAGTATTTTTTGGACAGAGGGTAAACAAGGGCTGCACGATTTCCTGGCAAAAACCTACGTGGTAAGGAAGAACGTTTGATGAGTTGCCAGCCTGCCTGCCGAAGGTAGGTTTCCGCTTGGCAGGTTAGCTGAAACCAAGGTTACTATTGCTTATTGAAAGCATGTATCGACATGCCGACAATTTTCCAATCGCCGTTTATTTTCTCCAGCATCTTAAATTCAATGCTATAGGTCTTTTTGCCCTCTTTGGAAACGGATTCTTCCTCATGGCTAAGCCACGCACTATTGCCCATAACGGATATTTTATAATTGGAGTTGGTAAAAGTACCGCCGCCGCCCATCATGCTTGCAGGCGGATTGATCATGATGGCAGGTGGAACCTCGATTATTTTTCCGTCTGTCGTCGAAATCACTATCCGGCTGTAAGGTTGTATTTTCCAGCACTCGGCATGGCCCTTAACATCGCCGTTGCGGAAGGTGGTTGATTCTTTTTCTAGTAACTGTTTTATCGCGGTTGTGTCCGGGATGGATTGGGAATAGCCGGTTAAGGCGATGAGAAGGCCAATGACGGTGAAGACTGTTAGTTTCATTTGGTTGGTTTGATTGTTGGGTTAAGATTTGAGACTTCAGCGTAAATATAATGATATGTTTCACTTTATTGTCAAACCCGGCAGTCCAAGCAGTGAAATCGTTTTTAAAATAGGGGGGGCTCCGCTGGAGCCATTAAATCACAAGTGTATGTGCTATAAACAGGTAGTTCCGCTGGAACTATTGCAATGTTCTGCCTATGACTCCGTAGGAGTAGCCTGTTTATAGCTTAAATAGATCTGCTGATGGCTCCGTAGGTGCCTACTGTTAGCTATTAGTTTTTAAAAGCGATTTTCCTGGTAGTCCAAGCGGGATACAGGTTTTCTTATTTCGCCAAATTATTCTAATATTAGCGTTGCGTTCAAATCAGTCGCCATGAACAAAGAAACAGCCAGATATATCATTATTCGTTTCCCGAATCTGCTTACCGCTGACGAAAGAATGGCCATAAGAAACTCAATGTCGTTGCAGAAATTAGGCGACAAAGACAGAAGAAGCAGCCCTCATGCGGAATTTATGTGGAAAAGAGGCTTGCTGACAGATAATCCGGTAGTTCTTGATTTACTTAAGTACGGCTATGATGCGTTTGAACTGCGCGCTTGCGAACGAATTATGGCGGAATGCCCGGAAAAAGTATTTTTTAATTATTGCCCACAATGTAAACGGCTTGCGCGTACACCTTATGCCCGCCAATGCCGGTATTGTGGTCACGATTGGCACGAAATAATCGCTGGAAAGTTTATGTTATACTCGTCTGTTTCAATAACAAGGAGGGGATTTTTTATATTGGGGGAGATTACCGAAGGAGACGCGAGAACAGGCCAGTTTTTAGATTTGACTATGCTAGGCCTGGTCAGGAAACCTAAAATCAATTCCATTGAATACGCAATAAAAGATGCCGCGGGTCAGCCAACGTCATATATCGGATTCGGGACCGATGAACTGGACGAGGAAGAAATGAATTATATTAGGGAACAAGGCTCTTTTGGAACCCCCCTTGACATTTTGAAAGAACGTTAATAGGTAATATCCAGAATGTTTAGGACTTTGAAACTCATATCCCTGCAACATAAATCAAAGATTAAACATCACCTTCAGCAAAATAATCCTACCCGGCAATGTATACGAGCTGGCGGTAAAGGTATTTGCCGATAAATTGAGATACCTGTAATTTTTAACATTCAAAAAGTTTACCGCGCTCAACTCCACATCGGTTTTAAGTTTTTTGAGCCTGAATTTCATCGAGGCATCTGCAAAAAAATACTTCAGGTCGGGGTTACCCTGCTGGCGGGTAAAGTAATGCTCGCCGGATAGCTTGAACTGCATATCGTCCGAAGGGATATAATTAACCTCGGCCTGCTGCAGCAACTGGTTGATGTGAAAGGCCGATGCTTCCACGGCCGAATGACTGTCGGTTTGTGTAAGGGTGGCCTTATAGCTAAAATTTACCTGGTCGTTCACTTTGGTATTGGCACTTAAATTGGCAGCCTCGGTAGTGGTGTTGAACGGCAGCAGCACATTGTTTTGCAGCTGCACCGAGCTGTTGTTTTGCCATTGCAGCCCGCCGCTAAAAGTGGTTTTTAGCGCAAAGGAATACTTGCTCAGGTTGCCGCTCACCGTCCACGAATTGGTGCTGTTAGGGTAGGGCAGTACCACGCGCTGCTGTAGTGTATTGGTGATCACTTCTGAAGCGATATTATTGGAAGCCGTGTGGTTATAAAGCACATTAATGCCGGCAAAAAACAGGGTAAGCGCCTTACGGTAGTTAAAGCCGGCTGCGGCCGTCTGGTTGCCGCTTTCGGTCAGGCCGGCGTTGTTGGCCAAAAGCGTACGATAATCCGTGAGGATATAGCCGCGGTACAGATCTTCTATGGTACCCGTTTGGTTGCGGTAATTGTAGCCGAATGTGAGGTAATTCTCCAGGCTGGTTTGGTATTTTATCCTTAACTGCGGATTAAAATACAAACGGCTTAAATGCTTATTCAACGCATACAGGTTGTCGGAATAATCGATCTGCTGCAGGCTTACCGGCAAGGTCAGGTTGGCTTTAAGGATAGTGCCCGGCAGGTCGTATGCCGCTTCGGCATACAGCTTTTTCCGGGTCCAGTTCAAATGGTTTAGGGCACTGTCTGACGCAGGGCTGATACTGTTATTATTTTGCAGAACACCAAGATTGGAGGTTAAGGTTTGCGATTGTATGCTAACCCCCGTTCGGTAACTTTGGGTAATAACGCTTGCCGGGATCTTAAACGAGAGGTAATTATTGGTATACCAGGCGGGCACATTCACATTTTGCAGCAATTGGTTATAGGGTATGCTTTTATTAAATACGGTGTCGTTATAGTTTGGCCCTATAGTCCTTTTTTCAGGCTCGGCCGAATGACTGATATACGAATAGACCTGGATGATGTTATTCGATCTCAGCGATTTAATGAGGTTAAATTCGTTCGAAAAATTCAATGCATTATCCGTAAAAACCTGGTTCACCACAGTGCCGTTGGCCTGCCTGCCGGACAGGCCGGTATTCAGCGTTGAATAACTGACCGACCGGTTATTATCCATCAGCAGCGCATCATTCAGGTAATATTTATCCCGGTTAACATTCAGCGTAAATTGGGTATGCAGGATATTGGGGCCGAAACGGTTGTGTTGCGTTTCGTTATAGCGAACCGTGTCGCCCGGCAAAAAAATGGTGTTCAGCTGGCTGTAATCCTGCTTTTGGGTATCATGCAAATACCATGCATTGATCTTTAGCTGGACATTATTTTTTAGGTTGATCAAATTATTAAGGTTGATAAGTCCTGATTGATCAAATAAATACCTGTCGCGTGACAAAGCGGGCGCATGCACCGCGCCAAGGGAAAGCACCGTTGCCGGTACGTCGTTATCGATGCGTTGGGAATTATCGGAAAAGTTATGCGCCAACAGCTCCTGCTGCAGGTCATCCCCGGTATTGTTGCCTTTAATGTAATTAATGGCTTTGTATTTATCCTTAAACATCATAGCATTCAAATTCACATCGTAATTACCGGGCAAGCCTGCGCCTATGCTTTCCTGGCCTACCAATTGCAGTTTGGCCCCTTTCTTTATGGTCAGGTTTAGCGCCACATCATCACTCATCACTTTATTTTGCAGCACTTTAACCGGCTGGTCATTTTGAATTACCTGCACCTTTTCAACCACGCCCTGCGGGATAGTATTGGTAGCAATATTGTATTTATCATCCAGCA
Organism: Mucilaginibacter gotjawali; assembly: GCF_002355435.1. NCBI lineage: Bacteria > Pseudomonadati > Bacteroidota > Sphingobacteriia > Sphingobacteriales > Sphingobacteriaceae > Mucilaginibacter > Mucilaginibacter gotjawali. The sequence continues at coordinate 518,659 of NZ_AP017313.1, forward strand.
GGTTGTCGCCGCCGATATACAGGTTGGTGATGGGCTTGTTATTATAGAGGATGGTGCCGTCCGTTGCTACCGTTATGCCCGGCAGTTTTTTGATCACATCACCTATCGTCCTGTCCTGCGCGGAGGCAAAATCCGACACTTTATAGTTGATGGTATCCCCGTTTATTTTCAGTACCGGCCTGCTGCTTTTCACCACAACCGACTGTAACTGGTTAACCGAGGCCTGCAGCACGAAGTCGACGGGAGCTGTGCCGTTAACAGCCTGCGCCACGCGCCTATAACCTATACAGCGTACTTCTACCAGCAGGCTATCCGGTTTTTCGGCGGAGGGCAACATCAAATTGTACAAGCCTTTGCCATCTGTTATAGTGTAAGCAACAATGGTATTGCTTGTCTTTTTTTTCAGGCTGACGGTGGCAAACGGCACGGCTTTTCCGGCACTGTCTTTAACCGTCCCGTGGATCTTGTCCTGGGCAAAACAAAAGGCAGCACACAGCATGCTGCATAGCAGCAATATAAAAGTTCGCATAATACACATCGTTACTTTTCGCTCAGTTCAACCGGGTTATTGATCACCGGCTGCGGCCCTATCTTGATCTTGATTTGCGGCCTGGGCCCGTTTCCCGGCCCATTCATACCAGAGGATGCCATCATTGCCTGTACAAAAGCATCCGGATCCTTGCGCATGGCATCCTGCAATTTGGTAAATTCTTTATCCGTGGTATTGATAGAACGCGTAGGAAGTTGGATAATAGCCGGATCAGTGTCAGCATCATCTCCTCCTATCATGATCATTCTATGCCCATCGCCGGGCTGCGCATCACTGGCAACTACAAAAGGTTGGGGCGGAGCTACTTTCTCGATGCCGCCAAACTTAAAAACCACTTCTTTTTTGGCGTCGTATGCCTCCAGGATCACGCCGGGCAGGCCATTCAACTTCCATGGCCCGGCATGAAAAGGCATCTCCGCGCAAAACCATGCGGTGTAATCCCTGCCCTTAAAATGCGCAGTCGCTTTCTGGCAATGCATGCCGCCAAAGCTGGCGGTATCGCTGCTTATTTTCCAGTCGATAACAGGTAAGGCGTCTTCAATCAGGTAACTGTTGATGACGAGCGACTCCTTTCTATACAATTTTTGCTGCGCCGGGAATTGAAAATATTGAAGAGGCGAACCTGTGTTTTGCCTGTTTATTTTAATGTTGCCATCGGGCGAGTTAGCCATTGCTTCTTTCACCTGTTTTTTGAACAGGGCATCCTGCAGCTGTTTATCATAACTTTTGTACACACTGGAACTTTTGCCCAGGAACAGCGCCATGTTTTCGGTATACGGATTTGCCCGGTTAGTGGTATCCCTTAAATGCGAAAACTTGTAGTGGACCATGTACGCGGCGGTGTCGGGCTTTTGCGCCCTGGCAACCTGTAATGTTGCTGCCAATAACGCGCATATTGTAAGATATCTTTTCATAATTATTTCTTTTCAGGTAATTCTATCGGGTTGTTAATTACGGGGCCACGGGGGCCAGGGCCTTTCATTACCCTGATATTATCCATTTTTTCCCCGCCACCCCGGGCACTCGCGTTATTGCCGGCATTAACGGCTTGTGCAAATGCTTCGGGGTCTTTCTCCATAGTCGCCTTCAATTTATCAAATTCTTTTTGTGTGGTTTTTATGGTACGGGGCGGCATCCCTATCAAATTCATGTCATCATCCAAATCACGCAATATCGGGGGCTGATCAGCAGGGGCAGGCTCGGTTTTTGCTGGCGCAGGGACTGCTTTTTCTACCCCGTCGAATTTAAATACCACTTCGTTTTTTGCATCATGGGCATCTACGATCACACCGGGTAGCCCGTTTAATTTCCAGGGGCCAATATGCACCGGCAGGTCGGGGCAAAACCATGCGGTATAATCCCGGCCTTTAAAATGGCAGCTGGCTTTCTGGCAATGCAAGCCGCCGAATGTTGCCGTGTCACTACTGATTTTCCAATCGATAGCCGGCATCGGGCCGTCGATCAGGTAGCTGTTGAACAGCTGATCTTTCGTGTATAATTTTTGTTCGTTCGGGTACTGGTAATATTCTACCGGTGTACCTACGCCCCTTCTGTTTATCCTCACATTTCCATCCGGGCTTGCTGCTGCTGCTTCGGCAAACGCTTTCTTAAATTGCGCTTTGTATACTATCCCGTCGTAACTCCTGTACGCACCAGCAATTTTGCCTGCATACAACACCATGTTTTCCGTGTACGGATGCGCCCTGTCCGTGGTGTCTCTCACATGGGTAAACTTGTAATGTACCAGCACACGCGCCGTGTCTGCTTTTTGGGCGCAAGCGGTAAAAAATGTGCCCGGTAAGATGACTGCCATCAATAATTGCTTCTTCATAAAGTGATAATTTTAAGCAATACTATATTTTCGAAATGGCGCCCTAAAAACTTTGTTACCAACAGCGGGTGGAGGCAGGTAAAGCATCGATATTTGTTATTTGCGGATGATACGGATGTCCGGAAAGGAATTTAGGGCAGGCATAATGGCGCGGATTTCAAAATTTGCCCGTTCGCCTGCTAATCCCTCCGGTTAATCACATAAATTAATGAATATGCCCAAAGGTTTCTATTTTTGAATTGATGAACAGCATAAAAAAGAGACAGTTAGCGGAGATCGCCATCCATATCCTTTTTTGGATCTCGGTTTTCTATGCCGTTAACGTAGCAACCAGCACAGCCATTACCATCAGGATCAGCCGCAATAACGCGATAATGGAGCGAAAGGAAATAGTAAGGTTTTTACCTGCCACCTATGGCACATTAGTGCTGTTGGGCATTTTATTTTATGGTAATATTTTTTGGCTGTTTAAAAAGGTCCTTTCCTTTCGCAGCAACCTTGTGCGTTTCGCCATAGCGTTATGTTGGTTTTTGTTGATTTTTGAGCTCGATAATGTTGCGATTAATTTGCTAACCCCGCGCGACCCTGTCAAAATCGGGCCTTCGCCTACCTACCGATTGGATGCTACTTTCAAGTCAAAAAGTGTTCCGTCCGGCCCGCCGGCAATACCAAAAACCGGGCATGTTGTTCCGGATGACGGGCGTCCCCATTTCATCATGGATATGGTTGACCGGTCGCAACTGATCTTATTGCTGCTATTTATAGGTATTATGGGTGTCTCCATTGCTTATTTCTTTTTAAAGGAATGGGCAAAAACCGATGTATTGCGTGTTAAACTGGAGGCTAACCAGTTGAGTACAGAAGTCAAGTTCCTGCGCTCGCAGATCAACCCGCACTTTCTGTTCAATACACTCAATAACTTGTTTTCGATGGCGCAGGCGAAGGGTAACGATGACCTTGCCGACGGGATCTCGAAACTATCGGGCATGATGCGCTACATGATTTACGACAGTAATGCCGATAGGGTGCCGCTGAATAAAGAGATTGAATACCTGGAAGATTGCATCACGCTAAACAAACTGCGTTACGCTGATGAGGAGGCAAAGGTGACGTTTGATTACCCGGCACAAACTGAGGGTATTTTGGTTGCCCCCATGCTTTTTATCTCCTTTGTGGAAAATGCCTTTAAACATGGGGTGATCATTGGTCAATCGTCCGAAATTAATATTTCCATTGCAATGGTTAACAAACAATTAGTGTTTAGCTGCCAGAATACGATTTATAATGTCAGGAAAATGGAAGACGGGAAAGGCGGGATCGGCCTTGAAAATGTAAAAAGAAGATTGGAGTTAGTTTATCCCGGAAAGTACGAATTGTACATAAAAAACGCTGACAATAGGTATATTGTCAATCTTGGAATTATTTTAGAATGATAACCTCTATAGCCATTGATGATGAGCCGAAGGCGCTTGAAGTGATTGAACGTTATTGCCGCAAAACCAGCCTGGTTACCTTGCGGGCCACTTTTCGCGAGCCGGTTAAGGCCATTGAATTCCTGAACCGGGAAAAAGTGGACGTTATATTCCTGGACATTAATATGCCGGACATCAGCGGGATACAGCTGGTACAAACCCTGTCGAGCCGGCCGATGATCATTTTTACAACCGCTTACAGCCACTACGCTGTAGAAAGTTACGATTTGAATGCCGTCGACTACTTGCTGAAACCTATCACTTTCGAACGCTTTTTAGCAGCAGTAAACAAAGCTGAGACCTTTTTGGCGATGAAAAATAAGGCAAGCTTTAAAAGTGAGGTACCGGAAACGATTTTTATAAAAAGCGGCTCGCAAACGCATCACCTTAAAATAAGCGAGATCCTTTATTTACAGAAGGACGGCAATTATATCACCATCGTTTTAAAGGATAAAAAGATCCTTATCCGCGAAAACATGACCGATATTTTTGACATTGTCCCGCAAGACGAGTTTGTTAGGGTGCATAAATCATTTGTGGTAGCCATCAGGCATATTGCCATGATAGAAGTTCACCAGTTGATGATCAATAATGAAAAGATTCCGATTGGGAGTACCTACCGGGAGCCGTTAAGGATGAGATTGGGGTTGGAATGAGGAATTAGTGGCAGTTATTAGTAGCAGTAGCAGTTTTTGCTTGTTATAAATCTAACTGATATTGCTACTTTTACACCGCCGCTAATATTTATTCGACTGCTACTGCTACTTACCCCTGCTACTAAAACAATCTGTCCTTCATCACCAGCGTACCCGCCAGCATATCATGCATACACTGCTGTGTTTTGTTAAAGAAACTGAAAATGTAGCCTAAAAAAAATGGGGCTACAGAAAATAGCTTGGCCACGTTTCGCCATAGCGACCGGCCGAAGCTGATGCGTTTGCCTTCCATATCACAAACTTTTATCCGGATAAGCTGCTTGCCGAACGTTGCCTGTTTCGCCGAGCATTCCATAACGATATGATAGATAATCTTTACCAGTGGAACGATAACTGCCAGGCTAAAGGCTACCATGATGCGCTGCGCCTGATCCTGAATAAATACCGAAACGATAAATGCAATAGGTACACACACCAGTAGAACGAAAAACCAATCCAGCGCGGACGCTGTTAGCCTTTGATCAAAACTGCCGAAATATTGGGGGATGACGGCTTCCTTTTTAAAACCAAAAAGCTCACGGAGTTCTGCAACTTCATGAGCTTGTTTATAATCGTCCATGCCTTCAGTACGTACAAAATCGGCAGGTTTTATTTTCAGGGCCTTTAACTGTTCAATGCTGTACGGTCCTTCGGGTTTACCATTGATAACGAGGAGGTAGGTATTACCTTTGTTGGAAGGTTGCAAAGTTGAAATGTTTAAAGGTTGCATAGCTCTTCAAAATTAACATTTCAACCTTACAACTTTACAACATTTTAACTTTGCTTAATACTTGTTTACTTTAAAGCCTGATACAATGCCTTTAATATGGATGTGTATCTTGTTTTTTGCAGCAGCAAACCCGGTAGTTTCATGCCTGCTGTCGCCCACGTCATTAAAGCCTTCAAAATCATTGCCTGATAAGCCTGTGTCTGTTTCAATCTCACAGGCAGCATTTTGCGGGATCAGGATCCTGACATCCGAGGCTGCATTTGATACTTCAACATTGGTCGATTCGAGCGGGTCTCCTAATTTAACAGTGAATGAACCTGCGGCGCCGTTTAATTTAAGTTCCTTTACTTTGAATTTTGAAAGGTCGAAATCAAGTTTGGCAGCTGCGGCGTCAGCGTGGATCTCCCATATTGGGTTGGTGTTTAAGCTGAAGTCGGCCCTGCTTTTATCTGAGTCAAAGTTAGCGCCATTGCGGTCTTTCATATGAAAATTAACCACGTAAACAGAGTCTTCATCCTTTGAGCTGGTAAGTATGTAACGGTTTGAATTATCGCGGGTAGCGGCGCTGAACAACTGATCAGTAGTGCCCGATAAATAATAGCTTGTTGCGCCACCACTTACGTTCAAACGGGCAACTTTAATCCTGGCATTATAAGGTTCGTTAAATACCCCGTTAACCGCCGGTTTAACATCACCTTTGTCGTTATCGTCGTTATTATCATCTGAGTTGTTGTCATCGTTGTCGTCGTTATTGTTCCAGTTGATATGACTGCCAGGCCAAAAACTATAGCGGTCGCCAAAGTTGCCGAACAATACCAGCCCGAAGCCAAACACCACCACCGAAATTTTCAGGACGGATGCCCAGGGCGATTTGTTATGTGCGAACAGGAGGTTTATACCCCCGATAACCAGGAATATTGGCCACAGGCGGAAGATATTCCACCAATGAAAGTGCAGGTAACCGTAATTGGCCAGCAGGATGGCTGCCCCTATAAGCACCAGGATTACACCCGGGATCAGTTTATCGTTCTTCATGATCTTTAATTTTAATTGGCTATCAGTTTTATTTATTCAGCAGCTGCAGTATTTTCAGTTGCGGGCGGAATGTCGTTAGTATTATCCGGGTCTTTTTTGGCGGGCTGTTCCTCTGCAGTATTTCCCCACACTTGCCGGGTTTGACCGCTTGCAATCAGCGCCAGGCCTATTACAACAAATACAACGGGCCATAATCTTTCAAAATCAAAATCGGGTATCAGGTCGTAATTGTCAATCAAAATACCGGCCCCTATCATAATAAGCACTACCCCTACAATAATGCCCGCGTTTGACCTTTGTTTTGGCGGCATATTGGTCACCGGGTCGGTTTTATACTGGCTGCCGGCAAAAGGGTTGCTTTGCTCATACGGCGGGGTAAAAGTTGAGCCGGGCTGTTGTGGCGGAACGGTATAATCAACACCCTGGCTGCCAAATCCGTTATACGGATATCCTTTTTTTGGAAGCACTATCCACAGTACAATGTAAGGGATAAAGCCTACGCCGCCCGCAAAAAAGGCGAACGCAAAAATCAGGCGGACAATGGTAGGATCCATTTCGAAGTACTCTGCCAGTCCTGCGCAAACGCCACCTATTACCTTGTGGTATTCGTCGCGATATAGTTTTTTGTTCATTTTATTATTATTTTTTAGTGTTGATCTTATATTTGGCCAAAGGCCGGTTTAATTATTATTTCATCTACATTGGCGCCAGGACTCATTTTATAAGCATTAACAATAGCCGAGGCGATATCTTCTGGCAGTACCATTTTATCTTTATCTACCTGCATACCATCCCATGATGCGGTAAGTGTTGAGCCCGGGATAACTGCGGTAACCTTTACACCATATGGCTGCATCTCCAAACGCATTACTTTGCTGAGACCGAGCAGCGCGTATTTTGTTACACTGTAGGTACCAGCCTCAGCAATAGGGGTTAGTGACGCTACCGAACAGATGGTGAAGATATGCCCGCTGCGTGCCGTCATAAGTTTTTTACCGAAATAGCGGTAAAGCTCATAAGCCGGCGCCAGGTTGGTATTTACCTGTTTGGTAAAAGCGTCTTCCGTATCATCCAGTATGCTGGAGTAAGTATACATTCCAACATTGTTTACTATAATACTTATGGTGCCCAACTCAACTTCTGCTTCAAGCGCAAATGCTTTCACCTGTTCTTTTATGCTGCAATCGGTTACCGAAGTAAATATTTTTATTTTAGGGTTGAGGGCAGTTAATTCGGCTTTAACGGCCGCGAGTTCATCGCTGTTCCTGGAGCAGATGGCAAGGTTGATGCCTTCATTAGCAAAAGCTATTGCTATTGCTTTTCCCATTCCTTTTGTTGCTGCGGTGATAATTGCGTTTTTCATTTTGTTACTCTGTAAAGTTTAAATGTTAAAGTTAGCACTGTAACGATACATCCATCAACTTTACTGAAACAAATCTAATTGATAATGCTGCAGGTGTAATTAACCGATTGGCAAAGCAGGTCAAATTTTCGGTAAACAGGGGGAAAGTAGCGGTAAACGCGAAAGAGATTCCTTGGCGGCGCATTAATCCAATCAATTGTACAGGAAAAATGCTGTTTCTGGATCAATAAAAAATAGAATTGTTGGTCTCTGCGCTAGGGTTCTTTTCCTTTACCTTATCCATAAAAAAACCTAAGGTTTTATAAACTGGAAAAAAAGTTACCGATCGCCCGTCACCGTTATTGTCGGTAAAAAAGATCTCCCAGAAATGCATTTTATTCAGCGTAAAAGAGGTTAATTTGACCGCTGTCACTAGTTTTAAAGGGATCTCTTCATATGCTCCTTTCGCGGTTAAATACATGTTTTCATTATCAAAGTTAATAACCGCTGAATGGTGGATCTTGTAAGCGATAAAGATCGAGATTATTGCGATCGGACCCGCTATCAATACCGTTTGGTAGTCGGTTAGGTAAATGATCGTGATATACAAACAAAACAATCCAATAAAACCCAGTTCATATTTAAACGGCTGCAGATTGCGGGTTAGTCTTGATCGTTCCATGATAGGTTTGTTTTAAGCTTTGTTATGCGGCTTTAACTTAAAGAAAAAATAAGTCTGGCTGGTATAGCTGAAGATGGTGATCAAAACGGTGGTTAGTATTTTTGAAGGCGTGGCATACCATCCGAAATAATCTACAAAAAGCTTTAAAAACAAATAGTTAAACACAACGCATATCAGCACAACGATGATATACCTCACCAGTTGTGTATGCCGTTTTAAGCCGGAATGCTGGAAAACGATATAGCGGTTAAGGTAAAAGCCTGAAGGCAAGCTAAAGCAGAAAGCGAAAAATAAGGAGGCGATGTGAGGGCTGAGCGTTAACGGGCCCAGTGCCAGGTTCCGTTTGTTAAATATAAAATGATAGCTTAGGGTAAAAAGGCCAATATCAAAAGCGGTATTTACCCCGCCGCAAGCCGCATACCTGAATGTTTGCAAAGGCATGATCTTATTAAACGGGGTATAAAAAAAATCAATGCTGTGTAAAATATTCCGCCGCAGGGCATGGTGTACGTTTCTCATCCAGGTTGATTTATTGTTTTTGCAATATTTAAACGGAAACTAATTTACGATATGGATCGACAGGAAAGGACATGTAAAGCTAATATTTTAGATTATTTAGATAGTATTAAATAAAACTCTTAAGTCAGTACAATGTTAAAGTATTGGTTTTAGCCTGCATAAAGGCTACTAAAATTAAGCCCGATTGAATTACCACGACAAATTATAGTATTTTTAGCCGATTTTTAATTGATAGATGTTTCATAGTTTAGGACGATACATACTTTTACTTCGTTTAAGTTTCCGCAAACCCGAAAAGTTCAGTGTTTACTGGGACGAGATCATGCGCGAAATGGTATCCATAGGCATAGGTTCTTTAGGGATCATTGCTATTATCTCGGTTTTTATCGGCGCGGTTGCCGCTATCCAGGTAGCTTTCCAGTTATTAAGCCCTTATATTTCAAAATCGGTGGTGGGCAGTATTTCGCGCGATTCAACCATTCTTGAATTTAGCCCAACTATCTCGGCCCTCGTACTCGCCGGGCGGGTGGGCTCCAGTATTGCTTCCCAAATTGGCACCATGCGGGTAACAGAACAAATTGATGCTTTAGAAATAATGGGCGTAAATGCCCCCGGCTACCTGATAGCACCGAAGATTATTGCGGGTTTAACAATGATCCCGCTGTTAACCATTACTTCGGTAATCCTTGGTTTGTCTGGCGGCTATATTGCTTGCGCAGCATCGCGTGATATTGCCACGGCTGATTATGTTTTGGGTTTACAAAATGGGTTTAACCCCGTAATTGTTACGGTATGTGCCGTAAAATCTATAGCATTTGGCTTTATTATAACCTCGGTTTGTTCGTATTTTGGGTTTTATACATCAGGCGGATCGCTTGAAGTTGGCCAATCGGCTACAAAAGGTGTTGTTTTCAGTTGTATCTGGATCTTGTTTGCTGACCTCGTTATTTCAAGCCTCCTGTTATGATTGAAATTGTTGATATTTATAAAACCTTCGGTGAAAACGCGGTGCTTAAAGGCATAAGCGCCAATTTTAAAGCGGGCAAAAACAACCTGATTATTGGCAGTTCCGGTTCGGGGAAAACTACGTTGTTAAAATGTATTGTAGGCTTGCATGAACCAACAAAAGGAGAAGTGTATTACGATAAGGAGAATTTTACATCGATGAATTTTGAAGGGCGTGTACCAATCCGTAAGCAGATAGGGATGCTTTTTCAAAACTCCGCATTGTTTGACTCTATGACCGTTGAGCAAAATATCATCTTCCCGCTAAATTTATTTACCGAAATGTCAAAGTCAGAAAAACTTGACAGGGCTAACTTTTGTTTAAAACGGGTAAACCTGGAAGGGAAAAATAAACTTTATCCTTCAGAGCTTTCAGGCGGGATGAAAAAGAGGGTAGGCATAGCCAGGGCCATATCCATGCAGCCCAAATACCTTTTTGTGGATGAACCCAACTCGGGCCTCGACCCCAAAACAGCTATCCTGATCGATGAACTGATCAACGAAATAACCGAAGAATTTAAAACCACTACGGTAGTGGTAACCCATGATATGAATTCAGTAATGGGGATTGGCGATAATATTATATTTTTGCATAACGGCGAAAAATGGTGGGAAGGTTCCAATCACCAGATCGCGCATACAGATAATAAAGAACTGAACTCCTTTGTATTTGCCAGCAAGTTTATGCAGGCAGCGCGGGAGAAGCTTTAGAAAGTCTTTAGTCCGGAGTCGTAAGTCATAAGTTAGTTTATTTCATATTCCTATATTTGCAAAATCTTAAGTGCTTTATCCGGACTTAGGACTCAAGACTTAAGACTAAAAAATGATCCAACTTCTCACCCCCACTTACTGGAAAGATTACGAGCTGATTGATTGCGGCGATTTTGAAAAGCTGGAACGTTTTGGTAATGTAATATTGATCAGGCCAGAGCCGCAGGCGGTATGGAGTAAGGCATTAAGCAATGCCGAATGGCAAAAGCTGCACCATATTAAGTTTAAGGGTCGCTCGGCAACATCAGGCGAATGGATAAAAAAGAACCCCGCCATGCCCGACCGCTGGCATATTGAATATAAAAACCCCGAAGCAAGCATCAAATTCAGGCTGGCCTTAACGTCTTTCAAGCACCTGGGCATTTTTCCGGAGCAGGCAGTAAACTGGGATTATATCACGCAAAATATAAAAAAATTTAAAACCCCTGAGCCGAAAGTGCTTAACCTTTTTGCATACACCGGGGGCGCCTCCTTAATTGCACAAGCCGCCGGGGCTGATACTACCCACGTGGATTCTATTAAACAGGTGGTTACCTGGGCCAATGAAAACCAGGAGATTTCAGGCCTGACCAATATTCGCTGGGTGGTGGAAGATGCGCTTAAATTTGTTAAGCGCGAATTGAAAAGGGGAAAAAAATATAATGGGATCATCCTTGATCCACCAGCTTATGGCCACGGACCCAACGGCGAGAAATGGAAGCTGGAAGATAATATCAATGAAATGATGGGTGATGTGATGCAATTGCTTGATCCGGATGAGCACTTCCTGATCCTGAATACATATTCGCTTGGCTTTTCCTCTGTAATAATTGAAAACCTGATCAAAAGCGCGTATCCGCAGGTGCAAAACCTTGAAACCGGCGAACTATATCTGCAGGCCACATCGGGACCTAAATTGCCTTTAGGGGTTTTTGGGAAGTTTTTTAAGTATTGAAAGGCGAATGGCTGACAAAATTGCTGTCAAAAAAACCGCATGTCCGCCTGCTATTTATTTTCATACTACTGATAGCGGTATATTTTCAACGGGCATGTACACAGATATTGTTATCTTTGACGCCGTCATGATCAGGGACCGATCAAAACTTTTGACAAACCGTAGCCAAAAACAAATGGTTTAAATATGTTTTTGAAAACCGGGCTTTAACTGTTGATAATTTTAAACATACGGGTAAGCTTAAAGGTGTTATATTGCACGTCCCCGGTTACTTACAAACTCAAATAAAATAAAAGCAAATAATACCCCGCCTTAAGGAAAAAAATATTAAATGAAAAACATCATTCTTTCAGCTGCATTTCTGGCATCATCTATCCTTTTTATATCGGGCTGCAGCCAAAGCAAAAGCACTGCTGCAACATCCGCAAAGGACACTACTAAAAAAGGGGCCATTGCAGCCGCCGCGCAAGACACTATTCCCGAAAAGGTAGTTTACCCGCCGCTGGATAAGAAATTGTATGATACCCTGATGAAACGCCTTGCAAACGGCGATACCACCGGCAAATGGCCGGTTAAAAATGCGCCTTATCCATTGCCCGGAGCGATACTGCCATTTAAACGTGTGGTAGCGTTTTATGGTAACCTATCCGCTAAAAAGATGGGTATCCTGGGCGAGCTGCCGCCAAATGAAATGCTGGCCAAACTACATGGAGAAGTAAAACATTGGGAGAAAGCCGACCCCAAAACACCTGTTCAGCCTGCTTTGCATTATATCGCGGTAGTGGCTGCCGGTTTCCCCGGTAAGGATAACATGTACATCAACCGCATGCCGAGTAAGAAAATAGATAGCGCAGTGCGGCTGGCTAAAAGAGCCCATGCTATACTTTTCCTGGATATACAGGTAGCGTTAAGCAATATCCGCGCGGAGTTGCCAAAGTTGGAAAAATACTGGGAAATGCCTAATGTACATTGCGGTATCGACCCCGAATTTGCTATGAAGGACGGTATCCACCCCGGCAAAAAAATAGGCACTTACGATGCAGCCGATGTCAATTATGTTTCGGCTTACCTGGCCAATGTAGTGAAGAAACATAACCTGCCGCCCAAAATTTTTATTGTACACCGCTTTACGCGTAAAATGCTCACCAATTATCAGAACATTAAGCTGCACCCCGAAATTCAGTTCGTTATGGATATGGATGGCTTCGGTCCCCCTGATTTAAAGACCGGTACCTACCGCGACTATGTATATCACGACCCGGTACAGTTTACCGGCTTCAAATTGTTTTACAAAAACGACTCGTGGTTGCCGCCGCATCATATGCTTACGCCCGAGGAAATAATAAAGATGTACAAACCGCATCCGATCTATATCCAGTACCAGTAGTTTTGAGATTAGAGGTTGGAGATTAGTTAGGAAGACCATGGTCGATAGTCCATAGACCATGGTTTTGAGCGTTGTCTTCCAATATTGCCATGGACTATTGACTATGGACAAAAACACTATGAACAAACTTAAATGGGGAATCATCGGCTGCGGTCGCATTGCTCACAGGTTTGTACAGGGGCTTCGCGCAGTACCCGGAACTGAGTTGGTATCGGTATGGTCGCGCAGGGCAGAGGCGGTTGATAGCTTTGTTGAACAGTACGGCGGTAGGGCTTGCAGATCGGTTGAAGAGTTATTTTTAAGTGATATAGATGTTGTTTATATCGCAACGTTGCCTGATAGCCATGCGCAATACAGTATTTTAGCGCTGAATGCCGGTAAACCGGTACTGTGTGAAAAGCCTGCGGCTACCAATCTTGCCATTTTAGACAGTATACTTGCCATAGCCCGCGAAAAAGGCTTGCTTTTTATGGAGGGGATGAAACCTCCATTCTTTCCCCTATATCAAAAACTAAAAGAATATTTGCTTATTGACCCTATTGGCCCGGTTGGTTATGTCCGGGCGGGGTCATCAGTGGCAGACATCAGCCGAGACCACCCCAATTTCAGCCACGACCTGGTTGGAGGCAGCATCATGCAGATTGGTATTTATGAAGCATTTTTAGCAATTGATTGGTTAGGCGCAACCAAAAAGGTACAGGCACTGGGCAGGTTAGGTGAAACCGGCATCGACATGTTTTCTATCTTTCAAACCGAACATGAAAATGGTTATGCCCAGCTGTATGCAGGTTTTGACCTTCATGGGAAAGGCGATGCCCTTATCTGCGGCACTTTAGGCAACGTCACCATCCATAAAAATTGGTGGAACCCCGCGCGTGCGACGATAGATTACCTTGATGGCCGGATAGTAGAAATTGATGAACCATTTGCTGCCGGTGGCCTTAATTACGAAATAGCTCACTTTTGCGAACTGGTCCGTCAGCATAAGGCGGAGAGCCCAATCATTAGCCATGAAATGTCCCGGCAGATGATCGGTATGCTGGATGAGGCAAGGGCACAGGTTGGTTTGAAATATAAAGGGGAGTAAAATAACCCGAAGCCGCCGTCCAAAAGGCGTTACAGTTCTGCTTATCCTTTTGTAACAATTCCGAAACCTTAGCATCTGTTAAGCCAAAAATATCGTTAAATTAGCTACGTATGAAAAATGGCTACTGCTACTTTACACTACTAGTGCTCTTTATCCTGGCCTCCTGTTCGCCGAAAGGTCCGTATGCGGTAACCAACAAGGTATACAAGGAGAAAACTAAAGGGTATTTAGCCACTATTCAAATGCAAAACCCGGATACATTGCGCGATAGTAGTGGCATGCCGGTACCCTCAGCCTGGGTAGGCACCGTGAACTTTGGAATCCGAAAGCCCAATTACGTGATCATTCACTTTACGGCGCAGGATTCGCTGGCTCAAACGCTGCATACTTTTACGATTACCAGTACACAGGTGAGCTCCCATTATGTTATCGGAAAGGATGGGAAGGTGGTTCACATGGTGAATGATTACCTGCGGGCCAATCATGCGGGCCTGGGTAAATGGGGCAGCGTGACAGATATGAACAGCTGCTCAATCGGCATCGAGATAGATAATAACGGCAGCGAACCTTTTACTGCTCCGCAGATCAACAGCCTGCTGCTATTACTCGCCCAGCTGAAGAAGAGTTATAACATCCCGCAGGCCAACTTTATTGGCCACCAGGACTTTGCCCCCAAACGCAAGCCTGATCCCGGCCCTTATTTTCCCTGGAAAACGCTTGCGGCGCATGGCTTTGGCTATTGGAGTGATGACGTACTCGAACTGGCCCCTGATGGCTTTGACTATAGCATCGCCCTGAAACTGATCGGCTATGATACCTCGGACCCGAAAGCCGCCGTCGTAGCCTTTAAACGCCACTTTGTACAAACAGATATTAAGCCGGAAGTTACCCAGCTGGATTTGAATGTGTTGTATAATGTGTATCAGAAATACAGCCCCCCGGCCCCCTAAAGGGGGAGTAAAAATTCAAACGCTGTGCGCTATGCTCCCCCTTTAGGGGGTTGGGGGGCCTTCCAACTATCCTTCAGCGTTACCGTGCGGTTAAACACCAGCTTATCTGCGGTGGAGTGCTTATCCAGCGTAAAATATCCTTTGCGGATAAACTGGTAACCCTTACCGGGGATAGCCGTCGCCAAATCGTTCTCTATATAGGCGTTGGGGAGTATTTGCAAACTGTGCGGGTTTAAATATTCTTTAAAGTCGTTGTCTTCATTACTTGGGTCCTCTACCTGGAAAAGGCGGTCGTACAGGCGCACTTCGGCAGTTTTAGCATGGGCCACACTCACCCAGTGGATAGTGCCTTTTACCTTTAGCTCGCTGGTATCATGGCCCGATTTGCTTTCAGGCAGGTAAGTGCAGTGGATCTCCGTCACATTGCCTTCAGCATCCTTAACAAAGCTGTTGCAGGTAACAATATAGGCGCTTTTCAACCTCACAGATAAACCCACCCCCAGGCGGAAAAACTTTTTAGGCGGTTCTTCCATAAAGTCTTCGCGCTCAATCCAAAGCTCACGGCTGAAAGGAATCTCCCGGCCACCTTCGCCGCCTTCTGCTTCGGGGTTGTTTTCGCCAAACATGGTTTCCGTTTCATCCTCAGGATAATTAGTGATCACCATTTTGATCGGGTCAAGCACAGCCATACGGCGCCAGGCGGTTTTGTTCAGATCTTCGCGGATGCAAAACTCCAGCAGGCTGACATCGATCATGTTCTCGCGTTTGGCTACGCCGATACGGTCACAGAAATCGCGGATAGAGGCCGGGGTATAGCCACGGCGGCGCAGGCCGCTGATGGTAGGCATACGCGGATCGTCCCAATCTTCAACATGGCCCTCGGTAACCAGTTGCAGCAGCTTGCGCTTGCTCATAACGGTATAATTAAGGTTCAGCCTTGCAAATTCATATTGTTTGGATGGGAAGATCTCGAGTTGTTCAATAAACCAGTTATACAGGTCGCGGTGCGGGATAAACTCCAGCGTGCAGATGGAATGCGTGATCTCTTCGATGGCATCCGACTGCCCGTGTGCAAAGTCGTACATGGGGTAAATACACCAGGTATCCCCGGTACGGTGATGGTTGGCGTGTTTAATGCGGTACATCAAAGGGTCACGCAGGTGCATGTTATGCGATGCCAGGTCGACTTTCGCGCGCAAAACCTTAGCGCCATCCGGGTATTTTCCTGCCTTCATATCAGCAAACAAAGCCAGGTTTTCTTCCACGCTGCGGGCGCGGAACTGGTTTGGTGTGCCGGCTTCCGTTGGCGTACCTTTTTGGGCCGCTATTTCCTCGGCGCTGCTATCATCTACATAAGCCAGTCCTTTTTTTATCAGTACGACCGCAAATTCATATAGCGTATCAAAATAGTCCGAAGCATATAATTCATTGGCCCATTCAAAACCGAGCCATTTTACATCCTCCTTAATACTGTCAACATATTCAATATCTTCCTTAACAGGGTTGGTGTCATCAAAGCGGAGATTGGTTTTGCCGCCATATTTAAGGGCAAGCCCAAAGTTAAGGCAGATGGATTTGGCGTGGCCGATATGCAGGTAACCGTTTGGCTCAGGCGGGAAACGGGTAAGTACCCTGCCGGCATACTTGCCGGTACGTAAATCCTCTTCAACAATCTCTTCTAAAAAATTTAATGACCTTTCTTCACTCATGATATAGTATAACAGAAGGCAAAAATAGGAAAAATTGGGGAATGCGCGTTGAATTGGTGGGTAAAAACACTATAGGTAAGTGTTGCGAAGTTCCGGCATTTCTTTTATCTCCTGGCTTCACTCGCAGATTTGGTCAAAAACAAAACACCCTACATCAATACGCTGATCTATCCGGCCCCCCCCCCTGTAAAACCCGCAATATGATGCCGGTTTACTGGCTGGGCGAATTTAGCTGTTTGTTATTGCGTGGAGTAAGTGGCCTGGAAAGTACCTTCGGTAACATTACAGGTACTGCCGGTGGAAAGGTCTGTTCCGTGAAATGCAAATGTTCCGGCCACAGTAGTACTGGTAAATGAAGTGATGGTTACATTGCCCGAGTCGCCAAAAAACGCGGCAGAAGGCCCGGTACCAAAAGTAGCGGCGCCCGCGCCGGTTGCAAGGTCGAAGCTGCCAACCTTAACGTTATTAGGAATAGCTATATAAAGACTGGTGCTGCTGACAAAACTCCCGATGATTTGTAATGCGCCTTTGCTGTATGCTGCGGTGATGGTAGAGGTACTATATGCCGTTCCGTTAAATTTAAGCGCGATGCTGTTGGTTACTGCCGGCTTAGTGGCGCTTTTTTTACAGGAATTGAGGGTGATAGCGAATACAATAAGCGCTAAAAATGCCCATTTAATTGGTTTCATGATATTAGGTTTTTGATGCAAGGTAGTAAAAAATCACAGCGCTACCCAAATGTCAACCTGAAAAAAATAATTACCCTAACTGCTGTTTAAATGAAGCCCATTGCGCATTCAACATTCTGCAATAAGCATTAAAAAGGGCAAATTTTTTTTACCCCGGCAATTCTCATAACTTAATCTATCTTTGGACACAAATTTTACAAGCGCATTCTCATGGCAAAAGCATCTGAAATTAAAGTAGGGAACATATTACGTTTTAATGGCGAACTGGTAAGCGTTACCGAAGTGTTGCACCGTACACCAGGCAAAGGCGGAGCATTTTATTTAGATAAGTTTCGTAATATCAAAACTGGTAGGGTGGTTGAGGCCCGCTTAGCTACCGATGAGCAGGTGGAGATTTGCCGTGTTGAAACCAATGATTTTCAATACCTGTACGCCGAAGGCGATTACATGGTAATTATGGATAATACCACCTACGATCAGCATAACATCGCCAAATCATTGTTTGGCCCATCAGCCCGGTTCCTTAAGGAGGGCATGAGCGTAATCGTCTCGTTTGAAAGTGAAGAGGCCATAATGGCCCAGGCGCCCAACTTTGTTGAACTCGAAATTACCTATGCCGAGCCTGCCGTCAAAGGGGATACCTCATCAGGCGCATTAAAAACTGCCACCACCGAAAATGGCATAGAAATAAAAGTGCCGCTTTTTGTAAACCAGGGTGATAAAGTTAAAGTAGATACCCGCACCGGCGAATACGTGGAGCGCGTGAAATAGGGGCGAGGAGCTTCGTTTTATTCCAGGCATATTATTTAACCCATAAAACCACCACCCCGTTATTGCGATGACGTTGTGCTGGATTTGTGGGTTAATTTTTGCAACTTGCCTTACCCATCGTCATGATCAAAAACACAGGCATCAATACCTTTTTGCAGTTGGATAGTAATATCCCTGTGGTTGACGTACGCACCCCTGCTGAGTTTGCACAGGGCCATATTTGCGGGGCGCACAATATTCCCCTCTTCAGTAACGAAGAGCGTGTGCAAGTAGGCACTACTTACAAACAAGTAGGTCGCGAGGACGCAATTTTATTGGGGTTTGACCTCACAGGTTCCAAATGGTCGGGATTCATCAAACAGGCGCTGGAGATAGCCCCTAATAAAAAAATAGCCGTTCACTGCTGGCGCGGCGGTATGCGCAGTGGCGCCATGGCCTGGTGTTTGGATCTGTATGGTTTCGATGTTTACCTGTTAACAGGTGGCTATAAACATTATCGCCGCAGAACACTTGATACCTTTGCGGAAAAATTTAACATCAGGGTATTGGGCGGTTTAACTGGCTCGGGTAAAACAAAGGTTTTGCACCAACTGAAAGCACTGGGCGAACAGGTGATCGACCTGGAGGGCCTGGCGCAACACCAGGGTTCGGCTTTTGGGTCGATGAATGGGTTGGAGCAGCCTACGCAGGAACAGTTTGAAAACAACCTGGCTGCAGTACTCCGCTTCCTTGATCGTGAGCGGCCGGTATGGGTGGAAGACGAAAGCATCACTATTGGCAAACGTTTTATCCCCAATGGCTTATTTCACCAAATGCGGGATGCACCTATCACGGTACTTAAAGTCCCGCCCGAAGCAAGGGTTGATTTTTTGGTGGGCGAATATGGTGTGCTCAATAAAGACTTCCTGAAAGAATGTACCCAAAAGATCTGGAAACGCCTCGGCCCCGAACAAACAAAAAATGCGATCATCGCCATTGACGAAGACCGCATTGCCGATTTTATCCGAACTGTATTGGTTTACTATGATAAAACCTACCGAAACGGCTTGAGCAAACGTGACCAGGCAAAAATTACAGAAATTAATGCTGATAGCGCGGACGCCCTGGCCAATGCCAGGCTCATTATGGCGCTGGAAAATAAATTGAAATAAGACTATCGATAATCAATATTTCTAACTTTCTGCTTTACGCATTCAGTTTATAGCTTTCAAAACATGGATACCGAAAATATAAAACTTACCCAATACTCGCATGGCGCGGGCTGCGGCTGTAAAATTAGTCCGGCAATATTGGACACCATATTGCATAGCCCCATCAAACATGCGCCAGATGCCCGTTTGCTGGTGGGTAATGATACCCGCGATGATGCCGCTGTATTCGATCTGGGCAATGGCACGGCGCTTATCTCCACCACCGACTTTTTTATGCCGATTGTGGATGACGCTTATGATTTCGGCCGCATTGCTTCGGCAAATGCCATCAGCGATGTATACGCCATGGGCGGCAAACCCGTGCTGGCTATTGCGATATTAGGCTGGCCAATAGACAAGATTCCTGCGGAAGCGGCCCAAAAAGTACTGGAAGGCTCGCGTGCCGTTTGTGCAGAAGCCGGCATTACTTTAGCAGGCGGCCATAGCATTGATTGCCCGGAACCTGTCTTCGGGCTTGCGGTTAATGGAATTGTGCAGGTTGAAAATCTTAAACAAAATTCCACGGCTACCGCCGGCTGCCGCTTATACCTCACTAAAGCGTTAGGCGTAGGCATATTAAGCACAGCACAAAAGCGTGGTGTTTTAAAACCTGAGGATGCCGCCACAGCCCTGCAAAGTATGTGCATGCTCAACAAAATTGGTGAAGTAATGGGTGCCCTGCCCGAAGTAAAAGCGATGACGGATGTTACCGGCTTCGGCCTGCTGGGCCACCTGGCCGAAATGTGCGAAGGCAGCAACCTGCAGGCTGTGATTGAGTTTGATAAGATCCCCAAAATTGAAGCCGTTGATGAATACCTTGCCCTGGGCTGTATCCCCGGCGGCACCGTCCGTAACTGGAAAAGCTATGGCCATAAAATAGCGCCACTTACCGATCAACAAAAAACCATCCTTGCTGACCCGCAAACCAGCGGCGGCCTTCTCATTGCCGTTGATACCGCTAATCTTGCAGCCTTTGAAGCTTTGCTGCGCGAAAATGGCGTCGCTGAAAAATGTATTTTGCCTATTGGGTGGCTGGAGGAAAGGGCAGACGAACCGCTCGTAAGGGTGGTATAGATTTTTTTGTAATTTTAATGGTATAAACTTTTATACGTTGACCCAGGAACAATACGATACATCAATAGCCACAAGGGAGTTACATCTAAACGGCTTTTGGGAAAAGTCCAGCCATTTTGGCCTGCCTTTTTATACGCTGATCTTCCCAGCCACGCTGGTTTTAGCTCATTTATTTGGGTATTTTAAAAGTGATCCGTTGCCTTTTAAAGCGGGGGAAGCCTGGTTTATTGCCGTGCCGCTGGTATTGGGCTGCCTGTTTTTCTTTATTCAAAAAAGGCGATTGAAGTTTAAGGTCATTCAAACAACTTTAACGCATGACCAAATAAAAGCCATTATTGAAAAGGTGGCAGCCCAATTAAAATGGAATGGACATTTTACATCAGCCAAAATTTATGAAGCGACAACCAACCCGGGTTTCTTTTCGGGCAGTTGGGGCGAACAGATTACGATTCTCCTGCCGGATAACCAGGTTTGGGTCAACAGTATCTGCGACCTTCAAAAACGAAGCTCCGTAGTTTCCATGGGCCGTAACCGTAAAAATGCGCAAACTATTATTGACCGGATAAAAGCAGCGCAGCAAGGTATAACAGCGTCGGTCTGACAAAAAAATCTCACATCACCAAATCATACAATCTCATAAATATTAACACATTTTTCTATATTTATATCACCTCATTTTTCCTGAGCCAAAAACCTCATGGTAGCCTTTAAATATTTAAGCATTATAATAATTGGTTTTTATGTTTTTGCCCAATTATTTTCTATTGTTCCGCAATTGAAGGGGCCTCAAACTATTACGGTTTATAAAGAAAATAATCTGGATACTACTGCTTATATAAAGGGGTATAAAACAGCAGATACCAAAGTGGAGGTGTTCGATGTGAAGGTGACGCCCAATAGTTTTTGGGATCGCCTTTTACTGACCCACCAGGATGAAAACATAATGGTCGATATTTTAAAAGCAGCATGCGGCATGGCATTCGCCTGGTATTTTTTTAAGCTTAAATATGACAATGTTTTTTCAAAAAGAAGCTTGAATTTGTTTTGGCTTGCGCTTTCTCTTTGTGTGATGATTTTTTTAGCGTTGAGCATCGGTCAAGACCACACATCGGATTTCTATTGCGCACTTTTCCTTGCAAAAGGTGGCGATGAACTAACAAAGTATGACTTTCAACGCCAACTTATCAGGAATACAACTCAGCATGATTTGTGGATATACATGTGGGTGCCAATGATCATACTAAACTTTTATAAGGCCTTTAAACTGCACCACGAGGGAAAATCGGAGGAAGAAATGTTTTGGTAGAAATTAGGC
Source organism: Mucilaginibacter gotjawali (assembly GCF_002355435.1). NCBI lineage: Bacteria > Pseudomonadati > Bacteroidota > Sphingobacteriia > Sphingobacteriales > Sphingobacteriaceae > Mucilaginibacter > Mucilaginibacter gotjawali. Next base: position 540,397 of record NZ_AP017313.1, read on the forward strand.
AAAAAGATCGCTAAATACTATTCCGCATTCGGCCTTCCGCAATCCGCATTCAAAATAAATCAAAAATAATTCCGAAATCGAAATTCCGCAATCCGAAATCGCTCCATCATTCATACCTCAAAGCCTCAATCGGATCGAGCCTGGAAGCTTTTTGTGCTGGATAATAGCCAAAGAAAATACCGGTAAGGGCGCAAACAACAAAGGATAACAATACCGAAGAGTTGGAAACTACTGTTGGCCATTTGAGTAACAGGGTTACCAGCCAGGTAGACAGAAAACCCAGCAGCACACCTATAACCCCGCCGGTTAAACTGATCAAAATTGCTTCCATCAAAAACTGCAGCAATATATCCTTGCCCCGGGCGCCTATAGACATACGAAGCCCGATCTCGCGGGTACGTTCTGTTACTGATACATACATAATGTTCATAATCCCGATACCGCCGATCACCAGGGAGATGCCGGCAATAACTGTTAATAAAACGGTAAGCAGACCGCTGGTGGAACTGAGCGTGGCGATCAGTTCCTGCTGGGTACGTACGGTAAAGTCATTGTCCTCCGCGTTAGTTAAACGGTGGGAGGTCCGCAGTACCCTGGTCATTTCGCTCACAGCCGAATCGGTAACCGACTCATCAACTGCCGAAGCGTAGATGTTTTGGTAATAGATGGTAGCGAGAATACGCTTTTGTACCGATGTATAGGGTGCGATTAATATATCGTCCTGGTCTTGCCCGAAGGCGTTGAAACCTTTGGCGCTTAACACGCCGATAACCTGGAATGGGATATTACCGAAACGGATCACCTTGCCGATGGGGTTTTCGCCGTTCGGGAAAAGGTTATCAATAACCGTTTGCCCTATCAAACAAACTTTGGCAGAGGTTAAAACATCATTGTCGCTGAAGGCGATACCATCCCTAATGGTTAATTTACGAATGTCGAGATACTCTGGCGCTACGCCGGCCATGGTTGTAGGCCAGTTAAGCGCACCATTGATGGACTGTCCTTTAGCGGAAACCGAGGGCGATACTTCTGTAATATAAACCGGGTTAGCCTTTAGGGCGACAATATCTTTAATGGTAAGCGTTTGGAAACTGCTCCCCGCTATTTTTACGCCGCCGGTTAAATTACTCGCCGCCTGTACGGTGATCATATTGGTGCCCATCTTCGATAGCTGGTCGTGAATGCTTTGTTTCGACCCCTGGCCGATAGCCACCATCGCGATAACCGCCGCCACCCCGATAATAATACCAAGCATGGTTAACAAGGCTCTCAGCTTGTTTCGCTGCAGCGCCTTTAAAGCAATCCGTATCAGGTTAATTAAACTCATCCTTTTTGGTCATTTCTCATTGGGTCATTATGTCATTGAGTCGTTGGGGAGGTTTGATAAATGCAACCATTCACTAATTCACCAACTCACTATTAATAATCATCTGTATGCGGCAAGTTTTTCAACACTTCCGCTGCCGAACGTTTATCTGCTATCTGAAAGTCTTTTTGTATTCTGCCATCACGTAACTGTATAGTACGGCTGCTAAAGGAAGCAATGTCCGGTTCGTGCGTTACAAACACAATGGTTTTTCCCTGGTGACTGTTCAGTTCCTGCATCAGGGCCATGATCTCGTAGGATGTACGGCTGTCAAGGTTGCCGGTGGCTTCGTCTGCCAGTATCATTACCGGCTCGTTAACCAGGGCTCTTGCTATCGCAACCCGCTGCTGCTGCCCGCCGGAAAGCTGGCTTGGGGTGTGGTCCATCCGCTCGGCTAGTTTTACCGATTCTAAAGCATGCATAGCCCTTTCGCGGCGCTCAACGGCACTTACCTCTTTGTTGTACAGTAGAGGCAACTCCACATTTTCAAGCGCGGTAGTACGCGGTAACAGGTTATATGATTGAAAAACAAAACCAATTTTATGATTGCGCAATTGGGCCAGTTCGTCACGCGATAAACTTTTAACGTCTACACCATCCAAAAAATAATCGCCGATGGACGGTTTATCCAGGCATCCCAAAATATTCAATAAAGTTGTTTTACCCGACCCGCTGCTGCCCATAATGGTAACAAACTCGCCGGCCAGTACGTCAAAGGTAACTCCCCGCAGGGCATGTACCGTTTCGCTGCCCATTATGAAATCGCGTTTCAAATCCTTTATTTCTAATATCTTTTTGCTCATCGCGTTCTGCCGCCTCCTGATGGCCGTTTTGGCATAAACGGGCTGCCGCCAACCGATGCCGCCCCCGAGCCTTTAGCCCCACCATTGATGCCCACCGCCACCTGGTCGTTTTCTGTTAAGCCGGACAATACTTCAACCGAAGTATTGTCGTTCAGGCCTATCTCTATTCTTTTTTGTACCAGTTTGGTTCCCTGCAATATCCACACCGATGCTTTTTGTTTAACTACGCCCGAAGTATCGCTCCGGCTTTTGGCGGTATGCGAAACCTGGCTGCTAGCATTGGTTCCGGCAGCGCCGGCTGCTTTGCGTTTGCTTTTTTTGCTAACACGCCCTTCAATCTGGTAGTTCGCCATCAATGAAGAATCCGGGGCAAAAGCGAGCGCTTTTGATGGAATGAGCATAGCATTGTTAACTTCTTTTGTATAGATGATGATATTGGCCGTCATCCCCGGTTTTAGTTTCATATCGTCATTCGGCGCGTTGATAATGGTGGTATAGTTAACCACATTTGCTGATACCGTGGGATGCAGGCGTATTTCGGTTACCTTTCCGCCAAACCGGTCGTTAATAAAAGCATCTACAGTAAACGATGCCCGGTCACCGGCTTTTACATCGCCTATATCTGCTTCATCTACGTTGGCCTGCACTTCCATTTTGGTGATATCTTTGGCGATGATGAACAGGGTAGGGGTGCTGAAACTTGCCGCCACCGTTTGCCCGATACTGATGCTGCGGTTCAGGATCACTCCGTCAATCGGCGAATAAATATCTGCATAGGATAAATTTTTTTGCGCCAGCCGTACCTGTGCCTGCGCGCTGGCAACGCCTGCTTGCGCCGCGTTATAGGTATTCAGCGCACTGTCAAAATCAGCCTTGCTGATGGCCTCCGCTTTAAACAAGGTGTTTTGCCGCTCGTAATTGTTTTTTGCAAACAACAACTGGCTTTGCGCATTTTGCAAAACGCCTTTATACTGATCGAGCGTAGCCTGCAGCAATGATTTATCCAGTTGCGCCAAAAGTTCGCCTTTTTTTACTTTCGAATTGAAATCGACATATAAAGAACTGATGATGCCTGATACCTGGGTGCCCACAGTCACGGTATCAACCGGTTCAATTCTACCTGTAGCGGTAACACTTTGGGCGATATAACCATAAACCGGTTTTTGTGTTACTACCGTTGCCGGAATTTCTTTTGTGCGAAAAAATATGACCCAAACCAGTACTATGGCTATCAATACCACCGCAACGACAAGGATTTTTTTTACTATTGGTTTCATGATAGCCCGTTTTAAAGTTTAATAGGTATTCCTCTGTAAAAATCATAGATCTTCAGGGTAAGTAATTCGTTATATTTTGCCTGTATAAAGGCCTGCTGTGCTTGTATAAAAAGGTTTTTTTGTACCGAATAATCCACCGTGTTGATAGCGCCCACCTTTAGTTGTTCGGTAGCAATGCGGTAGCCCTCCTTATTGAAATTATATTGCTGCAATGCGGCATCGTACTGGCTTTTGGCGTTAGTCACATTCAGGTAAGCGCGCTCAACTGATTGTGATAAGGTGATCCGGGTGTTTTTTAAGTTGAGGTCGGCCTGGTCCACGTTTATTTTAGCTTCTTCTACCTGGGTTTTTACCACCCTCCTGGTAAAAATGGGTACCGAAAGCGTAAGCCCTACTTCCTGGTTAAAGTTGTTGTTCAACTGGTAAGGCAAACTCCCCTGGCCGGTACTATAGCTGGTATTAAGCGCGCCACCTGCCGATAAAACGGGCTTGTAACCGGCCTTTGCTATATCCACGCCATATTGCGCAATTTTTACACCCAGTTCGCTGCTTTTTACTTCGGGGCGGTTTTGCAGGGCCGTTTGCTCAACAGTTTTAAATGCCGTAACCGTATCAATTGGTACAATGGTATCGGGCTTTATAATGTCGAAATTTACATCGCTGGTTAAAAGCAGCAATTGTTTTAGGGTGAGGAGATCGCCCTTTTCGGTGTTTTTTGCATTGATAAGCGTAAACTGGTCGGTTGATTGCTGCGCCTGCAGTTGGATAAGTGCATAACGGGCCACCGCCCCTACATCATATTTCTGCTGTTCCAGTTTTACCTGGGTTGCAGATGTGTTCACCAAATCGGTATCATAAATAATATTTTCCTTATCCAGCAAAACAGCCAGGTAAGCCTGCGTAATTTGCAGGGTGATATCATTTTCCTGTTGTATAATACTCAGGTTGGCCGATTCAACCGAAAGGTTGGCCTGCTGAATGGTGTTATTAATTAAATTGCCATTGTACAAGGTTACCGATGAATTTAAACTATATGACCCCGAAGCGCTAAGCCCGGAGCCGCCGCCAGTCCCCGTCGCCGGATCGTAACTCCCCGCATTTTGATGACTAAAGTTTTGTGTAGCACTGCCGCTTAAATTTGGCAGCCTGGCAGCCTTTGCCAGTAAGTATTGCTGCTGACTGGTTAACAGCGACAAACGGTAGGTGTTGATCAAGATGTTGTTCTTTTTTGCGTAGTCAATGCATTTTGCCAGGTCCCAGTTTATGGTAGTGCCCATAAGGGTACTGTCCTGCGCAAAAAGGTTGTTGAAACAGGCCAGGAGCAACACCAGCGATAAAAGAAATTTTGGTTTTAACGGCATAGTTTTAACCCGTACCGGGAATTGTTTAAAGGTATCAAATGAGGAACAAATATTTTATGATTTAGTTTGTAAAATATTTGATTGACTGCAAGTTATAATAAATTACAACCCCGGAGAAGATAACCCGGGAACATCATTTCAGCCACTTAAACAGGCGCGTTAAAAGAAATCGCTAAAAAAATAAAAGGCTTGAAATGGAACTATTTTGCAGTTCAATTTCAAGCCCGTTGATATGGTGATACAGAAAGGATGAGCCTGCTAAATAAAGGCAAAAACGCTTTGTGCAAAGTTCCCTAGCAGAGGCATCGGCTTTTCTTCCGAATTGGTTGCCGCATTTAGCCCGATTACCCAAAAAGTAAGGAAGACCAGTGTTATCACTATTTTTAACAGGTAAATAGTAAAGATACCGGAGGATTGCACGAAGGTATGCGACACCAGGGTCAAGCCAAACCAAATGGCCAGGTAAGTAAGATATAAAAACAAGGTTTGCCTTAAGTGAAAAGCGCTTAAAGTGTTTTTATTAGGTTGATGAAAGCCGAAATACCCGATAGACCATCCTATCACAAAGAAATAACTCACCATCCCTGCGGTTCTGCCGCCATCCTCAATTCCAAAAAGATATTTACGATCCATGTAATAGATTTTTTTTATAAGCACTTTTACGGAGGAAAGACTCTAATTGTTTCTGAAAATTCGGGTTATTGAAAAACGGATTTTTTTCAGGGGATTTGTATTGACAACTGGTACCATTCAATTTTTTCCTGTTAATTTTTTTGCGAAGCCGGTTTTGTTGCTTTTCTCTTCACATTGTGGAATAACTCAACAATTATAAAACGTTTTCAATTTTATAAGTTATTGATTATGTGTGTAATGTAGTGTTTTGTGTTTTCTGGCATCGTTTTGTTCATTGTTATTGAAATTAGTTAAACATAAAACAAACAAGAAACTATGAAAAAGCTATTTACAGTGCTGATGTTATCAGCTTTTACTTTCGGAACTTTTGCCGCAACTGCTCACACTGCTATGCAGCAAGACACCTCAAAGCATAAAAAATCAAAAAGTGATACCACCAAAAAACCAATGAAGAAGGATTCCACCAAACATTCCTGAAAGTAGTCCATCTTTTAAACAAGGCTTTTCAACGGGCCTTTAAAAAAGCTTTTAGATCAGTTTTCTAAAGGCTTTTTTGTTGAAAATGAGGAACTGCTCTTCCGGCCTGCCTGATGCCGTCTGCGGTTCGTTTTTTCACACCTATTATCAAAAAATTATAGCTAAAATATTCCTTTGATGGTGGCCTGTTTGCCTCTATGCATATTCTCTGCAGTATTTTTTTAGCGGTTTTTAACCCCTCCAAATAATTTGCATGTAAAATTTATTCGAAACAACCCAAAGGCTTATACAACTGTTATATTTGAATGAGGTTTAAGCCAATTTCGTGCTGTCTTTACCATCAATACCCGGAAGTGGGGTTGGTTGGAACTGTGCAAAAAATTAATTGACCGGTTAATGCTATTATCCTAAATTAGAAACTCAAAACCAATCTACTGAATTATGGCAAATATGATCTCTGAAGGGCCTACACCTAACGATGCGGCAAAGTGTCCGTTTCTTGGTGGCGCACTCAAACAAAGCGCAGGCAGTGGTACCAGAAACCGCGACTGGTGGCCTAACCAACTAAAATTAAACATACTTCGTCAAAACTCATCGCTTTCAAACCCGATGGGAGAGGCATTTAATTATGCTGAGGAATTTAAGAGCCTTGACCTGGCGGCAGTGAAAAAGGACATCTTCGACCTGATGACCACGTCGCAGGACTGGTGGCCGGCCGATTATGGTCATTATGGCCCGTTCTTTATCCGGATGGCCTGGCACAGTGCGGGTACATACCGTATCTCTGACGGTCGCGGAGGCGCCGGCTTCGGTACCCAACGTTTTGCACCGCTGAACAGCTGGCCCGATAATGCAAACCTGGACAAAGCACGCCTGCTGCTGTGGCCGATAAAAAAGAAATACGGCAAAAAACTCTCATGGGCCGATCTGATGATCCTCACCGGCAACTGCGCCCTGGAATCAATGGGCCTTAAAACCTTTGGGTTTGGCGGCGGGCGGGCAGACGTATGGGAGCCATCCGAAGATATCTATTGGGGAGCCGAAAGTACGTGGCTGGGAGACAACCGCTATACCGGCGACCGTGAACTGGAGAACCCGCTGGCTGCCGTGCAGATGGGGTTGATCTATGTGAACCCTGAAGGCCCTAACGGAAACCCCGACCCGGCTGCTTCGGCCCGTGACATCCGCGAAACCTTCGGCCGCATGGCCATGAATGACGAAGAGACCGTTGCACTTATTGCAGGTGGCCACACTTTTGGGAAAACCCATGGCGCTGCCGACCCCGGAAAATATGTAGGAAAGGAACCTGCAGCGGCACCGATAGAAGAACAGGGCCTCGGCTGGAAAAACGCCTACGGCACCGGCAACGCAGACGATACCATTACCAGCGGCCTGGAAGGTGCATGGACCACTACGCCGGCCCAATGGAGCAATAACTATTTTGAAAATCTCTTCGGCTTCGAATGGCAGCTTACCAAAAGCCCTGCCGGTGCATATCAATGGAAACCGAAGGATGGCGCAGGCGCCGATACCGTGCCCGATGCACACGATCCGGCAAAACGCCATGCCCCAACGATGCTCACTACGGACATAGCCCTGCGTGTTGACCCTGCCTATGAGAAGATCTCGAGATACTTTCATGAAAACCCTGATCATTTTGCAGATGCTTTTGCCCGTGCCTGGTTCAAACTCACCCATCGCGATATGGGGCCGCGCGCCCGTTACCTCGGTCCGGAAGTGCCTGCAGAAGAATTGATCTGGCAGGACCCAATACCATCCGTTACGCATGAACTGATCAACGACGGGGATATCGCCGCGCTGAAGAGCAAGATCCTTGCGTCGGGACTTTCGGTATCGCAACTGGTATCTGCTGCATGGGCTTCGGCTTCAACCTTCAGAGGTTCTGATAAGCGTGGTGGCGCCAACGGCGCACGCATCCGCCTGGCACCTCAAAAGGACTGGGAAGTAAACAAACCCGCAGAATTAGCAAAAGTGTTAGAAACGCTTGGCGGGATTCAATCGGAGTTCAACGGTGGCCAGCCCGGTGGTAAACAAGTTTCGCTGGCTGACCTGATTGTTTTAGGTGGCAGCGCCGCTGTTGAACAGGCTGCAAAGAATGCCGGACACGAAGTGAAAGTGCGTTTCACTCCCGGAAGGACAGATGCATCGCAGGAGCAAACCGATGTGGAGTCGTTCGCGGTGCTTGAACCTGCTGCAGATGGTTTCCGCAATTATTACAGCAACCGCCAAACGGCGCTGCCTGAGGAAATGCTGATAGATAAGGCACAACTGTTGACACTGACGGCACCCGAACTGACCGTTTTGGTTGGCGGCATGCGCGTGTTGAACACGAATTTCGATGGGGCGCAGCATGGCGTGTTTACCAGGCGCCCCGGCGTACTCAGCAACGACTTTTTTGTGAACCTGCTTGACCTTGGCACCACCTGGAAACCTACCTCGGATGCCGGGAAAATATTTACCGGCGCTGACCGCAAGACAGGCGAAATTAAATGGACAGGCACCCGTGCCGACCTGGTCTTCGGGTCCAATTCCGAGCTAAGGGCCGTAGCCGAAGTTTACGCCTGTGAAGATGCGCAGGCGCAATTTGTGCATGACTTTGTGGCGGCCTGGACCAAGGTGATGAACCTGGACCGGTTTGATTTAATTTAGTTGGTACTTTATTTTTTTTAAAGGCGGTACGGTAACGTGCCGCTTTTTTTATGGTTATTTCATCGTACAAACCATTTAAATAAATGGCGCATTTATTTCCCGATCTATGTTTTGCCCAACCCTGTTTATTCAACGTCAATCAACGTTTTTGCCTGCCTTATTTTGTAGCACCAGGCAAATGAAATATAATTTAATGTAGTGTCTTTGACAAATTGGAAATCAATCTAAACAAATGCAGAACATGCGAGTTATTAGGGAATAAAAAAAATCACATCTATGGAACATAGTAAAAATTGGCACGAAAAACACAGAGAAGCATCGAAATTCGGACAGCGCCTTGCCGATACTGTCGCAAGCGGCATGGGCTCCTGGCGCTTCATCATCATACAAACAGCCATCGTTGGTGCCTGGATGTTGCTAAATGTTGTGGGTTTTATGCGCCATTGGGACGTCTATCCGTTCATCCTGTTAAACCTGTTGTTTTCCACCCAGGCTGCGTATGCCGCGCCGATCATCATGATGGCACAGAACCGCCAGAGCGAACGTGACCGCCACCACGCCGAACAGGATTACAGGACCAATTTAGAAGCAAAAAAAGAGATAGAGTTACTTATAGAAAGATTAAACGTCATCGAGATTGAAAAACTGGATAAAATACTGGAACTGTTGCAAGTGGACAAGCACGAAAAAAAGAAAACAGTTTAAGATTTAACGCCAGATGACACATCAATTTTATGGCGGTACCAGCGGTTTGCTGCTCGCTATGCCAAAGCGGGATTTTCCCCCTGAACACCACGATAAATCAAGACTGGCATTTTATGCCCTGCATCAAAACAGCATCGAGATCAACAGCTCGTTTTATAAACTGCCCCGGGCCAAAACGATCAGCAGGTGGGTTGCTGAGGTGCCGGATCAATTTCTTTTCACCTTTAAGCTTTGGAAAGGGATCACGCATCAAAAAGAACTTTTGTTTAACAACAATGATGTCACCCGTTTTATGGAGGCGATATCGTCGGCTAATGAAAAAAGAGGATGCCTGCTGATCCAGTTTCCGCCAGGGCTTCAAGCTAACGCGAAACCGCAGTTACAGGAGCTTTTAAAGTCGGTTAAAGCATATGACTGGCGGGCAGCGGTCGAATTCCGGCATCCGTCGTGGTACCGCGACAGCATATTCGAATTGTTGAATGCTTACCAGGCGGCGATGGTTATCCAGGATATGCCCAAATCAGCTACTCCGCTGGAACTTACGGCTGATGCCCTCGTTTATCTGCGCTTCCACGGCCCTTCGGGTAATTACAAGGGCAGTTACAGCGAAGCATTCCTCTCCGAATATGCAAACTATATAGCGGAGTGGCAGCAGGAAGGCCGGGCCGTGTTTTGTTATTTCAATAACACCGCGGGCGCCGCGCTCCAAAACCTGAACTTTTTAAAGCACTGCCTGACTCAGATTTCACCAGGCTGAACACCAGGTGTTTCAGGCAAAGGCCTTTCCGCCGGGATCTCATCGGGTACTACCTGCGGGTCTTCGGCTGGCACTTCGGGTTCCGCGGGATCTGAAGGCCGGTTTATTTCGGGCCGTTCCTGTGGTACCGGCATTTCCGGTTTTTCGCCCGGGAATGTATCATGTTGTTTTCCCATTTTTCGCTTCTTGATATTCAATTAAACCATTTACCAGTTTTTGCCACTGCATTCCGGATAGGCCTACCCTGGCCATCAGCGCTATGGCAGTATTCCTGATCTTATCATGCAGGTCAACCCGTTCATTGTTTGGCGTTTCATTACGGCCGTGTGCGCCCGCGCTCAGTAGCAGTCCGTCACGGCGCACTACAAAGGTGCTCGTTGACACGTCCTTATAAAAATGCGCTATCTCGGTATTATCTTTTCCCGGTTCAGGCATCGGGCGCACCGTCATCAGCGTATATTCTTCCGCTGTATTGGCGCCGCCCTCCGTCACCAGCTTTTCAATCATCACCCATTCCAGGCCGTCGCCGGCATCGGGGCCGGGTCCCGGCAGGTCGATACTGATGAACGCCCCTTGCCCGGCCATCTGGTCAACCTCAATGCCCAGGTTATTGCAAAGCGTAAATTTTGCCGAAGCGCCTCCGGCGTATGCGTGCCAGTTATTTACCGAAAGCATGCGCCCTGCAGCAGCCAGGAAAGCTTTATGCGCCGATTCCACGTTAGGGTATTTTTGCTCGTGTGTAAAATCAGTCTGCCGTCCGGTCTCCTGCGTAGGTAATTGATCTGACGCTGTTTTCATATCTAAGCAACGTCTTTGACCGCGCCTTGTTTTCCGATTTTTCAATTTACTTTTCACCGGTTTGTTGTTGCTTTTCGACCTGGGTGCCTTGAACCTGAGAAAATTGTTCTAATAACGAGGGTTAAATGAAGCAGCGGTTTTATGCCGGAATAAAAAAGCCACTTACAAATATTTGTAAGTGGCTGATTGTCAGGTGGAGAATATCGGAGTCGAACCGATGACCTCTTGCATGCCATGCAAGCGCTCTAGCCAGCTGAGCTAATCCCCCTTGTTTTTAGTTTGCAGCAGGCGGTGTGCAGGTTGCAGTTGTTTTACCGTTTCTTAAAAATGCCTGCAGCAAACTGATCTGCGGTCGGCAAAAGTAACAAAAAGTTGCTCAATGACAAACTTGTAAAACGAATTTTAAAAATTGCCTTTTTTTGCCCATTGTTACCTGACCGGCGACGCCCTTAAGCCTTCAGACTTCCGACTGGGGACTTAACCCCCCGCACCATCTGCTCCAGCGCATCGATCCAGGTAGGCGAATCGTTCAGGCTTTCCACCAGTTGTACGTGTTCGCCGCCGAGGGCTTTAAATTCGTCGCCATATTCAACCGTCACTTCGTAAACGGTTTCCAGGCAGTCGGCAACAAAGGCGGGGCAAAATACCAGCAGGCGCTTTTTTCCTTCGGCGGCCAGTTTGGCCACTACTTCGCTGGTATATGGCTGCACCCAGGGATCTTTTCCCAATCTCGATTGAAAACAAATAGAATATTTCTCTTTAGGGAGATTCAATTTTTCGGCGATCAGCCGGGCGGTATCATACGATTGTGCCGAATAGCAAAATTTGTTGGTATCATTAAGGGTATTGCAGCAATTGTCCACCTTTAAGCAATATTTGCCGGTATGGTCGCATTTGATCAGCTGGCGCTGCGGCAGGCCATGGAAACTGAACAGGATATGGTCGTAAGTTTCGGGTTTGTATTTTTTGCCATTGTTGGCAAAGGTTTCAATCATCAGCTCGTTATCATGAAACGAATTAACAAAAGAGATGGAGGGGATAGTTTGCCATTTGCGTACCAGTTCCATCACCTTATCATAAACCGAGCCGGTACTTGCCGAAGCATATTGCGGGAATAAGGCGATCACCTGGATACTATCCACCAAAGCGGCTTTCATCCTGTTTAACGCGGCTTCAATCGACGGGGTCTGGTAGCGCATGGCCAGTTCAACCATATACTCGCCGCCCAAACGTTCCTGCAATAACTGGTGTTGCAATTGGCTGTAATACAACAGGGGAGAGCCGGTTTTATCGTGCCAGATGGCCTTATATAATTTGGCTGATTTTGGACTGCGGAACGGGGCGATAATGCCCTTTACAAGGAGTGCCCTTGATACCGGGTTGATATCGATCACCCGAGGGTCCATTAAAAACTCATCCAGGTATTTACGAACGTCCCTGGTTTCCGGACTATCGGGCGTGCCCAAATTAACCAGTAAAACTCCTTTTTTCGACATATTATTGTTACGCAAAAATAGTGATTAGAGATTGGAGATTAGTGTTTTTTTTTGTGTGAAAGAAAACAAGGAAAGTGAGGAAAGAAGAGCACGCGGATTTAATAAAATTCAACTGCCACTGATGCTTAAAATTTTGCCCGATCCCCCTAAAAGTTACTAATTAATAAGCCTGCAAAACGCCTTTAACCTGTTGCATCAACCACATGGGGGTGGAGGTAGCGCCGGCAATGCCTACTTTATCGCCCGGAGCGAACATCGTATTTTTTAATTCAGAGGGGGAAGATATAAAATAAGTATTGGGGTTATGCTTGCGGCAAACTTCATACAAAACTTTGCCGTTGGATGATTTTACTCCCGAAACGAAGACAATCTTATCGAATTTTGCAGCAAATTTGGGCAGGTCCTGGTCACGGTTGGACACCTGGCGGCAAATGGTATCGTTGGCCTTCAGGTCATAGCCCCGTTGCAAAAGCTGGTCTTTAATACTGTAGAACTTCTCCATGCTTTTGGTGGTCTGGCTGTACAGTGTAATGTTTTTTGGCAGCTCCACATGATCCAGCTCGGCAATATCCTGGAAAACCAGTGCCTCATTATTGGTTTGCCCCTGCAGGCCAACAACTTCGGCATGGCCGTGTTTACCGAAAATCAGGATTTTTTCGTTGGCATCGAAAGAAGTTTTAATGCGGTTCTGCAGCTTTAAAACTACGGGGCAGGAGGCGTCAATCAGCGTAATATTATTTTCCAGGGCTATCCGGTAGGTATCAGGCGCTTCGCCGTGCGCACGGATCAGCACTTTCTCATTCGACAGGTTAACCAAATCGGCATGTTCAATTATCCTTAAACCTTTTGCTTTTAAACGGGCAACCTCTTCATCATTATGCACAATATCGCCCAGGCAATATAAATAACCGTCTTCTTCCAGTATCTCTTCGGCCATATCAATGGCATATACTACGCCAAAGCAAAAGCCCGAATCCTGATCGATAGTAACCTGTAGCTGATAATCACCCATTGTGCTGCAAAATTACGTTAAAAAGTCCGAAAGTCCGAAAAGTCGGTAAGTCCGAAAGTGAAATTGCTTTTACACTCTCCATAGCAACACATACCTATACCCTTCTTCCTTTCCAAACAACTGTTTTGGTAAGATGTTTTTGGATTGAGAGGAATGCGATAATGGCCATATTGATCATTTGAACGGGGTGCAGCAGGATATTGTATAACACATTTTGGCCTGCAGACAACGAAATCATCACACGGGTTAATAAAATTAAACCTCCCATAAAAAAGATCAGGCTAAAATTGAGGGTCGTGATCACGATCATCGGGCCGCTCAGTAGCATCAGCAAATAAATCAATAATCCTGCAATGCTATAATTGAACGCCGCAAGTGCATTTTTGCTGAAACCGGTTATCGCTTCGCTGTAACTGCGGTACATGCGGCAATCCATCATACCGTTAGCCAGTAATACATCGCCATTGAACCCGGCAATTTTAACTTCGCGCATAATGCCGGCATCCTCAACTATCTTATCTTTTACAAGCTGGTGCCATGCATTTTGCCTGTAAACATCCGCATCAAAAAGCATAAACTGCCCGCAGGCTGTTGCCACAGCAGCACTTTTGGTTAAAAAAACCAGCCTGAGCGGCAATAAATTTAATAACAAATAATGCAAAAGGGGCACCGTAACATGTTCACCAAAGGTTTCCATTTCCTGGTTGGCGAAAAGACTGAGCAAGGCCAGTTTATATAACTTCATCCGATGAACGGCGCTGTTGATCAAACCGTTGTTCACCGTATCATCTGCATCTAAAAATAGAAGATAGTCGCCTTTAGCTTTGCCCGCCAATTGGTGGCAGGCATGATTTTTACCCGTCCAGCCGTCAGGAAGTGTTCCGCCCTTTATTACGCTTACATGCTGATATTTAGCCGCATGGTCTGTACAGATCTGATAAGTATTATCCGATGATTCATCATCATACACAATAACCTCGTAGTTTTTATAATCCTGCAATTGGATTGCTTTTAATAGTTTAAGGATATTAGCCTCCTCATTGCGGGCAGGGATCAGTATCGAAACAAAATCGGTATAGTGCTTATTTACCCTGGTTAATTTTGGATTTGATAAAAAATTAAAAAGCGTTACGGTAAACCGCAAAACAACAAAAAACAGGGTAACGGTAACAGCAATGATCATTTATTAATTCCCACTGCAAATAAGTAAATATACTTCATATAACAACGGATTATCACGCCTGTAAATTGAGTTATAGTGGATCAGTGAATAGTCAATTATGGATAGTGGCGGTAATTTGTGAAAAGTGTTCACAATTAGCCGCTCACTATTTTTTTTCAATATGGTTCAAAATGGTGTTAGTTGCCCCGGTATGCTCTTTTACATAAGTCAATATTTTTTTATTCGCGGCCGAATAAAAGGCATCATCGTTTACCAGGGTTTCCATAATAGCGGTCAGTTGTTCTCCATTTGTAATGCTGAATCCCACCTTTAAAGCAACCAGGTCGTTCGCTTCTTTAAACCGGGTATAATTGGGGCCGAATATGACAGGCAGGCCAAAAGCAGCGGCTTCCAGCGTGTTATGGATCCCCGCACCAAAACCGCCGCCAATATAGGCTATTTCTCCATACCGGTAAAGGGATGACAACATTCCGATATTATCGATTACCAATACGCGCAGGTTACTAAAATTGCCATTTAAGCTGGAGATGATAGAATACCGGGCCGATGATTCCGTTGGCAGCAATTCCATCAGGCGATCAAGTTGATCATTATCAATTTCGTGCGGGGCGATAATAAACTTCCAGCCGGGGTACCCGGCTACCAGTTCGGCTAAAAGGTATTCGTCTTCGGGCCAGGTGCTGCCTGCAATAAATACTTTTTGCCCGTTTTTAAATGCCGCTATCTGTGGCAGTTCTTTTGGGGCAAGCGCGTTCTGCCATACCCTGTCAAAACGGGTATCGCCGCTAACCGTAACTTGTTCTTTCCCTATTTTTTTCAATAATTGTTTCGACTTATCATCCTGCACAAAAAACCAGGTAACAAAGCCCAGCATTTTCCGGTGCAGTCCGCCATACCATTTAAAAAATATTTGTCCTGGTCTAAAAATACCAGAAATAATATACAATGGTATATCCCTGCGATACATTTCCTTAAAAAAATTATACCAGTATTCGTATTTGGTAAATATAACCAGTTTGGGTTGAATCAAATCTAAAAATTCCTTTGCATTTCGCGCCGTATCAAGGGGTAAGTAATAAACGGCATCGGCAAGGATGGTGTTTTTTCTAACCTCGTATCCCGAGGGTGAAAAAAAAGTAATAACTATTTTATTTTCAGGATATTTTTGTCTTATCGCTTCTAAAACCGGGCGTCCTTGTTCAAATTCGCCCAGTGAAGAAAAATGAAACCAAATAGCATCCTTTTGACGTACAAAGGACTGTTTGCTACGACCGCTGATCCAGAGTTTCGCCTTTTTATTAAAAAAGGAAAATATCCAGACAACTACAAAATATAAACGTATTGCGGCATTGTATATTAGCAACATTTTGGTTTTGAATTAGTAACTTCGCAATCCGTAAAAGTATCACATTTTAAATATAAAAATCTATGAAAATAGCAGTAGTTGGAACAGGTTATGTTGGCCTTGTTACGGGTACCTGTTTAGCCGAGACTGGTAACCAGGTAATCTGTGTTGATATCAACGAAAAGAAAGTAAAAATGATGCAGGATGGGCAACTGCCTATTTATGAGCCTGGTCTCGAACTTCTTTTCCACAGGAATATAAAACAGGAACGTTTACATTTTACTTCAAATCTTGCCGAAGCCATTGCTGAGGCAAAAATAATTTTCCTTGCTTTGCCCACCCCGCCGGGGGGGGACGGCTCTGCCGATCTGAGCTATGTTTTGGGTGCTGCAAAAGACATTGCAAAACTAATTACTGATTATAAGGTAATTGTAACCAAATCAACCGTGCCTGTTGGCACGGCAGATAAAGTTACAGCGGTAATGAATGCAAATACTACTATTGAGTTTGCAGTAGTATCAAACCCTGAGTTTTTAAGAGAAGGCGTGGCGGTTGAAGATTTTATGAAACCCGACCGCGTTGTTGTAGGTACAAAAGATGAACGCGCCCGCAAACTGATGGCAGAATTATATGCGCCATACGTAAGGCAGGGTAATCCTGTTATCTTTATGGACGAACGCTCCTCTGAATTAACAAAATATGCCGCCAACTCCTTTTTGGCTACCAAAATATCCTTTATGAACGAGATCGCCAATCTTTGCGAATTGGTAGGCGCTGATGTAGATATGGTGAGGCGCGGTATTGGCGCAGATAACCGTATCGGTAAAAGATTCCTGTTTTCGGGCATCGGTTATGGCGGCAGTTGCTTTCCAAAAGATGTACAGGCCCTGGCCAAATCATCCGAGGAAAATAAATACAATTTCAGAATCCTTAATTCGGTGATGGAGGTTAACGAAATTCAGAAAAAGGTATTGGTTGAAAAGGTAAAGAAATATTATAAAGGCGACATAAAAGGGAAAAAATTTGCCATGTGGGGCCTTGCCTTTAAGCCCGAAACGGATGATATCCGCGAAGCGCCGGCATTATATATTATTGATGAGTTATTGGCGGCCGGCGCCGAAGTATCAGCCTTTGACCCGGAAGCGATGAAAAACGTTGAGGCATTATTCGGCGATAAGATAAAATATGCCGCCGACCAGTATGAGGCGATTGATGGCGCTGATGCACTGCTTATCGTAACCGAATGGTCACTTTTCAGAACACCTGATTTTGACCAGATGGACAGCTTGTTAAAAGAAAAGGTTATTTTTGACGGACGTAACTTATACGATTTGGATAAGATGATTGATTGCGGGTATTATTATAACAGCATCGGACGTAAAGAAATAAAATAATGGCTGAACGGAAAAGAATATTAATAACAGGCGCTGCGGGTTTTTTAGGTTCACATTTGTGCGACAGGTTTATTAAAGATGATTACCATGTAATTGGCATGGATAACCTGATAACCGGCGATTTGCGCAATATCGAGCACCTTTTTAAACTGGAAAATTTTGAGTTTTATAATCATGATGTTTCCAAATTTGTTTACGTGCCGGGCGATCTTCACTATATCCTGCATTTCGCCTCGCCCGCAAGCCCGATCGATTATTTAAAGATCCCGATTCAAACGTTAAAGGTGGGCTCGCTGGGTACGCACAACCTGTTGGGCCTGGCCAGGGCCAAAAACGCAAGGATGCTGATCGCGTCAACCTCCGAAGTTTATGGTGATCCAAGCGTAAACCCGCAACCCGAAGAATACTGGGGCAATGTTAACCCCGTGGGTCCAAGGGGTGTATATGACGAAGCCAAACGTTTCCAGGAAGCCATTACCATGGCTTACCATACTTTCCATGGCCTGGAAACCCGGATTATCCGGATATTTAACACTTACGGACCCCGCATGCGGCTTAACGACGGGCGCGTATTACCTGCATTCATAGGCCAGGCCCTGCGTGGCGAATCATTGACCATGTTTGGCGACGGTTCACAAACCAGATCGTTTTGTTATGTTGACGACCTGGTTGAAGGCATCGTTCGCCTGCTTTTCAGCGACTATGCCCAGCCGATGAATATTGGTAACCCCGACGAAATTACCATACGGGAATTTGGCGAGGAGATCATCAAGCTGACAGGGACAGATCAAAAGCTGATCAGCCTGCCTTTGCCCACTGACGACCCCAAACAACGCAGGCCGGATATTACAAAAGCCAAAAGTATACTTGGCTGGGAGCCCAAAGTATCACGCAGCGAGGGCTTGAAGATCACTTTTGAATATTTCAAATCATTGCCTGAAAAAGAGATACAGCATAAGGATTTCACTTATTATAACAAACACTAATGGCTAAAATATTAGTAACGGGCGGATTAGGCTACATCGGTTCGCATACTGTTGTTGAATTGGTAAACGCCGGTTTCGAGCCTGTAATAGTAGATGACCTTTCCAACTCGCATCACCAGATATTAGATCAATTAAGTAAAATAATCGGTTTTAAACCCGCTTTTTACCAGTTTGACCTTTGCGACGAAAATAAGTTAAAAGAATTTGCTGCCGCAGAGCCTGATCTTGAAGGTATTATTCATTTTGCTGCGTTTAAAGCAGTGGGCGAATCAGTAAATAATCCTCTAAAATACTACCATAATAATTTAGCCTCGCTGTTAAATTTATTGCGGCAGTATAGCGGTAAAACATTGAATTTTGTATTTTCATCCAGCTGCACGGTTTACGGGCAGCCGGATGAACTGCCTGTTACCGAAAATGCTGCGGTAAAACCTGCACAGTCACCCTATGGCAATACCAAACAAATTGCTGAAGAAATACTTAAAGATGCAGTTGTATCTGGCGATGCCAAAAAAGTTATTGCCTTAAGATATTTTAACCCGGTTGGCGCGCATGAATCGGCCCTGATTGGTGAGCTTCCAATTGGTGTGCCGCAAAACCTGGTGCCTTTTATCACCCAAACGGCCATTGGCAAACGGGAAAAAATTACCGTGTTTGGTAATGACTATGATACCAGGGATGGCAGTTGTGTACGCGACTATATACACGTGGTTGACCTTGCCAAAGCCCATGTGGCAGCGTTAAAATTAATGGAAGGCGAAACATTTGCCGGGTACGATGTTTTTAACTTAGGCACCGGCAACGGTAACACAGTTTTAGAAGTAATTAATGCTTTTGAACGCGCTACGGGTGTTAAATTAAATTATGAAATCGGGCCGCGCAGGAGCGGTGACGTGGAAAAGGTTTGGGGAGATGTAACCAAATCAGCAAAGCAGTTGCACTGGAGGGCGCAAATAGGGCTTGATACCATGATGTCTTCTGCCTGGGCCTGGGAGCAATATTTATCTGAAAATCCTATTTAATACTATTTTCGTAGGTTAAATTAATGCAAAAAAAATGTAGGCCGTGAATTCGGATGCATTGTTTACCTTTGCAGCCCGTTGTTACACACCTGGTTGTGATGAGAAATTAGAAAATAAGCTCAAAATAGAGCATCCTGCCCGGATAGTTTAGCGCCGGTATTTACAGGCTGTTCAATAATGCCCTTGGTAATCAATAACGGCGGGTTTTGCCTGTAAAGGTTTTGTATGATGTGCACACGATAATTATTGATAAAATGTTTGGGATCTTTAAAAAGAAAGAATACAAAAAAAATATCACGTTTGATTACAGCTCGATAGAGGTAGACATGCACTCGCATGTTTTGCCGGGAATTGATGATGGCGCTAAAAACCCTGAAGAGTCTATAGCGCTGATCAGAAAAATGATGGACCTTGGTATCAGGAAAATAATAGCCACGCCGCATATCATGGCTGATTATTACAGAAATACGCCCGAAACAATTAACGGTGCCCTTGCTTTACTTAAAGCCGAACTGGCAAAAGAAAAGATTGATATAGAGATAGAGGCGGCGGCCGAACACTATTTCGACGAAACATTTGAAGACAGGGTAAATAACGGCGAATTGATGATTATGGGCGATAATTATGTGCTCTTTGAATTTTCGTTTATCAACCAGCCACCCAATACGATACCGGTAGTGCAGCGATTAAGAGACTTGGGCTATAAACCTATCCTGGCCCATCCGGAAAGATATCCTTACCTGGAGATTGATCAGCTGAAGACTTTGCATGACTGGGGGCTGTTGTTCCAGCTCAATACCATATCGCTTACAGGGTATTACGGCAAGGAAACAAAAAAAGCAGCGGAAAATTTAATCGACAACCAGTTGGTTGATTTTATTTCGAGTGATATGCACCACTTAAGGCATGCCGAAGCTTTAAAACAGGCTTTAAAAATGCCCTACCTCGAAAAGATCATGATTGACTACCCGTTGAAGAATATTATGCTGAAATAAATGAGCGAATTTCAGATGAGCAAATGTGCAGATGAAAATCGTATTTGGTGAGCCAGCTTAATGCTCCATTTGAATATTCAGGCATCCGTACTTTACATTCCCATCTGCACATCTGAAATTTGCACATCCGCACATTATTCATACCTCAACGCTTCCACAGGATCAAGTTTGGAAGCCTTTTTAGCGGGATAAAAGCCGGAAATCAGCCCGATACAGGTACAGAGCAAGATTGCTGAAAACAGCCATATCCATGGCGCTACAAAGGCCCCGCTGATATTAATTGCTATAAGATTGCCGGCGGCCATTCCCAATATAATACCCAATATACCGCCGATGAGGCAAATTACAATTGCTTCAATTAAAAACTGCTTCCGGATAATTGACGGCGTTGCCCCCAACGCTTTGCGCAGGCCGATCTCGCGGGTACGCTCGGTTACAGATACCAGCATAATATTCATCAATCCAATGGCGGCCCCTATTAACGTAATAGCGCCTATGGCGGCGCCGCCCATCGTCATCATTGACAGGTTGCCCGACAATTCATGCTGTATCGAGTCACTTCTTTCTATTTCAAAATTATTATCGCTGGTTACATTCAGGCCCCTCACGTTTCTGAAAAGCGAAGTGGCTTCTCCAATCGTAGCGTCCAGGGCAGCAGGACTGCTTACCTGGATGGTTACTGTGAATGTTTTATTGGTATCTGGATCAATTTGTTTGGCCTTTAAAACCGGGATCACACAAAACTTATCACCACCAAACATATTACTTGAGCCCTTTGTTGCAAAAACGCCGATCACTCTGAACTGGGTGCTGCCAATATATATGGATTTATTGATTGGATCCTCATCTTTAAAAAGCTTTTTCTTTATTTCGTTGCCTATCATTACCACGTTTTCGCCGTGTTCCAGTTCTGATGAGGAAAAATTACGACCGAAAGATAATTTATACCCGCTGATCACCAGGTAATTTTCATTTGAACCCGTTACTGATATATTAGGGTTGGTTTTTTTATTGCCGTATTTTGCTACAGCCGTACCGGTAACATCAAGGTTTACCCGCGTTAATACCGGAAGTGCAAATTTCTTTTTAAACCGGTCGGCCTGGTCATAGCTTATTTTGGGATAAACTTTATCATGCCCGCCGTTGCCGAAGTTTAGCCCCGAGCCGCGGTTTTGAATGGTGAATGAGTTGGCGCCGAGGCCTGCAAAGGCGTTGTTTACGGAGGTTTTTACCCCTTCAATGGCTGTTAATATACCCACCAATGCCATAATACCAATAGCGATGATCAGGGATGTTAACGATGTTCTCAACCTATTGCCTGCTATTGACTGGAGGGCGATGGAAACATTTTCACGTAAACTGGTTTTTACCGGCATGGTTTAAAATTAACGAAAATCCTGGTGTTAAGACTATAAGGTACGCCGCTTTGTTACAAGGTTTTTAATTAATTTAAATATGCTGCAAAAAGCTGATCCCGACCGTTAATTTTTTGTTTTTAATATCGAACACCGAACGCCCAATAGTAAATAATGAAGTAATTAACTTTGAACTTCGATATTCAAGAATTCATTATTCGGTATTGTGTTTCCTTAACCAGGCAAAGCCTTAATTTACCTTCTCAAACCTTGCAGCCCATCCGCCTCCGGATGCCATTTTTACCGGTAATTTATCTGCCGCGGTTACGGTGATCACTTTGCGGGTATAGTCGGTGGCGTCATGGTTGGCGTTGGCGCCGTCTTCAAATATGGTAGCTTTGTAACTGCCTTCGCCTAAAAAGGATAGGTCCATGGTGATAACACGCGGGTTCCAGTTGGTCATTACCCCGGCGTACCAGGTGGTGCCTTTTTTGCGGGCAATGCTTACAAAATCGCCAACGCTGCCATCCAGCGCCGCACTGGCATCAAACGTTGTGGGTATGGCGGCGATAAAATCAGTGCTTTCCTGTTCCTTCATGTAAATAGTCGGGTTGTCTGACAGCATTTGCAGCGGGGCCTCAAATATGGTGTACATGGCCAGCTGGTGACAGCGGGTGCCCTGCGTCATCGGGTTTGAGTTTACCGGCCTGAAAGCATCTTTAGTTGCATTGCGCATGCCGCCTGGGGTATAATCCATCGGGCCGGCCATCATCCGTATAAAAGGAATACTCACATCGTAACCCGGCTGGTCGTTTACACCCCATTTCATATTTTCGAGCCCTTTAACACCTTCGCAGTTGATCACGTTTGGAAAAGTACGCTGCATTCCTGACGGTTTGTACATGCCATGGTAATCAACCAGTAAATGGTTATCGGCCGCTTTTTGTGCGAGCGAGTATAGCGAGCTTACTGCTTTTTGGTCGTCCCGGTCGATAAAATCTATCTTAAACCCTTTTACGCCCATCCTGGCAAATTTGGCGAACAGGCCATCGGCATCCCTCGTAATGGCGTACCACGTCGACCATAAAATAACGCCGACATTTTTCTGTCTTCCGTAATCAACAATCTGCTGCACATCCAGTTTGGATTTATTGAGGTCCCAATCGTCCGACCAGCCCTCATCAATAATAATATATTCAAGCTTATTGGCTGCCGCGAAGTCGATATAATATTTATAGGTAGGTACGTTTATGCCGGCCTTAAAATCAACATGGTTGATGTTCCAGTCGTTCCACCAGTCCCAGGCTACTTTGCCGGGTTTTATCCAGCTTACATCACTTATATGCGAAGGTTCGGCGAGGCGCTGCATCATATCATTATCCGCCAATTGTTTATCTTCTTTGCTGATGACCACCACCCGCCATGGAAAGCTGCGTGTGCCATTTGTTTTGGCAATATAACCAGCCCGGCTTTTTACCGCATAGTTAATCCTGCTTACAAATTCTTCAGTCGGCAGCGGCGCAAAAACGCCATGCAGGTTATTGCCATCGCCCGGCGTAAGGTACATGCCGGGATAATCCTGCAGGTCGGCCTCCAGGATCACCGCTTTTAAAGGGTTACCTATATCAACCAGTATGGGCAAAAATGCAAGGGTATCTTTTTAATGGCAGAAATACTGATATGATCGTAATGCGATTCAAACGAGGAATTAAATTTATCCTTATTGCGGTAATCATTCGCAAAAGGAAGAAATGCCATATCGTCATCCTTAAAGTTAAAATTCGCCTCCTCGTTCAAAATGATGATCTCGCCTTTTTTCTGCGTAAAAAAACGGTAGGCGGCTCCATCATTATATGCCCTGAAAACCAGCCCGTAATCGCCCTTGAAATTAATGGTTAGCTGGTTGTAATTATTCCGCACCTGCGTTTTCTTATAAAACGGCGTATTAAATGTTTCGTCGGCCGATGCCGGGATCGTTTTTTTAACAGATACATTTTTACCCAATACTTCACCATTGTCAAGGGTGATGGAAATTTCAGATGGCAGGACCACTTCTGTTTCGCCATGCTTAACGGACCAGGTTACATCGGCCCCGGCAGTTACGGTGATGCCGATCTTTCCGTCAGGAGAGCTTAGCTGGTAGGTTTTAGCACTTTGTGCCGAAACAAATGATAATGGCAAAACAAGACACAGCAGTAACAATATCGTGGGTTTCATCGGGCAATAATTATGGTTTAAAAAGTGGTTTAATATCCGTCTAAGCTAAATAAAATCCGGAAAAATTAAAGTGTAGTATTGACAATTTTTAACTGCAATTGAATTTGCCTATTTTCCTGTAAGCACAATTACCACCCGCCGGTTTTGATCCTGGTCGATCGAACTCATTTCGGGGTAAACTTTGGGTTCTTTGCTGCCCAGGCCTTTATAGGTAAGCCTGTTTGGGCTGATGCCCTCGCTTACCAGGTAATCATAAATAAATTTTGCCCTGGTAAGCGAAAGTTCAAATTTGCGGGTGTCAAAATCTTCGCCGTCTTTGCCGTTGTACTGGCAGCAAATATGCCCCTGTATCTCAATCTTCAGGTTAGGGTGGGCTTTTAACAGCTCTTTTAAAGCCACCATATAACGTACCGCCGATGGCCGCAAAAAATGCCTGCCCGGCTGAAACGTTAATTCGCTAAAACTGATACTGTCGCCCACATTACGGCCGCCGATATTATTGATCCGCGTGTAAACACTGTCGTTTTTCTTTGTTAAACGCGCCGTATCACGTGAACGGGGAACTATAATAATTGGTTTTTTTAGCGCCGGTTTTGGTAAGGCAGGTCTCGCAAAAATGATCTCGACCCTGCGATTAAAGGGATCGCCTATGGCAGAATGCGCCTTTGTTGAAGCATCAATCTGCCCCTTGCCATTAGCAAACAGTCGCTCGCTTTTGCTGTGCAACTTTTGCAGATAGGCTTTTACCAGGTCTGCCCTCGCAGTGGACAGCGTAAAGTTTGAATCCCTTTTGCCCAGGTAATCTGCAAAACCATGAATTTTAACGACGGTAGTATCTTTAATAAAACGGCTCAGCGAATCAAGGGTAACTTTGTGGGCAGGCGTGAGCTCCTTTTGGTTAATATCATAAAACAACCGTATGGTATCCCGCTGGCACGACCAGGAAGGCAAAGCTTTCGCAAGGAAAAAGAGGCAAAATATTAGCTTAAATTTCATTTTTCCGGGTTAACGCAATGGCTTCACCATAATATTTTTAAAAAAGGTCAAACTCTTCGGATCATGCCCCTGCAGGGCAAATGTGCCGCTTGAAAGCACCCGCTCCTCATCGCCTTTTTCACGTTTTACGTTGTCCGGTTCGGTATAGTCAAGCACCACTTTGTCGTTTAATTTAACCAGTACCCTTTTGCCCTCAACGGTAATGTACATGGTAAACCATTCGTTATCTTTTACATATACTTCCTTAATATTATCAATGCCGTATAAACTGCCGGTTCGGATCCAGTCGGTATGGCTGTTGTTTACCTGTACTTCGTAGCCTTTCGAGGGCCATCCGCCCTGCTGGTACCCGGTATGGATATAAATGCCTGAATTGCTTCCTTTGTGCGTCATCACATCGGCCTTAAATTCAAAGTTCTTAAAGTTATGGTTCAAAACCGGCCCGTCGTAAAATAAATGTGCGGTTTTACCGTGCACGATGATCATCCCGCTATCAACCGAAAAGGTTTCGGCGTTATCGCCAACCTTCCAGTTATTTAAGGATTTTCCATCGAACAGCGAGATCCATCCCTTAGCATGTTGTTTTGTTGCCGAACAGGATAGCAACAGGCAGGCAATAAAGCAGCAATACTTAATTTTTTTCATAGCGGAAGTTTTATTTAAATCGGGTTGAAAAATAAAACTAAGCTAATACTATTTATCAATGATTTAAAATGGCCTGAAATTTAGCCTGCTGATCAAGGACGAGAACGACCAGGGGATAACACCTAAAATAACCGATAAAGCAATTATTAACAAAAGTTTAATACTGCCGGTTGTTAAAGGTTTTATCGGGGCGATATTTTTGTATAACAAGTTATTATGCGGATACCCAAAGCCCTTAAGGTAAATATCATCAAATCCATAAAGGTTGCCGCTGCGCTGTGCTCAAAAAAAGGACTAAAAAAACTGGCCGCTCAGCTTTACGATCCAAATCAATCCGACGAACGGAAAGCATTTTCGGCAGCTTTAGGAATCTTCCTGGGCATCATCCCTATTTGGGGTTTTCAAACACTATCAGCAATTTTCCTCTCCGTTTTTTTTAAGCTGAATAAAGCTTTGGTATTAATATTTTCGCACATCAGCTTACCCCCGTTACTGCCCTTCGTTATATTTTTAAGTTACAAGACGGGATCGTTATGGATGCCGGCCAGTGTTCACGGAACCGGGTCTGCCCAAAATTTGAAAGCCCATTTGCAGCAATATATTTATGGCGGTATTTCGTTGGCCGCTGTTGTTTCTCTCGCCACGGGCTTGTTAACGTTTGCCACACTTAAACTCATAAAGTTTGTAAAAAAATACAGGCTGGAAGCGGGTACGAAGGCCACACTTACCCTTGCCTAACCCGGCACCGAAAATTAATTTGCGCCGGCTGGATTCAGTTGTTGCATTTTGTTAGTATTGGGCGTAAGGTATAAACGTGCGTTAAATGGAACGCCTGTTTATCAAAATCTATCTGTATAACCTTTAACCTGTTTTTAATGAAATTCAAACTTCTCCTTATCCTTTTAACTATCATCGGCATGCGTGTATTTTCACAATCCGGCAACGCCATTGCGGTAGTTTATGGTACTGCCAATACTTTTGTAGATATACACGGTTCCATCGGCGATTTTGGCTATAACAACAAAACAGGCACAAATTTTGGCCTTATTTACACTAAAAAGATCACCAAATTACTGTCAATTCAAACTGGGTTGGTTTATTCTGATGATAAAGCCGAAGAAAACTCAATTTTACCTGGGCGGGCAGGCATTAATGATGATGGCGATTTGAAGATCATCTCGATACCCCTCATTGCTAAATTTACATTTTTCAAATATTTGTTTGGCGATGCGGGGCTTTCAATAGATAAGGAAATTAATTACTCCGGCAACTATCTGTCGCTTGACCAATCCGGTATTGGGTTTGAGATCGGCATAGGCGGGCAGTACACATTCAGCCATGTTACGGTATTCGTAAACCCCTATATAAAAGATCATGGGCTTGCCCATTTCAATAGCAAGGAGGGTTTTAACCTGCTGGAAAATGGATTTAAGTTTGGATTGGGTTATAGTTTTTAACTTTTTAAGGAGGCCGCGAATTATTATTCGGTTTCAGCTGTCAGGTTTACCAGGCGGCCTGTATCCCTAATCAAAATACTTTTACCCGAAACGCCAATCAACTTTTCTTCGGTCAGGTCATTTATCACCCTGAATAAAGATTCATAAGAGGCGCCGGTAAAAGAAGCCAGGTCCTGCCGGCTGAGCTCGATATTGATATAACCATCGTTATTTGTTCCGAATTGATTTTTAAGGTTGATGAGCGCCTGGGCAACACGGCCTTTTACCGGCATATGAGCCAGGTTACGCATCCTTTTTTCCGATTCCTTAAGGTCATTGGCTAAAACCATAACCAGTTGTTTGGTAAATTGGGTATTTATATTTAATGTCGAATCAAAAAACTCCATATCCACAAAACAGGCAAGCCCGGCTTCAATAGCTGTTGCCGAAACCGGGTAAGTAGCTTCAGGGCCAAGGCCCATCTGCCCAACAATGTCTCCTGTTTTGGCAAATCGTAATATCAGTTCCTTTTCATTATCCCACCGCTTATGCACCTTTACAGCGCCTGAATAAATAAAGTAGATGCCGGCAGCAGGGTCGCCTTCTTTAAATAATTGCTGCCCCTTTTTTACCTCAAAGTTTTTGCGGTTTGCGGCAATTGCCGGGATCCAGTCCTTTAAACAAAACTTACACAAAAAACAACTTTTAAGGTCGCATTCATTTTTGGCCATGGTCTTTCAAAATCTGTATTGTGCAATATTAATTATATAAATGTAAAAACTGGTTTAATAAATTATTCGTCGGTTTTTATATAAGTTTCGCAACAAAAATTTAATTACATATGTTATATAAAATCAATATAAAAATGTAAATTTTTCAAATAAATATTGCATGTGTAATATTTATTTGAAATTTTATTTCATTTGAACTTCGTCGTTATATACCTTTGCGTTAAAATTAAAGTAGTCAGATCTAAAACTTTCGGGTTTGATTATTTTCATCATGAAATCTGCAATGAGCAACGCTAAAAATACCCCGGATCCTGCGATCCCAATTTCCCCTTTGTTAAGTGAAATGGAAAACAATACGGTAAAGCCTAAAAACAATAAGGGTTTAAAAAAACGATTGCTCTTCATTTCAGGGTTATCTATCGGTGTTGCTGTTGCTGTAAGCGTTATTGCCCGGCTACTGGTTTGGCTCATCAACATTATTACCAATATTTCCTTTTACGGTATATTTTCTCCGGCTTTTCATAGCCCTTCGGCTAACCATTTGGGTGTATGGGTGATTATTATACCCGCGATAGGAGGGATCATAGTAGGCCTGATGGCGCTCTACGGATCGGCTGCCATCAGGGGGCATGGCATACCCGAGGCCATGGAACAAATATTAACCAACCAAAGCCGCATTAAACCTTCCATCACGTTTTTAAAACCCATATCGTCGGCAATCGCAATAGGCACCGGGGGGCCATTCGGCGCCGAAGGCCCCATCATCGCAACCGGCGGGGCACTGGGTTCAACCATAGGGCAGTTGTTTAAAATAACGGCTAATGAACGCAAAGTATTACTTGCCGCCGGGGCAACAGCAGGCATGGCGGCGATATTCGGCACACCAATAGCCGGGGTATTTCTGGCTATTGAATTGCTGCTTTTTGAGTTTTCGCCGAAATCCATTTTGCCTGTTGCGCTGGCTTGCATTACAGGTGCGGCAGGTCATCATTTACTATTTGATGCCGGCCCGGTTTTCCCGATGCCCAACCTTGCAACGCCCACCAATACCGCGCTGGCTATTTATAGTTTAACAGGATTGATCATTGGATTTTTATCCCTCGGTCTTACCAAAATAGTTTACCTTGTTGAAGATGCTTTTGAACATGTACCCGTACACTGGATGTGGTGGCCCGCTATTGGCGGCCTGGCGGTTGGGGTAATAGGTTATTTTGCGCCGCATACGCTTGGTGTAGGGTACGATAATATCATCAATGTTTTATCCGGCTCCATGACGCTGATAATAGTTACCAGGCTGTGCCTGTTCAAATTCCTTTCCTGGGCCATTGCTTTGGGGAGTGGTACGTCAGGCGGTACGCTGGCGCCATTATTAACCATAGGCGGGGCCGCTGGTGCAATCATCGGCTGCGGGGTTTTATACCTGTTTCCGCAGTCGGGCCTA
Organism: Mucilaginibacter gotjawali; assembly: GCF_002355435.1. Taxonomy (NCBI): domain Bacteria; kingdom Pseudomonadati; phylum Bacteroidota; class Sphingobacteriia; order Sphingobacteriales; family Sphingobacteriaceae; genus Mucilaginibacter; species Mucilaginibacter gotjawali. The sequence continues at coordinate 569,498 of NZ_AP017313.1, forward strand.
AGTATTCCTATGGCGGCATTGGCAGGCATGTCGGCCATGTTTGCCGGGGCCTCAAGGGCGTACCTTACCAGTATTACCTTTGCACTGGAGGCAACCATGCAATCACATGCTTTGCTGCCCTTACTTGGCGCCTGTACCGCATCCTACCTGGTGTCTTTTTTCCTGATGGAGAATACCATCATGACCGAAAAAATTGCCCGCCGCGGTGTTTTTACGCCTGATTCATTTGAAGCAGATCTGTTGGCTAAACTAACCGTTGAACAAGCGGTAAGCAGCGATGCCTTTTTGCTTAGTGGCGAGAGCACCATCAAAGAAGTGAAGGCCTGGTTAAAAATCAATAACCAGGGGGCCAATGACTTTGTTGTTTTAAATGACGAAGGTAAATTTATTGGCACTGCGTCCAGGATCGATATTTTTACAGGCGGCACAGACCCGGAGGCCCGGGTAAGCACCATTGTAACAGCCGGCCACATATCAATAAAAAAATCGGACACCTTAAGGAAAGCTGTTGAGTTGATGGCCACCCAAACCGCGGAAATATTGCCCGTGTTATCTTCAAACGGAAAGGTAACAGGGGTGCTGTCATACCGGGATATTTTATCTGTTTATAAAGAGCAGCTTGATGAAAATGAACGTGCACATGTTCATATCTCCCTAAAACGCCAGCGGTTAAAAATGCTGGCGAGGGGAAGAAACCAGTTTAATCTTAATGATTGAACAATAAGATACAATAACGTATCGGGCACTTAACCTTATCCTGATTCATTTTGATTTTTTGAACGATAATTTTGTTAAGCGCAATTGGCTTATCTTATAAAAACATTAAAACAATCTCTTTACCCAGGGTGTTCAATCACCAGGAGAAATAATAACTTTTGAGTTAATTATCGGGCGCACAATTAATCATGCCAGCCCCTCAAAAAAACAAGTAACAAACAGGGCAGTTTTAATATTTTTTTAACGCAGTTTTGGTTATATCTCCTTGTAATTTAATAATTAACGAAATAATAAAAACAATTGCATTTATTATTTGTTATATGTAGTTTCAAGCCTCAATAAGCCCATGGATATCACTGAAAAAAAGATTGTAATATTTGATGATGATGAAGATATACTGTCTATCTGCAGCTTCATTCTGGAAGAGCAGGGGTGGACGGTTTATGCGTATACCGATTGTAATAAGATCGTTGAAAAAATTTCAGCTGTTATGCCTGACATTATTATCATGGACAACTGGATCCCTGACGATGGCGGTATAATTGCAACGCAAACGCTCAAAAAAAATGAGGCTTTAAAACATATCCCCGTAATATATTTTTCCGCGAATAGCGACATTGAACAGCTTGCAAGCCATGCAGGTGCCGAAACCTACCTGGCAAAGCCTTTTGATCTTGAAGATCTTGAAATGGTGATCAACAGCGTACTGGTAAAAAACTAAATTTTTCTATTCTTTTAAAAATACCCCCGGTATTATATGTTCCGTGCGGAAGAGTCGTGATTATTCGGGGCTGCCCCCAGGGGCTCCCCCGGGTCCTCCGGCTCCCCCATCTCGTCTGAAACCGCGCATGCCTGGTTCCTGGGTTGGCGCCTTGCCGGCAAATTTTTGCAGCCTCAGCGTAAATGTGGCCAGGTAATAACGTGCCAGCCGGTTAACATGCGTCTCGGTAATTGAATTGGCGTTGGTTGAAGTAGTGAAACCTGTATTTTGGTTAAAAAGGTCAAATGCGGATATACGTATGGTGCCGCGGTGATCTTTCATAAACCGGCGTTCAATATACAGGTTTAAAATATTAGGATTAGTTATTTTAAGGCTCGGATCATACCCATAATTGGTAGCGTGGGTATAATCATAGCTAAAGGTCCAGTCGCCAAAATAATTTTTGCCATTTATACCCGTGTTCCAGGTTCTTACATTTGCCGTCCCGTTGGTTATAAAATCCTTTATTGAATTGTTTGTTTTATTGATGGAATAGTTGGTTAACAATTGGGCGTCAATTCTGTCCGGAATATCCACCCTGAATTGAAACTGGGGGGTAAATTGTAAGTTTTTTGAGATATTTTTTTCCGTTGTTGCAATGTTTGTTGTCGAATCAATATTTGTTAAAAAGCCCACGTTGTTAGCATAAGTAACGGTTCCCCTGAAATATAAAGTAAACTTACGGTTGTCCAGGGGTTTTGCATAGGTCAACTGGCCCGATGTAGTACTGTAGCCGTTTGTGTTTTGATACTTGGTTAAAATTGTGTTTTGAAAAGCAGTGTCAGGCAGGTATTTACGCGGAAACGTAATGGTGTTGGAAGCTACATAGTTGGATACAGACTGGTATTGAATACTTGCGAAAAATATATCCCCGGTTTGAAAACTGAAGTTATTATACCTTATGGAAAAGTTATTTGTAAACTGCGGTTTCAGATTGGGGTTGCCTTCTACGGGGTAAAGGGCGTTCGAAAAATCAATTACCGGCTGCAATTGCGAAAATGAAGGCGTGCTGCTTGATCCGTTATAATTTACAGAGAAGTTCCTGCTGCGCGAAAAATTATAGATAAAGCGGGCCGTTGGTATAATATTAAAGGTTGACACATGTGTGCTGGCCCCGGTTGCCGGAGAATAGCCGTTTAAGTCCGCTTGTTCTGCCCCGACACCAAGGGTATAATTATACTTTTTTTCAATAAAGCGGTAATTAAGGCCTGCCTTATTGGTAGTAAAGGTATAATTGAATTGATTGCTCAGCGCGCTGTCCCTGGTGAACACCGTACTTTGCGGGTCAATTAAAACATCAGCCTGCTTATTGTTTGTTGTAACCGCATAATTTAATGCATAGGTCAACTCAAGATACGATAACTTACCGACAGGTACCAGGTATGATAAGGAAGTCCCATAGTTATTTGTACGGCTGTAGGTGTTGATCATTTGGTTAACCGGCGCTGTTGGCGTACCCGATGTATAAGTATAAACCGGGTTTTGATAGGAGCTTCCCGGCGCAGAATTGAGGGTTATGTTAACGCTTAAATTATTGCGATGCGGCAGCCTGCGATTATACAAGGCAGTAAAGCCATAAGTTGGTGCATGTGAATTGGCATCGGTGAGCACCGTATAAATGGTGGGGGGCGGCAACTTTCGTGTCAAATTGTCGGCTTCGTTGTCAAGTGTATTTGTGCCTGAATAGGAGAAGGTTGGCGTAACTTTTAAATAATTGATGGTATCCGGCTTAAATTCCATATTCCATGTAAACCGGTGGTTTATATTTTCAATTTTATCTATACTGGTTTGCTTCTGTTCACTTGGATTTGTAGGATTTGTATTCCGCTGGTCGTTAATGGTGGTTGTTGATACCGTATTGTCTGCAAAACTGTAGCTGCCATAAACCGAAAGGTATTTACCCCATTGGTCCCTGAAATTGGCCCCGATAGAGTGGGCGTCGCTAATACCATTTTGGGTACTTGTAAGGCTGCCATTGTTTTGCCCGCCCCTGGCAGCGTTACCACGGCCGCCACCCCCGCCGCCGCCACCAAAACCACCGCCGCCCCCTCCGGCACCGCCGGCAGCGTTAAAAGAGAAGGTGTTTGCGTTAGTGTTATTGATACTCCCCAAAACAGCTATTTGCTGATTGCCGTTAAAATTAAAGGCATTTAATGATACTAAATGCCTGTTTGCATCAGGTATTCCCTGGCTTTGCGGAAGTGCATCCTCTCCATCGCCAGCCGTGGCCTGGCCAAAATAGCCATAGTTTTTATCCTTTCGGATAGTGATATTCATGATCTTTTCCGGTTCACCGGTTTTTACGCCGGTAAGATTTGCCTGGTCGCCATAATCATCAATCATCTGGATATTTTCAACTACGTCAGCAGGAAGGTTTTTTGTCGCGCTTTGCACATCGCCACCCATAAAGTCCTTGCCGTTTATCCGCACCTTGGTAACCTGTTTTCCCTGGGTAGTAACATTGCCGTTAATATCAACATCAACGCCGGGTAATTTTTTTATCAGGTCCTCAACCGGGGCATTTTCACGTACTTTGTAAGCGCTGGCCTTGTATTCAACTGTATCTTCTTTTATGGTTATCGGGATCACCCCAACAATATTCACCTGGTTAAGCATGCGCGCTTCGCTTTTTAGCACGATCGTACCTAAATCGGCAGGCGTATTGTCATTTGCAAGCGCATAATGCCTTTTAAGGGTAATGAAACCTATTGACGAAGCCGTTACCACAACTTTAGTGCCTTTGACGGAAGGGAATACGAATTTACCGTTTGCATCAGTAACGGTAATGGTGCTGTCATGCTGATCAGAAACGAGGGTAACTGAAGTTCCGGGGAGTGTTTGTTTAGTTGAATCGACGATGGTTCCGTGTACTTCTCTACCGCTTTGTGCGAAAGCCCCGGTGATGGTAAAAACAGAGAAGATCAATATTGAAAATATAGTTTTCATTTGGGGTATTAAAATACTTTTCGTTTCAATTAAATGTATAAGGCGCAAATCTGATGCAAATGTTCAATTATAAATTGTCAAATAATTAACAATCATAGTATTGTTACATACCTGGTTATAATATTGTTACAAACGAAAAAGCCCCCCGGAGAAACCGGGAGGCTTTACATATTTATTGTTTATGTTAAATATTGATTTTAGTTTGAAAGGTGCAAAGCTTGAGAAACCTGAGAGTAGTTTTTAAAGTTAAGATGCGGATTTGCAACATTCAATTGTGTAAGTCCTGAGCCCGAAATTACAACAATCCTGAAGTCGAACGCATTTGCAAGGGTGAAGTTTGCTTTAAGATCAACGTAACCTACTCCGAAATCTGACAAGTCGATGGTGTTGCCTGCCTCTGAGTAAGGGATAGCATACCAACTGCCCGAAGAGCCTGTGTTTCTCAGGTAGATCAATATTGTGCCCTGGTCAACAATATCTTGCGTAATAGCAGGGATCGAAAGCTTGGTTAAGCCAACTTCAACAACCCCCATTTTGGTTAATATAAAGCTTTGAACGTTAGCATTGCCCTGAGCGCCGGTTGCACCGGTAGCGCCAGTGGCTCCCGTAGCACCTGTTGCTCCCCTTGCACCTGTTGCTCCGGTAGCGCCTGTTGCACCAGTGGCACCCGTTGCTCCTGTAGCGCCGGTGGCTCCTGTAGCACCTTTAACACCCTGTGGTCCTGTTGCGCCGGCTGCTCCTGTAGCACCAGTGGCACCAGTTGCGCCAGTAGCACCGGTTGCTCCGGTTGCACCTGTAGCACCGATAGATCCTTGTGGGCCAGCCGGACCCACTGGTCCTTGAGCGCCATCCTTTCCGTTTGTTCCATTTGTTCCGTTTGTGCCAGTAGCACCTGTTGCGCCTGTTGCGCCAGTGGCTCCAGTAGCACCTGTTGCGCCAGTGGCCCCTGTTGCACCAGTGGCGCCGGTAGCACCTCCTGAAGGACCTTGTGGTCCGGCAGGCCCGGTTGCGCCAACTGCACCCTGCGAGCCTGTAGCTCCGGTTGCACCGGTAGCGCCGGCCGGCCCGGCTGTTTTATCTTTTTTACATGCTGCAATGCTTAACAGGCACATAAATGTAATAGGTAGTAAAAGTCTGTTTGATTTCATAACTAACGAATAATTTAATTTCCTAATAATTTCAAGTTTGATTTTGATTTCCACTTTCTACGGTAATTAGTTTCAATAGGTTACAATTCTTGTTATATGAAAATATTTACTTAGTATTTTATATTATTAAAACAGGCTTAACGATGGCAAAACCCAAACATTTGTTTAAAAATTAACAGGCGATTTTTAAAACTTATGGCACGATTTTTCGTTTAAAAACATTAAAAATTAACCTATGAAAAATGTAAGCGGATCATTGCACTCAAAAGTGCACAGGTGGATTGACGCCATCGGTTTCAGGTTAAACGGATCGCAAACCAATATCAACGACAATGTAACGACCAATCATTATTTTTTTGAAACTTTCAATTTTTTTGAAAAGGCTAAAAATAATGATCCTAAAAGCTCCAAATTTTTATGCTTTGATGCTTACGGCGAGTCTATAAAAGTTAATTCACTTTTAGATCTTCAAACAGCATTCTTTGAAAATATCAGCCAGCTGTAGTAAAAGCAGGTATTTTAAGGCAGGCTTTCAACTATATTTTCCGATTTTGAATTAAACAAAAAGCCCTCCATTTGCGGAGGGCTTTTTGTTTATAAAATGCTGCTTGCATCCTAAGGGCGGCTACCATTGCCAGGCTCAATGTTTTCGTCCACCGGAAGGTCAAGTGTTAGTGCTCTGCCGGTTGATGCCGGCAAATTGATCACCGGTTTATTTGGATTCAATGCATCTTTTATCCTGGCGTCAAGGTCGGCATAATGCGCCGCCGTTATCGGGTCACCGCCTTTAGGTAAACGCGAATCAATCAGCTTTAATTCTACACGTACCATGGGCCTGATATCCGACAAAACCATATTAATTGGCGTCATACCATAGGAGGCAAGCTGACTTGAAGAAATTCCGGGGATGCCCTTAAAATCATCGGTTAATAAACTTTTCAGGTCCTCAATATATGCACGTTGCAGGTTTCTTTTATATACATCAGGTTTGCCGCCAGTAAATATCCCGCCGCGCAGGTCATTAAAAAGGTCAGCAACTGTATAGGCTTTAGTACCATTTTTCGCTTCATTGTCGTACATTCTGGACAGTCGCGGCGGAAAAAGCACATTATTCAGTACAGCGGTTTGTACACTTTTTACCCGGTTTACCATAACACCGTTGTCAAACTTGCTTAATTCGGGGCTGTTGATAAGCCACGATGGAGTAGTAAATAATTGTGTGTTAAAAAATGCGATGGCGTCGTGCTGTTTATCTTTACTTATAAAGTCATAAACAGGTCCGTTTTGATCATACGTTTTAAAGTTTTCGTTCATGCCGCCAACGTTGGTAACCACATGGCCCATGTAGCGGTAAAACTGGGTTAATACTTCCAGGTATAATTCCTGCAGATCGCTGTAATCCTGGCCTTTCTGGTAGGTCCATGTTTCTATGTTAGGCAAAATGCGTTTTAAATTGGCTATGCCGTAAGCGCCGGCCTTCATGGCGTTATCGCCCAGGTCCTCGCTTTGCAGGCGCGGATCGATCATCGTGCCCTGGCGGCCGTAGTAGTACAATGGGTTACCGGCCTTTTCCTTCACCCATTCATCCAGCGTTTCTTTGTCCTGCTTTGGCGTTTTCTTACCCGGGAACCAGGTATAGCCCCATTTAATGGCCCATTTATCATATTCGCCTATCTGCGGATAAAAGTGGGTAACCCCGTCGCCGGGCTGCGCAATATAGTTAAAGCGGGCATAATCCATAATGGATGGCGCCGTGCCATGCTTATCAGTAAAAGTTTTTGACCTTAGCGAATCAACCGGGTAAGCGTAGCTTGACCCAAAGTTATGCGGTAAACCAAGCGTGTGCCCGATCTCATGCGACGAAACAAAACGGATCAGATTCCCCATTTGCTCATCCGTAAATTTAGCGTGGCGGGCGTCGCCGTTAGCGGCCGAGGTTTGCACAAAATACCAGTCGCGCAGTAAATTCATTACGTTATGGTACCAACCCACATGGCTTTCCAGGATCTCGCCTGTACGCGGGTCAGATATATGCGGGCCGTAGGCATTCTCCACGTCCGAAGCAAAATAACGCACTACCGTATAGCGTGCATCTTCTGTGCTGAATTCAGGATCCTCTTTAGGTGTTGGAGCTTCTTTGCCCACAATGGCGTTTTTAAATCCTGCGGCCTCAAAAGCGGCATTCCAATCGTTAATACCTGCGATGAGGTAAGGCACCCATTTTTTAGGCGTGGCCGGATCAATGTAAAATACGATCTGTTTCTTTGGTTCAACCAGTTCGCCGCGGGCATAGGCAGCTTCGTCCTTTGGCTCCAGTTTCCAGCGATGGATGTACGAGGTAACCTGGGCCTTTTGGGCATCGGTGCCGTAATCAGTTTGCGTTTGCCCGAAAAACCCCACCCTGTTGTCGCTCAAACGCGGCTTCATGGGTGTTTTTGGCAGCAGCAGCATCGAGGTGTTAAACTCAAAGGTAATGGCCGCGTTGCTGTTATCTGTTGGCGACTCGCCCGCACGGTAGGTTTTGAGCGTGCGCGCCTCAATATTTATAGGGAAGCTTTTGATGGTATCGATATACGAGCGGCTGTTATCAACGCCCGAGATCTTATAAGCCTTTTTTATTTCATCGGTGATGCCTATGGCGGCTACATCGCCATTATAAAAATCAGTAACATCAATTACTACCCCGGTAGTATCTTTATTATAGGCCTTAATATCAAATGAAGCCAGGATAGCATCCAGGTTGGAGTTTTTTACCGATTTGTACATATCGCTGGTACTATCGGCCCTTATCGTATAGCTGGGCACCTTAATAAAAATCTGTTTATCATGGCGCTCCCACTTCCATACCTGCTCATTGGCTTCTTCGCCGCCGTATTGTTGGGTAAATACCTTGATATTGGCGGGCGTTTTCAGGAAACGGGTAATCACCTCCATCTCGCGGCCCAGCAGCGAGTCCGGGATCTCGTAATAATACTTATTCTCTACTTTATAGGTATTAAAAAGGCCCTTGTCAACCTTGGTTTTCTCAGGGATCACGTCGCTGAATTTTTTAATGCCTTCCTTTTTGTCTTTGCTAACGGTGGCCGTAGTGGTTGTTCCGTTGGGCGTGGTAGTTTTAACAGTGAGCGTTTCCGCCTCCTTTTTGGTTTTGCACGAGCTGACTGCGGCACCGCCTATCAGGGCCGCAATTAACACGTAACGGTTTACTTTTAAATATCCGGGCATATCAATTATTAAATTAGTTGGTAATGATGTAAACTTAGGCAAAATACAAAGTATTTAATAATATCAATGTTTTTGTTACAAAAGGACATTTACCCCAGCCCTGGTAAAACCAACATCATCTTTCTCTCCCTATATCCTGCCAGCCGGCAGGCAGATTTGGGGGAGATGCCGACAAGGTCGACAGAGTGGGTAAAAGGGACGGCACTACCCAAAGTATTCCCCCTGAACACAGTGGAAACAGGTTGCGGTTGATACGGGGTATTGCAATGATTGAGGGCAAGAGGTAATCACCTGAACCACCCGGTACAAATGAATACACATGGTACACCTGGTACACCACATCGCAATTGATAATGAGATGGTTACGAAAATTGGATTTGCAAAAAGAGAAGGATTTGTGTCAAACCGTACCCGGACGGCATGACGGGGCGGATAAAAAGGAGTTTTAGCTCAATGGCAGAATTTGTTAAATTAAAGATGGATATTAGTCATTTATAAATGATATCACCATCCAAAGTAAGCCTTTTCCCATTATTGCCCGAAGTATTCCGGGAAGGGCTCCTGTATGGCCTGATTTCAAAGGAAGAGGTTACAGCATTGGTCGACAGCATCATTGCTGCCGAAGACTCGCCGGACTATTTCTATATTGAACTATCACTTGCACGCGATGGAAACGAGCAAATTGAAATTTTAACCAGGGTAGTTACCGGCTTAAAGCTGCCAATTGTACAGAGGGTAATGATCGGTATTGCATATCAAAAAGTTACAGGTCAAGCTATTAGCCGTGATTTGTTTACCGATGTATGCAGGCAGGTAGCTTTGTCGCAGATACTCTACCCGGTGGAGGATTTTGAACTTTTTGAGTTTGAATTTTACGACGAAATGCTTTTTATGGCCAACCCTGATGATTTTTGGGATGAAAAGATGGCCTATGTCTCTCGATACGCAGGCTTTACCCTTGATAATTACAAGCAATGGATAGCGATCAACAACCGGTTGGAGGAAATTTTAAACAAAGAGCAGGCAAAAGAAGATGAAGCCGCTGCCGAAAGCCGTAAAGCCGGCGCAAAAAGGGCAAGGATAAAAAAGCGATTGATTTATACGTTAATGGCGGCTTTTACAACACTTGCATTTGGAATCATCATCCTGGATTATACCGCTTTCATCAGCAAAACCCTTCCGTCCAAATTTGAAGCCGACCTGTACCAAACCAGCGTAGTTTACCTGGTCATTTTTGTACCCTATTTTATGTTGAGGGTGGCTTACGTTTTGTGGAAGAGGGTTAGGGGGGCTTGGTAGCAGGCGGGTACGTAAGGTGGTATGTTCCGCCAGGCGGATATACTTTTAACTGCTCCCCGGGCTGGTATTTTCATATCTGTCCAATGCCCTTGCCAACTCGGTTTTTATTTGCTTTACCAGGTGGCGTGGGCCCAAAACCCTTATTTTCGACCCAAAACCCAGCAGCTCCCGTTCCAGCTCAAAGTTGGAGATCACCCGGATGCTGAAGATCTTGCCTTCTTCATCCTCACTCAACATTTTTTGGGTATGGTGTACCGGTTTGGTAATGATGTAGGGCGCATTGGCATTGTCTATCCAAAACACCACCTCGCAATCCCGCTGGTTGGGGCTTTTGGTTACCCCTAAAACATCGCTGTAATACGTGGCCAGGTTGATGCTATTGTTTTCGCGGTAGGCATCCTCATGCACATCAATGGCCTGCACCCTATCCAGCGCCAGCGTTAACAAAGGCGAATTCCGCGCATGCGACAGCCCCAGCACAAACCACCGGTTGCGGTATTCCTTCAGTAAATACGGGCTGAAACCAAAGGTGCTTGCCTCCCGCGCCTTAAACGACCTGTAAGTAACAGCAATAGAATTTTTCGCCACAATGGCCTTCCTGATCACCTCAATCCACTCCAACCCCTTCAGGTTATCATTCTTTTCAAAATCGATCACCGGCGGGCTGTGCGTTTTTTGCGTGTAGATCTTATCTTCCAGCTTGCTCACCATTTCGCTTAGGTCGGTAAAATGGTTAAAGCCTTTAAACTGCTGCAGCAGGCTGGTCACCTCGCCCAAAACCTGCATATCGTGGTTGTTAAGGGGGATATTGGTGATGCTGTACGCTTTATCGCTATAGGTATAATACTTTTTATCCACCACCACTATCGGCGCTTCGTAACCCAGCTTGTTGCTGCGCATCATCTCGATATCGGCCTGTATGGTGCGGCGGCTTACGCCGGTATTGATGCCCTGGTATTCGTACAGGGCATCGGCACAGGCGTCGATCAGGTCGTCCAGCGTCCATTTTTTATAGCGGTTTTGGAGGCAGCTGTCCAGGGTGCGGTAGCGGATGAGGGCGTTGCGGTTAACAGGCATGGGGTGGTTTACGATTTGGTTAGTTAGTTATTACGGTTTTACCTGGCATTTTTCTTTTATTCGGAGCCGCTGCCGCTCAATTGCCGCGGGGGCTAGTCCTTTTTGTCTTGATACAAAAAGGACCAAAAAAATCAAGACAGAAAAAAGCTTCAGCGCTGCAGGCCAGACTCCCCGGCCCGCTTTTCTGTCGGGCCTTTGCCCGCTTTTGATTGGGGGTGGCGTCCTGCAACCGTCATTTTCTACATCTGCACATCTGCATATTTGCACATCTTCCGGCTTTTTCCCGAAGCTTATCTGCTGACGGAGAAATTCTTCGTGTCTTTTAGTTCAGCTTGTTCTAATATTTGCACATCTGCACATCTGCACATCTGCATATTTGTACATCCGCACATCTCCTTATTTTTCTTGAAATTTATAAAAATATTTTTTACTGCGCAAATACATTGCGCAGGTGGGGGTTTATTTTGTGGTGTTGAAATTAAAAACCCCTCTTTCCGGCTTGCCGGAGAGAGGGTGGTCGAGCGAAGCAACGACCGGGTGAGTAAATTATACGAGCGACATTGCCGCCGTTCCCTGTCCGCAGGGTTGACTCACCCCGGATTCGCTTCGCTCTCCGACCCTCTCTTTTGCAGGCAAAAAAGAGGGTAAAAATTTAAACGAGGTAAAATGAAAATTGTTAAAAATAAACCCAAAATCAAAAATCTCCCCCACCGGGGGAGATTTAGAGGGGGCTGATATGGAAAAAGAAAAAATAACCAATAACGAACTCAAAGCGCTCGGCATTAACGAAGTGGAGGTGCTTGTCAACTTTAGCCGGGTGGCTAATGGCTTGCTGAAACATGGCGTAATGGACCGTAACCAGATCCTGGCTAACCTGGAGGCGCTGATTGACGACCCGATGCCTTATGCCCTTAAAAAAGGCGGCAAGTTTAAAAACCTGGCCGAAGACGTGATCGCCCTGCGCAAGGAAGGCAAATTTGTAAAACAGCAGCGCAGTATCCACACGTTGAAGGCCGAAATTGCTGATTTCCCGGTTTTCGGGATCGAACATATCGAGACGGGGGCGCTGGCACAGATGAAAACAGCTATACAATTGCCCATAGCTGTCGCCGGCGCCCTGATGCCCGATGCGCACCAGGGCTACGGCCTGCCCATTGGCGGCGTGCTGGCCACTACGGCCAATACCATTATACCCTTTGCCGTGGGCGTGGATATTGCCTGCCGCATGTGCCTCAGCATTTTCGACATGCCGGCCGCAACTGTTGACAGCGAAACGGATCTGCTGAAAGGACTGTTGCTTGACCATACCAATTTCGGTATGGGCGGGGTTACTGAAAAATACCATGATACCTCGCTGTTCGACAGTAAAACATGGGGCGAAACCAAAGTGATCCGTAATTTAAAGGACAAGGCCTACGCGCAGCTGGGTACCAGCGGCACGGGCAACCATTTTGTGGAATGGGGCGAACTCACCATCGCCGAAGGCGCCTTGGCAGGCATCCCGGCGGGGGCCTATTTGGCGCTGTTGTCGCATTCCGGGTCGCGGGGCTTTGGGGGGAATATCGCGAATTATTACTCGAAGATTGCCATGACCAAAACCAAATTGCCGCCCGAGGCCAAACATTTGGCCTGGCTCGACCTGGATAAGGACGAAGGGCAGGAATACTGGATAGCGATGAACCTGGCCGGCGAATATGCCAGCGCCAACCACCACGAGATCCATCATAAAATTGCGAAGGCTTTGAATTTGGCGCCGCTGATGATGATAGAAAACCATCACAACTTTGCCTGGAAGGAACAGCTTGCCGACGGTACCGAAGTAATGGTACACCGCAAAGGCGCCACCCCGGCCGGCGAAGGCGTGCTGGGTATTATCCCCGGCAGCATGAGCACGCCCGGCTTCGTGGTGCGCGGCAAAGGCGACGCGGCCAGCATCAACTCCGCCAGTCATGGTGCCGGCCGGTTGATGAGCCGCAGCGCCGCCTTTAAAACCATCGACAAAGCCGCCGTGGCCGCCAACCTCATCGATAAACGCATCACCCTGATGGGCAGCGACATTGACGAGGCCCCCATGGTGTATAAAGATATCCACACCGTTATGGCCGCCCAAACCAACCTGGTAGAAGTACTGGCAAAGTTTGAACCAAGGATAGTAAGAATGGCAGATGCGAAGGAGAGACCGGAGGATTAGGGGGAAGTCTGGAGTCGAAAGTCTTGAGTCTGAAGTCAGGAATAGGATGGAGAAGAATCTGACTTAAGACTTTAGACTCGGGACTTAAGACTTAAAAGGAGTGGCAGTAGTAGTTGGTAGTAGCAGTAAAAAAAGAAAAAAGGTTTGTCATTTCGACCGTAGGGAGAAATCTTTTACGCCATGCATCCGAACTGTGCAGGCGGTAACGTCAGGTGTCGAAGATTTCTCCTCGTTCCTCGTCGAAATGACAAACCTTTTAAATTAAAAAACAAAAAAATGACCCCACTACGCATCAACATCCAGGCCGCCTTTACCCGGGATTTTTGCATCGAACTGGAATACCATTTATCCCGCGCGTTTAAAAATTGCGACGATAAGAGATATAAATGGATGTGGTGCGACGGCATCGACGATCCCGATATGGCCCATCAGCCATCTAAAAACCCCCGCCACGTTTTTACCATGGCATGGTTTGGCGAAACCGGGCAGCACCGTTATAAAATGACCATTAAATTAGGCAAATGCGCACTCAAAAACTGCCGCGAAGGTTTAAGTTTAAGCGATTGCCTGCCGGATGTTGATACGCTGGATTGGGTTACTTTGGATGCGGAGAATAAGGAGATAGTGTTGAGGTTAAAATAGGGACTTATGACTTTCGACTCAGGACTTAAGACTTAGAAGGAGTGGTAGTTCAATGGTAGAATGCGTGCTTGTCAGGCACGTGATTGCGGATTCGAGTCCCGTCGATTCCACATTAATCGAATCGGGTATTAATTTATAAATTTAAACGAAGTTCTGTTGTTTAAAAGAAGCAGGCATTGCAAATAAAAGAAAAATGATAATTATTGAAAAAGGCGCTAAAGTTAATTTGCCGAAGGAGTATCATTTGGTCAACAATATTTGTGCTCACTTATATGACCATATAACAGAGATATTAGCAGATTCGTATTATTCGGAAATGCGTTCGACAAATATAGTTTTCGGCGAAGATGAAGAACTTAAGAAGAAATTTATTGAAAAAAAGGAACTTGCTCTCGATATCCTAAAATCTTCAAATAAAAACGACGACTTGGAAATTGTCCTAACAAAACACATTGTCATGTCTATCATTTCCGACATGGTAAATTTCATATATGAATCAATGATTATAGCACAAAAAGGCAAAATGAGTGTTGCGTTTGCGTTAGTGAGAAAGCCGTTTACCGATCAACTTTTAATCCTTGAGCAGATTTTGGTTGATAGAAAAGACTTTATAGATCGTTTTTTTCATAAGGGGAATCCGGAAGACTATGACCCAAGCTCTCACAAGTTAAATAAAAAGCAAATAATTAAAAATGCGCTTTCGAAACTCGAATTAAGCGTTTTTGACCCAGAATTGATATTTGAACTTAGGGAAGAATCAAAATACTAAAAGAGATCTGCCATGTCGATTTTTCTATTTACGCCGTCATCGTTAATAAAAAAAAGCTGGAAGGGGAGGGTTTTAAATATAAACCGTCATTTTATAAATTTCTAAATGGCCTGGTCTATAAAGAACTCTTCCGGACATTCCCGGACTTGGATTTAGTTGTGGACGAACACGGGGAAAACGATTTCATGCGCCAGTTTAAAAAATATGTACAGCGCGAGCATATGCCCAATCTTTTTTCAGGTGGCGATTTTAATTTTGGGGCAAGCCATGGCAACACAATGATACAACTGGCAGATTTTATAGCAGGAACCTTAGGAAGATGTTTTGACGAAACAAAAATATCAAAAGAAAGTAAGGACTTTCTGAATATTTTGCAGCCCAAGATCACAAGCCTTAATCATTTTCCAAGCGATAACCGATCATATTATACTGAAGCCGTTAAAGAAGAAGCAACCTTTAACCCGGAAATCGCCGCAGCCGGCTTTAACAGCGCTAATCTATTTATCGATCAAAAGAAAGTAAAAAGCCAGTATGACACCGATCAAATTAACTGCGTCAAGTTGCTTCTATTATATTTCAATAATTACGGATTCAACAAATACACGGGGACGAAAGAATTGATTCGACATTTGACCGTCGGTAGGCCGGATTCCCTAACAGAACATAATTTCAGGACCAAAGTTATTGGCAAGGTCCGGGATGCGGGAGTCTTGGTCGTTAGCAGTAGCGCAGGTGAGAACACTGGCTACAAATTGCCTTCCTCTTTGGAAGATCTGCATAAATTCATTAGCCACGGAAACAGTATGATCATGCCCATGCTACAACGCATTAAATTATTCAGGGACAAAATCAAACTATCGACCCTTAACGGCACCGATATTGTGGAAAAAAATGAGTTCAAAGAATTAAAAAAGCTTTTGGATAGTTTTAAATAGCTTAATCCATGCTGCCGCAAGCGTGTTTTCCCCCGCCCGCTTTCCGTAGTCTGTGTCTACGGATTAGCTATGCGCATAGTCTCTGACTACCGGGGTAGGCCTATCATGCAGCATCAAACTAATTGGCTATTCAACAAATTATTATTTATTTTTGTGTATGCAAACACTCGAGATACAGGTTCCAGATAACAAATCCCAGCAGGTGAAGGATTTCCTGACAGCGTTGGGCGTTTCTGTTAAAGTAAAAAAGGAAAAAAATAGCCCGAATGCCGATACGATTGCTGCGATGAATGAACTGAAAGCAGGCAAAGGTAAAAAGTTTAAAAGTGTTGACGAACTTTTCAGCAGCATCTGATTCTGGCTATGTTCGAAATTGTTACCTCAACCAAGTTCCTAAAAGATTTAAAATTACTTAAAAAACGGTCGGCTGACGATTTTCATGCGTTACAGCAATTAATAACCGTTCTCGCCGAAAAAGGCCACACCGGCCTCGAAAAAAAACATCGCCCACACAAACTTACCGGCAATTATAAAGGCTATTGGGAATGCCATGTAAAACCAGATCTTCTACTTATATGGGACGAAAATGAACAAATAAACCTGCTTGAATTGGTCCGGACCGGTTCGCATGCTGATTTGTTTTAATGTGTCCATCTGCTGGGGCTTATGCCCCTAGCCGCTCTTGCTGTAGACTGTGTCTACGGATTTTGTATGCGCGTAGTCTCTGACTACCGGATAGATGCCTGCCAATAGATTTATTTAAAGCCTCCCCTCCGCCACGACCGTTTTTTTCTTTCGCGGACCACAAGCCGGGAGGACAAGCCGAAAGATTAAAACGGAAAAGTAAATTTTAATATAGGAGGCTTGATATAATAATTAAATATCGTATACTTGTTGATTGTCAGTGATTTGGCTTTCATTCCTGACTATTGATACCGCTTTGGGTATCCGAATTACCAATTATATAACCCCTGTTTGTATTTAAACTATTGTGCCTTTTTCTCCCGAAAGGATTGCATTTTTCCTTTTTAGCCCCCTATAAAAACAAAATTTATCCTGGATTTTTCGATTTGATCTTGCGTAAAATTACGCAAGAGATCACGTAGATACCCTGCAGGGTTTGCATGGCAGGTTCTATAGTTTTGGCGTATGGAAAAAAGGCTGTGTTCATACTCAAATTGGGTAAGTTATTTTTTGCTTACTATCCTTATACGTTTTTAGTGCTCTCCTTTTTCAAACAATAAACAACCAATTTTAAAACTTAAAATCAAACCTAAAATGAAAACACTTACGCTATCACTAGTTGTTTTTTTTGCCGCTACAATGATTATCATCTCGTGCACAAAAAATACCGCTGTTAAACCTGCCAAGATCACAAACGTTACCGCTGACAATTCATTTATTATTGCGACTGACGTAGCTGGTACTGCGATCTGGAGCGGTACCGACAACCCGCCCACTACTGTAGGCAACGTCGGCGATTTTTATATTAACACTACTCTTCACTACTTATGGGGGCCAAAAACTGCAACAGGGTGGGGGGCCGCTACACACCTGGTAGGGACGCCTGGCTCAGTCATTCTAAGCGGCGCCGGTGTGCCGGCTGCTACGCTTGGCAGAGTGGGCGATTATTATATCAATAAGAACAACATGTCTTTTTACGGCCCTAAAACCGCAAGTGGATGGGGTACGGCTGTAAGTTTGAAAGGCACTGCAAATGTAATTTATTCCGATTGGATCACACCTCCGACCTATAAAAAGGATACAATTTTCGGGACTTTCCATTTCGATGCCAATATAGCAGCGTCGGCGATCACCCAGGCTATTTTGGATAAGGGGTCGGTACTTGTTTATGGTAAACTGGATGGATACAACCCGGTTATATGGCCAACCGACCAGGTAAGCAGCCTGCCAATTGTGATAACTTATATGAGTGGCACAGCTGCCAATCTGGATACATGGTCGGATAATGTTACGCTTGGGAATATCCAAATTGATCTGGCCAGCAGCCTTAATGCATACGGCAGTATATCCAATGCACACCAGTTCAGATATGTGATTATTCCGGGAGGTGTACACACACTGGGTGCTGTAAACCCCCAAAATTATTTGGAGGTACAAAAGGCTTTACATATAACGGATTAAGGGGATAATCAGGTTGAGCACGAATTATAGCAGCAAATGGCGCCATAACGGCGCCATTTGCGTTATTTAGCGATGCCGGTTTTACAACATATTTATTATTCCCTGTGCATCATCAGGCATGCGGTCATGCAGACCCGCTGTCCGCAAACTATGTCAACCGATGTTGTATTCCCGATTTCTATGATCTATGCAACTAATCTTTGATAATTATTTTCATATAACCTATTTTGCTTTACACAAGCGAAGATGCGTAGAATAAGCTTGTTTCTGACAGCATTTATAACGCTCATTTTATTCTTTTTTTCGATGTTTACCATGCGTTGGTAGTATAGTTTTATTTCCGGGTCACATTGTATAGCCACCATTGCTGCCAAATGTAAAAGCGTTTTTATTTTTTTGTTGGCCATATGGGATACCCTGGCTTTCTTTGTCACCTTGCCGGAATCATCTGTAAAAGGAGCCACGCCTGAATGACAGGCAAATTGCTTAGGGTCGCTAATGTCTTTAAATTCGTTAGTGGTTACCACAACCTGGACACCAGTTACCTTGCCGACGCCAGTCACAGACGTTACTATGGTAAATAAGCGTGTTAGTTCCTCGTCCGAGCGTATGATTTTATCCATAAGTTGATCGGCCTTTTTAAGATCGGCTTCAATGGCATTTAAAGTTTTTGCACATACCGATTCGTTTTGTTTGGCTATGCGCTTATTTACGAAGGCCCCGGTTTCTTTAAGCGGTGTTTGCAGCATTTTTTTTGCATCTATCAAGCGTGCGCGCGTGGTAGCAAGATGGGCCAATTGCTGGACAACTTCCCGTTTAGGGGTCCATAAACGCAATTCATCGCGGTTTTTGTAAGCATATTCAGCAATACGAATAGCATCTATCTTATCATTCTTCCCTCGGATATTACCCAGCGAATTCTTGATCTGGGTAGCTGCCTCCAAACAAATATTGGCTTTCTTTTTATGCAAACAGTATAGTAAATGATTGTTGTAGATCCCGGTATGTTCCATGCAGAAAACAGCGGTGTTTAAAGCAAATTCCGGTAGTTTGGATAACTCTTTAAGGAACGCAATAATGTCTTGTGGATTATTGGCGATCTCCTTGTGAAATAAAAGTCTCTTACCTTGCATAACGGCAAAGTCCAGTTCATTTTTTGATACATCCGTACCAACGAAATAGGTAAATTCCATAACTTTACTTTTAAATTGTTAATAACAGGGTTAACCGGTTTAAACACAATCAATACCTTACTAATGAGCCTGAGAACTCTAATTTCTATTTGATGCTTGTTTAAACAACTGACAGAGGATTAAATCGGACAATAGGCCTGAATACCTGGTAGTCTCTCTGAAGGCGCCTCTGTCAGTGTTAACCTTTTCAACAAAAATCATGGTTATTAACAAAAGAAAAAGAAGCAAAAAGAAAACTTCAACAAGCAATAACAACTAGATTTTATTGATTTGCTAATCTAAAGGTAATCTCTGACTACCGCAGCATATCTTCGCACGGCAATATTTTGTAAGCCATGTACCGGCATCACACGAATAAGCTTAAATTCGAACCATGTTCATAACCGAAGCCATCGAATTACTCAAAACCTACAACGGCCCGCTCGGATTAACGCTTCATAAAGGAGCAAGCGGGGAGTTGATCAATAAGGCCGAAAATACTTATGGTGTTACATTTCCAACTGATTTTAAAACCTTTTACCGGTTTACCGATGGCTTTGAAACCGGGGAGGATATTTTCCATAAGATACCCCCCTCTCTCTGGGTATGCAGCGCAGGCCAAAAGAGGTGGGGTACTAGTAACCCGCTGCCAGGTATCCGTCATATTAATCAAGCTACAATAAAATAGCGGCAGTTATGACAACACAACAAAGAATCTCTTTATATTCGGACTTGTTTGCATCGCATAGGTGCCCAGTCGTACTGCCAATCTTGGTAAACCCGCGCAAGATAATGAGATTGAACTGGTGAAATTACAAGAAACTAAACCTAAAAATGACTAAAAAAATAACAAACCATGAAGATTGGTCTATATTGTTAGCGCTTGCTAAAGCAGGCGACAATGTTGCTCAATATGAAGTTGCTTCGCATTACGATTACGGATTAGCAGCAGGAGACATAGAAATTGTCGGGCAAAATAAGCCAAAAGCATTTGAATGGTATTATAAAGCGTATAAAAATGGGAATGCTGATGCCATTGTCCTTACTGCGGATTTTTTAAGTGAAGGGATTTATTGTGATCAGAATATAGAATTAGCAATTGAACTTTATAAAACAGCGATTGATAACGGTTCGGGTATTGCGGCAAATAATTTGGCAGTGCTTTTTAGAGATAAAATGGATTATAAAAAGGCATTTGAACTTTATAAGGTTGCTCAAAACCTCGATAACTCAAATTCATTAAAGTTGGCTTTGTGTTATTACTTCGGCATGGGAACTGAAAAAAGTATAAAAAACGCTTTTGAAATTTTTCTGCGAATCTCAAAAGACACCTCTGAATTGAGAAACTGTCAATATGAAATTGATGAAGCAAACTATTTTTTAGGCCAGATATATATAGATGGAGGAGTAGTTGAAAGATCAATTCACAAGGCATCCTATCATTTAAAACTTGCTGATTTGGATAATGACCATCGTTCAGCGCAAGAACTTTTGGTTTTACTCGGAAGAAATATTTAAATCCCGCTGTAAACTATGTCTACCGATGCTATATGCGCGTAATCTCTGGAATACGATAGGATCACCGGAATTTGAAACAACCAGCCAGTTTATCTGCCTTTTAATGAGTTGATTATGGATAATAAAATATTTATAGTACTTTGTATTGCATAATACTATCTAAAGCACTTATCTTTGCAGCTTAATCAATCAGCAAATGAAAATGCTTTTAAAAAGCCTCGTTATCACCATAGTGGCAGTGGTATCGGCAGCAGGCGTGTACGCACAATCGCAAAATGATTATGCCAGGAAAATTAGCCCTGAATTGCTAAAGCAGGACTTCCTGGTATTGAGGGATTCGCTTCAAAACCTTCACGCAGGGCTGTACCGGTATAAATCGGAAAGCGAAATGAATGCGATGTTTGACCGCTGCTATAAGCAGCTGGATCACCCGATGACTGAAACTGATTTTTTTGCCATCGTAAGCAGCCTGGTAAGCAGCATTGAAGACGGGCATACCGAATGCTTTTTGCCGCAGGACATGATAAAAGCCATCATAGCCGGTGTTAAAGTTTTCCCGGTACAACCAAAATACATTGGCGACAAGGCATATGTTCCCTGCGATACCAAAGAATTTCCGGCAGGAACCGAGATCGTTAAAATAGACGATCAACCGGTTAACGAAATACGAAAACATTTATTCAGCCTTTTATCCTCAGACGGCAGTATAGCAACCGAAAAGTATGTAAAGATCAATGATGGGCACGATCCGTTTTCCTATTTGTATTTTGTTGTTTATGGCGAAAAAGCGGATTTTAAAATAACTTATAAAACTTCTGCCGGTGTGTTGGCAGAAAAAATACTTCCGGCGGCGCTTTTTCCCAATATGGAATGTGCACCGGAAAGAGCCACCGTTAATCAATATCTGAGCCTTGAATATAAGCCTGGTGGCATTGCAATAATGACGCTTAAAACCTTTGCAAATGAATATCTGGAAAGGACAAAAGAGAATTTTGAAAAATTTCTTGCGGCTTCCTTCAGGGACCTGAAAGAAAAGAAAATAAGCAAATTGATCATCGACCTGCGCGAAAACGGAGGCGGAGAAGATACCAACGGCCTGCTGTTGTATCGTTACCTTGCTGACCATCCTTTTCACTATTATGCATCGCTGAATTCGGCCAAACACGTCATAACCGATCACCCAAATTTGGCTGTACAACAGCCGGAGGACAATAATTTTACCGGTAAAGTGGAATTCCTGATCGGTGGGAAAAGTTTTTCGGGCGCTGCAGAGTTTTCTTCAATCGCCAGAACTAATTCCAGGGGCGCATTTATCGGGGAAGAGACGGCCGGTGGATATTACGGCAATACCTCAGGCAGTAAAAAAGCCCTCATTCTGCCAAATACAAAGATCCGTGTTAATATTCCGCTAACCAGGTATGTTATGGCGGTTAAAAAGGTAAAATATAAAGACCGCGGGATAATTCCTGATTATACCATCGTGCCTACCATACATGATTACCTCGGTCATGAAGATGTTCAAATGAATTTTGCACTCGGATTAATAAACAAATAAACAACATCGTTTCTCAATCTCCCCACTGTCTATGAGGTACTATCTGCGGACGGCGCAGCTTATTGACTACCGCACGGCATAATTCACAAGCGATGTATCAACATACAGGAATTCTCTGCCCTGCGCTTGCCCCCCTTGCGGCCATAGCCGTTAACCTAAGGATTAAAGATGTCATGAACGATAGCATAAGCAGGTTTTTTTCCTTTTTTGTGTTCGACAAGCAGGTTTTTTATAATGGGGTAAACGAACAATTCACACCAGTCGCTTAAATTCATATTGCCTGCCAGTACTTTTCGTAGAGCATAGCTGTATTGCCTGGCTTGTTTAAAGAACTTCCAGATGGAACATGCATAGCCTGGGGAATTGCTTTTGATAAAACTGTCGATGCACTGAAATATCTTCCAGTTGATTAATATCCAAATGAATCTGGCAATCAATTGACATTCGAGCCTTTCCTTTTTAACGGCCTTAACCTGATGGATGCCCAGGAGCGACTTCCATGTTTTGAACACCAGTTCGATCTGCCATCGCAGGCGGTATAATTGGACAACATCTATAGCCTTGAGTTTTTCTGCGCCCACGTTGGTAATGAATACACTGAACCGACAGCGTTCCTTGTAGTCATCGGAAAGGGCAAAACCGTAGCTTTTAGCTTGTTTCTGTGCCTTGCGTATCCGTTCAGTCCATATCTGTTCAGGTATGACAATAGCGATCAGCCGACAGCAAAAGGCATCCTTACCAGCTCCAATGGTAACCATAGTTTCAAAATGACTATCCTTACCACGTTCCATTTGCAGATAGAGCGCTGCCCAATCAATTACCTTATTAGTATTGATCTCTACCGGCTTCCATTTGGGAGGCATTCTGTTGAGAAAAAAAGCATGTTCCTGGACCACCTTCGACAGATACTGCTGCGTAATATAGCCTTGATCCCGGATCAGCAGGTCGCCCTTGCAGATATGCTGTAATGTCTTTTTTGAATGGCTCTGGTCATTTTGGGTAGCTTTTGTGAACTCCAGGTTCTCCCAGTCGCCGTGCTTAAGGTCAAAAGCATACTGTATATTCATCAGGGCTGATCCACCACGACAACCTCCAAAGCCCGGATAATCCTCCATATATTGTTCGGGCAGGGAGAACTTGCTCGAATCAGCGATTAATACCCGGCCAAACGACTGCCAACAGTTTGCCTGGTCAAGGTTTAATTTTGAAGCTATCTGCGCTGCCAAAACCGACTTCAGGAAATCTTGGCTTCTTGAATTGAACCGCTTATGCAAGGCAACTTTGCTCAAAGATTTCCCATGCTGTTGTGCCAGATCATTGCAGCATTCCTGTAAACTGAGTTGGTTGTGATTAAACCCGCTGAACATCAGTGTATCAACAAATTCCTCTGGTTTAAGCTTGGACTTACGCTGCAAAAAACCACTTTGCCGTGCCAATGCAGAAAGTTTACCCGCGTCAAAGGCAGCGGTGATACCGGTTTGTAATTTGGAAGCACAATTTGCAATAAATGTGCTTTTTTTGAAAATAAATGGCGCTTTTCCCCTAAGAAAAGGGTGTTTGCTTCAAAAAAAACCTTATCTTTATATAAGAAAAAGGCGGTAAAATGTCTGGAAAACAACCGCCTTTTTTATAAAATAAAATCTATACAAATATGGGAAAATCTAAGTGGTTTTGCCCGGCGGCGAAGCCCCGCCTTACAACATTATCAAAAAAAAAATTCTTAGGTTAACGGCTATGCCCTTGCGGCAGGGCAGATAATTCAGCGCCAACGCACACTTTGTCGTTTATATAACACAAAAAAGATTCTTTCAGATCAATAAAATTTTGCTATCTTTTAGGGATGCTTTTTGCGCATTTTTTGATGAAATGCCACCGGAACCTATAAGGGGCAGGGTTATTGGGTATATGGTCGCGTTGGGCATAAGCCTGACTTGACACACATTTTTATCATGAAACTTAATTTTACAAAATCGGTACTTGCCCTGTCTTTAATAGGTTTGTCCGCTACCGCAGTTGCCCAGAATACGGCAACTGATTCTACCAATCGTTTTCAAAAAAGAGAATTTCGCACCTGGTCAATTGGTCTTAACGGAGGCATCCTGACCGCGGCTACCCCTTTTAATAACGTAAATAACGGCGATTTTAAAAGCCCGCAGATCAGCTGGGGTTACGGCGCTTATGTTAAAAAACAAATTTTAGCCGGATTTGGTATCCAGGCCGATTTTATGGCCGGTACCGTTAAGGGCGTCCGGGCCAATACACTGCCCGCAGGATCTGACGCGCAGAACAACAGCAGCTACGTGAGCCGCATCAACTGGTCGGGCGATTTGAGCGCTGTTTTTACAGTTGCCAATTTGAGCCTGAACCAAAAACGCAATTTCCTGGCTCCGTACCTTACAGCAGGTGCGGGTTACATGTCGTCGGCCGCGCTGGTGCGCAATACGCCTGACGGTAATACCACCAATTACCATAACAATTGGTTTGTGCCGATTGGTGCAGGTGTTAAATTAGGACTGTCGCGCGTGATCAATATCGACCTCGGCTACAGTGTTTCTTTTATGAAATCGCGTGATTTTGATGGCGTAGTAGGCCCGCTGAATGACCGTTTCGCCTATGCGCATGCCGGTATCGAAATCGCCTTAGGTAAAAAGAACAGTTCACAATTGCAGAATTTCAGCCCTATTGCCGCTATCCGCGAAGAAAGCGCTGCCGAAAGCAATGAACTGCGTAACCGTTTAGCTATTTCAGAACAGCAGCGCCTGCATGACGAAGCACAATACGCTGCAGCCTCTGCGCAATTAGCCAGAGACATGGCGGATGATGATATGGACGGGGTGGCAAATAAATATGACAAATGCCCGAATACGCCATCAAATACCGTTGTGGACGGCGCAGGTTGCCCGTTAGTTGTTCCTGCACGTATCATACACGAGAAGGTAATTGTAACTGAGGAAGACCGTAAGGTTGTAGGCGAAGCGATCAGGAACCTGGAGTTTGATTTGGGGAAAGCCACGATCAAAGAAAGATCATTTCCTACACTTGACCGCGTAGCTGGCCTGCTGGTGCAAAAAAACTTCAGCCTTAAATTAGCCGGTCATACCGATAATTCAGGTTCAATGTCGCTTAACCTTGCTTTATCAAAAGACCGTGCCGAAGCTGTAAAAGCATACCTGGTATCAAAAGGAGCCAATGCCTCAACTATTGAAGCAACAGGTTATGGCCCTAACCAGCCTATCGCCACTAACAAAACAGCTGCTGGCCGTCAGCAGAACCGCAGGGTTGAATTCTCCTTATTTTAACGGGTGCCCGCAAAGCACTGCTGCTAAATTGAAGGTGATTAGTAAAGCCTTTTAAATTCTATCAAAAAGCCGCTCCTCACAGGGCGGCTTTTTTGTTGCAGCAGGGCGTTCTTCATGCAGTTAATAAACTGTGTGCATGGGTGCGGTATGGCCGGCTGCTCTGCCACCCCCGGCTGGCCAATTCTCTCCTGTACTGCGGGGCTTATGGGGACGGGAATACCCCCTGCCGGTAAATTGCATTGAAACAATTCTGTCACTTTAAGGTTGCTTCAATACGTAGAAAACAATGTGTTTTTTATATGCTAATCAAAAAAATGAAAAAAATAATTTTCTTGTCTCTCTTTACACTACTTACTATTTTCACTTTTTCGTGTAAAAAGAGTAACTCCCATACGGTAAAATACACCATACAGGGGACAGCTAAATCTGCTGTTACCTATGTAGATGGAAATGGCAATACACAAAACGTGACCGGGGCTGACGCCAGCTGGACAACCAGCTTTGCCTCCACAGAGCATGGACTGGCTCTCAAATTAACTGTCATCAGCATTGACGGCAGTAACATTGGTGGCAAGATATTCATTGACGGCAATCAAACCGCTGCAAGCAACGGAAATTCAGGCAGCGTATCTATTACCGCCACATTGCCTTAGATAAGCGCTCTTACTTTTTAAAACCACAAGAGGCCGTTTTTTATAAACGGCCTCTTGTGGTTTTAGATTATATTTTGCTGAGGTAAGCATTTATTATATTTTAAATTTTATTAGTGTGCCATATTAAAAACGTTACCGCTTTTAAATTCAATTTACACAGGCCGTTTTTTTCAAATCAAAAGGCTTTGAAACCTGTCCAAAGCCTTTTGCTTAATGTGATTTTAATTGAGGTGAATGCTGCTGATCCCGTTTTCAAGGGCAGTTTCCTTTACACCCGGTATGTTGGTACCTTCCACGCGGAAAGTGGTAATATCTTTCAGGCCGATAAAGCTTAAGATGTGTTTCAAATAAGGTTCAACATAATCAAAGGGCTTCCATGGGCCTTCGGAATAAATGCCGCCCGAAGATAAAGCGATATACACCTTCTTGCCTTTTATCATGCCATGAGCGCCGTTTTCATCATATTTAAAAGTAATACCTGCCCTTACAATATGATCGATCCAGGCTTTAAGGCTGGAATGGATGCTGAAATTATAAAGCGGTGCGCCAATCACCAGGATATCCGCCTCCTCAATTTCCTGTATGGCTTCGTCCGAATGGCGGGCAGCTTCAATACTGGCCGCTGTCCGGTTTTCGGCCGGTGTAAAAAATGAGGCTATATGCGCCTCTTCCAGTTGGGGGAAGTGTTCGGTAACCAGGTTTCTTTCAACCACCGTGCTGCCCGGGTATTCGGCTTTAATTTTTTCGATAATAGCGTTCCCCAATTTAATACTTAAGGAAGCTGCACCCCTCGGGCTTGATATGATATGCAATATTTTTTTCATCGTTTTTAAATTTTGTTTGGGCAAAGCTATGTACATTTGCTTGTAAAATATTAGTACTATACAAAAGGTTAGTGCTAACCTTTTGTATAGTTTATTGAAAATAAGATAGTTATGGATTTAGTAGAGCCAATAAGTCACCAGGCTTGTACAGGGATGTTAACCGCTGTAGGCGATTCGCTGTATGTCATCGGCGGTAAATGGAAATTGCGGGTAATTGTTGCCCTGCGGGGTGGCAATAAGCGCTTTAACGAGATCCAAAGGACCCTGGACGGGATCTCGGCGCGTGTTTTATCCAGTGAATTAAAGGAGCTGGAGATGAATGGCTTTGTTAAAAGGATTGTTCATACACAATCGCCGGTAGTGGTTGAATACCAGATCACAGATTATGCCGGAACTTTAAATGAAGTTTTGCAGGCCCTGGCTGAATGGGGTACCCAGCACCGCGACAAGATCAGGAGAGAACGGTAGGAATTCATTCAGCCTGGCCTCGGGAGCCGACTATGATTACCGGGCCCGATCAGCATCATTTTAAGCCCACCGGCTATCCTGGCCCGGCAGTTAAATAAAATTTGTTTTTACAGGTTACATAATTTCCTTCAGTAATTACAAACAGGTATAAAACGTAATTATTAAACTTTTTAACTGTTTGTATCATGATCAATCAAAAATACCGCTATGTATATTTTACAATTGGAATTGCCCTGTTTTTATTGATGCAGTTTCAGATCTATTTAAAATACAGGGAAGTTTATGGCGCCGGTGATGCTCCTTTTTCTCTTTGGAATTTTATCGATTCCGTTAATGTTTTGGTTTTTATACTGTCAGCACTTTCCGCATTTTTTATGTGGCTGTGTCTTAAAACATTCCCCGATAACAGTACCGAAACATGGCCCTGAAGCAAAAAAACGCGGGCCGGAGATGTTACGCAAACCCGGTTGCAATATGGGTTTACAAATAGCCACGTAAAAAAAACGGGACCGTCATCACTGATGGTCCCGCTGTATGGGCCGGCCAATGCGTGGTTTATTTTACGCGGGCCGGTCTTTATTCTGTTTTTTTAACGGTAGTGGTAGTAGTGGTTTTTGTAGCCGGCGCGGTAGCTGTTGTTTTTTATAAGTTTTGTGGTAGGTATGTACCGGCTTGTGATACGTGTGTGTGGTGTGGTGGGTTGTTGCTGTAACAACCGGTTTGGTTTCGGTAGTGGTAGTTACCTGGGTTGTTGTGGTTGCGGGTGGCGCAGGTGCAACCACTGGTGCAGGCGTGCGTACAGTATCATGTACTACAACTACCGTGGGTGCCGGTGGTTCCGGTGCCGGTGGTGGCGGGGTGTTTACCACTATCGGGGCAGGTACGGGCGCCGGCTTTAAATGACCCGTTGCCGCGCCATCCGCAGCTCCGCTAATCGCATCGGACGTTCCTGTGCCGGTCATCTTAATTTTGGTTACGGTACGCCCGTGAGCGCCTTTTTTAACCTTCTTTTTAATTTCGATGCGGTTTTTTGTAGTGTCCTGCGTTTGCTGGGCCTTTGCCGTTTGGATGGTCCAAATCATGCCGGCCATAAATATTATTAAACTGATCTTTTTCATAACGATGTATATTGGTTATATATATCATTCTGTAACAAGTCCTTTACAATATTGTTTTTTATTTTATTTATTTAATTTTAAAGAAATAGATATGATTAAATTATTTTATCTGCCTTTATCTGAATACCTCCTTTAGTTTTACCTTACAAAGAAGCCGCTACGCCGCATTGGACTAAAAGAGGGCATACTCGCGGGTTTTTTTATTTGGGGAGGATGTAGCGGTATCATTTAAGATACTTACCTGTTTAAAAAGCGGGTTTTCATGCTCTCGCCTGCAGGCAGGGCGATACCGTAATTCCGCTGTCTGCATTGTTATTTTTTCTGGGTATATTTATTGGCTTTTTGTTTTATTGTAAACAGCGTTAAAACAGAGCAGAGAGAGCGTGATGAGTGAAAAATTAATGAGGACCGGCGTAGCAGCAAAGAATTTACGGAATATATTTATCCTGTTCCTGCTGTTTACCTTTATGATCACCGCAGGTTCGTTGGTGTTAAAGTATTCCATTGGCCGCAAGCTGGAAGGGCTGAGCGCCAGGCTTAAAGAGCCGTCGCCGGCGCCTGAGATCAGCAATATCCTGCTGGAGCTTAACAGCGCTGAAAATGATTTCCAGCAGGCTAACCTCAATGGTAATGCCGGTAAACTGGTGGCTTATAAGGGCAAACTCAGCAATGTCTTTGCCGAAATTAACCGGCTTTTGGTAAAATACCAGGCCGATAGCGCGCGCTATTTCCGAGGCAGCAGGCAACTTATCGCGGGGTCCTTTTCAAAAAAGCTGGAGATTTCGCAGCGGGTCTTCGATCTGAAACAGCATTTCGACTCATTGCTAAAGGCAACCACCCCGGCTATCATCAGCGGTGCGGCGGGCGCCGGCCGGCTTCGTTGGGACAAGCCCGATACTACAGTCAGTATCCGCGAGGAAGCAACGAAAACCGGCCTGCTGCGACGGTTGAAAAATGCGATCTCCAATAAAAGCCAGGTCAAAGTATTAACCATCAGGGAAAGGCAACGCCGGGATTCAGCCAGGCGCCTGCTCACACCGGCACAATTGCTCCGGCAACTCAATAAGCAGAACACCTATTTACTGCTTTCCAATGAACAGCTTATAACAGCCAACCTCAACCTGCTGACACAGCTGCACCAGCTTTTAGAGCAGTTGAAAGATGTTAACCAGGCTTCCTGGGAAAGGAGCCGCAACGATGTGCTGCAGCAGTATCAATCAACCACCAGTGATATGGACCATTTTATTGGCGTGGCCATCGCGCTGATCCTGGCGTTTATTATCCTGCTCATCTACTTTATTCGAAAAGCAGGGGCAGCCGAACAGAATTACCTGATGGAAAATGAGCGGGCGGTAGCTTTAGCAGGTCAAAAATCGGAGATACTGGCGACCATGAGTCATGAGATCCGCAACCCGCTGACGGCCATTACCGGTGCCATTTACATGCTGAATAAAACCGTGTTGTCGCCAAGCCAGGAGGCAAAGGTATCAGCCATCAATCTTTCTTCGGCCATGCTTATGGAAACGGTGAATAATATATTGGATCTCAGCGCATTGGAGCATCAGCAGGGCGCCATGCTTTTAAACGTTACTTTTACGCCTTACCAGGTACTGAGGGAGGCTGTGGAAAGTATGCGCTTTATGGCCGAAAAGAAAGGTATTTTACTGACGACAGAATTCAGTGGAGATGAAAGCGTGACGGTTATGGGCGATATTTTTAAACTTAAGCAGATCATGGTCAATTTGCTAAGTAACGCAATCAAGTACACCGATGAGGGGGGCGTAACGGTGTCAGCCGTGCTGCACACCCCGCCCGAACAAAACGCGATGCTGGAGGTCAGCATCAGCGATACCGGGATCGGCATCGCCAAAGAGCAGCAAGCGGGCCTGTTTACACGTTATTACCAGGCGGGCGGCAGTAATACCAAGCCAGGTACCGGCCTGGGTTTATATCTCTGCAAGCAACTTGTTGCTTTACAGGGCGGAACAATACGCGTGGAGAGCGAAACAGGCAAAGGTTGTGTGATTCGTTTTACGATCCCTTATCCGCCGCCGCCGGTTGATGGCAACTAAAAGCAGGCTATGGCTTTTAGTTTTTTGACAGCCGGATAGCTGCCGGCCTGCTTATAGCATCTTCAATATACTCTTTTTAGCATAGCTAAAGGGCAAGGTTGCATTACCCATGCTATCCTGGAATTTCGGCTGAAAATCTGAGGTGCCGATCAGCATGTTGGTGAGTTTTATGGATGCCCCGTTTTTAAAAACAATTTCAAATGCTTCCACCAGGTCCCGCCTGTCCAAGCGTGTCGCTTGGACACATGGCAATTTAAGCGTGCCGCTTAAATAAAATAACAAATTGCTATTTTATTTATAAATGTTGATATTTATCTCATGTCACGCAATGCCTCAACCGACGAACTTTATTTTGTAACCTTAACCGTAGTAGATTGGATCGACGTGTTTACGAGGCGTGATTATAGCGACTTCATTATCAAAAACCTTGCGTGGTGCCAGCAACACACAAATTTGAATATTTACGCCTACGTCATCATGACGAATCATATTCACATGGTGGCAAACGTTACAGATGGATCGCTTGGCGAAGTATTGGGCCGGTTTAAAAGTCATACGTCAAAAAAGTTATTTGAAATGATCGCCAATAATACGCAGGAAAGCAGGCGGGAATGGATGATCAGAGCTTTTGAGCGGGCCGGGAAATATAACCCCCTGAACGAAAAACATCAGTTTTGGCAGAATGGCAATTATCCGGTTTTTCTTTATTCGCCGGCTGTTATTGAGCAAAAGATTGAATATATTCATGAAAACCCGGTTAGGGCTGGGTTTGTGGGTTCGGCACATGAATATTGGTACAGCAGCGCCAATCCTGAAAGCCCTTTAAAGATAATTTATTAATAAAGAATTTAAGCGGCACGCTTAAATTAAAATATGTCCAAGCGGCACGCTTGGACAGGCGGATTTTATCGTCGACCGGTGATGCCTTAAGGCCTGCTTTTCGGGTGCAGTTAGCAAATCGCTGAAATATGATATTACATAGGTGGCTTTTTCAGCAGTTATCAGGTCCATTTTATAAATATCTCAATTTTTTTAAAATATTTTTTATCTGCGCAAATACACTGCGCAGCAGCCCCCAACCTTTGTATCAACAAAACAAAAGAAGGGAGGTTCCCAATGAAATTTAATTTACTAAGCAAGGCTAAAACACAGGTTACCAACCATGAAGGTGCAAAGGCGTTTACACTGACTCCCGAAATGGAGCTGTACACCGCCGTGGTTACCTGGAGCCTGAACGATTCATTTTACGAAAAGGATGAAGAACGTTTAACCCGTTTGCGCGGCCTGATTGAAAAATGCGATCCGCTGTTTGTGGGTAAGCTGGCGGTTTATGCCCGTACCAAAATGTATATGCGTTCGGTACCGCTGGTGCTGGTTGCCGAATTGGCTAAGCTACACTCGGGCGACAACCTGGTCGCCCGGGTTACAGCCGGGGTGGTAAACCGTGCAGACGAGATCACCGAGTTGCTGGCGTGCTACGAGCTGATGAACAACCGGACAGGTACCAAAAAACTGGATCGTTTATCAAAACAGCTGCAAAAAGGTTTAACCACAGCGTTTAACCGCTTTGATGAGTACCAATTTGCCAAATACAACCGCGACGGCGCCATCAAACTGCGCGATGCATTGTTCCTGGTTCACCCAAAGGCAAAGGATGAACTGCAACAGTTGCTGTTCAACAAAATCGTGAACAGCACTTTGCAAACGCCTTATACCTGGGAAACGGAGCTATCGGCCCTTGGCCAGTTAAACTTCGACAGCGAAGAGGCTAAAGCATTGGCCTTCCGGGCAAAATGGGAGGAACTGATAGACAGCGATAAACTGGGCTACATGGCCCTGCTGCGTAACCTGCGCAACATACAGGAAGCGGGCGTAAGCTATGCACATTTTCAAAAAGTATGTGCAACGCTGGCGGATGCGGATAAAGTGGCGAAAGCCAAACAGTTCCCTTTCCGCTACCTGGCTGCTTACCGCGAGTTGCTGAAAACAGATACAGTGCCTGTTAAAGGTATCGCCCAAAAACTGGGCGAATTGTTCCCGGGAAACAAAGGGTATACCGGCGCATTGCTGGATGCTTTGGAAAAAGCCGTGCAGGCAAGCGCAGCCAATATAAAAGGGTTTGGTTACGATACCCGCGTATTGCTGGCCTGCGACGTGTCAGGCTCGATGCAGACACCCGTTTCGGCAAAGTCGAAAGTGCTGCTGTACGACGTAGGTTTGATGCTGGCGATGCTGCTGCAATCGCGTTGCAAAAACGTGGAGGTGGGTATGTTTGGCAATACCTGGAAAACCATAACAGTGCCACGCAACAACATCCTGGGCAATGTGCAGGAGTTTTACAAACGCGAAGGCGAGGTGGGTTACAGCACCAATGGTTTTTTAGTGATAAAAGATTTGCTGGCGCGAAAAGTAAGAGTAGATAAAGTGTTGCTGTTTACCGACTGCCAGTTGTGGAACAGTTCGTCAACAACCGGCGATCATATCCAGCCTTTGTGGCTGCGTTACAAAGCCGAAGTTGCGCCAACTGCAAAACTCTACCTGTTCGACCTGAAAGGTTACGGTCAGGCGCCCCTGCAGGTATTGCGTAACGACGTGTACCTGGTAGCAGGCTGGAGCGATAAAGTTTTTGATGTATTAGCCGCATTGGAAAACGGCGGTTCGGCCCTGGACGAAATAAACAATGTAGAATTATAATATAGTATGGACCGTAGGTTAATAGGTCCATACTTTAAAAAAATAAGGATGCCGTAGAAACGGGTTACTTCGCTACCATTTAGGGGGATGGGCATTGTGGCGCAAGCTGTGATGAGGGTTCGAGTCCCTAAAGCGCTCCCCCGTCCCGCGTTCGCCTGTTGCTCCTTGTGAAATAAAGAAGGTGTCGTAAATAAGTCGTACTTCGTTGGGACCCGATGCCGGGCAATTGCTACGGGCGGGTAAAAGTGATTTATTGTTTTTTACCCTTCTTTTTTAAAATATTAAAAACAAAAAGGTGTCGTAAATGAGTGTTACTTCGCTGTTAACGTCCAGGTCGCCGGTTCAAATCCGGTCATTGGTTTGGGCCAGTGTAGCTCAGTTTGGTTAGAGCAGGAGCACCGGAAGGTGCATTTCACTTGTTGCCTGTTGCCTTTTTATCTATACAAAACGCCCTCATAAACTCCCCCTTTGGGGGGCCGGGGGCTAAGGTGCCGTAAATATGCGCTACTTCGCGTCGCCGGTTCGAGTCCGGTCGTTGAAGCAATTCAGCGTAGCTAAGCTGGTAGAGCAGTAAAAGCGCATATTGCCTGTTGCCCTTAAAAATATAAAGAAGATGCCGTTGCGCAAGCGTTACTTCGTCTGTCAAACGTACCATCAAACACGCTGCCGTTTGTCGCTCTTCTTTTCAAACAAAAAGGTGCCATAAACCGGTGATACTTCGGTTAGAGCATCCGCCGGAATGCGGAAGGTCGTTGGTTCAAATCCAGCCGGTAATTAAATTACCAGTAGCTCAGTTAAATTCATTCACCGCTTGCCTGTCGCCCTTTTTACCTTTGCTTACGGGTAATACCAGCTTAACGCTGGCAAATCTATAAATAAAGAAATATCTTTATAAAAAACACACCTTACCCTACCCGGTAACCCGCAGGCTAATCAGTAAAATAGCAACATTAAACACTATGTTTTCCTGCATGGACTCGAACCACGATCTGCTGAACCAAAATCAGGCGTGCTGCCATTGCACCACAGGAAATTAATAAGTGGAGGACCCGGGTAACGATCCCGGATCTCCGGATTTTCAGTCCGGCGCATACACCATGTTTGCTAATTCTCCCTTCAAATAAAATAGTGGAAATAAAAGGATTTGAACCTTTAACCGGCACCGTATAAGGGTGTTGCTCTGACCAATTGAGCTATATTTCCAATTTATGTAGGGTGACCCGGACTCGAACCGGGAGCCTCCTGCTCCCAAAGCAGGTAATCTGACCAATTGATATACCACCCTAAAAAAGTCGTTCTAAAACAAAAAATCCCCTTAGATTTTTCTAAGAGGATTCACGTATTTTGTTTATGTCAAGTCAATACATAGCCTATCCTCTCTGATAAATCAGTTGGGGTATAAAGCTTTGTATAGTTGTTGTTTTCATACTGCAAGTATACAACCTATTTTTGTAAATAAAGAATTTTTCTGTAAAATAAATTTTAAATGCAGGGGCCCCCGGGTAGTTTTCATTTCCCTTTTGCGCTTGCGTTTTTTGTAACTTTCGCCAAAATTTACACCAATGATTAAAATCCCTTGTTTGATCTGTATTATGTGGCTTTTACTGCTTAACTGCAGGCCCTGTTTTGCTCAAACGGTCGCGCCTTCAACTGGTAATACATATGGAAAAAAAGAATCCGGAGATTCGACGATTAGCCGTGATAAAGAAGCAAACCCATCAAAGATCAAAGTATTAAAAATTCCCGTGGTGCTTAATTTGAACAGGTCTGCCGGAATAGTGACGGTTGACTTTACAGTTACTAAAAACGGTGATATAATTGAAACCCATATCAACACAAAACATACAACTGTTACAGATACCAGTTTGATAAGAAAATGCGAAGCCGCTGTTAAAAATACAAAACTGGTTATAACGGGTCCAGCGCCTGCTACACAAAAGAGCCACCTGACGTTTACGTTTGAAGTAAAGTGAAGCGCTCAAAATAAATCCTGGTTCAAATAACCAGCATACAAGAGCCCGCTAACTTATAGGGCGATCTTTCGATTATAAATACTATCTTAGTATCGCGATACCCGCCGCTCAGCAGGCGATATATAAAAACTAATCAAACCAATACCATGAACCTTTTCCTCGGCGCAAAACACTGGCAATTATTTTTGTTAACTTTCGGAGTGCCTGTCATGCTAAACATCGTTATGATGTTCAACATTTTCTCGCACTTCGGTAAGCCGTACGGAGGTGAAAACTTTAACGGTGGAATGATCTTTCCGGTGATGATGGTGCTTTTTGCAGGTACACTACTTGGATGGATGTATTCAGTTGCCGTCGGGATGCAAAAAATGGTTCCCGCAACGGTTAAAATGAAAATAACTAAGTTTAAAGTATTCTTTTTTATTCCGGTTACATATATGGTACTGATTTTTTTCTTTATCGGTTTAGCCTTAAAATCTCCCGGCGCGACAGATCTGGGGCAAGCAGCATTGCTCGCCTTCGCAATCATTGTGCCTCTCCACTTATTTTCAATGTTTTGCTTGTTTTACTGTTTATACTTTGTTGCAAAAACCATTAAAACAGTTGAATTACAAAGAGAGGTAACTTTCAGCGATTTTGTTCAGGAGTTTTTCCTGGCATGGTTTTTCCCGATCGGCGTTTGGATATTGCAGCCCAGGATCAATAAAATGATAATTCAATAACAAGCCCCGGGATCCATTAAACTACGGGGCAAAATAATTCAAAGCAGCACATACGACTGATAAATCAACTTAAATACCTGCGGTGTAAGCTCGTCAGTGGTTTTTATCCTGATGTTATTGGCATACTTACCGGCATATAGGGTGCTGTTGATGATGGGATGGCTGTTTTGCGCGGTTAGGGAATAAAACTTTATATCGAGCACCTTTTGCATAGGGCGGATCACGAGGAAGGTTTTGCGGTGAACAAATACAATGCAATGTGGCGTGGTGCTTACAATAACGTCCTTCCAGTCGGTTACCTCAGCAAGCAGCTTGTCAAATACCAGTACAAGCTCTTCCGATTTGCCTTTAAACAGGCTATCAACGCTCACCCTTGCGCAATAGTGCGTTTGGTTTTCTTTTAGCAGCTCTCTGTCGCAATTCGGGCAAACCCAGCTCATTGTTTGTGTGCTATTTATTTATTTTGTAAGTATACAAAATTGCTGTTTTCTATTGTCATTTTCAGATCGTTGGGGGCATATGTGCCGGGTTCCCTTCTTGAGAGGGGCGGGTGTGTGTATCGCTGAGTTGAGGGAGGTTACAGACGAGGTCACTTCAACACTGCCGCCTTTACCGATTCATTCCCTTGCAAATCAACCGACCGAACTGTTATTTTTTTGCTAACGCGAATTTTTGCCGGAACATACCAGTACGTAAGCGGTGTAAAACCGATGCGTTGTCCGTTCAGGTAAATATTATATCCCAAAAGCAGGTTTTTGCTTTTCGGTGCATGCCACCTTAAAACCGCCGCCGTGCCTTTATTATAACTCATGCCAGATGGTGCGGGTGGCATTGCAGTGTTTGGGTGCAAAGCATTGGTGCAATTCATCAACGACCTGAAATTATGATAGGTCCCTTTCCAGATCTGCCCCTTCAGCGCCAGTTTATAATCGGGTTGTTTATCCAGGCCGCCCTGGTACCAGTCGCCATGTTCGTGGTCAATTAAATAGATTTGAATATATTGCCACAGTTGTTCAAACTTAGCATCGTATTGGTATGGATCATGAGGGTATTTATCAGCCATTGTTAACAGCGCATTCAACCCCTCGGCCTGCGCCCACCAGTTTTTGGTGTCGGCAATAATGGTGATGCCGGGTTTATCTTTAAAATAATAACCTTCATCGTAAAAACCGCCAACTTTAGCGTCCCAGCCATTTTCCAGGGCATCATCCACCATTTTTTTGGCGATGCGGTTGGTTAAAGTATCATTCCGGATGCCCAAAACATGTGAAGTCTCCAGCATCAGCCATGCCGTTTCTATATTATGCCCGAAGGAAACATGGTCAAGCTCTTTATGTTTCATCATCACCGCAAAGGTCGAGTCGTGGTAACTAACAGGTGTCCAGTCGGGTTGAAAAAATAATGTCAGATCGCCCCGTTTATCAGTGATCACATCCCTCACCAAATGCAGCATTTCCTGCAAACGCAGCTTTAAAAGGCTATCCGGCCAAACGCTGTACAATTCCGTAAATGATTCCAGCAGATGAATGGAAGTATTCTGATCTTTATAACCCGTCTCTGCCGTGGTAGGCACCGCGGTCGTTCTTTTTATGGGCGTGCCGTCCCGCTCCATGTGCTGGTAATACCCTTTAAAAACCGGGTCGTGGCTATGTGCCTCCAGCCAGTGGAATTCTTTAATTGCCAGGTTAAGCGCGCTGGTATCCCCGGTGCTCTGGTAATAAGCCGCCAGCGCATAAATCGCGAATGAATTCCCGTAAGCTTCCTTGGGTGCAAAGCCGCCTTGTTTCGGGTTGCCCTGCCGGTCGGTATAGGTATAAAAGCCGCCGTATTGTTTATCCCACATCTTATCGCGCAAAAAACGGTAGCCAACTGCCGCGCCTTTTTTATACCAGGGGATTGATGGAAACAGCTCCGCGGCTTTGGCATTGCTCCAAACATGCCTGGCCTGGGTAACAATCATTTTATCCTGGTTGCCCTGCGGTTTAAAATCATAGGTAAAGGTGCTCAAAAATCCACCGTCAACAGTATCTATGGCGGCGGGGTACCAGGGCTTCAGCAGTTCATCCACCATGGATTTTTTCATCTCGCGGCAGATCCTGAAACGCTCATTTTTGATGGTGTTTTTGGTTTGCGGAAATGCCGGTTTAATAAAAAACAGGGTGATAACAAACAGGAGTGTTGAAACTTTCATCAGGATATTTTAAAATAGAATTTGCTGACTGGCTAAAGCAAATTTATAATAAACATGCGTATAAATGGCGCAATAGGATACAACTTTACTACTTCAGCCCCCGCTTTGCTTTATCATACAGATAAATAACATTAAACTTGTGTAATTATAAAACCAATTATGCCGAATTTTAAACCGCTTCCCTACCTGTGTTTCGTTTTTTTATTGTTTGCGGGAATATCTTCCGCCAGCGCCCAGGCCCAAAACCCTGGGGCTGCAATGAAATTGAACAATCTGGAATACCTGGAATACCAGGGTGTAAATGTAATGCTTGCCCATGATTTTTACCCCGAAGGACACCAGGGCGGCGTCGGGATCATTCAAAACGGCATGCGGGTGGCTACCAATGGCGACATCCGGCTGGAGCCGACACCCGGCCAATGGCAACCCATCCCGAAAGTGGGCAAGCGGATGGTCAACCGCCAAAAACAACAGATCAGTGTGCACATGCTTTATCCTGATTCCTCCATCAACCGCAAAGGTTTTAACCCAATTATTTACCCCGACCTGAAATTCGCTTATACCACCCGGGTTGAACCGGCAGGCAAAGGCTTCAGGATCATCGTCGACCTTGACGCGCCGCTGCCTGACAGCTGGATTGGTAAAGTAGGTTTTAATATGGAATTATACCCAGGTATCCTGTTTGGTAAAAGTTATTATGCTGACAACCAGTTCGGCATCTTTCCGCAGCAGCCCAACGAACAGATGTATGCCGACGAAGACGGAGAATTGCAGGTTACCCCGATGGCATCGGGAAAAAAACTGACCGTAGCGCCTGAATCCGAAAGCCAGCGCATGCTCATTGAAAACGAGGGCCCCGGGAAGTTGCAATTATTGGATGGCCGTGGTAAACACAATAACGGATGGTTCGTTGTACGTTCCCTCATCGCGAAAGGCGCCACCAAAAATGCCATTGTATGGCTGGTAACCCCGCATGCCATTGAAGGCTGGCGCGCGCAGCCGGCGGTGCAGGTTTCGCAGATCGGTTATCATCCCAATCAATCGAAAATCGCGGTGATCGAACTGGATAAAAATGACCACCGCAAGCTACAGCCCGAATTATTAAGGATAGCCGAAAATGGCGGATTAATCCCCGTTTTAAAAGCCGGTGCCGAAGTTTGGGGCAATTTCCTGAGATACCATTACCTGCGGTTCGATTTCTCCGAAATAAAAACACCGGGGATGTATAAAGTGCGCTATGGCGATGTAGAAACCAACCCCTTCCAGATCAGCAGTACGGTCTACAGCCACAATGTATGGCAACCGACCCTCGAGTATTTTTTGCCTGTGCAGATGTGCCACATGCGTGTTAACGATAAATACCGCGTTTGGCATGGCCTGTGCCACATGGATGATGCCCGCATGGCGCCCATCGATTCCAATCATTTTGACGGCTATATCCAGGGACATTCAACCCTTAATAAATATCAACCCGGTGAAACGGTGCCTTTTTTAAACCGCGGCGGCTGGCATGATGCCGGCGATTTCGACCTGAGGGTTGAATCGCAAGCCGAAACGGTGCTTGGTTTAACTTTGGCTTATGAGCTGTTTGATGTAAAAGATGACAATACAGCCGTCGACCAGCAAAACCACATGGTTGAGATCCACCAGCCGGATGGCAAACCCGATATTTTGCAGCAGGTGGAGCATGGCCTGTTAAGCATCACAGGTGGTTTCCAATCCATGAACCGTTTTTACCGGGGCATCATTGAACCCACAAAACGGCAGTACACTACGCTTGGCGATCCCGCCAACATTACCGATAATAAATTTTACAAGGCCCCCGCAGATGGCAGCCCCATACCCGCCGTTGGCCAGCCCGGCGCACCGGACGACCGCTGGGTATTTACCGAAGCCAACCCCGGCCGCGAGCTGGAAGTAGCCGCAGCGCTGGCTGCCGCAGCAAGGGTAATGAAAGGCTTTAACGATACCCTCTCCACCCAATGCCTCACCATCGCCAAAGAAGTTTGGAACCGCAATGAAAAGGCCGCTCCCCTGCAAAAATTAAACCTCGCGGTGGAGTTGTTGCAAACCACAAAAGAAAAGCAATATGCTTATTTTCTGACCGGCCATGCGCAGGAGATTGCTGCCAATATGGGCTGGACAGGTTGGTTAGCCGCCCGTTCCGTAAAGCTGGTTAACGACGCGCAATATACCGCCACCATTACCGCAGCAGCAGCAAAACTTTTTGAGCAGGTAAAGGCGGATGGTACCAAAACGCCTTACGGTGTACCATACAAACCCAATATATGGGGAGCAGGTTGGGACATCCAGAATTTTGGTTACAAACAATACTTTTTGCATGAGGCTTTTCCGAACATCTTCCCGAAAGATTATATGCTGAGCGCCATCAATTTTATCCTGGGCTGTCACCCTGGTTCCAATACGTCTTCGTTTGTTTCGGGTGTAGGGGCAGAGTCGATGATCCCGGGCTATGGCTTTAACCGTGCCGATTGGTCATACATTCCGGGTGGCATCAGTTCAGGCACCGCGCTGATTCGTCCTGATTTCCCCGAACTGCTAAAATGGCCCTACCTATGGCAGCAGGGGGAATATGTTTTAGGTGGCGGCACCAGCGATTACCTGTTTTTGATCCTGGCGGCCGATCATATTTTAAAAACGGAGAAGTAGGCGGGTTGTGTGGATATTGGGCCTTCGTCACAGCCGCTTATATTTCATGGCAGGAAAATCATTTTTTAAAGCGATTGCCCGTTAGGGGCTACCTGTTTGTACAAGCGGAGTACCCGACAACAGATTGCCCCGTAGGTGGCAACCCTTTGCCAGGGGGTAACCCCATACGGGGTAATAATGTTGTGTTTCCTTTTTCTACAAAAAGGTAGCCCCTGCCGGGGCATGAATGTCAATATTCGTTATCTAACCGCCCTCAATAAAGCCTTGAAATGGCATCTTGAATAACAAAGCCAGATTTGATAAAAAGAAGTTTTTTAATATACCATTTCAATACTCCGGCTTCATAATCCTGACCCCCTCCGGCCCGGCGATGATCGCTCTTGTTGCCATCCTGTAAAACAGCGAATGTTCCACCACACCGGGGACCATTTTCACAAGTACATTAAGTTCATCCAATGGTATCAACTTCGTAAAATAAACATCAAGCAACATATTGCCGTTATCTGAAATTGCGGCGCCGTCTTTTTTGTCACCCATGCGTAAGTTGATCTTTGCATCGGGAAAGTGGTTAAATAACTGATATTGCACCAATTGAAGCGCTGCTGGTAAGGCTTCGATCACCAGGGGATAAGTAGCATCTAATTTGTTCACAAACTTACCGGCATCGCCTATCAAAATAAATTCCGCCGCCAGTGAAGCCAATATTTTTTCGGAGGTATGGATGCCGCCGCCGCTTTTCAAAGCGTTCAGTTCAATGTCGAACTGGTCGCAACCATCGAAATAAATATCAGGGCTTTTGGTTAGTGCGATGGATTGCACATTGAAACCATATTCCCTTATTAAACTGGTTGTTTTAAAGGATGACGAAACAAGGGTAAGCGATGCCGCAAGACTGCCTTCAGCCGCCAGCAATGCCAGCAGGGCGGCAATAGTAGAGCCCGCGCCAAGGCCAATGGTTTGCCCCGGTTGGATCAGTTTGATCGCCGCTTTTGCAGCTTCCATTTTATAATCGGCCATAGTTAAATGATGATGCCGAATATAGGGAGTTTAAGGATAAACTGAACGACTTTTACGTTTTCCCATTCAAATCAAACATCCTGCATCTTTACATGGACGCAGACGGGTCACCTTTTATGTCCTGATGTATTAATGCAATAAGCAACGGTATTATGGAAGAAAGAAAAACCGCCGCCATTGTATTATCGATATTGGCACTCGTAATTATATTTTTTACGGTTATACTGCCCGAAATCAAATTTAGAGGTACTCAAACTTTATC
The DNA here is from genome assembly GCF_002355435.1 of Mucilaginibacter gotjawali. NCBI lineage: Bacteria > Pseudomonadati > Bacteroidota > Sphingobacteriia > Sphingobacteriales > Sphingobacteriaceae > Mucilaginibacter > Mucilaginibacter gotjawali. The sequence continues at coordinate 611,560 of NZ_AP017313.1, forward strand.
GTTTAAAGTATCGCAAAAACTTACCCCCTGGCACAGGTACGCGAAGCCTATCGCGACCTGGAGCAGCGGCATACCCGCGGAAAAATTGTGTTGATCCCTTAAATGATCAACATCCAAATATAAATTTTTAAATCATTTATGGAATCGCTCTTCTTCCTGCATCCTACAGGAAAATGAACGATTCCATGAAAAAACTCACCTACTTCCTTGTACCGGTACTTGTATTGTTGATAATACACGTACCGGCAGCCTTTGGCCAAAGCCCGCAGCTTACTGTGGATGGTAAAAGCAATAACGGCGTAAAGCTGCAGCAGCTGAAGATCGATGTCGCGGTGTATGGTAACATCAGCCGCACCACCTGGCAGATGACTTTCTATAACACTACTTCGCGCATCCTGGAAGGCACGCTGTCGTTCCCGCTGAAAGATGGTATCAGTGTAAGCCGTTACGCGCTGGACATCAATGGCAAAATGCGCGAGGCGGTACCTGTCGACCGTGGCAAAGGCACCGCAGTGTTCGAAGCTGTTGAACGCCGCCGTATCGACCCCGGTTTGCTGGAGAAAGTAGAGGGCAACACGTTCCGTACGCGCATCTATCCCATCAACCCGCACAGCACCCGCACGGTAATTATTGGTTATGAGGAAGAAATCCCTTTGGCGAATAACGGCGAACTCAAATTTACCCTGCCCCTTAACGTAAAAGATACCGTGGAGAAATTCTCGCTCAGCGCTTCCGTCATCCAGAGCGCCGCGGCCCCGGTTACGGATAATACAGGTGGTGATAACCTTCAATTCGATAAGCATCAAAACACCTATTTGGCGGCTATAGATAAAATCAATTATGTGCCTAATCATTCATTGTCATTCTCTATACCTAAACCAGTCGATGCCGCTGAAGTAATGATCCAGGCGTTGGGTAACAAATATTACTATTTTATCAATACTACCCTGCAGCCGCAGATCGTAAATAAAGCGCTGCCGCACCGTATCGGTTTGTTATGGGATGCTTCGCTGAGTGGCGCTGCCCGTGACGGCAAAAAAGAGTTTGCGCTGCTGGATGCTTATTTCAAAAAAGTAAACAATGCGGAGATCACTTTGGTCACCTTCAGCAACACCATTATCAACACCAAAACCTATACCATTGCCAACGGCAACTGGGCAGAACTAAAAGCCGCATTGGAGCACACAATCTACGACGGCGCTACCGATTTCGGCAAGATCAACCTCGCGCAATACCCCGCCGACGAATATTTACTGATGAGCGACGGCCACCAGACTTTCGGCGAAAAAACCATCAGGCTAAACAACAAGCCTGTTTACTGTATCAACTCCTCCGCCTCGGCTGATTACAGCAACCTGAAGCTCATCGCCCTGAAAACCGGTGGGGAACTGATCGACCTGACCTCTACAGATAGCCTCAAAGCCCTAAATAGTTTAACCACGCAGCCTTTGCGTTTCTTAGGGATAAAGGTGAGTGGCACGGTGGAAGAAAACTACCCCTCATTGCGTGTAGCCGTTGATCGTACATTTTCTATCGCCGGCATTACCCGCGACCCTAACCAGGTACTTACTTTACAATATGGCTATGGTGATAAGGTAAGCTACGAAAAAGCGGTTACGCTCGACCTGTCGAAAGACGAAGTTGATGATGTTGACGTAGCCAAACTATGGGCGCAAAAAAAAATCAGCGAACTGGATATCAACTACAACGCCAACCGGCAGGACATTGAATCATTGGGAAAGCGCTTTGGCATTGTTACCCGCAATACTTCACTCATCGTGCTGGAATCGGTGAACGATTATATCACCTATAATATTGAGCCCCCTGCCGAGCTGCGCGAACAGTTTGACGCTATAATGAAACAAAGAGGCGTCAATAACCAGCAGGAAAGAGAAAATATCGGCACAGCTGAAGCAATGCAAACAGAGCTGAACAACTGGTGGGGCGCCGATTTTAAACCCAAAGAAATTAAGGTTGCAGCGGTAAAACCAAACCCGCCCGCAAGGCCGCGAATAAGGCGCCGCAGTACCCGAATGCAGGTACCGGCGGGGACCTACCTTGCAAATCTTACCGGCAGGATTATCGCAAGTGATGACCATCAGCCCATTGTTGGAGCAACGGTACAAGTAAAAGGCGGCAATACGGGCGCTGTAACTGACGTTAACGGACATTTTTCTTTGCGCGGCAATGCCGGGAGCGAACTGGTGATATCGTTCATTGGTTTTCAAACCGGTGAGGTGAGGGTTACCGGCAGCGATTTAGGAGATATTGAGTTGCGCCCTGTGTCAAGCCAGCTAAATGAAGTGGTGGTGACTGGGTATGCCACGCAAAAAAGGGTTTCTGTTACAGGCTCCGTGACGACGGTAACCCCGGCAACTGTGCGCGAGACCCCGCCAACCGTTCGGGATATCGAGGTTGCGAACGCTGATCAAACAAAGGTTGTGGTTGCGTCCGATGCAAAAGTTAATAATCCGGCTGCAACACAAATGGGCTATTCAACTGCTACGGTAACTGCAAAAGACCTCAACCAGCCTGTTACCGGCATTGCTTATGGACTCTCGGCCCGGGTTAGCGGCGTTGTTGTTTCTCCCGATAATGCCTCACAAACCACCGCGCCTGTTGACACCAGCCTTTTTGTACGCAAAGCCTCAGCAGGAGCCGCCGAGAAGTATGTTCTTCGGGGGAATGCCAGCTTATCTAACGCCGGCGGCCCGCCGCTTTATGTCGTTGATGGTGTGCAGGTGAATGATGTTTCAAAATTGAACCCCAACGACATAAAAACCATCAACGTTTTAAAGGATGCAAGCGCGACCGCCATTTACGGGGTTGCGGGGGCAAACGGTGTGATTATTGTGACCACCAAAAATGCAAAACCGACACCGGCGAATGCAAACAGCCATATTGGCAACCAAACACCCGATGGCGACATCAGCGTTACCTATCAGCCGGTAGATGCTGATTATTTAAAAACCATCCGAAAAACAGATAAAGCGCTTCAGTATTTTAAGTACCTGGAATTAAGAACTTCGTTTGGCAGCAACCCCATTTATTATTTTGATGTAGCCGAGCATTTCATCAAAACCGGCAACAGGGAATTGGGCGAACGCATTTTAAGCAACCTTGCTGAACTCGACCTGGGCAGCTATGAACTTTACAAAATGCTGGGCTATAAATTAAAACAGCAGGGCGATGTGGAAGGCGAAGTATTCGCCTTTAAAAAGGTTACCGAATTGCGCCCGCTTGATCCGCAAAGTTTCCGCGATTACGGCCTGGCCCTGGAAGACGCCGGCGAACACCAGAGGGCGCTGGATGTGTTATACGATGCCATGACCAAAAGCTATACCAGCGACGCCGATGCACTTTATGATGGCATCCAGGAAATCTTTCTGCCTGAGATCAACCGGATCATCGCTTTACATAAAGGGAAACTGAACCTTTCGGCCATTCCGAAAACCATGATCGAAGCGATGCCCGTTGATATCCGCATCGTAATGGACTGGAACATGAACAATACCGACATCGACCTGTGGGTAACCGACCCTAACGGCGAAAAATGTTATTACAGCCATAACCGTACTGCCATTGGCGGCCGCATCTCGCATGATATGACGCAAGGTTTTGGCCCCGAACAGTTCCTGCTGAAAAAGGCTATCAAGGGTACCTATAAGATCGAGATCAATTATTATGGCGACAGGCAGGTTACTATTGCCGGCCCCACCACCATTATGGCCGAAATGTTTACCCATTACGGCACCCCCGATGAAAAGAAGGAGATCATCGTACTGCAAATGAAAAAGGATGCCAACGGTGCCGTGTATGTAGGAGACCTGGATTTTAAATAGGCATTAAAAAAAATTCTACCCTAAACTAAACACAGGATGCCCCGGCCGGTTGGTTGGGGTATTTTTTTGGTCCGAAAATATAGCAGCCAATTGTTTCAGTAGCACAAATTTACCAAAGGATTTTTAACCCGGCATCCCTGTACTCCGGGATACTTTTATCTTTAGTTATAAAAACCATATTTCGTTGTATGGCCTGCCAGATCAGCATTCTGTCAAACGGATCTTTATGATTGGTTATTTTAAGTTTATAATAAGTTGCACTTTCTTCAGAGGAAAGTGAAATAATTTGGAAGCCTGATTTTAAGGCCAGGGCTGGTATCTCGTCGGGCATCATACCATCTATACTTAGTTTGCCTACAGAGAGTTTCAGCGAAATATCCCAAAAAGAGATCGTGCTGACAAAAAAAGTATTGTCGGGGTCATTAAAGGCTTGGATCACTTGGGCCGAAAATTTCTCCTGGTCTGAAATAGCCCAGATTAAGGTATGCGTATCGAGCAGATAGTTCACAATCCTAAAAATTCTTCTTCAGTCATTTTAAAGTCCGGGCTGAAGGTAAATTTTGCTTTACCCTCTGCTATCCCTAATTTAATTTTAGGTTGATCACGTTTTTCAGGCAAAAAATAGCCAACAACTGTTTTCTTTTTGCCATAGGTTACCGCAAATTCTTCCCCTGATTTTACTTGTTCGAGCACTTCAGAAAAATGTGTTTTAAACTCCCCTACAGACATCGTTTTCATGATGATAAATTCAATTAAGTAAAAATAGTAATTTCTTGTCAAGTTGTCAAGAATGTTTTAAACTTCGTATATGCAATATCCCTTGAAAAGAGCGGAGCTGGGATGTTTGAACAAAATTTATCCATATAATTCATTAGCTAACGGGGACGCTCTTCTCCTCAACACTTCACTGTTTTTTTCTTTTTGGTTAGTGATCCCCGCGCTATGGCTTTGTTTATATACTCCACGGCATCGGGCACTTTACAAGCCGTTCCGCTCGTGTCTACATAAACAGCCCCAATCTCATTGGCCGCGGCAACGGCTTCCGGGTTCAAAGGATTGATATAAGACCCCACGCTAATAACAAAGCTGTTCATCTTTGACCTCACCCTGTTAGGCGATGCATGAATGGTTTTTATCACCCTTTGCAGCAAGCCCCGATAAGCATCAATATCCAGCTCAATATCTTCTTTCAAAGCGGCCAGGTTTGCCAGTGTTGACCACCCTGCAGCGGCGATATGGTCCTGCGGGCTGTCTATCCACTCCATCGCCATTTCAAAACCAAGCTTACCTTCGGCAGCAACCCAGGGCACGGTATATTCGTTAATATTGGTAGATAGTGCCTGCTCGGCCCAGGTTTGCAGGTCGGCTTTGGTCATCTTTTCGTCGTCAGCAATCAGGCCGGCCAGGTACATGGCATCTGCGTTCCCGGTAGCATAAAGGTCTTTTGCCAGCTGGTAATCTTTTTTTATCTTTTTTTGGATAGGTTTTAAATATTCCACCTTCACGCCAAAAAATGGCTCCCTGACGCCATGTTTTAATAAAACCTTTTTGATGCTTTCGCTGCCGTGCGATTGCAGGTCGGCCATAATTTCGTCAACGGTCATGGTTAAAATGGTTTACATATTTGATTTAAAAATACTTATTTAAACTTATGCTGTAAAAAGTTTAGTTTATTTTTTATAAACGCAGGAAGCTTTTAAAAGGCTGCCTGCGTTTGAATGTTACTTTGGATATTATATTATTGCAGCATCCGGAATTCTGTTTTTGAAAGCTTACCGCTAAAGCTCTTCGCCGTGCTGGCTGATGTCCAATCCTGCAAGTTCTTCTCCGGTGGTTACCCGCAGCGGACTGATCCTGTTAGTGACTCTCAATAAAATATATGACCCTATGAATGCGAAAGCCGATACGCCTATCAAAGCCGCAATATGCTTAACAAACAGGGCCGTTTCGCCGTAAAACAAACCATCGGCACCCGCGCTGTTCACGCTTTTGGTAGCAAATACGCCGGTAAGCAACATGCCTACCATCCCGCCGACACCGTGACAGGGGAATACATCAAGCGTATCGTCGATATTGGTTTTTGACCGCCATATCACCACAAGGTTGCTTACCACTGCTGCAACGATGCCAACGATTAATGAGCTGGAAACCGTTACGTAACCTGCGGCGGGGGTAATGGCCACCAAACCTACAACCGCGCCGATACACGCGCCAACTGCCGATGGCTTTTTACCCCTGATCATATCAAAAAATATCCACGACATGGCCGCAGCTGCTGAGGCGGTTGTTGTAGTAGCCAATGCGGTTGACGCAAGCTCATTAGCGCCAAGCGCTGAACCCGCGTTGAAACCAAACCAACCGAACCAAAGCAAACCAGTTCCTAAAATCACATAGCTGATACGTGCCGGGGTATGTGAGTCAGGTATTTCATTGCGTTTTTTTAGATAGATGGCAGATGCCAGCGCGGCCCATCCTGCCGACATGTGTACAACTGTTCCCCCTGCAAAGTCAAGCACCCCTGATTTGTAAAGGAAGCCTTCCGGATGCCAGGTGGCATGCGCCAGTGGCATATAAATAAAAATAGCGAACAGCGTAATAAAGATGAGGTATGAATTAAAACGGATCCGTTCAGCAAAGGCGCCGGTGATCAGTGCAGGCGTAATAACCGCAAATTTTAACTGGAACATAGCAAACAGGATAACGGGGATGGTGCCCCACGATACGCCCAACGTATTTTGCATCATAAAGAATGATTTGGGGTTGCCGATAATACCCAGTCCGCCAACATCCTCGCCAAATGCCAGGCTAAAACCAAACACGACCCATATTATGGTGATAAGGCCCATACATACGAAACTTTGCAGCATAGTGGAGATCACATTCTTTTTTTGCACCATCCCGCCATAAAAAAAGGCCAGGCCGGGTGTCATTAACAATACAAGCGCTGTCGAGATTAGCAACCATGCTGTATCGGCCTTGTCTATCGGGGTTTTTGAGGGTGTTACCGTATTTCCGGGGTATATACAGGCAAGAATTACCACAATGATAAGCATGCCGAAGGGTACAAATTTTTTCATTTTGCAGTTTTTTTGAGAAGAGTTTATACAATAATTTTAGTACATGGATATACGATTCCATGCCATTAAAAGGGTGGCGTAGAAATTAATGCGCCATTAAAATGAATTGTAAAAAACTATTACCAGAAAACATGATTGGGAAAAAGCAGCAGTCGCAGAAAACGCGCATATCCGCTACTGATGGTTTTGCGTTTATTTTTTAAGTATTCAGCGAAAATAAACAGGCTGAAGAGTTCAATAAAAAGACTGTTAAAAGAATGGCCTGTTTTTTGAAACCTGTAGTTCGCGGTTTGAATATAATTACTGCCATTTAGGATAATGTCTTCACCATTATTTCCAATGGAAGCTGTAATATTATGGGCAGGGTTTAACTTATGGACGGCAGAAACAGGTTTTTCGAGAGTTTGAGATGCAAATAGCGGTACTGCACGTAAAAAAAGCGCAAAAAAAAGTGCAATTATTACATAAAATCGCTTACATGCCCTGTTTTGCATATTGCAAATTACTAATTTTTTACTAAAATTAATAATTCACTACAAATTTTATAATAAAATGCATTAAATAACTGTAAAATAAAAAAATAATCAAAGATGGCAGCTAAATTCAATAATAATCAGTTATGGATATTTAACTAATAAATTCTACTCCTTCAAAAATTCTTCCACCAGTATGGCTGTTATTTCAGGCTGCCGGCTGCCTGCTTTAACGGTGCCGGCCTCGCCGATACATGCACCATGTGCTCCCGGCAATATTGCCAGTCGCGCCCCGGGTATTAATTGCGACATTTTTACTGCATGTTCGCATGGCATAACATCCTGGTCGCCTGTCATAATCAATACCTTCGCTTTTATAGCCCGCATAAGGTCATCTGCTATGTCTTTAAATTTCACCATCCTTGCCACATCCTTTTCGAACATGTTTTGCAATGCATTTTGATCAGGCCTGACTTTAAGGAAAGCGGTTCTTAACGGCAGGGGCATATGAGCTAAAGTGACATTCTTAAACCCCTCAAAAAAACCCGGGATAAAGCCATCCCTTTTATAAGCGCCGGCGAGGTTAATTATTTTATTTACAAGTTCAGGATGTCTGATGGCAATTTGCAGGCTGGTAGTACCGCCATTGCTGAAACCGAAGAAATTCGCTTTAGCTATTTTAAGATAATTAAGCAGCCCTGCCACATCATCGGCATCCTGCTCAAATGATTCGGGGACATTCCGGTCGCTGGTGCGGCCATGTGCTTGCAGTTCAACGGCTATCACCTTGCCATATGCGGCAAAATAAGGCAGGATATTCCCAAAAGAAGTTTCAATCGTTGAGCCGCCGCCGTGGATCAGCACTAAGGGCATGCCGCTTTCGCCCCACACTTCGTAATACATTTTAATGCCGTTTACAGGGGCGTACCCTGCTACCTGTATGGTTGCCATAGGTTTATTGTTTTGTGCGTTAATGCGTGTGTTTCCTGATCATTTCATGCCTTCGAGGTAAACATTCAGTTTTTCAATGTTTTGTTTTAGGCCTTCGTCTGCTTTAAATGTTTTCACCACCTGGATAAATTGCTCAGCGGTTTCAAAAAGCATATGCCATTTAATCAGCGTTTTTTCTCCCTGTGCCACAAATTGAATTGTAGCTGTAAATTTTGGCGCCGAAATATGCTGGTATACTATCTTCTTAAACGGGATGATCTCTGTAAAAATGCTCTTGTTTTTATAGTCAGTGCCATCCGGGCCATGCATTACCAGTTCCCATTCGCCGCCTGCTATAAAGTCCATCTTGCTGATGGTATTGGTAAACCCGTTGGGTCCCCACCAGTTGGCTATATGTTCGGGGTTGGTCCAGGCTTCCCAAACCAATTCAACAGGGGCATTTAATGTCCTGGTAAGGAGTAATTCCCTGTCGCGTGTGCTGCTGTTATTTTCCATATCTTTCTTTTTTTAATTTTTCCAAATACGTTTCCAAAGCATCCAGCTTATTTTCCCAGTGCTGGCGGTACTGGTCCACAAAAGCCGATACCTCGCTCAGTTTATCCAGTTGCGCTTCACAAAAACGGTCGCGGCCGCGTTGTTTGATGGTAACCAGGCCACAATCGGCTAATATTTTAAGTTGCAGTGAGATAGCCTGCCGGCTTATGTCAAATTTTTCGGCGATGGAATTCACATTATGGGGTTGGGCAGCAATCAGGTTAATGATCGCTCTGCGCGTCGGGTCGGCTATGGCCTGGTATACGTCTCTTCTGGCTTTCATATTGGCATTAAGTGCTTGCAAATATAAATGCAAGTAATTACTTGCGCAATTTTTTCTGAAATGATTTCTTTAGCCTGCTGGTTAATCGCAAGCTGTCTTAATCCCTGAATTTTGAAATTTAATTTTTAATTATATATTTGATCTTCTAAATAATTTATAGCCGTGAAAGTGAAGAAAAAAGTGCTGGTAGTTGAGAACGATTATGATATAAGGAACATTGTTGCTTTTATTTTGGAAGAGGAAGGTTTTGAATGCATGGGCATTCCCGAGCCGCAGTCATTGGATAGTTTACTGGCCTTTAAACCGCATGTAATCCTGATAGATGAGTTTATCAATAACGAGCCCGGCCACAGGTTATGTTTAAAGATCAAACAATTTGAATCCCTCAAACATATTCCCGTTATCATCCTTTCTACAGCAAATAACATCGAACTGATTGCCGAAGAATGTAAAGCCGACGATTATATCCGGAAACCTTTTGATGTTGATGAAATGGTAGGTAAGGTTATTACGGTGATCGATAAACAACCGCTTACACTTAATTAATACCAAGTCTGCACTAAAACATTCCCGTCGGGGTGTTTCAACAGGCAATATTCAGCTTTTAAAGGGTTAAAAATAATTTGCTATTTTGGCCGTTTGTCTTTATATTTGATGACATATGTCTGTTTTATGGAAAAGCCGAAACCATTTGATTTAAAGGAATTAGGCAATACAGGTGATGAAAGCTGTAAAGCATGGTGGTATTTTATCCCCGGTGAACATTCAGAGGCAAAAGCCGGATGTACTGAAAGGATGGATGTTATCAGCTGCCTGAGGCAGGGATTTCCTTTTGAAACCGTAAATTTTGTGCTCGAAAACACGTGCGTTTCCCGCAAAGATCTTTCAAACATTCTGCATATCAGCACAAGGCAACTAAACCGATACCATAACGAGGACCGGCTTTCGGCGGAACAGTCGAATTTTTTGTATGAATTGAGCCGGCTGTATGTAAGGGGCGAGGATGTTTTTGGAGATCGGCACACTTTTGAAAATTGGCTGCAAAGGCCCCAGATGGCACTTGGCATGGAAGTCCCATTGCAACTCCTCGATACTTCCGAAGGTTTCAGGATGGTGAGCGACCTGTTATCGCAAATTGAGTACGGATTTTACTCATGATCCTTTATCGTATTGCCCGTGAAAAATACGCTGCCGACCTTAGCGGGCGCGGGGGATTGTTGTCCTCGGCGCGCTGGCACGATCATTTGCCCGTTATTTACACGTCTTTCAATTCTGCTACGTGTATCCTTGAAAAGCTGGTCCATTTATTACCTGAAGAGATCCACCATGATTTAATGATGTGCATGATATCGGTAGATGAATCTCTCGCCAGCGAGATTATCGAAATTGAACAATTACCTTCAAACTGGAAGCATTATCCGGCGCCTGAGATCTTGAAAAGAATTGGTAACGCCTGGCTAACCGCCAAAAGCTCACCTCTGCTGTTCGTGCCAAGTGTGATCGATCCTTATTCGCAAAATGTGCTGATCAACCCCTTGCACCCCGGCGCAGCCCGCATTACCGTTGAAAAAATGGAACCTTTTACGTATGATGAACGCCTTACTGTCCACTGGAAAAAGAAATAGAAGAAATTCAATGGACCCATTAAAAGTAGCCCCCTATTTTCCGCCTATACCACCCTGTTCCAGCTGCGCCATCTTATCATACATAACCCTGAAAGTGTTCCAGGGGCTGTTGTCATTATCTTTAGGATTAACTGTTCTACCATAATAGCCATTTAAAAACTGCACAGGCGACGACCATACCGTCTCGGCGATCCCGTAAAAACGCCCTTTTAATTCCTTGCCCGATATTGCTCTTGACCGGTACAGATCCTCCACCTGTTCTACGGCAACGTCAGGCCGGTTCCAGGTGCAGGTAACTACCCTAAGCCCTTTCAGCGCAAAATAAACGGCAGTCTGGTTGTCCTGGTCATATTGCCAGTCGCAGATTACTACATCACGGGGGATCAGGTCAACAGCGCGGTAAGTGTCGTTATAGCTTGCTGCCCATTCGCCAATACCGGTTGCACGGCCATCAATCAGGCGGTCGCCCCATATCCAAAGCTCTTTGCCCCGTTCGGCCAAATGATCCCGGATAGTTTGTACCTCATTGGCAAAAAGTACTGCCTTATCCCGGCCGGCACAGCGCGGGCATTTATCTTCGCCCAGGTAAAAAACTTCATCCATGCCGGCGTGAAAGGCAGAGGCTTCAAAAACTTCCATGATCTCATCTACCAAATCAAAAACCACTTTGTGCACGCCAGGATGCAGCGGGCAATAGCTGCGGCAATAAAGGTTGTCGGCATTTGGCCATTTATAATCGGCCGGCGCAGGCATTTTTATCCATGGCGTTTCATCAAATTCAGGGTAAACCTGCAGTAATTTCTCAGTTTTTGCCGCCCAGCTCTGATGCCCCAGCAGGTTAATTTGAGGGATGATGCTGATGCCATCCTTTTTGCAGGCTTCCAATATAATTTTAACATCATGTTTGGATAAAGCTGCAGAGTCCCTTAGCTCGGGGTGACTTTTATATTCATAGTTAAAATCTATCCGCAGGATCAGTGTGTTCACTTTGCGGGGTGCAAGTTCTTCATTAATAAATTTTACAAAATCAGCAACTCCGCTTGGTTTGGGCGCAGCTATAATAAACCCCTTGACCTGGAACAGGCTATCGGTTTTTGCTTGTGCAAAAATGCTCTCGCTAACTAAGCTGATCAGAAACAGCAGCAGGTATGGATACTTTTTCATTTTGACAAAAATTAAGCTGGTAATTATCCCGACCGCCCCGGCTATACCCGGCCCGGAATACACATGTACAATGTAAATAAAAATCGGCAATCCAAACAAAGGTCACTGTATTGTTGCTCAAGCCCATGTGTCAACTACTTACTAAAATATACCGCTTCATCGGTATTGTGCCGGGTGGCTGCTTCAGATAGCTTTGATAAACACTAAAATCGTTATCAATCATGAAAATTCAACTGCTCATCTTCATTGCCCTGGTAAGTTTTGGCTTATCGGCGCAAGCACAAACCGAAGCGCCGGTAATAACCGAACTACACCAGTTATTACAAAGTGCCAAAAGCAATTTTACCAACGAGATTGGAAAGAAAGTGGAGGAAGATACCGTTACCCAAAACGTTTATTACGAGGCCAAAAAGCCGGCGGTAGCTGCCGACGCTTTTATCTTACATGTAAAGGCAGGCCAAAATATGTTCATTTTAAATTATGACGCAACAGGCGACAAGTTAACTGCCCTGATACCAATTGTTGGCCAGTACATAGATGAATTGAACAAAATGGTAAAAACCGGTGATTATACCGGGAATGATTACAACAATGAAAAAGGAAAAGCCGTTACCGACATCCACGATAAAGACGGCAACCTGGTTTTACGGTACACCAGCGATAAGGTGAGCCAAACAGTTTATTTATATGGATTTACAAACAACAAATAATATGAAAAAAGTAGTTTTAATATGGTTGCTGGTGGTGTCGCTGCTGTTTTGCGCCGCCAAATTATTCGCGCAAACGCCCGGACAGCAATCAGCCAGGACTTTTAAACAGTTTTATTTCCATAGAGTCAACTCAGCTATCCTGCGGGACAACCTGATGACAACGGAATTAGTGAACACAATGCCCGGCCCGAAAAACGGCAGCATTAGCATCAACCTAAGTGATAACTCGCTAAAAATAGCCGCCGATGGCGAAGACGATAAAAATTACACCATAAAAAACGTTGGCGCCGAAACCACCGATCAATACGGTAACAAAAAGCTCATCATTGCATGTACCGACGCCGCGGGCAAAAGTTGCACTGCTACCATCCGGCGCGAGTATGCTTACAGGTCGGATAATGAAATGGTCATTAATATCACCTACCCTAACGGTACAGGGAAAGGGTACTACTGCACTTTGGAAGAGAACTTATTTACGAACTAAACAACATGAAAAAGATAATCACAACCCTGATTTTAAGCGGGGTGTTTATTACTGCTTTCGCGCAAAAAACATTTAAACCAATTCATTACACCATGATCATCTCCGGAGCCAATAAAAACGCCGCCTCAGGGGATATTAAGGTCAATATGAAAGATTCCACCATTATCATCGGCGAAGGCCCGGCAAAAAAATTCAAGATCGAAATGATGGCGCCCGAACAAAACGCATTATCTGATGATAAGTCCTTGACAACATGGTTGAGCTTTCTTTGTAACGGCAGCGATAGCAAATCGTACACCATAATGATAGCACGGCAGCAACAGCCCAACGGCACCAAAATAATGAACGTACAGGTAAACTGCGACGGTGCAGATCCGGTAGTTTATGACTGCGACTACCTCCAGGAACTATACACTGACTGACCCTATAGCTACTATAACCATGAAAAAATTATTTAGCACCATCATACTTTGCGGACTGCTTTTTACAGCTTTTGCACAAAAAGCGTTTAAGCCCATTCACTTTACGTCCTATATGCAAACCCAAAAATCACTGGATTTTAATGGAGATAAGGACGGCCCGGAACAGCATGTATCCGGGATGATCCAGGTAAACGCAAAGGATTCGTTATTCACTATATCTGTTGATACCCAGGTAGTATTAAAACTAAGGATATTGACCATCGGCGACGAATTTGCTGACGGCCAATACGATAAGGTTGTTCAGCTTTCGTGTATGGACGATGCCGGGAAAAAATACGGGATCAGGATAGTTCGCACAAAAACCTCATCCTACACTTACATGAAAATGTATATATCACCGGCATCAACTATGATTTATCAAACTTATTACTGTGATTATTTAAAGAAATTATATTAATGAAAAAGCTCATCACAACATTGGTTTTGTTGCTTGCTGCGGGCATCACTTTCTGTCAGCCCACTCTCAGCCCATTAGAACAGGCCGGCACCGACCTTTACAAACAAGGGAAAATGGATGAGGCCATTACCTCCTTTAAAAAAGCATTGGTAGAAAACCCGCAAAGCCTGTATAGTATGAACGCGCTGGGCAACCTGTACCTGATGAATACCAATTACCAGGATGCTTATACGGTGGCGGATAAGGGCTTTAAACTTACCGGCGGCGCGCCAAATTTTATGGTGGTAAAGGCAAAGGCCGCTATCCGCATCAACAAAGCGCAGGAAGCCTTAACCATGGTGGATGATTATTTAAAAACCCATCAGCCTGATTTTATGATGCTGTTTGTGAAAGGCTCGGCGTATAATGTTTTAGGCGACAGGCAGCAGGCTTTAACCTATTTTAGCCAAAGCCTTGCCGCTAACCCCGATTTCCCTGATGCTTACCTGGGCCGGGGCAAGGACCTGGATGATATCGGCCGTTACCCCCAGGCTTTAAAAGACCTGGATAAATATATTTCCATAAGGGATGATAACGCGACTGCTTATTATTACAGGGCCCTGGTTTACTTTCATTCAAAGAATTTAGATGCCGCATTGGGCGATTGTAATAAATCCCTGGAACTGTCCCCTAAATATTTCGAGGCGCTGGAATTTCGCGGAGTATTGTATACCGACTTGAAGCAAACCGATAAAGCTGTTGCCGACCTGAACGCTGCAATCGCCCTGGCGCCTGACCTTGCGGTCTCTTACTACCACCTGGCTGGTGCCTATATGTACGCAAAGCAATACGACAAAGGTTTACCTTTCATTAATAGGGCAATTGAAATTATACCTAACGCCCAAGAGTACTTCTGGATCAGGTGCAGGCTTTACCTGTATCTAAATAAATACACCGAAGCATTAGCCGACGCCCAAAAAGCGATGGCCCTGGACGCAAAATCGCCGGATAGCTTTCTATTACTGGCAACGGCACAATACAACCTGGATAAATACGACGAGGCCTTACAGGTGATAGCCAAAGGCCTTGTGATAAATCCCGATTATTATCTTTTGTACATGCTGCGTGCCTCAATGTACCGCGATAAAGGGAACAATGCATTGGCCGATGCTGATGACCAAAAAGCCAAACAACTTGCTGGTAATATCAAATAAATGAAAACTGTAATTGCAATAATCCTGGTGATGTCTGCTACCCGTTTGTACGCGCAATGTACGTCGGGTAACTGCACCACCGGCACCGGCACTTATAATTATGGCTGGTGCGTGTACACCGGTGAATTTAAAAACGGCAAGCCCGAGGGTAAAGGTGTAATGAAATACGATGATTATACCTACATGGGGCCGTTTGTAAATGGGTTGGAAGAGGGCGAAGGGGTGATCATCAACAAAGATGGCTCCCGCGAAAATGCAAGCTATCAGGCAGGTAAAAAGATCGTTTCGCAACTTGAGCGGGTTGCGCCCGAGGACTATAATCGGCTTGTTACGCAGAATATCCGCTGCATCAGCGGCGATTGCATTACCGGCTATGGCACTTTTCAGTTTGATTCGGGCGGAAAATATACCGGATATTTTAAAAATAGGCACTTTGACGGCCAGGGGAAATTCGAATTTGCCAACGGAGATAAATTTGAGGGTAATTTTCACGATAACGAAAAGGTAAGCGGCGTATATCGCTATTTTACCGGCGCGGTTTACAGGGGCAATTACGATAGCCGGGGAATGGAATATAATGGAACAATAACATCGCCCAACGGCTTTAGCATACCTTATGTAAATGGCGTTGCAGTAATTCCTGTCGCGCCGGTAATTCCGCCGGGCGCTGATCTGCGTGGTGATCAGCCCCAAAAGGCAGCACCGTCCGGTCCGGTAAAAATTGCCTGTTCGGTATGTTTTGGCTCGGGCGTTCAAAGGCATGTTGAAGATTGGTCGGGCCCGGCAAACACGCACCTCGTTTCTGTGTCTACGCCATGTTACAAATGCCACGGAACCGGTTATGAGCTTTATTAAACGCAGATATTTAATTATTTTATCTTATTAATATCGCATCACCTCATATTTTTTATATATTCATTCATAAATCTTTTATGAGGAAATTCACCCTTCTTCTTCTTTTTACCATTGCGATGCGTTTTGCCGGGTATGGACAGGGCGCAAAACAGCTGATCGATTCCGCGCTGCATTATAAAACACTCAATTATCTAAAGGTAATAGCGTTTGCTGAGCCGGCTTTTAAAAAGGCCCGTGCCGAAAAGAACGAAAAACTGGCAGGCCAAAGCGCCTACTTACTCGGTATGGCCAATTACCTGGGAGGCAACTTTGATGAATCGTTACGTTGGTATTTTACTTCCGAGCGGGCTTATCAGTCTGCAAAGGATACCAGTGGGTTAACGGATCTGTATGCAGACATGTGCGTCTTCTACGTCAAACTAAAAAAATTCAACGCGGCAGACGAGGTAAGTAAAAAAGCGATAGACTTTGCAATAGCCATCAAAAATCAAACTAAGCAAGCTACCGCCTTAAATAACCGGGGGTTGATGTTTTATGATGAAGGAAAAACAGACAGCGCCATTGATGCTTTTAACGCCAGCTTTATTTTATACAAAAAAGTTAACGATAAAGTAGGGATGTCCTATTGCCTGGATTATTTATCGTCGGCGCAGTCCGACAAAGGCAATTATTCAAAGGCTTTACAATTGATGAATTCGGCGAGGGACCTGCGTGCCGGTATAGGCGATAAAACCGGGGAAGCAATGGCGATAGAAAATTTAGGCGAGATCTATTTAAAAGAAAACAAATTACCCGATGCCGCTACATATTTTTTGGACGCGATTGACAGGGCACACCAATTAAATTTTTTAGACCTCGAAATGTACGCCTATAGCATGCTGTCCAAAACATACCAGCAGCAGGGCAACTACCGGGCGGCTTTAACCGCCCAAAATAAATATGTGGAACTGAATAAAAAAATCCAGGACGAAAAGCGGGTTAAAACTATTGAAGAACTGGAAACCAAATATGAAACCGAAAAAAAGCAGGAACAAATCAAACTGCTCAACAAGCAAAACACCATTCAGCAGTTAGAGATCGGCAAGCGGAATGCTACCATAACTATTATTATTGCTGCCTTCGCTTTGGCACTGGTGCTGGCTTACCTTTTTTACTCGCGTTACCGCATCAAACATGCGGCCCAACTGCAGGCAGAAGTGATGCGCCAGCAAACACTGGCATCAAAAGGCATTATTGAAGCCGAGGAACGGGAGCGTAAACGGATAGCTGCCGAACTGCACGACGGTGTGGGCCAGTTATTTACCGCGGTAAAAATGAACATGGAGATATTGGTTGAACGTTTTTTGGTAAAAAAACCAGATGCCGGACTTCTTGCTGAAAAAACAATGGCTATGGTGGATGAAAGTTGCGCCGAGGTACGATCCATAGCACACCAGATGATGCCAAACGCACTGATCAAAAGCGGGCTGGTTTCGGCGCTGCGCGACTTTATCAATAAGATCCCGACTGAAAAATTAAAAATATCCCTGGAGACCAAAGGTATTGACACGCCACTTGACAGTACTACCGAAACTGTTTTATACCGGGTGATCCAGGAGTCGGTAAACAACGTCATTAAACACGCAGCAGCAAGCTCGCTGGATATTCTTTTACTTTGCGACCAACAGGAGATCACTGTCTCTATCGAAGATAACGGCAAAGGTTTTAACAGCAGCGATCCTGCTAAATTTTCAGGTATCGGCTTAAAAAACATCATCAGCCGCGTTGGATATCTTAAAGGGACCGTGGATATATCCTCAGCGCCGGGCAAAGGAACATTAGTAGCAATATTTATCCCGCTTATATAACGATTATGGAAAACGGCCCTAAACGCATTTTTATAGTGGACGACCACCAGATGGTGATCGACGGCATTAACCTGATGCTGGATGGCCGGCCTGAATTTATAGTAGCCGGCGAATGTACGCACCCCACCGAAGCAATTGAAATGCTGAGAACCGCTGCTGTTGATATATTAATAACCGATGTGGGCATGCCCGGCATGAGCGGTGTTGAATTAAGCCGCATCGTAAAAAGCCGTTTCCCCGAGATCAAAATACTGGCCCTTTCAATGTTTGGCGAGAGCCAGGTAATTGCCGAAATGATAGATGCCGGCATCTCGGGCTATATCCTTAAAAACTCAGGGAAGAAGGAACTGATAGAAGCCCTCACTAAAATTGCAGAGGGCCAGAACTATTTCGGCCAGGAGATCACCCTGCAGCTGATGAAATCCTTCAAACGCAACCAGGAGGAATTGAAACTAACCGACAGGGAAATCGAGATCATCCGCATGATTGAAAAGGATATGACCACCAAAGACATTGCCGAAACGCTTTTTATTAGCGAACGTACGGTTGAAACCCATCGCAAAAATATCCTTCACAAAACCAATACACAAACTGTTGTTGGCCTGCTCAAATACGCCTACGAGCGCAAGATCATCTGATATTTTTGAGTTGATTAAGTTAAGCGGTTGATTAAGTTACAGGGGGTGATAACATGTCAACTGGAACAACTTAATCCAACTTCGCCAACCTTTTCCGGGTAATTGTACGTAGTTAAATATGCCGATTGCTCGGTATTTACGCGTCATGATTTATTACCGTGCTTTGTTAAGCAGCTTGCAGCTAACCACTTGCTGCTTAAACAACTAAATCATGAGCAATTCAACCAAACCACCACTCAAAAAAATCGTACTATGCCTTTTTATAGGTTTCACCGCTTTTGCGTGTAAAAAAACAGTTCAAAAACCTGTTGTACAGGTAACGGGCACCGCTTCAACATTTAAGATCGACGGCACAGCAGTAAAGATCGATTCAGCGTCCGCAATGCTGTATACCAATGCAAGCGGCCGGCAAATGGATATTTATGCCTACAAAGGTGGCCAGGAAGTGCTGGAATTTCATTTCGACCCAAAAACAGGTAATAAAACAGCCGGTACCACGCTGGGTTCAGGCGCCTTTTTAACCTACATGGCTTCGCCCGTTTTAAGCTATGATTCCCAATCAGGCGCATTGAATGTAACCGTATGTGATACCATCGGAAAAAAGGTGGAAGCAGATTTCAACTTTGTAGCAAAGCAATACCCCTACACCGACCCTGCATCAAAAACCATCACCGAAGGACATATCTCCATCACCAAAATAAACAAGCAATAATTATGAATATTAAAAAATTATTTCCGGGCATTGTCACCCTGTCAATCCTTTTTGCAACGCAAGCCTTTGCGCAATTACCCGTTCTGGAAAAAAGCTACGACATCTCACGTAAAGCTAAAAATGGTTTTTTGGGTGGGATAGAAGTGGATCAGGCTAAAGGTACTTTTGATATGATATATGTTTTACGGTCAAGCGACCGGAAGATCAAACGTGAGATCTATACCTTTGATAAAGAGCTCAACCTCATCAATACCGTAAAAGACGAAGAGGAGGTTGAAAAAATGCGGCACAAATACAAATGGTTTAATTTTAAAGGCGATACCCGGGTAACGCATAGCTTAACCGCTTCGGCTAACCTCACCCAAAAACTGGTGTTCCGCAAAAAGGAGATCACCTGGAAATACCTGTGGCTTACCGGCAGCTACAGTAAATCTGTTAAACAGCTGGAAAAAGTTAAGCCTGTGTCAGACAATAGCGAGCAATATATTTTCCGTGGAGGATCATACGAAGTAAAATCAGACAGTACCGTTTTAATAGTTGCCGGAAAACAGGAAAAGAAAAACGACCTGGCTGGCTCCATGATGCATTACCAGATCTTAAGTTGCGACAATGATGTAAATATAAAAACCCTTGGTACCCTGGATTTTGAATATGCCAATGCGCCAATTTACTCGGCCCCACTGGAAGATGACGATGCAGAGCTGGATAACGACGATAACCCGCGCGATTGGGTGTTGGTATTTGCGCCCCAGGGCGGTTCGGGTCTGGGCAGCGTTTCTGACCCGAAACCAACCAATTATACTTACGTGCGGTTGAATACGAAGGGCGAAGTGCTGGAGCGCTTTAATTTTCAATCCCCGTCAAACGGATGGCGTATTTTGGGCGCCTATGATCATGGCGGTTCTGTTTTTATGTATGGTTCTGCAAACAATAAAAATGAGGGCAAATACATCAACCAGATCTATAAAACCACCCTGGTGCCCACTACTTCGGCAGATGATAAGGAACAGGAAGAATCAAGTTCAGGTTCGGGTGGTTTTGCAGCGCTTAAAAGCGGTATCTCCATGATCGGCGGAACTGCCGATTTTGGTATCACCCAGTCGAAAATTGATGTGATACTTGATGACCTGAAATATACCAACTTCCAGATCGGCAAGATCAGCAACGGTAAATTTGATTTCCTAAGCTCGCCCGCCGTTGATGAGTTTGACCAGAAAAAGGAAAAGCCGGTAAACCAGAAAAAATACGTTGAATTCGATGGGAAAAGCTTTGTCATCAATGGGATCTCCTTTTCGCGTTCTGGCGACATATTTGTAAACGGGCAGGACTTTAAAAAAGTAAAAGGCAAACGCAGCTATAAGGGCGTTTATATGTTCCAGTTTTCACCTACCGGCGAATTAAGGCGCAATTACGGTGTGTTTTTAGACCAGAGCAAAACTTCGGGCTTTTTTAATAATGCGCCGCTTACTTCAGATAATATTGCTTCGCGAAGCTTTATGCAGGAATCCGGAGATGGTAAAAACCTGTACTGGATGATGCGCATGGCAAAATCCATTCATAAAGAATCCCACACAACCTTCGGCGGATTTTCAAATACGATTACTACAACATGGTCGCCGCTTTACAGCATTGAATATGGATCAATTGATATGGTGAATAACCAGCTTTCAGATTTTAATACACTGGGCGAAAGCGAAAGGAGGAAGTTCTACCTGTATCCAAACATCAATGCAACAACCATTGATAATTACAGCTTGTTTTTCAGCGAGACTGAACGGGGTGATAAAGTTCTTATCTCGCGGGTTGATCTTTCCAAATAAACACTTGCCTGAATTACTACCTTCAAATAAAAACAAACCGTAAAAGCGGGCTGCCGAAAGGCGGTCCGCTTTGCGGTTTTTATGTAAATCTACCTGTAATTTGATTTTTTAACCAGCGACTGGATATCGAGGATCCTGATTTTGCGGCCCTCGGTACTGAGGATGCCTTCATCTTTAAATTCTTTTAACAGCCGGATCACGTTTTCCTGGGCTATGCCGGCCATATTGGCCAGGTCGGCGCGGGAAATATTAAGGTCGGTGTCTTTGTTCCCGCTGTTCACATCCTTAAATTTTTCGCGCAATACGATCAGCGCAATGGCCAGCCTTTCGGTGGCAGTCCGCTGCGCAAATACGGATATACTGTTAGTGAGCACAGTAAACTCGTGGCTCAGCGCTTTCAGCAAACGGTGGGTAAAATTAGGTGAACGGTTCAGTACCTCCATAAAATCTTCTGCAGGTATAAAACTAAGCAGAGACGTTTCAAGGGCAGCCGCCGAATCGGGGTACCGCTCGCCCGACAATACTGCATGGTAACCTATCAGTTCCCCTTCGTTAGCCACATAAATGATCTGTTCCTTACCGCCGCGGTCCGTTTTGTATTTTTTAACTTTTCCTTTTTTTACGATAAAGATCCCCGCCGGAACAGTGCCTTCCCTGAAGATCACTTCGCCTTTATGATATTCCTGGTCGCTTTGGTGGCTCACCAGGTAATTAAAGTCCTCGTCCGACAGCACATTCAGGATAGATTGTGTGGTAAAGTTCCATCGTTCGATCGGGAATATTCCTGATAAGCTCATATGCAAAGATATATATAATTAAAAGCTGATAAATATCAGTTTTTGTGATGATGTGATACCATATCACCGGGCCTGAACAGGTGATAAATTTGCAGGTGACCAAAATTTACCCATATACTGATTTCCCGCCGCGGCCGGATGAGCAATTAAACAGGAAACTAACCCTGGTATCTGACGAGAAAGATACCAACGCTGCGCTTTTTCAAAATGATGCCGCGTTTGACTGGATGTACCCGGAACATTTTCAATTAATATCACTTAAACAGTGGACACCCATAGCCGTTGCCCGCAAAGCTGCCGAGTTTTTAGCCGAACCAGGAGCAAGGGTTTTGGATATTGGCAGCGGGATCGGCAAGTTTTGCCTTACTGCGGGTTACCATTATCCCGAAACTACTTTCCATGGGGTGGAGCAAAGAGAGGAGCTGGTTTATTTTGCTGAAGAGGCGAGACAATATACCGCGTTGGACAATGTGAGTTTTATGAATGCGAATATCACCCAGCTGGATTTCAACCAGTTTGATCATTTTTATTTTTATAACTCATTTTATGAAAATATCGATCCCGATAATAGCATTGACGATACAATAGCCACTTCTTTTAGTTTGTATAGCTATTATACGCAGTACCTTTATAAGAAATTAGCCGAAAAGCCATCCGGAACGCGCCTGGTTACTTTTCATTGTTTTGATGACGTTATACCCCTTGATTACTGCCTGGTCAATACTTCCTACGATACTTTGCTGAGAATGTGGATTAAAAGATAAAGAGATGAAGACTATATTCCGACCAAAACTGATTGATACCCTTAAAAATTATACCAAAGCGCAATTTTACAAAGATGCCATAGCGGGCATGATCGTAGGTATTGTGGCCCTGCCCCTGGCGATAGCATTTGCTATCGCCTCAGGCGTATCGCCTGAAAAAGGATTGTTCACAGCTATTATTG